>CAZPDP010000017.1:0-5278 GCA_964585385.1 uncultured Bacteroidales bacterium
TCCCCGACACTTCGTGTACGGGGCAATTGGGGTTTTAATAATCAATTCTAACAACAATTCAATCACTCAGAGGTATTCAGGTTGAAAAAAATCTCTATTTTTGCTTACCAAATGTAAGAATATGAAAAAAGAAGACTTCAGAATAGTTTTTATGGGTACCCCCGATTTTGCGGTGGATAGTCTGAAAGTCCTGATTGAAAATAACTTTAATGTTGTTGGCGTGGTAACAAACCCGGATAAACCTGCCGGCAGAGGACAGAAAATAAAAGAATCAGCTGTAAAAAAATATGCAGCAGCAAATAACCTGAATATTCTTCAACCCCCAAAATTAAAAAATGAATCTTTCATTAATCAACTAAAGAAATTATCACCAAATATCCAGGTAGTCGTTGCTTTTAAAATTTTACCACCAGAAGTTTTTAACATCCCCTCGCATGGCACATTCAATTTACATGCGTCTCTGCTTCCCGACTACCGTGGAGCAGCGCCAATAAATCATGCCATTATAAATGGGGAAACCGAGACAGGAGTTACCACCTTTTTTCTTGATGATAAAGTGGATACCGGAAAAATCATTGATCAAAGAAAGGTTGATATCAAACCCGACGATACAGCAGGAACTTTGCATGACAAACTTATGAAAAAGGGCAGCCAGCTTGTTGTTGATACAGTGGAAAAAATTCTGAACGGTAATTATTCAGTGCTTAATCAGGAAGAGCTTATTAAGTCAAATCAAACCATTAAAAAAGCTCCAAAGATTTTTAAGGAAGATTGCCGGATTAACTGGAATGAGTCTGTTGAAAAAATCTACAATTTTATAAGAGGACTGAGCCCCTACCCTGCTTCATGGACAGAAATAACTAGTAATGGTAAAAAACAGGGGGTAAAAATTTTCGAAGCTGTACCC
Organism: uncultured Bacteroidales bacterium; assembly: GCA_964585385.1. Classification (GTDB taxonomy): domain Bacteria; phylum Bacteroidota; class Bacteroidia; order Bacteroidales; family UBA12077; genus JAGXLC01. The sequence continues at coordinate 908 of CAZPDP010000017.1, forward strand.
GTTTACCAACCACCTTCTCAACCGACAGGCACAATCCATACGGATGAAAAGAACTATCTACAGGTTGCCTGCAAAGACGGTTTCATTGATATTAAAACATTACAGTTATCAGGTAAAAGAAAAATGAAAGTGGATGAATTTCTAGTGGGTTTCAGGGAAATAAAAAAATACCGGTTCGAGTAAATAAATAAAGGTTCAGTCTTCCTTATTCTTTTCTTCCTCCTCTTCCCTGGGCTTCTTGTTCCTGAGGTATATTTTGGTTCCCGGTTCAGGACTGGCCCCTTCTTCCATTCTGTTTCTCTTATACAACTTGTCCAGTTTAATACCGTACATCTGAGCGATGGAATGCATAGTATCCCCCTCTTTCACAATATGGATATCATATCCCCTGGCCGCTTTATTTCTTTTTGGCTGAAGGTAGAGTATCTGGCCGGGTTCTAAGTCATGCTTGCTATCCAGTTCGTTGTATTTCCTGAGCTCCCAGGGCATCAATTCCAGTTCTTCAGTCAGGCTCCGGTAAGTATCTCCTTCCCGCACGATAATATAATCAATTCTGTTCCTGCTTTGAACTGTATGTCCGGGAGAGGATATCTTATAATTATCGACATTTCCCAGCTCCCTGGTCTCCTGATCGTAAGCAACACGGGCAGAAGGTTTGGCATCGTAATTATATAGCTTGTATCTCTCTATCATTTCTATCAATTTACGCGCATAAGTGGGACTTGTGGCATAACCCGCCTTTTTTAGACCTTTCGCCCAGGCTTTATAATCAGTGGTTTCATAATCAAATAAAAAGTTGTATCGTCTGGATTTAGTAATAAATTCAGAATGATCATGGAAAGATTCGATTGGATTGTCATATTTCCGGAAACATTCATTTTTCCTGTCATCATCATGATAGATTCTTCTGCCCTTCCAATCGCTGTGGCACTTTATCCCGAAATGATTGTTAGCTTCAGTGGCCAAGGTACTGTTCCCATAATTTGATTCCAGCATACCCTGGGCAAGCTTAATACTTGCAGGAATTCCTGTTTTACGCATTTCCCTTATTGCAATATCTTTGTATTTTTCAATATAATCCTGACCACTAAGGCTGGATTTCATTGTAGTAGTTCTTCTGGTTGTGGAACAGGATGTTCCGATAAGGAATATTATCAAGAAACTTAAAAAATATGATAATACGGGCTTTTTTATTTTTCTCATTTTTCTGTTAGAATTATATCAGGGCATTACAACTTCAAATATAAAATTTTATCTTTGGTGGACAATACAATTACTGTTCCTAACATCCACAAATCATGAACAAATTTGAAGTTAAATCAGAATTCAAAGAATATGAATCCCTCGAAGAGTTGCAAAAGGCGGAAAAAAGACTTGTAGAATCCGCTATGGAAAGCAGTCACAAAGCATACGCCCCTTATTCGGAGTTCAAAGTGGGTGCTGCCGTTCTTCTTTCCAATGATCAAATCATTCTGGGCAACAACCAGGAAAATGCAGCATATCCATCGGGTCTGTGTGCAGAACGCATTGCCGTTTTTTATGCAAATGCCACTTATCCTGATATTCCTGTCACCAAGCTTGCGATTACTGCTATCAGAAAGGGAAAAATAGTACAAGAACCTATAACACCTTGTGGTTCATGTTTACAGGTTTTATTAGAAACACAGGAACGATACAACCAAAATATTGAAATTCTGCTATATGGGAGTGAAAGAATTCTGAAGGCTGATAATGTAGAGCAATTTTTACCTATGAATTTCAACCTGAGAAGTTTAAAAGGATAGCTTAATATTTGGCAAGGATCTTCCTGAATTCTGCATTGGGATAGATGCCTGACTCATCTTCTGAATATTCGGGTTTCAACCTGTTCACAAAATACATATCAATCTCATCCGACATATTTTTCACCTTGATCTTTCCCCTGTAAGTACAATCGAAATAATTTGAGATATAGAAATAGGTTATGCCGGATACATTTACTTTCCCGATTTCGCTGGTCTCTTCCATTCTGCTGGCAGTATTTACAGTGGTCCCCCAAATATCATAGGCAAACTTTTTGTTCCCAATAACACCGGCCATAACTTCACCCGTGTGTATTCCCAGTCTCACCTCCCAGGCCATTTCTCCTGTTTTAGCCTTTTCTTCAGCCATATCGCTTATAAACTTCTGGATTTCTAAACCTGCAAGTGTAACGTCAATCGGGTTGCTTTTGTTCTTCAGCGGTAGTCCCCCCGCACACATATAAGCATCACCAATGGTTTTAATTTTTTCAATGTAGTGCTTGTCAATTATTTCATCAAACTTCTGCACATATTTATTCAGCTCATAAATCAGTTCTTTGGTGGAATACTCCCTGGCTAACCCGGTAAAATTCTCAAAATCGGCAAAAAGAACTGTCACCGTTTTATACTTCCTGGATTTAGCTTCTCCCTTCTTTTTCAATTGCTCGGCTACCTCGAAAGGCAGGATATTAAGCAGAAGTTCATCGGACTTTTTCTTTTCTTCCCTTAAATCCGTAATGTCTGATTCGACTGCAATCAGTTTTATAAGTTTGCCAAGCTCATTATAAACCGGGGTTAGTGTAGTTTGAATCCATTTACTGTCGCCTTCCTTAGTAAAAATTTCATGTTCAAAACTTACGCTTGAACTTCCCTGTTCAAATTTTGTAAGAGCTTTTTTAAATTTCTTGCTTTCGGGTGAGATAATTTCATGTTCATATTTTTCAAAATATTCATCAATTTCATACCCATACATATCTTTGAAAGCATCATTCACCCATTCAATTTTCCCATTGGGATGAAACAATATTACAGCATTACCAATCTTCTTTGCTACAAGTGATAGATTACCAAGATGTTCATTTTCCCTGTACAGTTTATTGATGTATTGATTTCTCTTGGAAATTGTCTTCAGCCTGATAAGAAGCTCATCAATCCGGAGGGGTTTTATCAAAAAATCGGATATGCCCAGGTCAAAATAAAATTTGATATCTTTTTGATTGGGGGCCTCTAAAGCAATAATTACCGGAATTTCAAGTGTATCAGGATCCTGTTTGAGTGATTTCAGTCCTTTGGTTCCGTCTTCTTTAAAAATGGAAGAATCAACTATAATAGACTTTGGACGATGTTCTTTAGTCTTGCTATAAATCTCTCCTTTATCAATCTCGATGATTTCAAAGGACTGATTATAGTCATCATTTATTTTATGCAATTGATTGATGGTATCCTTTGATTCATCAACGACCAAAATTTTACTCACCATGCGGCTTTATACTATACAGGTTTCCGCATAAAATTAAAATTAAATGGGAAATAATCAAATTCTTTTAAACACTTTCCTGCGTTGATTTAATAAAAACCTGTACAGTGAATTTGCTAACATTCTATTTTAAAAGAATTTATACTAGTATTACAGCAGAGTATAAATTTTATTAGCGAGGTTATTCCTCGCTTTCATCTTCTCCTTCAAGCAAATCCGGCCGGTATTTTTTTGTTCTCTCCAGGGCCTTTTGTTCCCTCCACTTGTCAATTTCTTTAAAGTTACCGGAAAGCAGTACCTCCGGGACTTTCCAACCCTTATATTCTGCAGGACGCGTATAAACAGGCGGAGCAAGCAGATCATCCTGAAACGAATCGGTAAGTGCGGAAGTTTCATCCCCTATAACACCCGGAATAAGTCTGACAACACTATCCACAATAACTGCAGCAGCAAGTTCACCACCGGTAAGCACATAATCACCAATGGATATTTCTTTTGTTACCAGATGGTCTCTCACTCTTTGATCTACTCCTTTATAATGACCGCATAGTATAATAATGTTTTTCCGGGTAGCCAGGCGGTTTGCTTCTTTCTGGTTGTATCGTTCACCTTCAGGCGCTGTATAGATGATTTCATCGTAGTTCCGTTCTTTCTTTAGCGCTTCTATAGCCTGGTCAATGGGTTCAATTTGCATAACCATCCCGGCTCCTCCTCCAAATGCATAATCGTCAATATTTCTGTGTTTATCTGTTGAATAATCACGAAGATTGTGAACATAAATCTCAACCAACCCTTTGTCTTTGCCCCGGTTGATAATCGACTGGTTCAATGGACTATCAAGCAACTCAGGCAAACCTGTTAAAATATCGATGCGCATAAACTTTGACTAACTTTAATTGATTGCAAAAGTACAAATAAGATATCGGAGATAGGAATAATTCTTGAATTATTCGGGCTAAGAAGATTTTGATATCATTTTTTATCAGGCAATAAAAATACACCTAAAAAATGTCAACATGTCGCAAGTTTTGCATTTACCATGTCAATCTGTCTTAAACAAGAAATCACTAAATGTCAACTTGCCCCAAAAATAGAATGGCACAGGAATTGACC
>CAZPDP010000017.1:5378-66430 GCA_964585385.1 uncultured Bacteroidales bacterium
AAGAAATCACTAAATGTCAACTTGCCCCAAAAATAGAATGGCACAGGAATTGACCTAAACAAATTAAACGATTCAAATTTTAATTAAACTAAATACAAATAATAAAAATTTTAAAGCTATGACACTATTAAGAACTTACAATCCGACAATGGAAAGCAGAAACAATTCATTATTTTCTGACCTTTTCGATCATTTTATCAATAACGATGAGATGGAAAGAAGGCAATTTTTTGCCATGCCTCCTGCCAACATTCTTGAAACAGAAAAAGATTACAGAATTGAACTGGCAGTGCCCGGATTTGAAAAAAACGACTTCAATATTGAGCTGGAAGAAGACTTACTGACCATTTCACTTGAAAAAGAACCAAAAGAAAACGAAGAGTTTTTGAAGAGGGAATTCCGTTTCAATGAATTTAAAAGAGTGTTCCGCCTGTCAGATAAGGTAGACAAGGGCAACATTAAAGGACATTACAAAAACGGAATCTTGCAAGTTGTAATTCCCAAGAAAGAGGAGGTTATCAAAAACTCCAATCGATCGATTAAAGTTGAATAATCTATTATATAGTTCATTTCAGGGCCATTTCGTTATACGGGATGGTCCTTTTTACTTTTCCCAATTTTATTTGATTAGGGTAGCTAAAGATTTCAATTTCGCTCAGTAGGTCATTAATTCATATATCTGAGATGTATAAAAAAACTTATAAATTTCCGTGAGCTAAAATCGCTCAATTTGGGTAATAATGAAAATGCGTTTATGAAATTGCTGACCTTTCATCTCTGAAGTTCTCATATTCTTTGTTGTCAACAATTTCCTTAAGAAACTGAACAACCTGCCATATCTCATAAAATGTGCTATAGAGAGGTGAAGGAGCTATTCGTATCATATCAGGAGGTCTGAAATCCGGCACCACACCCTTATTTTTTAGAGCTTCATTAATTCTTAACGCTTCAGTATCCCTTGTGATAGCAATATGGCCCCCTCTTTTTTCCGGTTCTTCAGGGGTAAGAATTTTAAAATTATAAGGCTCTTGAGTTATTCTTTCATTTATCAGGTAGACCAGGTAGGAAGTCAATTCTTTAGAACGTTCTCTGAGGTTATGTATTCCAGCCTGATTAATCAGTTCAATACTCCCTTCAAGCGGCGAAGACCCAAGTATTCCAGGTGAAGAAATCTGCCAGCCGCCTGCGCTGGGTTCCTGATCGAAATCAAGTGAAAGATCAAACTGTGTTTCCTTACGATTTCCAAACCATCCTGCCATGTATGGTTCCTTATCAAAGTGCTTTTCATTCAGGTAAAGAAATGCTGAGGCACCCGGCCCGCCATTCAGGTATTTGTAACTGCAAAATAAGGCAAAATCCACACCCCATTTACTAAACTCATGTGGAACAGCCCCGGCGGAGTGACTACAATCAAAACCAATTGGAATATCACGTTTGTGCGCTTCCCTCGTTAAATATTCCATATCCAGCAGTTGACCAGAGCGGTACAAAACTGAAGGCAGAAATACCAGGGCCACGTTGTCATCCATTCTTTTTACTATCTCCTTTTCATCCAGGGTATAACCATCCCTGGAAGGTACTAAAACGAGTTCTTCTTCAGGATTGAGACCTTTGAGTTTTATCTGCCCTTTTAAAGCATAAATATCTGAGGGGAAATTTAATTCATCCGCCAGGATTTTTGACTTTCTTCCTTTGGGTGCATAAAATGAACTTATTAATGAATGAATATTGATTGTGGTTGTTCCTGTAAGAATAAGTTCTTTAGTTTTTGCACCCACTAATCGGGCTGCATTATTTCCTATTTCCTCAGCCATATAAAACCAGGGTGTTTTGCCCTTAAGCCAGCCTTTTATTGCCAAATCGCGCCATTCATTCAATACCCGTTTCAGAGAATATTCAGCTTCTTTGGACAATAATCCAAGCGAATTGCCATCCATGTAGATGGTTCCTTCAGGAATGTAAAAATGTTCTCTGAATTCCGACAAAGTGTCTTCCGCATCAAGTTGGCCGGCAAAACTTTCTTCTGCAGTGTATTTTCTTCTCATAGCTGATTTTTTGTTAATATAGAGACTCTAAAAATATTCATTTGTTTAATAAGTAGCTTTTGTTTCAAATTCCTGCATTCAAAAATAAAGTCCGTTTGCATTTACATTAATACCTCTGGTATTGACATTCATTTAATAAATGTATATTTTTGAGTCAAATTAACACAGAAAAAAAATAATATGCATAAAATAAGGTTTATTTCTTCGGTTCTTCTATTCAGTTTTTTTCTTTTTAGTTGCGAACAACCCCCATCTCACATTGACGAACAGTTTGGCAATGGTATTATCCTAACCCGGGACTCTTCTGTTGCATTTTTTAAAGGAATGACATTTTTCCCCGAAGGCAGTGATAAAGACACCAGTAAATTAAAAACCAAACTCAACTTATATCATTACAAACCTTATAAAGCTAAGGCACAGCTAATTCATAGTTTCGGGATAATAAAAAACTGGCCGGAAGAATGGGAAACATACCTGGCTCAAAGTAATGACCTGATTGGTTTTTCTCTGGCAAATACCAAAAAATCGAGAATTAACAAAGAAGAAGGAATATATATCTACAACCTAACTACAGGCAAAACAAATAAAATTGAAGAAACCGGACAAACTTTCTGGATTTCACCCGATGGCAAACTTATTATTTATCATCTCTATGATGAAGAAAGCGAATCCTACAACCTATACGGATACGATCTTGAAAAAGAAAGCAGATCAATTTATGAAGAAGGACAACCCAAAATTAGAAATGTTGAATGGTTGAGAGATGGAGAAGCTGCACTATTGCTAACAGAGGAAAAAGATTCAACCATTGTGGTGGAATTTAAATAGTACTTCTCCCGTATACATAAACAGCTTATTGTTTTACTAATCAGTTTGTTGGGATTCAAAAAAATATTAATTTGTACCGAGCCTCACTACACGCCTCAGCCGGTTTCTTTGTTTCAAAAGCCCGCTGAAGCGGGCTATAGGTGGAATGGGACGTCTGAATCGATCACCCGGCTGAAGCCGGGTGCTAGTCTCATGGTTAAATCCATGATTATTCGGTTATTTTATGAGATTAGCTTCTCCTTCGTAGTTTTACTACGGAGAAGGAACACCCGCGTTCACGCGGGTGATGCTGAATCGAACACTCAACACATCCTCAGCCGGCTTTGAGCCGGCTTCCTGATTTTCTAAAATGCTAAAGCGAGCTGGAAATTGAGGGTTAGTATGCTAGAGTAGCTCAATGTATTTACACAATAGAAAAAAGCACGCTTTTAGGGAGAGTCCTAATAGAAATATATAAGAGTCACTCTAATATCAGAGTTAATCTTATATATGTAGTTTTTAGATTACCTGGATCCATGTTAGAATAATTCTAAATAACCTGATTGTCTGGATTTTTTATTCATAATTACTATTTTTAATACAAAAATACAGGTAAAAATACCGTGTAAGATTTATTGTTTTAATCCAATAACAATGATATCATCCTACAAAACACAGAAAGAGATTCAACAGGTTTTAAATCTCAAGCTATTTACCCTTGAAAAGGAACAAAAGGTAAAAGATTTCAAAATCCAGGATGTTGGTGATTCTTTACCCGTCGGATTATTAATTAATCATAGGGATGGACAGAATCTGTATATGAATAAAATTTCTGAAGAGTTACTGAACTATACCCGGGAAGAAATTAATAATTTAGGACAAAGTTATCCGGAAGCAATAAGCTTTGATCCTTCTGAAATAAAAATCCTTAAAAAACTGATTATAAACTATTATGAACGTGAAGACAATACCGAAGTATTATCCTTTTTCCAACGTGTCAGGCCCCAGGGATTTGAACAATTTAAATGGATGTATATTACCTCTAAACTTCTGAGAGAAGACCCTAATGAAACTCCTGACAAAAGAATCGTCATTGCCTGTCCTGTTGATTTAATGGGTAATATGAGCAGTAAGATTAATAAAGCGCTCGACGACAATCTATTCATGAAAAAAAATCTCATGAAATTTGCCCAGCTTACAAAAAGGGAAAAACAAATCATAACGTTAGTGGCACAGGGTTACAGCAATCCAGATATATCTGAAATACTCTTTATATCAAGGCATACCGTTGAAAAACACAGAAAAAATATAAAATATAAAGTAGAAACAAAAAGTACAGCTGAACTCATCCGGTTTGCAATAGCTTTTGACCTGGTAGATTAGTTAATACCTTCAAATTAACAGTAATCCAACAGGCCCCACCTCAACCTTTCACAATCGTATATTTTAACGAGAAAATCCAATTCTTTAAACATATTCCTGTAGGATACATTAGGCAATATAAAGGCATGGCATATCCAATAAAAGCTCGTACAACAGAAAAGTCTATATATTTCCAAAGATAAAGCTTCATATACACAGTATCATTGTCTCCTTTCAACTGATAATCAGAAGAGTCTATTCCGATGAAATGAAAATTAATTTCAAACGTAATAGCAGGTAAATATACTAGATTTTTCTAATGACGAAGCGGAAGGCTGAATTTAAATTCGCTTCCATCCCCTGGTTCGCTTTCCACCCAAATACTCTCTCCATGTTTTTCAATAAAATCTTTACAAATGAGCAGACCTAAACCCGTACCTTTTTCGCCGGAGGTACCTGATCTGCTCAGATACTTTTCTTTGTTAAATATCTGGTCAATATCCTTCTTTGCTATTCCTGTTCCGTTGTCAGCTACAGTAACGATAAGCTTATCATTTTTAATCTCAGGATATAGATGAATAGTGCCTCCCTGGCTTGTAAACTTAACTGAGTTAGATATTAAATTCCTTAACACAGTTTCTATCATTTTCTTATCAGCAATTACCTTTGTCTCTTCATTAAAACCACTTAACAAAGTAATACCCTTTCTTTTTGCTTTTTGATGAAAAATCTTGATGTTTTGTTCTATAAGCTCTTTTAATTCCAATTCGCCTGGTTCAAACGACAATTTTCCTCTTTGAAAAGTAGACCATTCTAACAGATTTTCGAGCAAATCATTTGTCCTTCTGGCAGAAGCATAAATTAATTCAATAAACTTTTTCAATTTTTCACCGGAATAATTTTGGTAATTTTTATGAATAAGCTCAGAAAACCCAATAATATCTGACAGGGGGTTTTTGAGATCATGTCCAATTATGGTGAATAAACGGTCTTTTGTGGCATTCAAATCACGAAGCATGTTTTCGCTCTTTTTTCTCTCTGTAATATCGATTGCTATTTCCAGTTTAACAATCCTACCATCGGGCCAATAAATAGCTTTATCAGTAACATCATACCACTTACCGGTATTTTCATTCTCGTATTCAAAATGATAAGCTTCAGCAGGTTTACCTTCCTTATCCAACAGTTTATTGTTCGGACAAACATCACAAGGGATGGTGGTACCAGAATAGAAGACATCCTTACATATACGGCCTTCACAATCTCCAAACAACTCTTTAGACTTCTTATTCAAAAAAAGTATCTCGAGCGTATTGAGATCGATAACATAAATCATTGCTTCCAGGCTGTTCATTATTGAAGCAAACTGATCCCGAACCATTTTTAATGCTTGTTCTGCTTTTTTTCTGTCATCTATATCAATATGCGTTCCCAAGGCACGAACGGGATTTCCGTTTTCATCAAAATTATTGATTTTACCCCAGTTTAAAATCCATTTATATGAACCATCTTTTGTTTTTAACCTGTGTTCAACAGCAAAAGTTTCTATTTTCCTGGATTCATGAGCCGTAGCTACTTTATCTACCACCTCTCTGTCCTCCGGATGGATTAATGATTTCCAGATCTTAGCATTATCAGGAATTTCTCCAGGTTCATAACCAAGCATTTCAGCCCATCTTTCTGTACGATACACTTTGCCGGTTTTCAGATTATGATCCCACAATCCAATATTAGCGCTCTCAAGTGCAAGTTCCAGTCGTTCCTTATTTTCTTTTAAATTACGCTCTCTTTCTTTAAATGCTGTTAAGTCTCTAATCGTTGAGGCTAAATAGATTTTGTCTCCTGCCCGGGCAGCAGCCAGGGATTGTTCTCCTATGAAGGTTGTGCCATCTTTCTTTTGGAAAACACGCTCAGTTCGTCTATTAACATGACCACAGCTGCCTACCCCATCCTGTAAATAATCTCCCAGGCGTTTCTTATACATGCTTTTTGCATCGTCCTTCAGCAAAACTTCTACAGGCTGATTCAAAACCTCACTTTCACTATATTGGAACAATTCCTCAGCAGCAGGATTAAACAATACGATTTCTCCTTCTGAATTAATGCAGATAATAGCATCCAGGTTGGATTTCACTGCCACATGAAGATAATAGCCGGAAGCACGGGATTCCTCGAGTAATTTCTTTAATTCATTATTCTCTCTCTCAAGTGCATTGAATTTCTTTTTTATTCCGAATGCACTTAACCCCCAATGTTTTATTTTCTGATGAAGTCCCATAAAAAGTTAGAATATGATATGAATATACTGGTATTGAAAAGTTTGCAAAAAATATCCTCAATTCTTAGCCCGAATAATTCAGGTTAGATAAATGAAATTTCATTCAAAGGTACTTATTTTGTAAGAATATTCTTACAGCATATTTCCTTTACGAAAACAATTAAATAAAGGTTACAAACCCCTGTTTATCTTAAGGTTAAATTCCAAACATTTTACAGGTTCGCCCTATTTAAAAGGTATATTCCCGAATACTAAAAAAGCCGTCTCTCGGGCGAGGACGGCTTTAAACAATTCTAACTCCTGGTTTTATTTATTTTTTTGTTCTTTTTCGTATGCGTTATTCAGGCCTGTTAATACATCCTTAGTTATATTGAATTTATTTGCCCTGTATAGCAAAGGACCTCCAAAAGAATAACTTAACACATAATGGTAGTTATTTTCAGCGGCATATTCATCCAGGTATTCCATAATGCTGTTAAGAACCTGTCTGTATATAACCTGCTCTTTTTCGGCAAGTTCTGAACTTATATTATCCCTCATCTGGTATAACTGCTGCTCTTTCTGGCCAAGTTCCTGTTGCATCATTTGAGCTTTTGCCCTCGTAATCAACCCTTTATTTAGTTTCTCTCTCAGATCCTGAAACTCGCTTTGCAACTCCCTGGATTTACTTTCAAGCTTAGCTTGTGAGTTGGTTTGGTCTTCCAGGAATTCATCACGTTTGTCCTGATACATTTGATAATCTGCCAGCAGTGAATCAATATCCACATAAGCAACGCGTAACTGATTGTAACTCTGAAAGGCTTCTTCTGTTGTTTCAGACTTTGATTTTTTTGTTGATTCCTTCGTAGATCCTTCTCCTGAAAAATGCAGGTAGAATAAAACCGCTACTGCAATCAGAAGTATAATATTAAGAACCGGACTTATTTTATTCATCGTTTAAAAATTTTGTTATACAAACCGCAAATATAAAGTAAAGCACTTCTTTAGAAAAGTGAAAAAGCTATTTTTTCTGAAAAAAATAAAAAACAATTGAATTTTAGAGTCCCGGACATGGATTGACTCTCCATTTTTCTCTCGGGGTTAAATACTCACCAAATTTAAAAATAATGGATATTTCATGTGCTCCTTCCGACAAACCTGCTAATTCAGATACTGTTACATCATAGCTATAGCCGAAAGAAAATTGATCAATTGAATAACCCAGCAAAACAGCAATTGCATCATTTGATGGATATTGTCTGAACACAGGTATGCCCCTGTACCAGAATCCTAACATAAAGGGTTTTTTGTTCCAATAAACACCCATATTAAGCTGGTAATTAAGCCCCTGTTTCCTGAAATGAATGGCCGGAAAAAGACTCTCAAACGATCGGCGGCTGTATCGCTGTCCTATAGGAATTCGCATTCCGCCAAAAATCGAATACTTCATTGGCAGCAGGCTCTCTTCTCCGGTTAATGATTGATTTGGCATTAAGAGGTGATCTACTGTTAAACCAAACCAATATTGCTCTGATAAAAACAAAGCAGAGGCAGAGGCGTCAACATCCCATACAAATTCTTTGGGCCTGGGTTCTGTACGGACCCATGTTTCATCTATAATCTCGTTTCCAAAAGTTAGTTTATCAAATTGCAGTTGCTGCTGGGTATAATAAAAACCAAGGGCAGGAATAGCTCTCCATTCATGATTCAGTTCTATGTGATAAGCATACAACAAGCCCAGGTTGGTGGTGGATAATCTTCCGGCTCCTGCCTGCTCACGGAGTAACTGAACTCCTAACCCACTATTTATGCTGTGTAGAAAATGATCATATGAAAATGCATACGTTACAAAGGATTTTGGAATAGCCGGCCACTGGTCACGGTAGTTCAAAGCTATCCTTTTTCCCTTTGTACTTCCTGCAAAAGATGGTGAAAGATACATTGGAGAAGCAAAAAACTGGGTAAACTGTGGATCCTGTCCTTTAAGTTCAGGTGTCAGCAAGAAAAAGGCCAGACATATAAAAAATATTTTTCTAATCATACCCTGTATTCGCTTATCTAAAAAATAAGCTGTTTTATCAATTTTTACGTTAAATATATAAAAATGTTTGACACAATAATGACTCTATACGTATAAAAGAGCTTCTTTAAAGTAAATTCATATTGAGTCAGGAACTCACTTTAAATTGTTACACCCCCCATAATTATTAACAATACACTGATTTAAAGGCTGTTACAAAATAGCCCGACTAGTACTGGTATTATTTTTTTCTAATCTAAATTAATCTTAATAAACGATGAATTTTCATTTTAAGTTTCCTGGAAGGCAAAACTTTTGACCAATTGAATAGAAAAATCCCGGAATGATATTCAATCCGGGATTAATGTAAATTTATAAGTTTATTCAGAAATTACATCAGGAAGCTAATAAGAATACCTGCAGCCACAGCTGAACCAATCACTCCTGAAACATTGGGTGCCATAGCATGCATGAGGAGGTGGTTGTTGGGATTTGCCAACAATCCTTCATGTTGAACCACCCTGGCGCTGTCAGGAACAGCAGATACTCCTGAAGCACCGATTAATGGATTGATTTTGTTATCGCCTTTAAGGAACAGGTTCATGATCTTGGCAAAGGTAAGACCTCCGATTGTTGCAATCATAAATGATAACGCTCCTAAACCGAAAATCATAAGGGATTTCGGGGTAAGAAATACATCAGCCTGGGTGGAAGCTCCTACAGTAAGACCCAATAAAATCGTAACGATATCAATCAGAGAATTGCGAGCTGTTTCAGCCAGTCTTCTTGTAACCCCTGATTCCTTCAGAATATTTCCAAAGAACAACATACCAAGCAGTGGTAATGCACTTGGTGAAATATAGGCTGTTAACAACAAACCGATAATAGGGAACAATATCTTCTCCAATTTTGATACCGAACGGGGTGATTTCATTACAATCTTTCGTTCTCTCTTCGAGGTAAGAAGTCTCATAAAAGGGGGCTGAATTACAGGTACGAGAGCCATATAAGAGTATGCCGCAATAGCTATTGGTCCGATAAGATGAGGAGCCAGTTTGGAGGAGAGAAAAATAGCTGTTGGTCCATCTGCACCTCCGATGATTCCGATAGCACCAGCTTCAGCAGGTGTATACCCAAGGGCAAGAGCACCCAGGAAAGTAAGGAATATACCTATTTGTGCAGCAGCGCCAAGCAGCATCAAACGCGGATTGGAAATAAGGGAGCTAAAATCTGTCATAGCTCCTATTCCCAGGAAAATGAGAGGCGGATAAATACCTTGTTTGACACCATAATATAAATAGTTCATCACACTTCCTTCCTCATATATCCCCAATTGAAGATTAAATCCTTCAGCCTGAAAAAAGGGTATATTTCCAATAATGATACCCACTCCAATGGGAACAAGCAAAAGGGGTTCATATTCAAACCGGATAGCCAGAAAAATAAAGAACAAACCCACAGCTAACATAATCAGGTGCCCCGGTGTGACGTTACCAAAACCTGTATATTCATAAAAGCTTAATAACCCTGCAACAGGACGGGAATAATGATTAAATTTCTGTCCTCCGATAACAAGCTTCTCATTTTCTGTTAAATAACCCTTTCGGGTACCCAGGTCAGGACTATTAAAGGTTACAATAATATCGTTTTCTTCAGTAATTTTCCATGTGCCCCGGAACTTCATTTTGATTGAATCCAGGTAGAATGTACCGTCTGTTTCAAACTGATATCCTTTGAAACGCTTCGTCGTTTCATCACTTTCTGCACTGATTTTGTATCCCTCAAATTTACCTAACCATTTACCAGAGATAAGCTCTTCGGAAATTTCTATTTTATTCCCGCTCATTTTTCCCTGGGCAAAAGAGATATTAGTAAACAAGGTGATGATAAATAATGAAAAAGAAAATGCGATTATATATTTTTTCATGACGTCCGTTTAGTTGTTATTGATTTATTCGATTTCTGCCAGTACATCATTCTGTAAAACAGAGTCCCCTTCCTTAACTTTTATAGAAGAGACTTTCCCATCTTTTTCGGCGAGCACATTATTTTCCATCTTCATCGCCTCCATAATCATAATCTTATCGCCTTTTTTCACCTCATCGCCTTCTTTAACGAGAATCTTAAATATATTACCAGGTAATGGCGCTTTAACCGCTGTTGCTCTGCTGCTAACAGTTTTCTTGATTTTACTGTCTGTTCTTCTGGTGGGTATATTAGAACGGACCAGTGTAGGAGTTTTAGACTTAGCAGTTTCTTTCTTTTCTACTTCCACTTCATAAAGTGTTCCGTTTACTTCAATCTTTGCCAGGTTATCCTCAAACTCCTTTATTTCAACGTCGTATGAATTACCTCTTATTTTGAATTTAAATTTTTTCATTTTTCCTGATGTTAGAATGTTTTATGTGGCCACTTTCTTAATCCATATATCTTTGAACTCCAGGGAGAATATCTTTTCCGGACTCGTTCGATGGTTATTATATTGCTTTCCGGATCGTGCAGCTCATTATAATGAAGATAGAGAGCTGTAGCAATTGCTGCTGTTACTTCAGCCGACATGTGAATACCTTCATCTCCTCCATTCTGAACGCTCCTTTCCTTCCTGTTTTTTCTTTTGTATTCTTTCCTGGTTTTATGGTATATAAGACGAGGCAAGTTGGAAAATAAAAGAAAAGAAAGAACCAGGGCTATAAAGACAATTAAATAACCAACAATGGCAATAGTGACTCCCTGCCCGTATATTGCTGTAATGTCAAAAGATATATCGCTTATCCAGAAATTCATAATTAGAATATATTTATAATGGTAAATTCGAGTGTTTCTTAGCCGGATTCACATCTTTCTTTGTACCTAGCATCTGAAGTGCACGGACTATTCTGAATCGTGAATTTCTTGGTTCTATAATATCATCAATATAACCAAGACTGGCAGCTTGATAAGGATTAGCAAAATATTCTTTGTACTCCTCCATTTTTTCATTCAGAAACTTTTCGCGTTCGTTTTGATCTTCAATCTTATTCAATTCTTTTCCATACAATACTTCAACAGCGCCCTGTGCTCCCATTACTGCAATCTCTGCTGTAGGCCAGGCATAATTGATATCCCCCCGGAGTTGTTTGGAGCTCATCACATCATGCGCACCGCCGTAAGATTTTCTCAGAGTAATTGTTACTTTAGGAACAGTAGCTTCACCGTAAGCAAACATCAGTTTTGCCCCGTGTGTAATAATACCGCCATATTCCTGGTTGCTTCCGGGAAGGAAACCGGGTACATCAACCAATGTAACGATTGGAATGTTGAATGCGTCGCAAAAACGCACAAAACGCGCGGCCTTTCTTGAGGCGTCTATATCGAGTACACCTGCGAGGTAATTTGGCTGATTGGCAACAACACCCACTGGCATACCATCAAACCTCGCAAATCCAATTACAATATTTTTAGCATAGTGCCGGTGTATTTCCAGAAATTCACTATAATCCACCATACTGAAAATAATCTCCTTCACATCGTATGGTTCATTTGGATTTTCAGGAATAATTTCATTAAGTGCATCTTCCAGTCGATCGGATGGATCATCGCATTCCAGAATAGGAGGTTCTTCCAGGTTATTGGATGGCAGATAGCTTGTTAATTTACGAATTAAAAGCAATCCTTCTTCCTCATCTTCCACTTTAAAATGGGAGACACCGGATTTGGAAGCATGCACATCTGCACCTCCCAAATCTTCAACACTAATCTCTTCCCCTGTAACAGTTTTTACCACTTTGGGCCCTGTTACAAACATGTAACTGGTTTCTTCCGTCATCATGATAAAATCTGTAAGAGCCGGGGAATAAACAGCTCCACCTGCACATGGACCAAAAACCGCAGAAATTTGTGGCACCACGCCGGATGCCAGGATATTTCTTTCAAAAATCTCAGCATATCCGGCAAGACTGGTAACTCCCTCCTGAATTCTGGCTCCACCACTATCGTTAATTCCTATAACCGGAGCTCCGACTTTCATCGCCATATCCATGATTTTACAAATTTTCTGCGCAAAAGTTTCTGAGAGAGAACCACCAAAAACTGTGAAATCCTGGGAAAACACGTAAACAACCCGGCCGTCTATGGTTCCTGTACCTGTGACCACACCGTCACCCAGAATCTTTTTCTTCTCCATACCGAAGTTGGTACACCGGTGGGTTACAAACATGTCAAACTCTTCGAAGCTCCCTTCATCCAATAAAATTTCAATTCGTTCCCTGGCGGTAAGTTTGCCTTTGTCATGCTGTGATTTAATCCGTTTCTCGCCTCCACCCATTTTGGCTTCAGCCCTTGAATCGATTAACTTTTTTATTTTATCTTGTTTGCTCATTGCGGGTATATAAAATTAAATTGTTGTTTTGGTTTTATCTTCACAGAGTTCTGTCAAAACGCCATGAGTAGATTTTGGATGCAGGAAAGCAATATCAAGGCCTTCGGCGCCTTTGCGTGGTTTTTTATCAACGAGCCTGATGCCTTGTTCTTCGGCCTGCCGAAGCTTCTCCTCTATATTTTCTACGGCATAAGCTATATGATGGACCCCTTCTCCCTTTTTCTCAACAAACTTGCCTATGGGACCTTCCGGATCTGTAGATTCCAACAATTCAATCTTCGTATCTCCTACCTGGAAGAATGCTGTTCTGACCTTTTGATCTTTGACCTCCTCAATATTATAGCATTGAAGACCTAAAACCTCTTCGTAAAACTTAACTGATTCATCAAGGTTTTTTACTGCTATACCAATGTGTTCAATATGTGATGGTTTCATATAGTTTGATTTTTTCTGCAAAAGTACCTATATTGATGCAAATAGACCAATGATAAATATCAAAAAATGGAAAAATATTATTGTTTTTTAACATAATTGTATCAGACCTGTATCCATTGTTTTTCTTGGTAAAACTATTTTTTGAAGAAACCTTTCTTGAGATTAAGATATGGCGCCTAAATCAGCTACTTTCAGGTTTTATGAAGAGCTTAACGATTTTCTGAATAAAAACAATAAAAAACAGGATTTATACTACTCGTTTTATGGCTCGCCTACGGTAAAAGATGCTATTGAATCATTTGGGATCCCTCATACAGAAGTTGATTTAATACTCGCCAATGGAGTTTCTGTTGATTTTAATTACAAACTGAAAACTAACGACAGGATTTCTGTATATCCCAAATTCGAAACTTTTGAAATCAGCAGCGTAACGAAACTCAGACAGCCTCCTCTTCGCAAAATTCTTTTCATACTGGATGTACACCTGGGTAAACTAACCCGTTATCTGCGGCTTACAGGCTTTGACTGCTATTACCATAATAGTCTGAAAGATAACGAAATCGTTGACATTGCAGAGAATGAAAACCGAATAATTCTTACCCGGGATAAGGGATTGCTTAAGCACAATAAAGTGACTCACGGATATTATGTTCGCTCAGGGAATCCCAGGACTCAACTGAAAGAGGTTCTAAAGAGATTTGACCTGAAAAATCGTGTCACAATGTTTACCCGATGCATGGACTGCAATGGACCAATAGAATATACTCCTAAAGAAGATGTACAAAAGCAACTGCCTGAAGGAACAAAAAAATATTATAATGAATTTTATCAATGTATGAATTGTGGTAAAATTTACTGGAAAGGATCCCATTTCTTTAATATGACCAGATTCATAGAATCTATTCTTGAAGAAATCTGAAACAAACTGGGTTAATTTTTCAAATAAACAATACCTTATTGTCAGTCTACCGCTTAAAATATTTGTAATAAAATTTTCCTTTATGAACAATTTCTTCAAGCGGTTTTCTTTTCAATACATGTCTGTTCAAATCAGGTTCCTCAGCCGGATAACCAACAGGAATCATTGCCACAGGAACTATCCCGTCAGGTAATTGCAATATCTCTGCTACCGTCATGACATCAAATTTACAAACCCAGCAAGTGGCCAATCCTATGTCTGTTGCTGCCAGGGTGAGATGGTCTACGGCGATAGCCAGATCAATATCCGTGTGTATTTTTCCATCTGAACGGTGCCAGGCTGATTTCTGATCACCACAGGCAACTATGATAAGAGGTGCGGTTTCAATCCATTTATTGGGATAGCACCCTTTAATATTTTCCAGATTGTTACCTTCATCCACAATCACAAAATGCCAGGGTTGGATATTTTTTGCTGAAGGGGCTATTCTTGCTGCTTCCAGTATACGGGCAATTTTATCCTCCTCAACAGGTTTATCCTGGTATTTCCGGCAAGAAAATCTGTTTTTTGCTAATTCTAAGAAATCCATAATGAATAACAATAAATATTTAAAGTACTTTTATCTGATGATCCATAAATTCTACAATATCGTTTTTTCTCACTTTGGCTCTTTTACGATGCTCTACAGAGCCATTCAGTTTAACCTCTCCTACATCAACCATTTGTTTAGCTTCAGCTCCGCTGTATACAAGGTTAACAGCTTTTAAAAGCTTGATCAATTCAATAAATTCCGAATCTTCTCTTAATTCAAACTCGATCATGATAATTTCTTTTCTATTGTATCAACTAATTCAGCCATAACCTCTGTAGCTTTTCCCTGTAGAAATATATCCGTAACGGAATGTGTAAAAAAGGAATGATTAGGATTTACTTCTATTATTTTAACATTGTTTTTCTTTGCCATGGAAGGAATCATTGAGGCAGGTATGACCTCACCGGTTGAGCCAATAACAATAAAAACTTCAGCATTTTCTGCTTCCTCAATTGACTTGGAATAGGCATATTCCGGTATCATTTCTCCAAAGAAAATAAAGTCGGGTTTTAATATAGTTCCGCACTTTTCGCATTTGGGAGGTAATTCAGCGATCAATTCATCAGAAACCTCATACTTCCTGCCACATTCCTGGCATATCAGATTTCTTGAGTTTCCATGAAATTCATATACAGTCTGGCTTCCTGCCTCCTGGTGCAGATTATCAATATTCTGTGTAATAACGGCATGAAGCTGGTTCATTTTTTCCATCTCTGCCAGCGCATAATGGGCTTTGTTAGGCTTAGCAGAGCCAAAGAAATCATAAAATATTTCTTTAATCACCTTCCAGGAATCCAGTGGATGAGAATAAAAATAGTCCAGGTCGAGAATGCCTGGATCGTATTTATTCCACAGGCCATTTTCTCCACGAAAAGGAGGAATACCGCTTTCAACAGAGACCCCGGCACCGGTAAAGCCTGTAGTGTGGTTAGAATGAATGATTAAATCAACTGCCTCTTTAAGGTTTTTTTTATCCATAGCATTTGGCTCTTGAGCAGGTCAAATTTAATGAAAAGTAATCAAGATTAATTAACAGTAGTTTGATTGTTTTGCTAACTAGTGGAAAATAATTTTCATATATCATAAGCTTGTGTGAAAATTTTCCATTCTACTTAAGTACTTTAAGGAAGCCATAAAAATGGCTTGCCCGTAGATTCAGGCAAGCCTGACAACAGCTTTTAAAACGCTGTTATAAATTTTTAATTTCATTTACAATATTCTGCAGGCTGTCTTTTGCGTTTCCGAAAAGCATCTTCGTTTTATCATGATAGAAGAGGCTGTTTTCAATAGCTGCATAGCCTTTACCCATACCTCTTTTCATTACAATTATATTTTTTGCTTTGTATGCCTGAATTATTGGCATTCCTGCAATAGGGCTGGATGGATCATTTTCCGCTGCAGGGTTAACAACGTCATTAGCTCCAATGACGACTGCGACATCTACGTTTTCCATTTGTTCATTGGCCTCTTCGCTTTCCAGCAATTTATCGTAAGGTATGTCGGCTTCGGCTAACAAAACGTTCATATGTCCGGGCATTCTACCTGCCACGGGGTGTATGGCATATTTCACATCCACGTTTTCCTGTTCCAGTAATTTATCCAGTTCCTGGCAAAGCAACTGCGCTTTCGCAACAGCAAGACCATAGCCCGGGATAATCATTACTTTTGGTGAATAGTTTAGCATGACTGCAGCATCAGATACTGATGTTTCTTTAATAGTACCTTCTCCTCCTTCAACTGAAGGGCCACCAGAAAAGGCACCAATAATTACATTGAACAGGGAACGGTTCATAGCATTACACATCAGGATTGTCAGTATGGTTCCTGCCGAACCGACCAGAATACCGCCAGTTAGCATGACCAGGTTATCATAAAGGAAGCCTCCCATAGCTGCGGCAATACCTGTAAAGGAATTAAGTAATGAGATAACGACCGGCATGTCTGCACCACCAATCGGCATAACAAACAATACACCATAAATAAGAGATGCACCGAAAAGAACATAAACCAACGGATAAAGATCTGTTATATTCTCAGGATTCATAGACATCAGGTAAATCATAAATCCTATAACACCAACAAACATGATAATATTGATTATCCTTAAAAAACTTTTACGTAAATCGGATATTTTATTAGCAAGCTTTCCGTATGCAATCATACTCCCTGAGAAAGAAACGCTCCCAATGATCAGCCCCAGGAAGATTACAAGAGCCTGCCAATTAAAGAGACCATTCTCAGCGAGCAGGTCTTTATGAATATTCGGGAATTCCATCAGGGAAATAAGTGCTGCAGCTGCACCCCCCATACCATTAAAAAATGATACTAACTGGGGCATAGCAGTCATTTTAACCCGCTTGGCAATAATCCAGCCAACTAATGTACCGAGCACAATAGCTATTAAAATTAACCCGATGTTGTGAATAGCTTCTCCTTCGTGACGATGCCACAACACAGTAGCGACAATAGATATAAACATACCCAGGGCGGCCCATAGATTACCTTTTTTAGCGCTATCAGGGTGGCTTAGCATTTTAAGTCCCATAATAAAAAGGACAGAAGCAATAAGATATACTATTTCAAGGACTGAATCACCAAGAGAAAATTGAATATGCTTTGAAAATTCCAGTATTTTATCCATTACCTATCTATTTTTTTTCTTTTTAAACATTTCCAACATCCTATGAGTTACGACAAAACCACCAACTACATTCAAAGTACCTAAAAAGACAGCAAGAAATCCTATTATCTTTGTAGCTGTGGTATCTGCATGTCCCAGAACAATGATTGCACCAATAATGACAACACCATGGATGGCGTTAGCACCCGACATCAGGGGAGTATGCAATACTGCTGGAACGTTTGAAATAACTTCAATTCCTAAAAAAACAGAGAGTATCACTATGAAAATACTCTCGCTATGAACATAAATAAATTGTAATATGGATTCCATGTCAATACTTTATTAAATTTTTACATTAATTTTTTTATGCGTTCGCTTATAATCTCTCCGTTGTGAGTTACACACGAATCTTTTATGATATCATCATTAAAATCGAGATTCAAATTACCTTCTTCACCAATTATTAGATTAAGATAATTAAAAAGATTATTTCCAAACATCTTACTGGAATCGGAACCTATCATGGATGGGTAATTTGAATTACCTATAATAGTGATATTATTGTACTTAATAACCTTATTATTTTCAGTCAATTCACAATTGCCTCCGGAAGAAGCTGCCAGGTCGACTATAACCGAACCGGGTCTCATTTGGTCGACAGTTTCTTTAGTTACAAGCACCGGTGCTTTCTTGCCTGGAATTTGAGCTGTTGTAACAATTACTCTCGATTTAAGAGCGTGATCATGTACAAGCTGTTTTTGTTTTTTCTTAAAATCCTCTGTTTGCTCAACTGCATAGCCGCCGGCTTCTTTGCTTTCCTTTGCGCCTTCCACTTCAATAAATTTAGCGCCAAGGCTTTTAACATCGTCTTTGGCAGCCGATCGGACGTCAAATGCTTCAACTACTGCGCCCAAACGCCTGGCTGTTGCAATAGCCTGCAAGCCGGCAACCCCTGCACCCAAAATTAATACATTAGCAGGTTTTATTGTACCGGCGGCGGTCATAAACATCGGGAAAAACCCATCCAGATGAGTAGCCGCATCGAGCACAGCACGGTATCCTGCAACAGTTGCCATTGATGATAAAATATCCATCGACTGAGCCCTCGTTGTTCTTGGTATCATATCAAGGCTTAACAAAGTTACTCCTTTTTCTTTTGCTCTTTCAACTATCTCTTTGTTGCTGAGAGGATTAAACATTGAAACAAGAACCTTTTGGCTATCAGCCAGTTCATCAATTTCTTCTTTTGTAAAAGAATTGATACGGAGCAGCACATCCGCATCCTTTTTCAATTGAGATAATTCAACAATTTCTGCACCAGCTTCCTGGTAATGCTGATCTGAAAAATAAACTCCTTCCCCGGCGCTTTTTTCGACAAGGAAGGAAATGTTTGATTTTTTTAGCTTTTGTACATTATGGGGTAGAAAAGAAACTCGGGCATCATCGCCCGGTTCTTTTAAAATGCCTATTTTCATAGCACTTTTTTTTACAGTTTAATAGAAATATTTTGTAACATTGGTATCAAAGTAAGATTTCATCAACTAAACATTATTAATTTGTTTTTGTTCAACTCTAATAATTCAGGAAAAAAAGAAAGCCCGTTTTTGAAAATCTTTAAACATTGCATTAATCTGAATTGTCTTTTATAAAAAAGAAAATCATTTTCATACCATGGATAAATTCTCATTTTTAGGTAATACTGACTTAACTACTATCGAAGAGCTTTTCAATCAGTATATAAAAAACCCTGACCAACTGGAAGAATCCTGGAAAAATTTCTTTAAGGGCTTTGAGCTGGCACAAAAGCACTATCCTATTTCCGGGAAAGATGCAGAGATATTCAATAAAGAATTTAATGTTATCAACCTGATTGAAGCATACCGCAAAAGGGGACATCTTTTCACAAAGACCAACCCGGTTAGAACACGCAGACAATACACTCCTAAACTGGATATTGAGAACTTTGGCCTCGCGGAAGATGACCTGGAGACTGTTTTCCAGGCAGGCGACCGCATTGGTATAGGTGCAGCCACTCTAAAAGAAATTGTTGATCATCTAAAACAAACCTATTGCAGATCTATCGGCGCTGAATACATGTTTATAAGGAATCCCGAAATTACAACCTGGCTCCAGGAAAAGATGGAAAATACAAAAAACACCCCTAAATTTTCCCGTGAAGAGAGAAAAGATATATTCTATAATCTCAAACATGCCGTAGGATTTGAGAATTTTATCCATAAAAAATTTATTGGCCAGAAACGTTTTTCGCTGGAGGGAGCAGAATCAATTATTCCTGCCCTGGATGCGGTTATTGAACGAGGTGCAGAACTTGGGATTGAAGAATTCGCGTTGGGGATGTCACACAGGGGGAGGCTCAATGTTCTGGCCAACATTTTACAGAAACCCATCGAAGATATCTTCTCAGAGTTTCTGGGTGAGGAATACGACGAGAGTATAGCCCTTGGTGACGTAAAATATCACCTGGGTTATGGCAGTGAAATAACAACCGATAAGGGCAAAAAAATAAAACTAAACCTGGTACCCAATCCAAGCCATCTTGAAGCTGTAGATCCTGTTGTTGAGGGTATCGCTAAAGCCAAAATCAACCATCAGTATAATCACGATTACAATAAACTGGCGCCCATTTTAATTCATGGTGATGCAGCTATTGCTGCGCAGGGCGTAGTTTATGAAAACGTCCAGATGTCTCAGTTGCATGGTTATCGTACCGGTGGCACCATTCACCTGGTTATCAACAACCAGGTCGGTTTTACAACCAATTACCTTGAAGGCCGCTCGAGCACATATTGCACAGATGTGGGGAAAGTTATCAAGGCACCTGTATTTCATGTAAACGGTGACGATGTAGAAGCGCTGATATTTACCATCCAGCTTGCAATGGAATACAGGCAGAAATTCCACACCGATGTCTTTATTGATCTCTTGTGCTATAGAAAGCATGGGCACAACGAGGGAGACGAGCCAAGATTCACTCAGCCTCTCTTATACAAGGCCATAAGCAAACATCCCAATCCGAGGGATATTTATGCTGAATCCCTGATAAACGAAGGTGTTTATTCCAAAGAAGAAATCAAAAAAGAACAACAAGAATACAATAAGTGGCTTGAAGAAAAACTGGATAAGGCAAAACAGCAGGAAAAAGTTCATATTAAACAATTTTTGCTTGAGGACTGGAAAGATTATATCAGACCTGAGAAAAAAGATTTACAGCAGAGTCCTGATACAAATTTATCCAAAAAACAACTAAAAGAAATTGCGGATAAAATCAACCATCTTCCATCAGATAAAAAATTTTTCAAGAAGGTTCACAAGCTTATAGATGAACGGAAGAAAATGATTAATGAGGACAGACTTGATTGGGGAATGGCTGAATTACTGGCCTATGGAAGTCTTGTAAAGGAAGGATTTCCGGTAAGAATAAGTGGTCAGGACTCGGAACGGGGAACCTTTTCTCACAGACACTCGGCTTTTACACTTGAAGATACGGATAAGAAGTACTTTCCGCTTAAACATCTGTTTAAAAACCAGGCAGAGTTTCATGTTTACAATTCACCCCTCTCAGAATACGGTGTTTTGGGATTTGAGTATGGCTATGCACTGGCAACCCCGCAAGGCCTGACGATATGGGAAGCACAGTTTGGCGATTTCAACAACATGGCCCAGGCAATCATTGATCAATACATTAGCTCAGCCGAAGAGAAATGGGCGCTCATGAATGGAATTACACTTTTCCTGCCGCATGGTTATGAAGGGCAGGGACCTGAACACTCCAGTGCAAGAATGGAAAGATTTCTTACACTTTGTGCCAATAACAACATGCAAATTGTCAATGCTACCACTCCTTCAAACTTCTATCATGTTCTCAGAAGGCAAATGCACAGAAATTTCCGGATTCCCCTTATTCTTTTTACACCTAAATCTCTTTTAAGACACAACAAAGCAATATCATCACTGGACAACCTGGCTAAAGAAAGTTTCCAGGAAGTTTTCGATGATGATAATGTTGAAGTGAGTGAAGTAAAAAGAGTAGTATTCTGTACTGGAAAAGTTTATTATGACTTACTGGAAAGAAAAGAACACTTCAATGCTATTGATGTAGCATTAATCCGGATAGAACAACTCTATCCATTTCCAAAGGAAAAAGTTAATGGAATTCTTCAGAAGTACACCAGTGCAATCCGGTTGTTATGGGTTCAGGAAGAACCAGAAAATATGGGAGCCTGGAATTATATAAGAGATTATTTTGAAGGACTTGATCTGCAACTTGTGTCAAGAAGACCGAGCGCCAGTCCTGCTGCAGGACTCTATAAAATTCACCAGAAAGAACAGGATGAAATTGTAGGAAAGGTATTCAGAAAATGTACCTGTGAAAGAAATTACAAATATTGCAACCTCGATTGTGAAGTGGGAAGTTACAGGAAACAATTAATCAGGCCCTATTATATCAACATTTAAAAACAAAACAGAATGATTGAAGTAAAAATACCCAGTCCGGGAGAATCAATTACGGAAGTAGAAATTGCAAGCTGGCTTGTTGAAAATGGAGATTATGTGGAAAAAGACCAGGAAATTGCAGAAATCGAATCAGATAAAGCCACTCTTCCTCTGGTAGCCGAAGAGAGTGGTAAAATTTCCATAATTGCGCCGGAAGGAGAAACCATTAAAGTAGGTGAGGTAGCATGTAAAATTGATACAGAAGCTAAACCTGAAAAATCAAGCCCGGAAAAAACGGAAGAAAAAGCACCCAAGGAAAAGAAAGCTGCCATTCAAAAAGAAGAAAAAGCTTCAGAAGAGCCCGAAAAAGAAAGTGGTGCTCAAAAAGATAAAGAACAAGCCAAGCCTAAAGAGAAAACTAAAAAAGAAGAAGTCACTGATAAAAAGGAGGCATCCCAGGAGAAATCAGATACAAAAAATATAAAACTCACTCCTGTAGCAGAAAAAATGATGGAAGAATATGACCTTTCTGTTGAAGAGGTAATAAAGGGATTGAGGCGAATAACCAAAAGAGATGTTGAAAAAGCAAAAGAGGGATTGGAAAAAGAAGCAACGGCTGAAGTAAAAAGGAATTTCTCCAGGGAGGAAGAGCGCAACAAGATGTCTCAATTACGAAGAAAACTAAGTCAGCGGCTTGTTTCAGTAAACAATGAAACGGCTATGCTGACCACCTTTAATGAAGCGGATATGAGCGAAATTATGGCTCTTCGAAAGAAATACCAAAAGGACTTCCAGGAAAAGTATAATTTTAAGCTGGGTCTGATGTCTTTCTTTATTAAAGCAGCAGCCAAAGCGCTTGAAGAATTCCCCAATGTAAACTCCCGCATAGAAGGGGATGAGATTATTTATCCTGAGTACAAAGATATTGGAATTGCGGTTCAGACACCCAAGGGTTTGATGGTTCCCAATATCAGGAATGCGGAATCACTAACCATTCCCGAGATAGAATTAAAGGTGAACGATTTCGCTGAGAAAGCAAAGAAAAACAGAATCTCCATAGACGATATGGAAGGCGGTACGTTTACTATTACGAATGGAGGCGTTTTTGGCTCCCTTCTTTCAACTCCCATAATTAATCCACCACAATCGGGAATCCTGGGAATGCATAATATTCAGGAAAGGCCTGTAGCAATAAACGGCAAGGTTGAAATCAGACCTATGATGTATATTGCTCTGTCTTATGACCACAGGACAATTGACGGGAAAGATTCGGTAAGTTTTCTTGTTCGAATTAAGGAACTGATTGAAAAGCCTCAAAATCTCCTGCTTGAAGGCAAAAGCCCCGACAAAACGCTTCTTGGATTATAGAAATAAAGGGCTAAATAAAAAAAGGATGGACACTGAAGTTTCAAAGCGTTCCATCCTTTTGTATTTTAAATGACGAGAATTATATTCTCACACCAATAAGTATCACATCATCCAGTTGTTCGTGGTCTCCTTTCCATTCATCAAACGTTCGGTCCAGTATTCTCTTCTGCTCAGCCATAGGTTTATCCTGAATACTGGCAAGAACATCTTTTAACCGCTTCGCTTTAAATTTGCTTCCGTCTTCCCCACCAAACTGATCCTGGAATCCGTCAGAAAAAACGTAGAATGTATCGCCTTTTTGAATATCAATTTCATGATTAGTAAATGTGGGTTTTTCTCTCACATAAATACCAATGGGCATTCTGTCCGCCTTATACTGAATCAATTCACCATCGCGGAAAAGGTACAGTGGATTATAAGCCCCGGCATACTGCATTTTCATATTGCCCAGGTCAAGTACAGTAAGTGCAATGTCCATACCATCTTTAGCTTCTCCTTCTTCACCAGTCTGCCTCAATGTATGTTTTACTTCGTCGCGCAGTTCGTTCAGGATTTCATTGGCCTGGGTCGTTTCGTGTTTGTTAACGATTTCATTGAGAAGGGAGACTCCCAGCATACTCATAAATGCGCCCGGAACCCCGTGACCAGTACAATCTGCTGCAATTACAATAAGAAACCCGTCTTTCTGGTCTATCCAGTAAAAGTCTCCGCTGACTATATCTCTTGGTCTGTAAAAAACAAAATATTCCGGCAATACCTTATCTGTAAACTCGCTTTTAGGCAGTACTGCATTTTGTATTTTGCTCGCATATTCTATACTATCAGTTATATCCTGGTTCTTCTTGACTATTTCATCACGTTGTTGCTCAATCTGATTCTTTTGCGCAACCACTTCCTTTGTTCTTTCCTGGACAATTTTCTCAAGCCTTACTTTTTCCTGTTCCAGCCTCCTGGTATACCATTTAACAATGAGAATTACCAGACTAACTGCTACAATTACATATCCTAAATATGCCCAGATTGTCTGGTACCAGGGAGGAAGAACTGAGAAGGTAAAAGTTGCGGGTTTACTCTCAATACCATAAATATTCCTGGCTTTAACAAAAAACGTATATCTGCCTGCATCCAGGTTGGTATATTCCTTATCGGATTTGCTGCTCCAGTTTGACCACCCCTCATCGTATCCTTTCAACTGATAACTGTATTGAACATTTTCCTGACCCTCAAAAAAAGGTGCCGTATAGGTGAAGAAAATGTTATTGTGTCTGTAATCCAATTCATAGTTCAAATAATCTGGCTGCTGTATACTCACCTTGTAATCAATTGTATCCTCATAATACGCTCCTTTGAACAGAACAGAATCGTAAGCCAGAGAAACACTCCTGATCAAGGCGTGGTAATCCTGATCGTAGTTCTTAATGAAAGAATTATCATAACTGTAAATATCTTTGCCAGTGACAATCCAGGTCATATCACCTTCTTCATCATACAGATTGAAATAGCTTGTAGATTCTCCTAATCGTTTAAACGGTCGCTGAACAAACTGTACAGAATCACCTTTAAGCAAAACTTTATCAATGCGCTGATGTTCGTCTTCTTCTTTGTATATTACCCAAAATGAGTTCTTATTGTCCTTTTTTATTAATAAAACTTCAACATCGTTATAATGTCCCTCAAATAAAGCAGTATCCTTTATGAAAATATCCCTGTTCTTATCATATTTGTAAAAACCCTCTTCTGTAGCAAAATAATTCCTGCCGTCAATCTGGAAAATTTTATTGTTATCGTTTGCGGGCAATCCTTTAGATGTATCATAGATGGTACTCTCCAGCTTCTTAAGGAGACCTTCTGACTCCCCTTTATCTTTAGTGTTTAAATTAATTTTAAGTAAACCGTTTATTTCCGTAGCTGCCCATAAAACTGAATCACTGTCCTCTATAAGAAACTGAATATCTTCTTCAATGTTTTTATCTTCTCCCATATATTGCCAGCTGTTTCCTTTATACTTAAAGCAAACAAGTCCACTTGTAGCACCAACATATATTTTGCCGGGATAATATTTAGATTGTATAATCTGGTTGCCTTTAAAAACCCTTTCTGTTGTTTCCGAGTAAATATTAAACTTTTTATCCGGGTTTGTTATATCAAAAATACCAAGGTGAGTTGCCAATAGCAGACGTTTTTCATGGGTATTCGGATCTTCGTAAAGCAAAAATTTTCGCCCCTGTCTCAATCCTTCTATTTGCTCAAAATGGGGAAAGCCTTTTTCATCAAAAAGCTGCTCGTATATTTGAACATTGGTGGATACAAATATTCGCTCTTTAAACTTGATCAAATCCAGCTTGATACTTTTCAACCCGCTTTCCTTACCAAACCTGTTGAAAGGAGAATTGTATTCTATACTTGAAATTCCTGTATTCAGACCAAGCCAGATATTACCCCTGCGTGATTCATATGCATCGATTACGGTATTATCAAGCAGCCCGTTTTTATCTGTATAATGGTATTTGATTTTACCCGTTTCTTTATCAACAATGATAACTCCATTGGTTATCGTATTAAAAAGATAATTGCCGTCTTGTAATCTAAGTCCCCCGTAAAGCCTTTTCTCCTTTATAAAATTATTCAGCTTCCTGAAATTCTGACCCAGTTGATTAATAGATTTCGAAGTACCGTTTTCAAAATCATAGATATAGAATTTGTTGTCGTAGGATTTATCCTGAACCCCTATAAGGTATTGATTCTCTGCATAGGGAAGTATGAGCAGAATATCATTGTTTTTATAGAAATCGCCTCCTTTTGCGGTAACAATTTCACCCTCTTTAAGCCTCATTAATCCCTCCACATAATTGGAAAGATAGTATTTTCCATCAATGAAAAAATCCCAGAAGTGATTTTCAGCGATATCCGCATAAATAATATCAACGAGTGAGTCATTCTTAAACTTAAAAATATATTTGTAAGAAGAAAAATAAACATAGTCCCCTTCAGTAAAAATATTATATACGTATTGAAAGCTGCTATCAATATCACTGGAAAGAGATACATATTCCAGTTTCCCTTTTTTATCAGGTTTCAAATAGCCAAATTCACCAAGCGCTCCTGCATAAACCGTACCCTGTTTATCAACAGCTAGAGATTGTACAAAAGATTTATTTGTTATAGGAATGTGTTTCCACGTATTGCCATCGTATTCAATGATTTCACCCTGATTACCAAAGTATAGCACTCCCCTGTTATCCTGGACAACTGAATAATTCTGTGGACTGGAATTATAATCTTCCTGATTATAATTTTGAATAAAATGTTGCCCGTATTGGTTTTTCTGGGCAGTTGAAGTAAAAAATAAACAGCTTAGGATCAAAAGAATGGGAAATATTCTGGTTATCTTCATTTTATATATCAATTTTAGCAACAATATAACATATAAATATATAAAGAAAAAGGCAAAATACATAAAAACTTATCGTATTTTGCCTTTTACCCAAATTGAGCAATTTTTGCTCATATTTGAAAGGAGAGCTGCCGGAGACCCGAATAATTCCTGAATTATTCGGGTTAAAAACTATAATTTTTCTCCGAAATAAATTCTGTTTGAAACTGAACGTCTTCCGTTTGTAAGTTTGATAATATAGATTCCGGATTCAATATCCGGGTGGATAATATTTTTGCCCCTATTAAGAGATACGCGATTGTTATAGACTTCTTGCCCTAGAACATTAATTATCTGTATATCAGAACCTCCGACGGCATAATGTTCATCATCCACATCAATAAATATTTTCCTGTCATGACTATAGAGGTCAATATGTTCATCCCCTTGCAATCCAGAAACATCGGTAGCGTTATTACTGAATTTCAGAACAAATCTTTCCTTTACATCTGTTTCCTTTGACTGGAATTGGTATGAACTCTTTTCCCGTAAGTCATTTTGAATATTTTTGACCTTGTCTTCGAGGTAAACATCAACCTCTGCGTCAAACTGCGTTAAATTGGTTGCTTTAAGAGTATATTCCCCTTCGGAAGGCAGTCTCAAACCTAATGGTACCTCATACTCAGCTCCCTCAAGGGGTTTCATTCCGTTAATTACTATTTTTCTCTCTTCGAGAAGCATGTATAACTGGGGGTAATTTTCACTGGAAAAAAACATCTTTTCGGAATCGTAGTTGTCATAATGATTGGAAGCCTCTTCAATGAAAGCAACAGCTATTTCATCAGTATACCCGTTTTTATCGGCTACCATTCTGAATACGTTGTTTCTTTGATTATTATCCTTTTTATAAAATTCATAACGCTCATGAGTTCTAACGTTATTGTTTGCTTCAAATTTTCCCCAGGACTGACCATCAATAACACGAACCCAGAATGCCTGCATGGCGGGTATATATTTCTGTCCACCATTAACACCAGTGTTACCGTCTTTGTTATAAGTTGCAAAACTACTATCAGATCTATACCAAATTGTCGTCGAAATATTTGAGTTATTCCATCCTGTTGTATCCCAATTAATGGATGATGGATAAGGATTACCAACCAGGTTAAAACCTTCATATTCACTGGTAGATTCTCTTGTTAGCGTATCATTTAATACCCCTGAATTCGGATCTCCTGTAAATGTAACTGTACGATTAGTTGAGGAGCCGACTGCATACCCCCTGAGAATATGCAAACTATCAGAATTGGCAGTTATTTCCCAGTATTTACTATTGGGTTCATCCCACCAAAAAACATAGTTCCCGCTTGTTTGGGGATCGAAAACCTGCGCAGTAGAATTATCAACGGGGGTGGACACATACCTCCAGTTATGATCTGTCCTGTTTGTTCCAAGGTACCTGTTAATGTATGAGATTCCTTGTATAGTCAGGGCTGACGGACTTGCATCAATCAATGAGCCGGTTCCCGTACTGCTGGATTTAATTACCATATCACCTGTCACATCCAATGTCCCATCAACAGTAAGGCTTCCCAGCGGATCAAGTGTAAGATTATTGACAGTAGCAGAAGCTTTGGTAGATTGAAGCGTAATCTCAATATCATTCGGTATTATAACATTAGTATAGCTATAGGTGTTTCCTACCTCAGTAGACCAGTTACCGCTGTTAGAAGGAGTTACTTCCAAAACCCCGGCTTTTCCTGTAAAATCTGAAAAACTTGATAAACCGCTAAATACAAGTTTGTTATTGGTATTGTCAACCCTGTCATAAAGGGTTTCCGTAGAGCCATTATATTTGGCATTAAAAATGTCTACCTCATTTCCTTCTATATCAGCATCCAGGTAATTAAAGCTAACATCATAATCGGGTGAAGTAATTCCACTTGCGCTTAAGGTCCAGTATCTTGTGATGTATTCAGATGGACTGGGATCTTCCGGGTGCTTTGAATCTACCAGGTTTACTCCTATCCATGCTGAGGATAAACCGTTGTTGCTATTCAAAGTAAAAGTTACGGGTGAATATTCAGGTGTACCGGAGTCATCTCCTACGGGAAATGTGAAAGATATGTTTCCACCAATATATTTTCGTAGTTGTCCGCTTCCATTTGCGATAATCATTTTATTCGCATCAAATGTTCCTGTAACAGATGCAGATTCTCCAAGATTTAGGTTGTTTGAAGCAAGATCCACATTTCCTGTGGTCAAAATCAATTCGTAATCAATACTTGTATTTACTGCTAAAGATACTCCGGATGAATTATTGAGTTCAAGGGTTTCGAAACTGGTAGCAGTACTTCCGTCTATTGTCTGGTTTGAAGAGCCATTCAATAGAAGCTTTCCACTTCCATCTCTGTTGATAAACACTCGTGATGAACTATTATTATACCAGTTTCCGTCTAACCGAATAATCCCATCTGAATCAATTTCCGGTTCAGTTGAGTTTTGTGAGTTATTTGTGAAATCACCACCTGACACTTTAAGATATGCATCCCCTGAGATTTTCATGATAGCTCCATTATTTCTTATTCCCACCTGGGAATGAGTCTCAAAAGCAAAGAGAGTCGCTGCCAGGATAATAAAGATTTGTAAATGTTTCTTTATAGGCATGGTACAGATTTTTACTTTATCAGATTTTTAATATTCATACATTTCCAATCAATAGTTGAAAGAATCAACTGGTAAGTATTCAAAATGAATTATGGTTCAGATTATTCAAATCATCCCACATATTGTAATTTTAACAATTTCTCAATTTTTGGTATAAAAAACAAGATATTCATCCCTTAAAAAGTGGTTTTAACCAAATCATTTGTATTGACCATATTAATTCTGTGATTGTATTAATGTTTTCAATTCATTTAATTCCTTTTCCAGTTTTTCCACTCTCTGTTCTAAAGCTTCTTTTTCCCTTTGCTGGTGCTGAACGGCTTTAATCAATACAGGTATTAACTTTGTATAATTAAGGGTTTTAAATTCTCCTTTGGTTATTTTTTTCTTTCCTGTTTCCTGATCCATATCAACACCTTGTCCTTTCACGAGGTATGGCATAACCTCTTCGACTTCCTGGGCAACAAGTCCATATTTAATCCCGCCATCGTTATCATATTCTTTTTTATATTGAAACTGAACTGGTCGTAATCTCATAATCTCAGGCAATCCAATATTCAGGTTGTCTATGTTTTTCTTTGTTCGTTTATCCGAAGGAGTTAAGAAATCATTAGCGACCACATCATCCCAATGTTCTCCGGTAACATTGTTCCCTATATCATAAGTAGTTGAAGAATAAGGTATAATATCTCCGTCGATACCCATATTATTGCTACCCATATTTGAAATTTCCAGCCCATTCAGACTTATTGTAGCATTGGTTCTGGCAATATCCAGATCGTAAGTTGGAGTGGTAGTTCCAATACCCACATCAGCATTAAAAGTCAGAATATTGTTATCAAATTCACCGTAGATCAAGGCCAGACTTGAGTCACTATTGGTATTTTCAATAAAAAGTCTGTTCGATATTCCCGCTTCAGAATCTGCAGCATCATAACCAATAATTACATTACCTGAACCTAAAGCTTCACCATTGGCAAGTTCTCCAGCTCCATAGCCAATTATAACATTATGGGATCCTTTGGTTCCCCAAAAGCCTGCTCTTCCTCCAAGGTAAACATTTTTGGTCCCTGTTGTATTATACCTGGCAACACCATGACCAATATATGTATTACTTCCACCCTCATCATTCCTGCCAGCGCTTTTACCCATATAAGTATTAAAATCGCTTGTTGAATTTTCCCCGGCATCACTGCCAATTATAGTGTTATAAATCCCAGGATTGCTGTATCCTGCACTATTACCAATATAAATATTGTCGTGACCAATAGTATTCGAATAACCTGCAGCGGTCCCAATAAATACGTTATCATCTCCATCCCAACTACTTCCGCCTTCATTATTAAATCCTGCATTGTTTCCTAAAAAGACATTCTCATCGCCCGAAACATTGTTTTTACCAGCCTGATTTCCGAGAAAGGTATTGTTTGTACCCGTCGTGTTGCTATAACCACTTTGATAGCCAAGAAAAATATTACTCCCTCCTGAGGTGGTAAATTTACCCGCCTGGTATCCAATAAACGAATTATAGTTTGCTGTAGTCAGTTCACTTCCACTTTCATGTCCAATAAGATAATTATCTTTTGTGAGATCCATAAATCGGTTAGTTGTCGATTTATTGGCAGTTCTTCCACTTACGGCAAATCCCCCAACTTGTCCTTTCGATGATTCAGTCACATAAATCCGCGTACTGTCCTTGTTTGTTGTAAAGATATGCTCAGTATTTCCTTTGTTGGCAGATCGTCCGCTTACTGCAAATCCACCTACTTTACCTTTGCTGCTGGTATCTTTTACTACAATATGGGTACTATCCGGTGTAACTTTTAATATGCTTTGTTTCGTGGCCTTATTCGCGCTCCTTCCGCTAACTGCAAATCCACCAACATTGCCCTTTGATTCTTCAGAAACAACTACTTCCACACCATCATTATAAACAGCAAAAACAGTGTCTCCATTCGAATTGGTGACATGGAAGAGCGCCTTATCCGGGTCGGATGAAGAGCTAACTGAAGAAAGACTAAGCCATTCATCTTGTTCATAATAGAAAAAAGTCTGATAGTTCATATCATAAACAAGCAACCCTTCAGCCGGGCTGGATATTGAGAGTCGCTGGGAGGTTGTCATTCTGGGCACTAGCATACCTTTGCCTGAAGACTGAACATCAAGCATTGCCGAACTCTTAGCCTCATAAGAACTGCTGTCTGTAACAGCAATATTCTGGGAATATACTTTGTTTACTAAAATGATCAGGCTAAGAGCCAGTAGAATGGTCAAAGAAAATAAAAAAGTTCTGGTTTTCATGGCGTTTTTGTTTAAAGTAACATCCTGAAAACCCTGATGTTTAATGAATAAGCTAATTTAGAATTTGACAATGAATGTCTTTTATTTAAAATATGAATGGTCTGTTTGTGAATAGATTACTCTTATTTTTCGAACGTAACCCTATTTAAAACAAAAAGGCTGTCTCAAAAGTAAAAAAATGTGTTCATGCAAAGAACGCTGAATAAACGCTAAACCCGCAAAGTATTATGGTTCGTTAAATTAAACTTTGCGGGCCTTTGCTTGGAATACATTAAAGCATCTTTTGAGACAGCATCTGTTAAAGCCACTAACTCACAAATCATTCTTTATTTTCGAGCCTGGATATGCGTTCTTCCAGTTCTTTAATCAGTTTGTTTTGTTTTTCTATAAGTTTCTGCTGTTCCTGAATGGCCTTTATAGCAACAATGCCAAATTCCTGGTAATCAAGACCCAGTGTTCCGTCTTCAGATTCTTTCACCAATTCAGGAAAATATTTCTTCACATCCTGTGCAATGAAACCGATTTCTTTTTTGCTTTCTGCTGATGCATGCTTCAATCGGTATCGTACAGGCTTGAGATTCATTACATCAGTTAGTACGGATTTCTGGTAATCTGAGATATCCTTTTTGAAACGAATATCAGAAACTGCCGTATAGCTTCCATCTGCCTCATCCCAGTGACCAACTTTCGTACCGTTATAATACATATTCAAATCATTTGCACCTATTTCCCAGGACCAAGTATCTGTATCACCGTCATTTTCAATGGCAAATCCTTCTTCATCGGCCCCTGCTTGTTTAATATGCAAATTGGCAGTGGGTGTTCCGGTATTAATACCTAATCTGTTGTTATCAAACTGGCCGTAAATCAGGGGTGAAGATGTGCTGGTATTATCAATATAAAGTCTGTCACTATTTGTTTCATTCAATCCTGCACGATAACCAATAAACACATTCTTTGATGCTGAACCACTCTCGTTACCTGCCTGAGAGCCCAGGTAAACATTATACGATCCTGTTATCGGGTTTGAGGATGTAAAAGGTTGAGCTCCTACAATAACATTTTCAGTTGCAGAAGCTGATTTATAACCGGCAAACCATCCGAGATATGTGTTTTTGTCACCGGTCAATTCAACAAAAGGACTATCATTGGAACCTCCAGCTCCACGCCCTATTGCTACGTTATCAGCACCGCTGGTAAATCCTCTTCCTGCAGCCGATCCCACAAATACATTGGTTCTGCCTGTATTGAATTTTCCCGCCTCATATCCAACATAGGTCCCTGCCTGCCAGCTTGACAATGAATAACCAGCCTGGTAGCCTATTGCAGTGGTATAACTGGAACCTCCTGTACTATAGCCAGCCTGGTAACCAATCAGGGTATTGTAATCCCCGGTAGTATTATCGCGGCCTGCTCCTTCTCCCAAGAACACGCTAAAATCGGCGCCTGTACTTTCAAAACCAGCCGAATCTCCCACCATTACATTATTTTTACCAACATCCAGTTTATAACCGGACTGATTTCCAATTAACACATTATTCGAACCACTGGTAAGACTGTAACCTGATAAATAACCCAGTGCAGTATTTTTACTACCCGTGGTGGTCTCAGCATTCTGTCCATAACCTGAACGATATCCAATAAAAGTATTGTAGATTCCTTCTCTCATATTATAACCGGTTTCATAACCGATATAGGTATTATAACTCGGATCAGCTGTAGTTTGATAACCTGCCCTGTATCCACTGTTATAGCCGAGATAGGTGTTGAATTCTCCTGTACTGTTGTAGAAACCACTGAAATAGCCAATATTTATATTGTTGGAAGCTGTAGTATTATAACGACCAGCCAGATATCCAATCATAACATTCCGGTTACCTGTTGTGTTGGCATAACCACTGAAGTTTCCAATAAAAACATTATTGCCTCCTTTAGTATTGTTATAGCCTGAGCCGTATCCGGAAAAAACATTATTACTTCCTTCTGTATTTGACCGGCCAGATTGATATCCGAAAAAGCTATTATACAAACCGGTTGTATTATCCAGACCACTTTGATGACCAATAAAATAATTTTCCTTGGTAAGATCCATGAATTTAACTGCTGTACCTTTTGTTGCACTCCGGCCGCTTACGGCAAAACCGCCCACATCACTCTTAGCATCCTGAGTAACATAAACACGGGTACTGTCTTTTGAAGTTAAAAAAATATTTTCAGATTCGGCCTTATTCGCTGTCCTGCCACTCACGGCAAAGCCTCCAACCTTTCCTTTCGCAGTAGATTCAGGTAAATAAAATCTTGTGCTGTCCGGGGTTACTCTCATTACTTCATATTCAGAAGCTTTGTTAGCGGTTCTTCCACTTACAGCAAAGCCTCCCACATTGCCTTTTGAACTGCTATTTACATAAACCTTGGCCCCATCTGGAAAAACAGCAAATACGATATTTCCATCCTTATCTTTTACAGAAAATAGTGTGTCTTTCTCTGTAAAGGTACTATCTCCCATCACTTCCAGTTTCGACCTGGGGTTGGTGCTTCCCACACCAACATTCTTACCCAGATATACGATGTTGTCATTTTTCAGCTTCCATTGACTGGAGTCATAAGGCAATACGACTTCATTACCGTCTGAAATACTCAGTGTGTCATTCTTATAGCTTATCGTTTGATTATCCAGGTATGGCGACAAATCTATTTCGGTAGGATTTCCATTCAAAGTAATTGTCAGTGTATTTCCTGAAAGGTTCAGGTCCTGAATCTCGTTTTCAGGATCGGCATCTGCATCCGTGCTGTCCAGATAAGGAGTAAGATCAATTTGTGCCGAATTATCGTTTAGAGTGATTGTTAAGGTATCATTTTCCAATGTGAGATTTTGAATCTCATTTTCCGGGTCGGCATCCGCATCATCTTTATCTGTTACAGTTTGCGCATGCATTGCATAGGGAACGGATAATAATGGACTGGTGCCCATAACCGAGTAATCCGAACCCCCTTGCTCATCCAGCTCAACCTTTAAAAAGTAGGTGTCATCTTCCCATTCTATAGCGGAAAAATCTCCGCTTAACTGACTACCACCTCCAATCTGAAGGTTAACTAATCCGAAATTATTGGTTGTGACCTGATGTTCCTCAGAATATAACGCATTCCCATCTGTACTGCCTTTTAAAACGGAAATCCGGAAAGATACTTCCTTATTTTCAAGCACATTCCCTGAATTATCACGTACGACAGCCTGGTATTGAAATGTTTCCGGTGTTTGAGCAAATAAAACAACACTAGTCGCAAGTAAAATAAGTGTAAATACAAACCTTTTCATAATTTTATGTTTTTTGTTAATTTTCATTATTGGTATAACATTTCAAGATATGGAAAATCTATATATGAATCAATTAAAATTATAAAGGAGTCCATTACAGCGGATGGACTCCTTCGCCGATAAGATTCTAAATAATACAAGGAATTGTTTTATTTGTTAAGTCTTTTCAAGAGCGTTTTTATTTCATTCAGACTTTCCTTCAATTCGTTATTCTCCTTTTTTAGCATTTCTATCTGAGCTTGTTGTTCCTTCACAGATTCAACAAGAATAGGTGTAATCTTTGAATAATCTATGGTTTTATAACCGTCTTTATTTTCAGAAACTAACTCAGGAACCACCTTCTCAACATCCTGGGCTATCAGCCCAATTTGTCTTTTTTCTGAGGGAATAAAATCTCTAAAAGTCTTGGGATTCCACTTAAAATAGACAGGATTCAGTCTGTTTACAATTTCAATAGCATTTATCAAAGGTTTAATACTTTCTTTATAACGAATATCAGAACACGCGCCAATCGTTCCTGTATAACATAAATCCCCGTTGATTTGCACCAATTTATTGCCAACAGAAAAATCTCCGTAAATTAAAGGGCTGGAGGTACTGGAATTATCGATATATAACAAATCAGAACCTGTTTCATTATATCCGGCCTGGTAACCC
Source organism: uncultured Bacteroidales bacterium (assembly GCA_964585385.1). Classification (GTDB taxonomy): domain Bacteria; phylum Bacteroidota; class Bacteroidia; order Bacteroidales; family UBA12077; genus JAGXLC01. The sequence goes on from CAZPDP010000017.1 coordinate 40,933, forward strand.
AGAAAAACATTTCCGCTGCCTGTTGCATTATTCATACCTGCCTGGCGGCCAATCAGAACATTATTGCTACCCTCGGTTTTTGCAGATGCTCCGGCATAGCCAATTACAATATTTGAAGCACCCTTGGAATTTTCGCCTCCTGCTCCGGCTCCTCCAATATATACATTTTGACCACCTGTTGTGTTTTCAAAACCTGCCCTTGCCCCAATAAACACATTGTGCTGTCCATCAGAGTTGTTGTATCCGGCTTCCCTTCCCACAAAAACATTGCTGTAACCGTCTGCATTATTAAATCCGGTCTGAAAACCGATAAAAACATTCATACCGCGTTCCGTATTTGAATATCCGGCGTTCCGGCCAATAAAAACGTTCTGAGTGCCAGTAGTACTGGAATATCCTGCCCGGTCGCCCAGGAACACATTATCAGTACCAGTTGTATTAGAAAACCCGGAACTGGTTCCTACAAAAACATTGTCATTACCAGTGGTATTAGAATAACCGGCATTATAACCCATAAAAGCATTTTCGCTTCCGGAACTGTTATATTTACCAGCCTGATAACCCAGAAAAATATTGTTATTTGCAGTATTATCAGTTCCTGCAAAATACCCCAGGAAAACATTATTTGAACCGGACTGATTATCATATCCGGTCTGGTTTCCAATAAAAACATTGCTTGTCCCTGTACTGTTTTTATAACCACTCTGGTTTCCGATGAAAACATTGCTTTCGCCGGTGGTTAGTCCATAACCACTTAAATAACCCATAGCAATGTTTTTGGTACCATCTGAAATCTGATACCCACTCCTGTATCCGATAAAAACATTCAGGTCAGCTCCTGTACCAGAATAACCAGCTCTTTCGCCAATATATACATTGTAAAATCCCTCTGTATTGCTATATCCAACAAAGCTTCCAATAAACGTATTCCCATTACCCAATGTATTATTTATACCGGAAGAATATCCCACAAACGTATTGGTGTTTCCGGCAGTATTGGCATATCCGCTGTAACTTCCCATAAAACTGTTGCCGCTTCCGGACGTGTTGCTGTAACCTGCCTGGTACCCAAGGAAGGAATTGTAATTTCCGCTCCTGTTGTTAAACCCGGTTTGGTATCCAAGAAACAGGTTACCACTTCCACCTTCTGTTTTATAACCACTCTGATACCCAATGAACGAGTTATAATTACCAGAACCAAGAAGATAACCGCTGTTAAATCCTAAGGTTGAATTATATATTCCGGTAGTAACATTCTGACCACTTTCATGGCCGATAAAGTAATTCGTTGCAGTTAAATCCAGGAATCTCCCTGAACCTGATTTATTAGCGCTTCTGCCACTTACAGCAAAGCCGCCAACATTGCCTTTTGATATTGTATCTGAAACATAAATTCTTGTACTATCCGGAGTGGAAAGCAAAATATCTTCAACAGTGCCCTTCGATACGGTGCGTCCACTAACAGCAAATCCACCTACATCACCTTTGGCAGGTTGATTCATAAATACTTTTGTACTCGTGGGAGCTACATATAAATAATTCTCATCACCCGATTTTGTAGCGCTCCTGCCGCTAACAGCAAAACCACCAACATTGCCTTTTGATGCAGTATCTGAAACGTATATCCTTGTGCTGTCCGGTGTAATCTTTATAAGATCATATTCAAGAGACTTATTGGCAGCTCGTCCGCTTACCGCAAAACCGCCCACATTTCCTTTAGAAGTGTTATTCACGTACACTTTTGCCCCATCAGGAAAAACAGCAAAGACAATGTTGCCATCTTTATCTTTTACTGAAAATAAGGTGTCCAGTTCAGTAAAAGAATCATCCGCTTTCACTTCCAGTTTTGATCTGGGATATTTACTGCCAATACCCACATTACCATCTGTAAATACCAGATCGCCGTTACTTTTGCTCCAGTAGGCCGAATCATTTGTCAGAGCGATCGAATTGCCCCCTGAGATACTGAGCGTATCATTGTAATATTCAAGGGTTTGCTGGTCTGTGTTGTCAAGGTATGGAGTTAAATCGATTGGAGTGGGACTCCCATTCAGTGTGATTGTCAGAATATTATTCTCAAGAAGAAGGTCCTGGTAATTGTTTACCGTGTCAGGTAAGGTTACTGTATTTCCATTGCTTAAGGTAAGCTCATGCCCCTGTACAGATAAGGTCTGGTTGTCCGTGTTATCCAGGTAAGGACTCAGATCAATTTCAGTGGGTGTTCCATTCAGTGTAATAGTCAATGTATTTCCTGAAATACTCAGGTCCTGTATCTCATTTTCCGGATCGGAATCCGCATCATCTTTATCCGTTACCGATTTGGCGTGCAATGCATAAGGAACTGATAAAAGCTGAGAGGTTCCCATTTCAGAATAGTCAGAACCACCGGTTTCATCCAGCTCTACTCTAAGAAAATAGGTATTATCTCCCCATGAGATGGATGAGAGGTTTCCATTTTCCTGAGATCCTTTGCCAATCTCCAGATTCACAAGACCATAGTCATTCGTAGTCGCTGTATGTTCTTCGGAATATACTGAAGAACCACTCGTGCTGCCTTGCAGGATAGATATTCGAAAAGCAACTTCTGTATTGCTTAAGATATTTCCTGAATTGTCTCTTACGATGGCCTGGTATTTAAAACTTTCGGGAGTTTGAGAATACAACATGGAGGCGGCCATCAATGCGATGAAAAGAGCTGTAAGTCGTTTCATATTAATTGGATGTTAAAGCATTAAGAAAAGAACAAAATTCCGATGTAAGTTAAGAAAATGCTGTATAAGAATCAATTATTTAGTACAGGAAGAAAAAAAAGAACTGCCCGGAAAGACAGTTCTTAAAACTTAAATGAACCTGAGTTCGATTTAAATGACTCTATTATTTTTGTATCATTCAGATTCTGATAAAATGGATAATTTCTTAACCATTGCTTTTAGTTGGTCAATTTCATATTGTTGGAACTTTAGCACGTTATATTGAGCTTCGATAATTTTTTGTTGTTTTTCTATTTTTTTTAGAAGTTCAGTAGCATCTTTGGTAAGATTGTTAATGCTTACTTGTTGCTCATAGTTTGCTTTATAATTATAGGTTGTCATCTCATCAGTCAGTATAAACATCTTTCCATCCGTTAAATCTTTAGGTAGGGATGAAGGATCCAGTTCTATTAAGCCCCTGTCAGTTTTATAGTCGAACATTCCTGGTTTTTTGGGTTTAGGTGGATATAGAATTATTTCCTCAGAGACATTTCTGTCATGAAAAGCGGCTGACCCCTGATTAAATGCATCATCATAATAAAAATCATCCCACGCTAGATAGTCTTTACCCAGATCAGCACCCTTGTGAGATTCAGGACAAACATCCCCATTTACCTGTAACTTGTAATCGGGCGTTGACGTTCCAATCCCCACATTTCCATTTTTCAGGATTACCATGGCATTACTTCGAACTTCCCCTGTTCCAAAAATATATTGCCCATTTCCAACAACAAAAATCGGATCCAGAGAATTCCAGGAAGAAACACTCCCCGGAAAAGGAGACCATATCGTTATAGGAGCCTACAGCCATCTCAGCAATAGACCCTGCATTCACGTGATCTCCAAAGGTTCCTGAATTATATCCATAGGCTGTCCCTGAAGTTGAGAACGAATACGAATGATCTCCTTCGGCTGTGGTACTTTGCCCAATTGCTACTGCTCCCTCTCCAATAGCTGTTGCGGCTTCCCCCATGGCTATTGAATACCAACTCATAGCTGTGGCCATGTCTCCAATAGCCATAGAACTTGAGCCACTTGCTTCTGTATTATTCCCAAAAGAAAATGAATACCTTCCTATGGCTTTTGCCTCTAACCCGAATGCATATGCTCCAAATCCACTGGCAACTGATCCCATACCAAATGCATATGAATAATCTCCTGATGCAAGAGGTGCTCCAACATCATTGTCTATATAATTTTTTCCGCTACTACCCAGTGCAAAACTTTTTAAGCCGGTAGCTTCTGCAAATGTTCCAATGGCATATGAGCCTTCAGCTAAAGCTTTTGCATTGTCTCCAAAAGCAAAAGAATTATTCCCATCGGATATTGCAACATTCCCAATTGCTGTGGAATAATTGCCACGGGCAACAGGCATATAACCTAAAGCTTGTGAATAATCTCCAACAGCTTTCGACTCAAACCCGGTAGCCATGGAATTTGTTCCCACACTGTCAGACGATTCAATTAAAACCCTTCCGGTAAGAAATGCCTCCTTCTTCGGATACCACAATATTCTTGGTTCGCTTGGATCAATGATCTCTGCTGTTGTTTTGCCGGAAATATTGAAATAATTTTCTTCAACCTCTTTGCTTGCCGTTCTTCCACTTACTGCAAAACCACCCACATTTCCTTTAGCCGTTTGATTTACATAAACCTGTGTGCTGGTTGAAGTTACTTCAAGAAAATTCTCATCTCCGGTTTTAGAAACAGTTCTCCCGCTTACCGCAAAACCTCCAACTTTGTTTTTAGCTGATGTTGTATCAATAAATATCCGGGTACTATCCAGGTTTACCTTTAATATTTCAAACTCACCACCTTGTTCACCAACCGTCCTTCCACTTACAGCAAAGCCGCCAACTTTGCCTTTCCCATCTGTATCTGTTAGTAGAGTAATTTTAACACCATCATTATACACAGCAAAAATCGTGTCATTACTGGAATTTTTAACACAGAACAGAGGCTCATTGATACCATCTGTTTCATTTACACTGGAAAGTCGTATCCATGAAGTATCCTGGTGATAATAAAAACTTAAAGCTGTTGTGTCATATACAAGCAATCCATCTGCAGGATTATAGATATTTACCCTTTGACTGCTTGACATGCGGGGTATTAGCATTCCTTTGGAAAAGGATTGTACATCCAGTACAGCACTGGGTTTGGCAGTATATTCAGTACTGTCGGTAATGACAATATTTTGGGATAATAATTGTAAATGGAGGCCAAGGATTAAAATAACAGATATGCCCATCCTTTTGACCATTCTTTGGATTAAGGTTTTCATAATTTGGATTTATTGGTTTAACAGAGGGTTTATTGATAGCACGTTAAGGAAATAAATAACAGAAATCAATAAATATGCTATTTATAAAAAGAGCAACCTAATAATTCAATACATCAATCTGAAAAAATATAAACAGCTAATTCGATAAATATTCATAATTAATAATGATTTATTTTTAAGGGTTCATTATTCTCACATACGTTATTAGAATTTTCTTCCTTCACCAACAATTTAATATCCTGGATTTAGTCCATTTTCTATTAAATGCTTTACTCTTCTTTTCTAAGTTCGGCACAATTTGATTTCTAAACTATTATTATTATTTTTACAGGTACCTATCTCATTTAGTATAAAAAAATGTCTGTAAATAAAGGAAATATACTTCTCAACAGAGTCAATTTATTCATTATAATACTATTCATTTCCCTTATTGTAGCTCTTTCTTTTTTCACCTTTTTTTATGTTAGAAAAAACAAGCTGGATACATATCATAACAAAGCCCGACTCCAAACAAAAGCCCTCTTGCATTTAGCACGTCAAAATGAGGATATCCAGGACAAAGAGTTAATAAGCAAAAGAAAAACAAAAAATAATATACATTCCTATTTAAAAAGTTTGAATAATGAAGGGGTAAGCATATGGATCTGCAATGATAAAGGAAAGATTTTACAAAGCTCTTTACCACAGAAACCCACTGGATCATTGGATATATCTGATTCTTTATTCAATAAACTCTCAAAACAAAAAGATAAAGTTTTCTTTACAGAATTCTCTTTAAAAGATAAACCTAACATCTTATCCCAGGCTTATGCAGGATATATTCCCGAATATAGCTGGATTATTCTAAGCGAAGTCAGAACCGATCAAATTAACACAGAAATCCAAAGCTTACTTTTTTATCTTTTAATATTCTCAGGAGCAGGTATCTTGTTATTGCTTGTATGCCTCACTTTAAACAGAAGAAAAAGTTTATTTGAATCCAAAGATCTGCTGGAAACAGAAAAAAAATACCAAACTCTTTTTAATGCAGCCAATGACGGAATTGTAATCATTGAAAAATACCGCTTCATTGACTTTAATGAGAAATTCCTGGAAATCTTCCAGGCAGAAAAAGCAGATATCATTGGTTCAACTCCTGACCAGTTTTCGCCGGAAACTCAGCCCAATGGGTCAAACTCATATGATAAGGCCATAGATATTATTGATAAATGTACAGAAGGGAGTAAACAATTCTTTGAGTGGAAACACAAAAGAAAAGATGGGGAAGAATTCTATGCCGAGGTAAGCGTAAACAAAATTGAAATAGAAAACCGGGAAATGTTGCTCGGAATAGTAAGAGATATTACCTCCCGAAAAACACTGGAAGAAAGATTAATAAAAGCGAAAAACAGAGCTGAAGAGTCCGACAGGTTAAAATCGGCATTTCTGGCCAACACTTCACATGAGATACGAACCCCTATGAATGCCATCATAGGTTTCTCAAAGCTGCTACAATCGGAAAAAACAGATGATGAAAAGCGCAAAGATTACACCGATAATATCATAGAGAAAGGCTTTCAGTTATTGAGGATCATCAATGATATTATTGATGTTTCAAAAATCGAAGCCAATCAGTTGAATATAAACAAATCCAGCTTCTCTCTCAATGAACTTATGAATGAGATTTACTCCGAATTTGCTTTTAAAAACCAGAAAGACAAAAACCTTTCTTTCTATTTAAGCAATGAAGCGAAAAACAGCAATTACATTTTACTTGACCAAAGCCGGCTTAAACAGATACTAAACAATTTGCTTTCAAACGCCTTTAAATATACAGATAAAGGAAGTGTTGAATTTGGTTACAAACTCCAGGACAAAGAAACGATTCTTTTCTTTGTAAAAGACACTGGTATTGGAATTGATTCTAACAAACAACAGATAATTTTTGATACCTTCCGTAAATCGGACACATCAGCAACCAGGCTCTATGGGGGAACAGGTTTAGGATTAAGTATTTCCAGGGCACTGATTGAATTAATGGGAGGAAAAATCTGGGTTCGTTCAGACCTGAACAAAGGGGCAGAATTTTACTTTACCCTGCCTTACGAACCAGCCTATAAAGTTGATTCAGAAAAAGTATCAGAAGAAGAGCCTTCTGGTTACAACTGGAAAGAAAAAAACATACTCATTGTTGAGGATGATTACCTGAGTTACGAGTATCTGAAAGAAATACTTAAAGAAGCTGAAGCCAACATTGTATGGGCGAAAGACGGGCAGAGTGCCATTGAAAAATGTAAAAATAACCCGGAAATCGACCTGGTACTGATGGATATTCAGCTACCGGGTATAGATGGAAATACAGCCACAAAAGAAATCAGAAAATTTAACAACCATCTGCCGATTATTGCCCAAACAGCTTATGCGCTTGAAGATGAAAAGAAAAAAATACTGGAAGCAGGGTGTAACGATTACCTTTCAAAGCCTATAAATGAAAAGAGCTTATTTGAGAAAATAGACTACTATCTCAAAATAAAAGTGAAAAACAACTAAACCTTACATCCATTTTCTACTTCCTCAGGTAGCTGCAAATTCCCTACTCATCCACTCTTTTATAAATATACTTATTTTTTTTAGGGATTTTTATGATAACCTTATATATTTGGTTGGTCAAAATTTAAACATCTAAAAGCCAACAAATATGGAAAAATTAAAAGGACTGGAACCCGCTGTGGTATGGGGTTATTTTGAAGAAATCTGCCAGGTCCCACGCCCATCAAAAAAGGAAGATAAAATTATTCAGTATCTGGTAGATTTTGCAAAAAAACACAACCTGGAATCCAAAAAGGATAAAAGCGGCAACTTGTTAATTAAAAAAACCGGTACAAAAGGAAAAGAAAACCTTAAAACGGTTGTTCTCCAAAGCCACGTGGATATGGTAGGTGAAAAAAACCAGGGAACCAATCACGACTTTGAAAAAGACCCAATCAAACCATCCATTGATGGAGACTGGGTAAAAGCCGAAGGCACAACACTGGGTGCAGACGATGGTATTGGAATTGCTGCACAAATGGCTATTCTGGCATCCGGTGAAATGGAACACGGTCCGGTTGAATGCCTGTTTACTGTTGATGAAGAGACGGGATTGACCGGTGCTTTTGCGCTTGAATCAGGTTTCTTTGATGGCAAAATCCTTATCAACCTGGATTCAGAAGACGAAGGTGAATTATTTATTGGTTGTGCCGGTGGTATTGACACTGTAGCCCGTTTAAGTTTTGATAAAGAAAATCCACCTTCAGAACATGAAGCATACAGACTGTTTGTCACGGGTTTAAATGGTGGACATTCCGGTGATGAAATTCACAAAGGACTTGGAAATTCCCTAAAAATAGCAAACCGGTTTGTTTGGGAAATTAATGACAAATACGATGTTCGTATCTCCACTTTCGAAGGAGGAAGCGCGCGCAATGCCATTCCAAGAGAGGCTGAAATTTTCATGACAATTCACAAAGAAGATATAGATGACATCAAAAAATTCTTCGAAGAATACTCCAGGGACATAAAAAACGAGTTTAAAGTAACTGAGCCCAAACTGGATATCATTTTTGAAAAGACGGATATGCCTTCCTCTGTAATAGATGAAGACAGTCAATATGACCTTATAAACGCACTATATGGTTGTCCTCATGGCGTACATGCGTGGAGCCAGGAAATTGAAGATCTTGTAGAAACATCCACAAATCTGGCATCTGTTAAGATTGAAGATAAAGAAAAATTTTTCATCACCACCAGCCAGAGAAGCTCAGTGGAGAGCGCAAAATACGATATAGCAAACATGGTGGAAAGTGTATTCAGACTGGCAGGTGCTAAAGTTGACCACTCAGCAGGATACCCCGGATGGCAGCCCAACACCGATTCTGAAATTATGAAAATTACAAGAGATGCTTATAAACGCTTATTCAATGTGGACCCTGAGGTAAAAGCTATTCATGCGGGTCTGGAATGTGGTTTGTTCCTGCAAAAGTATCCTTACCTGGATATGATTTCATTTGGGCCTACCATAAAAGGAGCTCATACACCAGAAGAAAGAATTAGCATTGAAACCACACAAAAATTCTGGGATTTATTGATTGAAGTAATGCAGAAAATCCCCGAAGACAAATAAGAAATTCTTCAAAACTGAATTGATAACCGGGAATAGTAAATTTTCCCGGTTATTTTTTATTCACATGCATTTCCTGGAGTATAAAATAGTAAATTTGGCGGCTAAATTCATTTGTTCTGATGCCACAAATTGATTGGTTAGCAAATCTTGACGTATTATCCTGGCAGGTTGTTACGCTGCTCATCCTGGCTGGTTTTCTTGTTGGATTTATTAACACTATTGCAGGCAGTGGAACTGTTATCACCTATTCCCTTTTCATGATGCTTGGCTTACCTGCTAATATGGCGAATGGCACAATCCGGCTGGGTGTGGTTATGCAGACTCTAATTGCAGGTCTGAATTTCAAGAAAAACAAATATCTCGATCTGAAAAAAGGTCTTAAACTGGCCATTCCGGTAGTGTTGGGATCGTTACTGGGAGCCCAGATTGCTGCCAGCATCAATGTAGATATCTTTGAAAAAATCCTTGCCGGTGTTTTGATATTAATGCTTTTTTTCATTTTTCTTGACCCCAAAAGATGGCTGAAAGACCAGGTTCATCTAATTCATAAGAAACCAGATTTCATACAGGTTTTAATCTTCCTGGGAATCGGACTATACGGTGGCTTTATCCACATAGGAGTTGGCATTATTCTCTTATCTGCCATTGTGTTAAATGCCGGTTATGACCTGGTTAAAGCCAATGCTATAAAAATTATGATTGTATTCCTTTATAGTCCTTTTGCGCTTGGTGTCTTCATGCTAAACGGACAGGTTGATTATAAAATCGGATTGATTTCAGCCATTGGAAACATAATTGGTGGATTGGTAGGCTCCAATATGGCAATGAACAGGGGAAACGTTTTTGTGCGGTGGGTACTGATATCCGTAATCGTTCTTTTTGCGGGTTACCTCCTGGATATTCCACAGATAATCAATGATTACTTTTAATTAATAATCATTTAGGAGCCATACTCAATTTGCGCCTCCTTCTTTTCTTATAACCCTCTCTGAACAAATTGTAAGTGTATACAGCCAATCCTGTCCAGATTAAAATAAAACTAATCAGGTAAGTCCGGGTGAGAGGTTCATTGTAGATTAAAACACCTATAATCAGCATTAGTGATGGAGCAAAATACTGCAGAAATCCGACGCTTGCCAGTGGTATCCTACGGGCTCCTTCTGCAAACAGATATAGCGGTAACATGGTAACCACACCGGATACCATTAAAAAGACATCCGTTTGGAGAGAATGAATGAGGAAGTGTCCTTCACCCTTAAATCCTAAAATGACAAGGTAACCCACCCCAATAATGGATAAAAGCATAGTTTCCAGCATAATGCTGTTAATGGAGTCCAGGTTAAAGACCTTCTTAAACATCCCGTAAAATCCGAAAGAAAGAGCTAGCGTTATGGAAATCCATGGAAATTTACCATAATCGAGGGCAAGATACAATACACCGGAAAATGCAAGAATTACGGCAATTGTTTTAAGCAAATTCATCTTCTCTTTCAGGAAAATAAGGCCCAGCAACACGCTAACCAGGGGATTGATAAAATAGCCCAGACTGGCATCAACAATATGATCGGTAGTGACTGCAATAATAAAAACCAGCCAATTGACAGCAATAAGAGCTGCTGTAAGAAATATTGAACGCCTTTTCTTTTTGTTCCGGAATAATTCAAAATATTTCTTTCTATTTGAGATTATATTGTATATCAACAAAAATACAAATCCCCAAAAAACACGATGTGCAAGAATTTCCTGAGCAGGCACATGCTTAAGCTGTTTCCAGTAAATGGGTAACACGCCCCAAATAAGAAAGGCAAATAAGGTAGAAAGATGTCCGGTTACAGACTCATCTCTGATCTTCTTCATAACTCTATGTTTAAATAAAAAGAACACAACCGTTCAGAGTTGTGTTCACTTAGAATAAGAAATACCAAAAAAGTTTATTCTATAGGGATTTGCCTTTGACAATAAACCAGGGATTACGCAGTTCTTCTTTATTATACCTGAGCGGAGTCTTCTCATCTTTTTCTGTCACCTGGTAACCTGCAGAAACAGCTACAGCATGACCTGCGGCTGTATCCCATTCCATTGTTGGAGCAAAACGCGGGTAAACATCCGCACTACCTTCAGCCACCATGCAAATCTTCAAAGAACTACCCTTTGAAATGAATTCTGCATCACCATATTTTTCCTTTAACTTATCCACAAAATTCTGAGTATCATCATTCATATGGGAACGGCTTGCCACGATAACCAGGTTTTCTCTTTTAGATTTTCCGGGAAGGATATCCCCTTCTTTCATCAGGTCGTTCAGGTCATTAAAATGAATCAACTCATCAGTGACGTTATCAAGTTTGTAAGCGCCAAAAACCATGCAGCCAAAGTAAAGTTCATGAATAGAGGGAGCATATACTACCCCTAAAATAGGATCTTCCTGGTGCACAAGGGCAATATTTACTGTAAATTCTCCATTTCTCTTAATGAATTCTTTCGTCCCATCCAATGGATCAACCAGCCAGAAATATTCCCAGTCTTTCCTTTCACTATATGGGATATCCTTTCCTTCCTCACTTAAAAGGGGCCATTGATTGTCGGCAAGATGTTTTTTTATAATCTCGTGCGATTTTCTGTCGGCCACTGTAAGGGGTGATTCATCCTCTTTTGATTCAATCTCAAAATCTGCCTGTTTATACACTTCATTAATTTCTTTTCCTGCCTCAAGCGCTGCTTTAACAGCTAATGTCAATAAATCTTTATAGTCCTCGTTTTTCATAAATTTGAATTATTTAAACAAAATAAATTATACTTAAAACAAATACCGTCACAAACATATAAATAATTGTCAAAGGAAAGCCAAGTTTAAAGAAATCATTAAAAGAATATCCACCTGGCCCGTAAACCATCAGGTTAGTCTGGTATCCCACGGGTGTAATAAAATTGGCTGCAGCTGCAAATGACACAACCAGGATAAATGGCATAGCCTGAAAATCAAGATTAGCAGCCATCGTGAGAGATATGGGAAACACAAGTGCAACAGCTGCTTTATTTCCAATATAGGCACCCAGGAAAGAGGTAATAAGGTATATGCCAAAAAGCAGACCTACCTTACCAAATGGCATAAAAACCGAGATAATAAAATCAGCTACCAGTTCGGCTGCACCTGACTTACGCATGGCAATACCTAATGCAAGGGACATTACGATAATTAAAGCCAGGTTGTAGTCAATGGCTTTGGGCAAGTCTTTTGGGTTTGCAATTTTTAAGGCAAATGCAGCAATCAGCAATACCAAAAGCCCCATAAAAAGGGATACTAGTTTGAAAGCAGCAAGAATAATGGCCAAAAACAGTCCTCCAAGAACTACTGCGATTTTGTACCCTTCAACTTTATGAAAATCACGCACTTTGGAAATAAAATAAAAATCCTGGGTGTGAGCGGTTCGATTTACAAAGTCCTCTCCTGTAAAAAGAAGAAGCACATCTCCGGGTTTTAATACGATCTCTCCGATTTTCCCGCTTATCTTCTCTCCATTACGATGCACCGCAATAACAGCAGCATCGTATTTTGCCCTGAATCTAACTTCTTTTACAGTTTTATTTAAAAGTGAAGAATTATGGGATATAACAATTTCCACCACTTCGGTTTTTTTCTTCCTATACATCATACCTACAGATGGGATGGTCAAGCCGGATTTTGAATTAACCATTTCTGCTATGGTATTCGTATCACCGGCAAATATGAGGATATCATCCTGCTGTAAAACTACATCAGGGGAAACTGCTTTAATTTTATAGGATTTGCGTATGATTTCAACCAGAAATAACCCCTTCAGATTACGCAGGCCAGCCTCTTCCACCGTTTTTCCAATAAGAGGGGATTTCCTTCTCACCTGGGCTTCAACCAGGTACTCCCGCGCATTCGTTGAAAAATCAGCTACTGCATCGCTTTTTGAAGGAAGCAATTTATGGCTGAAAAAATAAAGAAAAATCAGGCCGATGACAATCATAGGAACTCCAACATATGAAAAGTCAAAGATATCAAGAGGCTTCAGTCCCCTGACAATATTCTGGTCTATTACCATACCGCTTACAATAAGGTTTGTGGAAGTTCCAATTAGTGTCGCACAACCACCGAGAATAGCCGCAAAAGAGAGAGGCATTAAAAGTTTGGAAGGAGAAACCTGGTTTCTTCGGCTCCAGTTATGAACATAAGGCATCATAATGGCAACCAGTGGGGTGTTGTTCAGAAAAGCAGAGAAAAACGAAATAAGAATCATCATGCGTGCCATGAAGCTTTTCATTGTCCGGGCTGTACGAAAAAAATTGTCAAAAATGGACTCCAGAATACCGGTCCGCCGGACAATGTCTCCTATGAGCAACAAAAGTATGATGACGAATACCTGTTCATTGGCAAATCCACTAAGAATTTCAGACGGTGTAAGGATTCCAAAAAAACCCAGGGCGGTTACAGCAATAACAAATGTGAAGGCAGCGCCCAATAACTCTTTGTAAAGAGATACCAGTATAAATAACAGGACAATAAATACTAATATGATGTCAAATGTTATCATATAAAAGACATAAAATTCAGGTGGTCAATGCTGTAAACCCCTAATTGACCTTTTGAACTGACTAAAGTAATAAATTCTGCACCAATTCAGATTAAATTTTAAGAAAAAATTGGCTGTATCGCGGAAATTGACAAAAGAAGGGCACAAAATCAATGATCCAAACGGTGCATCAATTCTCCTTCTATGTGGTTGAAGAGTTTTACTGGCTTGAAAGTTCGCCATTCATCAAATATATCGAAGTCACCCCTGAAATGGATAAAAGCATCCAGGTTTTCATTGAAAAATTCCTGTTTTACATGCTCTCTGAAGTTCAGGGCAACAATCCAGCCTTCTTCCAGATCTTCAAACCATTCCTGGTAGTATGAATCATCGGAAACATGAAAGTTGAAAACATTTTCTCCAATCAGGATAAATTTTTGAATCCCGTTTTTGATTAGCACCTCAATAACATTTCTCTTTAAAAACATGATATCGTTAAACAGGCAATCGTTCCATTCCCCAATCAGTTCGATAATAGTAAAACCACGTGCATAATCTGCATAAATAATTTTCAGAAAAAGGGTATCGGAACCAAAATGATCCCATTGAGGATGAATGTAATGATCGTAAATTGTGTTTGTAAAATAGAATTCGCTGTATTCACGACCAAAAAACGGAGACTTCTCATCGTTTTCTGCAGTATAATAGTCTCGCCAGGAATAATAGGGTTCAATTAAATGCATATCTATTTATCCTCAATTAACAATGGTTTTTCTTCCAATCTATGAGATAGAAATAGTTCATGAATTAGGTTTAATTTGGTTTAAACGTTACTAAAAATAAAATAGTATTAATAAGAAACGGATAAAAACAGGATAAATACATGTTTTGCTGAAAAACTGATTTGTAAATAATTTAAACCAGATGAATTCCTGTTTGTAAGAAAGTAAAAATTCCATAAATTAGTATACACATAAATACACTAAATTATGATAAGATTCAAATATGCTACCATTAAATACCTTACTTTTCTTTTATTGCTTGCATCCAGCCAACAATATTCTTATTCCCAACCCCGTACCCAACAATATGAAAATGAATGTTTTCTTATCATGGCCGGAACCAAAGCCACAAAAGACCAGTCTGTTCTTCTTGCCCACAATAATGATCTGAGCGGTGATGAGTTTTCTTACGTAAAGAAATTTCCCCGGATAGAACATGACTCAGGGTCTGTCGTGACTTTAAGCAATAAACTTAAAATTCCCCAGGTTCATACCACATTAAAATGGATGGTTCTTCAAACAGATAAAGGCTATAAGAAAGGTGATGCAGTAGCCATAAATGAACACCAGGTGGCTATAGCCGGAGGAGTCTCGTTAGAAAAAGATCGCAACCTGAAAGCCAGAAAGTATGATCCCCTGGTAGATACCGGTGTTACCGGAGAAATTCGCTATATAGCCCTGCAAAGAGCAAGAACAGCCAGAGAATGTGTCAAAATTATTGGTAAATTTTACAATAAGTACGGAATCGCATATCCAAGTGGTTTCGGAGTAGCAGATGAAAATGAGGTTTGGTATATGGAGGCTGGTGGCGGACGCCACTGGGCAGCTATCCGTATTCCTGACAATGCCTGCTGGGTGCAGGCTAATGGTTACAGAATCGATTATATCAATCCCGATGAACCTACTGTAATGACTTCTCCCGGACTATTGGAATTTGTAAAAAAAACAGGTATGTGGAATCCTGATGAAAGTCTTTTCAGCTTTAAAAAAATCTTTGGTGGGGCACAAAGAAAATCTGACAACAATCCAAACTACAACACCCGGAGATTATGGCGAGCAATGGATAAGCTAGCTCCTTCCCGTAATCTTAGCCCCAATCAGGAATATTACCCTTCCTTTATTGAACCCGACAATAAAATCCACCTGCAGGATCTAATACATATTCTGAGGGATCAGTACGAAGGCACAGAATATTATCCGTACAGAGCTGATTCCGTGAACATGCACGAACGGCCCATTGCTTCGCCTAAAACTGTCCACTCCAGTATTATCCAATTACGCAGCGGGCTACCCACCTTTATGGGTGCTGTTTTATGGACAGGTCTTGCCAGCCCTCCGGTTACTCCATACATCCCGATGTATTTTGGAGTATCAGAAATACCCGCTCAATTTGGTGAAAAAGTACCCGGTAAAAAGCCTGCTTTCAAATATTTCAAAGAACTTTCAGAGATTTATTACAGCAATCCGCCGGAATATTCAAAAATATTTCCCGGAATTTTTGAAAGTTTCCAGCAAAAATGTATAAAGGAACAACAGTCAATAGACAGAAATTCTTTCAGATTATCCAGAAGTTCATACAAAATGGCCAGATTAATGGTTACAGTATCGGTGGAGACTCTGTGCAAAGAAGCCCTGGATATAGCCGGGGAGCAATTAGGAAAATTTCAGAAACAAGACACTCTAAAATAAATAAACCCGTAATAAATAAAAAGAAAGGAGACAGAATATGTCATTTGATTTTTTACAAAACCTGCTGGAAAATTTATATCAGTGGACTGTATCAGAATTGCCGTCAGTATTGATAATTATAGTTGTAGCCCTGGTTGTTTTTAGGGCTTACAAATACTTTATCAATAGACTAAAGAAGACAATACTCAAAAGAATTGATAAAAAAGAGGATGCAGAAAGCCTGGAATCCGGGAAAAGAGTTGAAACACTCATGAATATACTTCATGGGACAGGCAAAATAATCCTCCTGGTAATTTTCCTGATGATTATCCTGAAAAAATTCGGTGTTGATATTGGCCCTATACTGGCTGGTGCTGGAATACTCGGACTTGCAATAGGTTTTGGGGCCCAGGAACTCGTTCGGGATTTCATTTCTGGTTTCTTCATCCTGCTGGAAAACCAGATTCGCACGGGTGATGTGGCCATAATAAATGGAACCGGTGGTTTAGTGGAAAAAATAGAACTGAGGACTACCACGTTAAGAGACTTCACAGGAACCACTCATGTTTTTCAGAATGGTAAAATTAATACCATAAGCAACATGACAAAAGAATGGTCGGCTATGACTTTTGATATAGGTGTTGCCTACAAAGAAGATGTGGAACAGGTTATGAATATTATGAAACAAGTAGGGGATGAATTAAAAGAAGATCCCAAATTTAAGGAACTTATACATGAACCCCTGGAAGTTTTTGGTGTGGATAAATTTGCAGACAGTGCTGTAATTATCAAAGCGCGTATAAAAACCAAACCCATACAACAGTGGGCAGTTGGAAGAGAATTCAGGAAGAGACTTAAAAAAGCTTTCGACAAGAATGGTATCGAAATCCCATTCCCCCATACAACTGTTTACTGGGGAGAAAAAATCAACCCGCTCCGTCTTGAACTTGAAAACCAAATTAAAAGGGAGAAATGAATGTTCTAACCTGTAAATCACATCCAATGGAAGGTTTGATTTTTGATATCAAGCATTATGCTATACATGACGGACCAGGTATTCGCCAAACCATTTTCTTTAAAGGTTGTCCGTTAACCTGCTGGTGGTGTCATAATCCTGAAAGTCAAAAAAATGAAATCGAATATTTTACGAAAGAAAGAAAACTGGATGGTCAAACAATTAAAAGAAAAGAAACCATAGGGTATACCATTCAGCCGGATGAACTATTCAGAATTATTCAGAAAGACACAATATTTTTTGATGAATCAGGCGGTGGAGTCACTTTTTCAGGCGGAGAGCCCCTTATGCAGCATGATTTTTTGAAAGAGGTTGCCGGATTATGTAACGGTGCCCATATTCATACAGCATTAGATACCAGCGGATATGCTCCTCAGGAGGTATTTCTTCCGCTTATTCCCTATTTTGACCTTGTGTTGTTCGATCTGAAATTTATTGACGATGAAATACACCAGCGATATACCGGAGTATCTAACGAAAATATCCTCAAAAATCTCCGGATTCTGGAAGAAAGTAATGCGAAATACAGAATCCGTTTCCCATTAATACCTGAAATAACCAACACTCCTGATAATCTGGAAGCTATTAAATCGTTTCTTTCAAAGCTCAAAAGAGTTGATGGTATTGATATTTTACCTTACCATGATATATCAAAAGGAAAGTATAATCGCTTTGATAAAACAAACAAAATGGGCAATATACAATTGACTCATCAGGAAACCGACAGAGTAAAAAATGAATTATCCTCTTCCGGATTGAATGTTCAATTGGGTGGCTAAAAATCTGACTATGAATAAAAGAATTCAAAAACTCCGTGAGCAAAGTATTAAAGCTGTAAATCATATTTCAGCAGAACGGGCTAAACTTGTAACAGAATTTTACAAAAATGGCAATGCAGAGGAAGTATCTATACCTATACAAAGAGCATTGACCTTTGAACATATTCTGACTAAGAAACACATCTGTGTTAACGAAGGAGAACTTATCGTTGGTGAACGGGGACCTGCCCCCAAGGCGACTCCAACATATCCGGAAATTAATCTGCACTCTGTCGATGACCTCGATATTCTGAATAACAGGGCAAAGGTATCTTTTAGAGTAGACCCGGAAACCCGGAAAATCTATGAGGAAGAAATTATTCCATTCTGGCGTGGCAAAACACAAAGGGAAAGGATTTTTCGCCAAATGGAGCAGGAATGGGTTGATGCATATAAAGCTGGCTTGTTTACGGAATTTCAGGAACAGCGGGCTCCCGGGCATACAGTAGCCGGCAAAAAGGTTTTTGAAAAAGGAATGCTGGATTTGATAGAAGATATTCATGATAGCCTTGTAAATCTCGATTTTCTCAATGACCCGGAAGCACAGGAAAAACGAACCGAGTTAAGGGCTATGGAAATTACTGCAAGAGCAATCATCCGCTTTGCCGAAAGACACAGCAATATACTTGCAGAGATGGCTGATGCAGAAAAGGATGAAAAGCGGAGAAAGGAACTCCTGAAGATGTCTGAAATCTGCAAAAACGTCCCAGCCCAGGCCCCCCGAAACTTTCACGAAGCTCTTCAGCATTACTGGTTTATTCACCTCGGGGTCATTACAGAACTGAATCCCTGGGATTCTTTTAATCCAGGCCGCCTGGACCAGCATCTATATCCTTTCTTCAAAAAGGAGACAGAAGAAGGGACTCTATCAGAAGAAGATGTCAAAGAATTACTGCAGGCATTCTGGATTAAATTCAACAACCATCCTTCACCGCCAAAAGTAGGGGTAACAGCACAGGAAAGCAATACCTACACGGATTTCGCACTTATTAACCTGGGAGGTGTTGACGAAAGGGGAAATGATGCTACAAACGAACTTACTTACCTCATACTGGAAGTTATTGAAGAAATGCGCATATTACAACCCAGCTCTATGGTCCAGGTAAGCAAGAAAAGCCCTGACAGGCTAATCAGGCGAACGGCAGAAATAACAAAAACTGGCTTCGGGCAACCTTCATATTTTAATACCGATGCGATAATCCAGGAATTACTCAGACAAGGCAAAGATATCGAAGACGCCCGAAATGGAGGGGCTAGCGGATGTGTTGAAACCGGGGCTTTTGGTAAAGAAAGCTACATACTGACCGGTTATTTCAATCTGAATAAAGTGCTTGAAATAACTCTGAATAATGGCAAAGACCCTGTAACCAAAAAGCAGATTGGTCTAAAAACAGGTCATGCAGAGAATTTTCATTCTTTTGAAAAACTTTTCGATGCTTTTAAAACACATTTACACTATTTTACAGTGATTAAGCTACGAGGCAACAACATTATTGAAAAGCTATATGCCCAGTTTATGCCAGTCCCTTTTCTATCGCTCATTATAGACAACTGCATTGCCAATGGAAAAGACTACAATGCAGGGGGTGCCAAATACAACACAAGCTATGTCCAGGGTGTAGGGCTGGGTAGCCTGACTGACAACCTTACTTCAATCAAATACAATGTCTTTGACAGGAAAAAGATATCTATGAAGGAACTCATGGTTGCTATCAAAAAGAACTATAAAGAGAATGATGAACTGCGTTATGACCTGATTTACGATACACCTAAATACGGCAATGACGATGATTATGCTGATGATCAGGCTGTCATGATATTTGATGCGTTTTACAATGGCATCAATGGTAAACCAACCTCCAGAGGAGGAGTTTTTCGGATAAATCTCCTCCCAACTACAAGCCATATTTATTTTGGCAGTGTAATTCTGGCTATGCCGGATGGAAGAAAAGCCGGCGAACCTCTGTCAGAGGGAATAAGCCCGGTTCAGGGAGCAGACCGCAAAGGACCTTCGGCTGTCATTAAATCAGCATCTAAAATTGACCACATTAAAGCAGGAGGTACCCTGTTGAATCAAAAGTTTAGCCCTTCATTTTTTAAGGATAAACAGGGTACCGATAAATTTACGAGCTTAATAAGGAGCTATTTTAAACTGGATGGCCATCATATTCAATTTAACGTTGTTAATGCCAAAACGCTGAAAGATGCTCAAAAACACCCGGAAAAGCATGAAGATTTAATTGTTCGTGTGGCTGGTTATAGTGACTATTTTAACGATTTAGGCGAAGATCTGCAAAACGAAATCATAAAAAGAACCGAACACGAAATTATGTAACTTTATATCCATTCTGCTTATCCTCATATCAATAAGCATCAGCTTGCCATTGGTGAGAGTACTATGAGTATGAGGGAAGAGTTAAAATTCGACAGAGAAGGCGCTGAACAGATAGCACCTGTATGGCCTCCCCCAATTACAAATCCTTTTCTCTTAAACCGGAAATGAAACTAGGTGTGGAAGATGTAATGAGGTTTCAGCGATCGGTATTTGAAGGGACTATTTACGATATGAGCGAAGATCCGGGCTGGTACGTTATCGGGGAAAACGGTAAAATGGTAAAAAGTCCTCTGGCTGCCCCTTTCCCAAGAAAAGAGATGCAAAAGCAGCGCAATTATACAAAACGAACCCCGATAAAGCCCGGGAAATGATTACCGGTTATTCCTCCCGGAAAATGGATGAGTTGGTTAAAGCATACAAAGAGTTGCGTTATGATTTGATTATGAAATATACAAACAACAAACAGGATATAAACTTTTGATACACTGCTGAAATTATTGTGCCATCTTCAAATCTGGATGAGGATGGCACTTAAACTGATACTATGCATTGTAATTTTCTGTTCACTTTCCGTTAACCCATACTATTCAAACATGTTATCTTTCATTTCCATAGCGTATTGTTTTATTTATTTTATTGATTCCCTGAAATCATCAGCCCGATCATAAAATTCCCGTTTTTCACCAAACTCCATCACACGGGCAACCGGACCTCCACATCTTTTACAGGATCCTTCAATCTTAATGTCGTTGAGGCGAGTCAGATAAATTTGCTTAACCTCTACTCCATCCTCACAATTATCTTCACAATTCGTGCAATAAACTCCTTTTTCCAGCAGATAGTTGTATAATTGCTTCCGCTCTTCATCAAGCAAAACATTCAATTGAAAATGATTGATCTGGATATCCTCCTTGTTTTTCATATCTCAAATATTTTTTCTGTTGGTTAAACGATTTTTCTTCCAGTCAAACGAATGTCAGAGAAGATATAAAGGAAACATGAGATTCATGTTCCACAACCTGTTCATTTCTTAACCGGATATTTCTGTATCTTTCCCGAAGGAATAATATAGGTTCCCTCCTCACCCTCAGACATATAGTCCATCATAGCTGCCGTTACCCGGGAAGCATGAACAGGCTTGTAGTTCTTGGGAAAAAGAAAACTCAGCGCAATCATGATCCTCTTACCCACTTCTTCTCCGAATCTGTATTCTTTTCTGGGTCCCAATAACATAGAAGGTCGCATAATATATAGAGCCCTGAAAGAAATATCTTTTAAGTCCTCTTCCAGACGACCTTTTACTCTGTTATAGAAAAATAAAGAATTGGATTTTGCTCCTATGGCGCTTATAATTGCGAAGCGCTCTGCTCCGTTCCTGCGTGTAATTTGTGCTAGCTTAAGAGGATACTCCCAGTCGACCTTTTTTAAAGCATCACGGGATCCTGCTTTTTTGATTGTGGTTCCCAGTGCACAATAGACATGATCAGCTTGAAGAGCAGTCTCATCAATCTTATCATAATCAATGAGAATTTGTGTGAGGGCGGGATGTACTTTGTCCAATGGTTTTCTCACCAGTATCTTCACTTCATTATACAACCCGCTTTCAAGCAGCATATCTGTAAGATAAGAACCGGTCAGACCACTGGCTCCTGCTATTAGAGCTGTTCTCATAAATTTCCTATTTGAATTAGCGATAAATTTACAAAATATCAATTACTAATTAATATCGTGCTTTAAGCATTACCATCCTATTCTTTGTTCAAACTTTTCAAATGTTCCTGTTTCTTTTACTTCCATGTTAGTATCTGACCGGCATTTCCCTGTATTTCATTTTATGGCTTTTATCTGTTTTAGAATAATTTTCTTCTTTAATTTTTCGTTTTAATTAAAATTTCATTTATTGCAAAAAACGGTTTAAAAGGATGACAATCTCAGTGAGAATTTTTGTTTCCGGATTAAACTCATTATATTTGATATTAGAAATCCTTTTTATTTCCTGTCAAATGAAGTCTGAAAAATATTACTAAATCCCTGACAGAAAATATTCGAAAAGCAGAGACATTTTTTAAATGCCATTATATCAGAAAGAAAACATTTTTACTCACACTTTTTTTAAATATTTTGATATGAAATATATTTTGTACATATCATCTTTTCTTTTGGTTCTTTTACTGAGTCAATGCTCTCTTTTTGAATACTCAAGCAAAAAGACAAGTGACTGTAACGTACTTATGCCCCAAATTAGTGATTATTACTTTGGGGAATGCAAAAACGGCCTGGCACATGGTGATGGAGAAGCAGAAGGAATTGATTCATACGAGGGTGAATTTAAAAAAGGTCTGCCCGATGGAGAAGGAGTTTATACATACACCAACGGGGATATATACAAAGGAGAATTTTCCAAAGGCGAAAAAGAAGGCGATGGAGTGCTTATTTATGATGGAGAACCCGCTGACTCTTCTCTTAAAGGTGTCTGGAAAGCCGATTCTTTGCAAAGAGAAGAAGAAAAAAAGTATTATGAAGTATTACGTACCATAAATCTTGATTTCTACAGGTTTAATCGGATTGGCAAGGGGAAAGAAGTTATTATACGCATCAGAAGAGATCTCCTGGCTTCCCGAAGAGTCAGAGATGTTTCCGTATATCACAGTAGTGGTTATCTGAATCAAAATGGCAATGAAATAATTCTCACCTCGGTAAATTTTCCATTTACCTGCAGGGTATATTTTTTAGCTCAGAATGTAACAGGCATGGTAACCATGGAATATGAAATGAAGTTTGTTCTGAAAAAAGGCGGCATTTGGGATGTTAAGGTAACATATTGAGATATCTGTTTTATTTAACTTATATTTCCTTTTTTAGTTTTCTTTACCCTGATAAAAGAATTGAATTTTAAGTTTAACCTGCATTTTATTTATATTTAAAAAAATTATGAATAATGCAGGTTAGATTGCTATGAATAAAAATCTCCTGGCAATTAAAGCTCATTTTCCCTATATTTGCTTCTTTAAAAAAATCAATCTATGGATACAACCAGTAAATCCTATATAAAAGAACTCGTTAAAAAGATAAATAAAACCTGGCTGGAAGGCAATATTGACGAGCTCTATAATTATTTTTCCAATGATGTGGTTTTCGCTTCCCCTAATTCACAAAGCTACTTACAGGGTAAAGACCTTTGCATCAGTAGTTACAGGAAATTCATCAAGCAGGCCTCTGTTCAAGACTTTGAAGCCTCAAACTACAAAATTGATCTTTTCGATGATGTAGCTGTAGCCACCTGCAAATTCAAAATATCCTATACGATAAACAATGAGCTCTATGACGAAAGCGACTATGAAATCATGGTTTTTAAAAAATTTCATGAAGACTGGCTCGTTATATGGAGAGCCCAGATGAGTCATAAATAATTCCTCCCTTTTCACTTGAAAAAATCCTTTAGTTTCTGTATCTTCTGAAAAAGCTAAAATTGCTTGAATTTAAAATCAAAAGGATACAATTATGATTAAATGGGGCATTATAGGTACAGGATTTATGGCAACCATGTTTGCTGAAGATTTTAATTATGTGAAAGAAGGAAAACTCTATGCTGTGGCATCCCGATCACAGGAGAAAGCTACCAATTTCTCAAACAAATTCGGTATTGAAAAGGCTTACGAAGGATATGAGAACCTGTTAAAAGATAAAAACGTGGATGTTGTTTATATTGCCACACCACACTCCTATCACTATGAAAACATCCTTTTAAGTTTTGAGCACAGCAAGCCAGTGGTTTGTGAGAAACCCATAACAGTTAATACCGAACAACTGGACGAGATTATACATATTGCCAAGGAAAAAGACCTGTTTTTAATGGAAGCCATGTGGATGTATTTCTTACCTCCCATTATCATGGCAAAGAAGTGGTGTGATGATGGGAAAATAGGTAAAATTCAAATGATTAAAGCCTTCTTTGGAAACAATGCAGAAGCCGGCCAAAACAACAGACTCTTTAACCCTGAACTTGCAGGAGGGGCCCTGCTGGACTTAGGCGTATATCCGGTAGCTCTGTCCCAAATGATAATGGATTGCAGCCTGGTGAATGTGCATGCCGATGGATTTTTGGGCGAAACAGGTGTGGATGACTTCAATGCAGCCATATTGAAATACAAAAAAGGCGCAGTTTCTGTGATTGGAAGTTCACTCACCTCCTCACTGAAAAACGATGCATATATTTACGGTACTGAGGGATATATTTACATCCCTGATTTTTACAAAGCCCGTATGGCCTATCTCTTTTGCAGCGACGGTGATGATGTATTTGAAGATGAGAGATCCTCAAGAGGTTTTCATTATGAAGCTGAAGAGGTAAACCAACTAATTAAAGCCGGTGAAAAAGAAAGCCCGAGGATCAGCCATAAAAAAAGCCTTTGTATCATGTGCACACTGGACACAATCAGGCGAAGGCTAAAAGTTCACTATCCTTTTGAAAAGCAGAAGGCATGATTATAATCCCCACATTTACTTCGTTTCATGTGGGGGGCAGAGAGTTTTTATCCCTATCGGGATTTCATTTTCCTCAATAAATCAAAATAAAAGCTGTCTTAAGTTAGGAGGCCTTCTGTATAAGTATCGGTTCAGACTGGATAATTATTCCCTGGTTGCCGCTACAGCTTCCACTTCTATTTTAAAACCATAATGCAGCTCACGAGTAGGAATCACAGCCCTCGCAGGTTTGTTATCACCCATAAATTCAGAATATACTGTATTCACCTTATCCCACAGACTGATATCCGAAACATACAGGTTTACTTTCAATAAATGACTCAAATCGCTGTTTGAGGCTTCCAATATACTTTCTACATTTTTCAGAACCTGGTGAGTTTGCGCTTCAATCTCCCCTGTGAGTCTTGTTCCCGTTACCGGATCGACAGGAAGCTGACCGGAAACAAATACCAACCCGTTATGAACCATGGCCTGTGAATAATGTCCGGCAGGTTTTGGCGCATTCTCAGTGTAAATCTGTTTCATAGTTGTGTTTATTTAATGGGCATTAAGCAAACGTGAACTCTATATAAGATAAATTTGTATATAGCTGGTATTCAAATAGCCCCGGCTTTTAAGCCGGGGTTTTAAAAGGCTCAGTGTAAAGATTTTTGATAATTTTGTAATTTAATTTACAAAATTA
>CAZPDP010000018.1:0-63662 GCA_964585385.1 uncultured Bacteroidales bacterium
CCCAAGGTACTATAATAGTATCTTTTTCCATAATTTACCCAATATTTTATTTTAAGCGAAATTTAAGTAATTATTTGATGATTTGCAAAAAATATTACAAAATGCAGAAGGCTATTTTTTTTATTCGCTATTGGGAATCCACATTCTAAGGTGATTTTGGGAATTTTAATTTTGGTTTGTACCCTTTTGAAATTCAGCATCTATGCTTCAATGCCCTGAATTTCAGCAAATCCTTCATCAGATTGAAATACTGTAACATTCGTATGTTATTCATTTAAAAACAATTAACGTTCAAACATTAAAACCCTTTGCTTGTTTGAGTTCTCTTTATCCAGGCAGTGAAATTCTTTGAAGGATTAAGTTTACACCTTTTGTATTAAGGGGTATTTATACTAATTTTAACAATTAGAAATTGGCTTGCTTTATGTATACATTTAACGAAATTCAAGAATTAATTAGCGACAGGCTGGGAAATATCGATTTTATTAAAGAACCGAAAAACTTATACCTTCCTGTTCAGTACACTGTTGAAAGCGGTGGGAAGCGTATCAGACCATCAATGGTTTTAATGAGTTATAATCTTTTTAAAGAGTCTGTTGAAGAAGCAATAATGCCTGCCCTGGCTATTGAGATATTCCATAACTTTACCCTTCTGCATGATGATATTATGGACAATTCCGGGCTAAGAAGAGGTAAGCCTACAGTCCATAAAAAGTGGGATACCAATATAGCTATCCTTTCAGGAGACGCCATGTCCATTAAAGCTTATGAATTTCTATCCCGTTACACAGGAAAAAATTTTCATGAGATGTTTGGCTTATTTAACGAGACTGCTCTCCAAATATGTGAAGGACAGCAGTTTGATATGGATTTTGAAGAAAGAGAGATTGTATCTGAGAAGGAATATATTCAGATGATTACCCACAAAACAGCAGTTTTACTGGCAGCAAGCCTAAAGATGGGTGCCCTTGCAGCAGAGGCAAATCCAGGTGATTCTGAGAAACTTTACGAATTTGGCAAATATCTGGGTTTATCCTTTCAGTTGCAGGACGATTATTTGGACTTATTCGGCGATCCGGAAGTCTTTGGTAAATATATTGGCGGAGATATTGTTGCCGGTAAAAAAACCTATCTTTTGATTAAAGCTTATGAACTGGCCTCAGAAAAAGATAAGAGGAAAATTTTGGAATTACTGCATAATGAGGCAAGTCGTGAAGCAAAAGTAATGCAGGCAAAGGAGTTGTTTGAAAAATATCAGATATCTCAGCTTACATCGGATAAAATACAGGATTATTTCCATAAAGCCAAAGAGTCTTTTCATAAGGTTCAGATCGATGAAAAAAGGAAGCAGCCCCTGTTTGAGTTAGCAGAGATGCTTATGAACAGGAACAAATGATTTTACTGAAATCTTTTTGTGATTACAGGTAATATAACACACCCAGCTTAATGGAGGCCTCTGGTGAACTTTTGACTATATATTTCACTTCTCCGAATGCATCAAAAGTTTTATTCAGGTTGTACATAAACCCGGCACCTATATTGGCCCCTGCTTGCCTTCCATAATTCAGTCCGGCTAAACCATATCCATTCATCCCGAAATTGTTCAGAAAGGAATAATGAAAATCCAGGTTTGCCTCCAGTTGGGGCAACAGCATAAAATCCACTGATGTGCCAAGGTTTTCATCAATTACATCAAGATTATAAGTGGCTTTGATGAAAAAAGCAGCCGGTGGTTCGGTTCGAAGTTCCGCGCCTCCTCCAACTTTTATCACCTGAGCATTGGATGGACTTTCTATGCTTGTGAAAAGAACGGTGATTGCGAGTATAAAAAGTATCTTTTTCATAACTATCTATTTAGAACCGATAAAATTAACAAATATGTTAAAGAAAATATGAATCTTAAAGGGCATTTTGAAATGCTTTGAAATAGGTATACTATAAAAAATGCCAAACTGGTGAAACATATTTGGACAATAATACGATAAAAATAATAAATTTGTAAGGAACAATACTACAAAAATTATCTCCATGGCAGAAAATACAGGCGAAATCGTCCAGATCATCGGCCCGGTTATTGATGTTAGTTTCGAAAATTCAGGCGGTGAAATTCCAAACATTTACGATGCATTAGAAATTGAAAGAGACAAAGGTGAAACACTTATCGTTGAGTGCCAGCAGCATATAGGTGAGCATACTGTAAGAGCTATTGCTCTTGATTCTACCGATGGATTGAGCCGAGGTATGAAAGTTAAAGCCACAGGTGCTTCCATAAGAATGCCTGTTGGGAAGCAACTCAGGGGCAGGTTGATAAACGTAATAGGAAACCCCATTGATGGACTGCAGGAACTTGATAAAGCAGAAGGGTACCAGATTCACAGAGAGGCACCCGAATATACCGATCTGTCAACCCAAACAGAAATTTTGTTAACCGGCATAAAAGTCATTGACCTAATTGAACCTTATTCGAAGGGTGGGAAAATTGGCTTGTTTGGTGGTGCCGGCGTTGGAAAAACCGTGTTAATTATGGAAATGATTAACAATATAGCTAAGGCTTATTCGGGTCTTACGGTTTTCTCCGGTGTTGGAGAAAGAACCAGGGAAGGAAATGATTTGCTGCGGGAAATGATAGAATCCGGAGTTATTAAGTATGGGGAGGAATTCCAAAAGAGTATGAAGGAAGGAAGTTGGGACCTGAGCAAAGTGAACATGGATGAACTGAACAAATCCCAGGCAACTTTAGTGTTCGGCCAGATGAATGAACCACCGGGAGCCAGGGCTACAGTAGCCCTTTCGGGATTAACAGTTGCAGAAAGTTTCCGTGATGAAGGACTGAGAGAAGGTGGTGAAGGAAGAGACATTCTCTTCTTTGTGGACAATGTTTTCCGTTTTACCCAGGCAGGTTCAGAAGTTTCTGCTTTGCTTGGAAGGATGCCTTCTGCTGTTGGATATCAACCCACGCTTGCAACTGAAATGGGAGAAATGCAGGAGCGTATTACTTCTACAAAACATGGTTCCATTACTTCAGTTCAGGCAGTGTATGTGCCAGCCGATGACCTGACAGACCCTGCACCGGCAACAACTTTCACCCACCTGGATGCTACTACCGTCTTGAGTCGAAGAATTGCCGAGCTGGGTATTTATCCGGCCGTGGATCCCCTGGATTCAACCTCCAGAATTCTCTCTCCTGAAATTGTGGGAGAGGAACATTACCAGGTGGCTCAACAGGTAAAAGAAATTTTGCAAAGAAACAGAGAGTTGCAGGATATTATTGCCATCCTGGGAATGGACGAGCTTTCTGAAGAAGATAAAACAACGGTCCACAGGGCCAGAAGAGTTCAGCGTTTCCTTTCTCAGCCATTTCATGTGGCTGAACAGTTTACCGGGTTGAAAGGTGCTTTTGTCGATATTAAAGATACCATTAAAGGGTTCAAAATGATCCTGAACGGCGAGGTCGACAAATATCCTGAATCGGCGTTCAACCTTGTAGGAACGATTGATGATGCCATAGAAAAAGGAGAAAAATTACTTTCTGAATCCAGTTAATATTTAAAATCCATGCATCTTGAAATAATCACCCCGGATGAGAAAATTTTTGACGGAACCGTCAGTTTAATCCAGGTTCCCGGCACTCAGGGAAGGTTTACGATTTTACAGTATCACGCACCCATTATCTCAACACTGGAGAAAGGCAAAATTAGAATTGAAGAAAGTCCGGGAAGTTCCCAATTTATCGAAATTGACAGTGGGGTTATAGAGGTCCGGAGGAATGAAGCCATTATTCTTGCTGAGATTGCCTAAGTATAACAGATGTCGCTCAGAGACGCATCTTTTTTCATCCTAAGTCCAATCATTTGAATATTCTATGCAGCCTGTACGTTTTTTAATTTTGAGATTTAGTTCAATCGGGGATATTGTATTGACTACCCCTGTTGTGAGGGCACTGAAAGAGCAAGTTGAAAACGCAGAGATTCATTATTTTACAAAACCGGAATATGAGGAGATGTTAAAGGCAAATCCTTATATTGATAAGATATATACCCTTCAGAACAATTTACCTCTTCAATTGAAAGAGATAAAGGCTCAAAATATTGATTATATTATCGACCTGCATCATAACATAAGAACTTCCAGAATTAAGTCGAGTCTCAGAAATGTTGCCTTCTCTTTTGAAAAGCTCAATTTAAAAAAATGGCTGCTGGTGAATTTTAAAATTAATAAACTGCCCGACAAACATATTGTCGACAGGTATTTCGAAACTGTGGACGTTTTTGGTGTAGAAAAAGATGGGCGGGGGCTGGATTATTTTATTCCTGAAGAGGATGAAATACATCGGGATGAATTGCCTGCTGCCTTCCAAAATGGCTATATCGGGTTTGTTATTGGAGCAAAACACAATACGAAGAAACTAACAGATGAGAAGATTCAGAACATCAGCACGAAAATTGATTATCCGCAGGTTCTGATGGGAGGCCCTGATGAAAAGAGTTTTGCAGAATCAATCGCCCGGAAAAACCCTGGTAAAATCTATAATGCTTGTGGTAAATATTCTATCAATCAGTCGGCCTCACTCATCAGGCAGGCTGATGTAATACTCTCTCATGACACTGGTTTAATGCATATTGCTGCTGCTTTTAAGAAAAAAATTGTTTCTGTATGGGGTAATACAGTTCCTGAATTTGGGATGGCCCCTTATATGCCCCATCCTGACTCTGTAATTTTTGAAAACAAAGGCCTGTATTGCCGTCCATGCTCCAAAATTGGCTATAAGAAATGCCCTAAGAAGCATTTCCGCTGCATCAATGAACTGGAAGATGAGAAAATAGCCGAGGCAGCAATGAATTTGCTGGATTAGATTCATTGGATTATTGAAAATCTGTTCCTCTCATTTTTGTAATAGTGTTATTGAGAAAGTCCTGGTATTCCTTACTCAACTCCTTCTGACCATAATTGTTGGTAATTTGTGACAATCTGTGGAGTACATGAAGGGCCAGTCTTTTATCCTGTGAAACAGAGTTTGCATACGGCTCTTCCAGTGAAAAATAGTAGTTGAGTTCTTCTTTCATATAGTTGCCCAGTTCTTCAGCATAGAGATTGCCTTTGTCGACAGCCCCGGCCTTGTAATATTCTTCAACAATCTCCAGAACCCAAACATTATAAGGGATTTGTGAATGAGGGGTGAGCTCCATAGCCCTGTCCAGCACTTCAACAGCCTTATTGTTTTCACCCTTTTTATTAAGTGCTTCAGCCAGGCGGGCGAATTTGTTTCGAATTCTGATTACCTGCGAGGTTCTTCTGGTGGTATAATCTACATATACATCCGGATCATTGATATTGCCCCATTTGAATTCATTCATCAGATTTTCATACATAACTTCTGTATCAATTCTTCCGGCATTAATGTTGTCGGTAGACTCCGTTTTAATAGGTACCAGTCTGTAAGCAAATCCTTCCAGCTGGAGGTAATTTTCGAGTCCAAGATTCGCATCTGAGCTGGGTGAGACAAAATAAACCGGACGTTCCCAATTGTTATGGGCAAGCAGGTCAAGGATCATCATTTCACTCTTCATTACTCTGCTCTTATTTATCTTCCAGCGTATATTATCAACTATTTTATCAGCATTTTCAGGTTTTACGGTTCCATTATCAACTACCCTGGCAGAATCTACAGGCAGGGAGAATTGTTTGGTTGGAATATAATTGATTTTTTGATTGGCGTAAGTAGGTAGCTGAGTTTGTGGGTTATCACTCGCCACAAAATCAACGGCTTTCTTCACATCCACATAATTTTTGATTTTATTCACCAGGGGCACATTGTCTCTTGTACCCTGCCTGTATTGTTCTTTTTCCATGCTGAATGGCACAGGTTCAGATTCATAGGCCTTTCGTTTCATTTGATCAATATACCAGTCGGTATTCAGAAGACTGAGGTTAACAACCCTCACATCGGTTCGAATACCTTCGACCTCCTGGGCATACCAGAGAGGAAATGTATCGTTATCACCGTGGGTGAATAAAATGGCATTGGGTGCGCAGGAATTCAGGTAATTGTGTGCAAAATCTCTTGCTGCATAACGTTTAGACCTGTCATGATCATCCCGGTTTTCTTTGGCCATGATTCCCGGTACCAGAACCAGGGTTATCAGGGTGGCTGCTATCGCACTGACAGCTTTGGGTAGCCTGGTGTTAAAGAAATTGTATATCGCCAGGACCCCCAACCCTATCCAGATAGAAAATGAGTAAAAAGAACCCGCATAAGCGTAATCCCTTTCCCTCGGCTGAAGTGGAGTTTGGTTGAGATATACCACTATTGCCAGACCCGTAAACAGGAAAAGTAAGAGTACGACCAAAAAGTCTTTGGAATTTTTTTTGTACTGAAACAGGAAACCGACAATACCCAGGAGCAATGGGAGCATGTAGTAAGTATTTCTTGCAGGATTATTTTTAAATTTGGAAGGTAATCCGTCTTGTGTTCCCAGTCGCATTTCATCCAAAAATTTAATGCCTGAAAGCCAGTTTCCGTGTAATACCTCGCCGTGTCCCTGAATGTCGTTCTGCCGTCCGGCAAAGTTCCACATAAAATACCTTAAGTACATGTGACCCACCTGGTATTTAAAGAAAAACTTCAGGTTTTCCCCGAAGGTAGGAACCCGTTTAACGGTTTGTTCTCCCTGGTTGTTTTGAACAGACACTTTTCGGCCTTCTATATCGGCCCATTTTTTATATTGTCTTATGTGCTTGGATTGTCGGCTGTACATTCTTGGGAAGAAAGTAGTAAACCGCGGGTCAAATTCATAACGCGGATTCAGTGAATAGGATTTAACATATTTGCCATCTTTCTGAATGTATGTATAGGGTTCTTTGCTGTCCACAACCGGTGCATTATAATACTGACCATGAATCAGAGGATTTTGCCCGTACTGCTCCCTTTTAAGATAATGATAAAGCGCAAAAACTGTCTCCGGATTGTTTTCATCCATAGTCGGATTAGCAGATGATCGGATGATGATCATGGCATACGAGGAGTAACCGACAATGACAACTGTTACCGCCAGTAAAATCGTATTGATGATAACTTTTTTGTGCTTCTGAGTATAATACAAGCCCCATGCAAGTAGGCCGGCAACAAGCAATATGTATAAGATGTTTCCTGTATTATAAGGGAGTCCGAATCCATTCACAAAGAGAAGTTCAAAACCGGATGCAAGTCTTATAATTCCCGGAATAATAATGTACATAAAAGCTCCCAGCAGTAAAATGGAGATAAGAACAGCGCCAAGGATTCCACGACGGGATATCTTGTATTTTTTGAAATAATAGACAAAAACAATAGCCGGTATCGCAAGAAGATTAAGCAAGTGAACCCCAATGGAAACCCCCATTAAAAAAGCAATAAGAATGATCCACCTGTTGCTGTATTTTTGATCTGCCACATTTTCCCATTTCAGGATGGCATAGAAAACAAAAGCTGTGAATAAGGATGAAAGCGCATAAACTTCTCCTTCTTCTGCAGAAAACCAGAACGTATCGGAAAAAGTAAAAGCCAGGGCGCCTACAATCCCGCTACCAATAATTCCCCATATATGCTTTTCATCTTTTTCAATGTGATATATTTTTTTGGCCAGGTGGGTAATAGTCCAGTAGAGAAATAGAATAGTAAACGCACTTGAGAGAGCGGAAAGGCTGTTTATCATCAAGGCAACGTTTTCTTCGTTTCCCGCAAAAAGAGAGAAAACTCTTCCCAGGATCATGAAAAAGGGAGCTCCCGGAGGGTGCCCTACCAATAATTTATATGCTGAGGCAATGTATTCTCCGCAATCCCAAAAACTGACCGTCGGTTCAACTCCAAGCAAATAAACTGTAGCTGCTATAGCAAATATAATCCAACCTGTTATCCGGTTTATAAATTTGAATCTTTCCATGGTTTGGGCTTTTAGCTTGTTTTACTTTTTTGAAAATGAAATAGCTAAATTAATTAAATTTGTGGTTTAAAAATCTTAAAAATCTTTAAAATCTCAATTGATAAAATAAATTGTTGGTGAACAATTTTGAGTGATTTGAATTTTATATATTTGTTGGCGTAAATATAAAGTAATTTTATCGATGAATCCGTCAAACTCGTCAAAAAAAAGTAATATGGCTAAGAATAACAACATGGAAAACGACTCCAATGCGATTAACATAATAGGTGTTGGAACAGAGATTACGGGAGACATTAATACAAACGGTGATATACGAATTGATGGCTTTCTGTCAGGAAACATAATTACCGAAGGTAAGCTTGTTGTTGGAGAAACAGGCAAAATCAAAGGTGAAGTGGATTGCAAGAACTCTGAAGTTCTGGGTATGATTGAAGGAAAGATTAAAGTTAAGGAATTGCTTACCTTAAAATCTTCTGCCCGGATTTATGGCGACATAATCACTAAAAAGCTATCCATAGAACCTGGTTCTGTATTCACAGGTAACTGCAATATGAATGAAGATGCCTTAGATAATGTCAAGCCCAAAGAACAAAAATTCGGAGAAAAAGGAAAAGAACAGAAATCCGCTTAAAGAATATGCAAAATACTCTTCAATAGGATTTCAAATGTTGGTTATTATCTTAATCGGGGTATTCGGAGGAATGAAGCTCGATGAGATAATTACCGGCATTGATTTTCCAATCTTTACCATTATTTTGTCTCTTATTGCCGTTGTGTTGAGTATTTATTATGCGGTGAAAGATTTTATAAAATTTTAATCATGCGAATTACATTAGCGGGTTTTTTTCGTCAACAATTATTCCTTACCCTTGCTACCTATATTGTCGGGTATTTCTTTTTTCAGTTTTTGTTTGAACCTTACTTTTTTCCTTTTTTACTTTTTTTGCCGGTTTTGTTTCTGGCCATTAATACAGGCTTTTACTACACGATCATAAGACATTCAGATGCTCCGATCCGAAGTTTTACATCGCGGTTCATTATGTTTTTTGGAATAAAAATGATGGTTCTTCTCATCTTTATCTTGGTTTATGCGTTGTTTAATCCCCAGAATGCCGTTTCTTTTCTTATCACTTTTTTTGCTTTATACCTGATAAATACGGTGTTCGTTATCTTTAAGGTTGTAAAAGTCTTTAAAAAATAAGATAAAGCATAAAGTGAGCGCCAAATTTTTGATTTTCTCTGTTAACCAGATAACACTGTTAAAAAAATAACAGTTTTATTTTGTGGTTAAAAAAATTCCATATATTTTTGACCCGGTAATAAACAATAGCAGTTTCATTTTGTTAAAATCCATTTTAATAGAACATTAACAAAGCAGTTTTTACCATGAAATATAACAGTAAAATTATACATTTGTAGCTCAAAAAATATACACTAAAGTATTGATATTATGGAAAGCAAACTTCAGGAACTCACCAACAAACTCTATCAGGAAGGTGTAGATAAGGCCAATCAGGAAGCTAACAAGATTTTGGAAGATGCAAAAAAGGAGGCCGAAAAAACAAAAAATGATGCTCAAAAAGAGGCGGAGGAGATCATCAATAACGCCAAACAAGAGGCTGAAGATCTAAAGAAAAATGCCAAATCTGAAATTAACCTGGCAGCAAAACAAACCCTGCGTGAAGTTAAAAAACAGATCACGGAAATGGTTACTGCAAAAGTCATCAAAGAGCCGGTGAAAAAATCTATGGATGACACTGAATTCGTTAAGAAAATTATAGAAACAATCATCAAAAACTGGGATCCACAATCGGGCCAGGTAGCCGATATCAGTGTTACTGTACCGGAAAATATGCAAAAAGAACTGCAGGAGTACCTGGAAAATAAAGCAGCCAAGGAACTCAATGCAGAGATTCAGGTGCAGGTTTCCGACAAGATGAAAGGCGGATTTTCTATCGGCCCTGCTGATGGTTCATATAAGATCAGCTTCTCAGAAAAAGATTTTGAAAATTTCTTCAAAGCTTACCTACGACCTCGTACAGCAGAAATGCTATTTGATGAAGAAACAAAAGAGAATGAAAACAAGTAATTTATTCAGAAAATATTATCATTGTCTGATTGCAGGTTTACCTGATATTTTCCTGGATGAAACGGAACTCAACTTTTCATTGCAGGATTTTAAACAAAACCTCAAAGACGAGCTATACCCACAGGATTACGAGCTCGCAAAGGTTTTGTTCCTGCCTTATGACAATAAAAACCTGCTGAATTTTCTTCAGGAAAAATATAACGAGTTTGATAAACTGGGCAATTTTACCTCAGAAATCCTCGAAAGAGAACTGGACCCTGAAGAGAAGCTAAGTGTACTCCCCGATTATATGTACCGCTTTATTGACCTTTACAGGGAAGAAAAGGATAACCGGTCATTAAAACAATGGGAGAATGAACTAACCGGAATGTATTTTCAATACGTTCTGAATTCCTCAAACCAATTCATACACGACTGGTTTACTTTTGAACTGAATGTCACCAACCTTTTAGTTGGGATTAATTGCCGGAAATTTGACAAAGACCCCGAAAATGAGCTTATTGGCAACAACTTTGTTACCGAAGCCATTAAAAGAAGCAGCGCTAAGGATTTCGGCCTGGAAACTGAGCTGGAATATGCAGGTGAAATAATTCAGATTGCTGAAAAGGATAACCTGCTGAACAGAGAAAAAAGCCTGGATCAGTTCAAATGGGATAAATTAAACGAATTCACGCTTTTCCATTATTTTTCAATCGAGGTGGTGCTGGCATATATCTTAAAACTGAATATGATATACAGATGGATGAGTCTGGATGAAAAGACCGGAAGAAAGATGTTTGAAAAGTTAATTGACGAATTAAAAGATAGTTTTGAATTTTCAAAAGACTTCATAATCAATGAGCAAAAAAGATAATATTACAAGAGGAACAATTACCGGTATCATTGCCAACCTGGTTATGGTTGAGGCAGACGGACCGGTACAACAAAACGAGATTTGCTATATCGACCAAGCCGACAGCAAATTAATGTCCGAGATTATTAAAGTCCTCGGAACGACTGCCTACATACAGGTTTTTGAAAGCACCCGTGGCGTCAAAGTAGGAGACACTGTAGAATTTGTAGGACACATGCTGGAAGTTAATCTCGGTCCTGGTATCCTGTCCAGAAACTATGACGGTTTGCAGAACGACCTCGACCAGATGGAAGGGATCTTCCTGAAACGAGGTGAGCAGACAGAAGCGCTTGACCCCGATAAAGAATGGGAGTTTACACCCATTGCTAAAGAAGGAAATACTGTATCGGCAGGAGACTGGCTGGGTGAAGTAACCGAAAACTGGCTGCCTCACAAAATCATGGTGCCTTTCAAGATGACAGACAAGTACACCATTAAGTCTGTTGCTGAAAAAGGAAATTATAAGGTTCACGATACCATTGCCACCGTTACTGATGAAGAAGGAAATGAAATAAAACTGACAATGGTTCAGCAATGGCCGGTTAAGGTACCTATCAAGGCGTACAAAGAAAAACCAAGACCTTTCAAGATGCTGGAAACGGGTATCCGTACCATTGATACGTTAAACCCTATGGCGGAAGGCGGAACCGGATTTATTCCCGGGCCTTTTGGTAGTGGTAAAACAGTTCTTCAGCACGCCCTCTCAAAGCAGGCAGAAGCGGACATGATTATCATGGCGGCCTGCGGTGAACGTGCCAACGAGGTGGTCGAGATATTTACCGAATTCCCTGAACTGGAAGACCCCAGAACAGGCAGAAAACTCATGGAAAGAACCACCATTATCGCGAATACCTCAAACATGCCGGTTGCCGCGCGTGAAGCTTCTGTGTATACTGCCATGACACTGGCTGAATACTACAGAGCAATGGGCTTAAAAATATTGTTGCTTGCAGACTCCACGTCAAGATGGGCTCAGGCCCTCAGAGAGATGTCAAACCGTATGGAGGAACTCCCCGGACCTGATGCATACCCGATGGACCTGACTGCAATTATCGCTAACTTCTACTCGAGAGCGGGATATGTTTACCTTAATAATGATAAAACAGGTTCTATTACCTTTATCGGGACGGTATCACCAGCCGGTGGTAACCTGAAAGAACCAGTTACAGAGGCAACCAAAAAGGCGGCTCGATGTTTCTATGCACTTTCCCAGGACAGAGCAGACAGCAAACGCTACCCTGCGGTAGACCCGATAGACAGTTATTCAAAATACCTGGAATATCCTGAGGTAGAAGATTACCTGAAAAAACACATCGATGAAGAATGGCCTGCTCACATACAGTTGCTGAAAGATGCCATGCTCCGGGGACGTGAAGCGTCAGAGCAGATTAACATTCTGGGGGACGATGGCGTACCGGTGGATTACCACATTACATTCTGGAAATCTGAGGTGTTTGACTTCGTCGTACTTCAGCAGGATGCTTTTGATGCCATCGACCAGCAGTCATCCATCGAACGACAAAAATATATGTTGGATACAGTTCTGAAAGTATATCATACTGAATTCGATTTTGAACACTTTGAAGAAGTCAACGAGTATTTTAAACGAGTTATTGACGTGTTGAGACAGATGAACTATTCGGAATTTAAGTCAGACAAATTCCATCAGTATGAAAAAGATTTAGAACAAATTATTGAAGAAAGAAAGGCTAAATAATGGAAACACAAGCATTTCAAAAAGTCTATACAAAGATAGAGCAGATTACCAAAGCGACTATTTCGTTGAAAGCGGAAGGCGTTGGTAACGAAGAAATTGCTCTTGTTAACGGCAAACTGGCCCAGGTGGTAAAAATCCTTGGTGATGAAGTAACCTTACAGGTTTTTGGTGGAACAGAAGGTATTCCCACAAATGCCGAAGTAATTTTCTTTGGACGAACAACTAATTTAAAAGTTGGTGATGAGCTTGCCGGTCGATTCTTTAACGCCTACGGCGAGCCTATCGACGGAGGACCCGAAGTAGAGGGTAAAGAGCAGGAAATTGGTGGGCCAACCGTGAATCCTGTACGTAGACTTCAACCCTCTGAATTTATCCCGACTGGTATTGCAGGTATCGACCTGAACAACGCGTTGGTTACCGGTCAGAAAATTCCTTT
The DNA here is from genome assembly GCA_964585385.1 of uncultured Bacteroidales bacterium. Taxonomy (GTDB): domain Bacteria; phylum Bacteroidota; class Bacteroidia; order Bacteroidales; family UBA12077; genus JAGXLC01. The sequence continues at coordinate 13,054 of CAZPDP010000018.1, forward strand.
CTTTGCCGATCCGGATCAGCCATACAACCAGGTGATGTCAATGGTGGCACTGAGAGCACAAGCTGACAAGATTGTCCTGGGCGGTATGGGTCTGACAAACGACGATTACCTTTATTATAAAAATGTTTTCGACAACGCGGGTGCACTGGACCGGATTGTCAGCTTCGTGAATACTACGGAAGACCCTTCCGTTGAGCGACTGCTTGTTCCGGATATGTGCCTGACAGCTGCTGAACACTTTGCTGTTGAAAAGAACCAGAAAGTGCTTGTTCTGCTTACAGACATGACATTGTATGCCGACGCGTTGAGTATTGTTTCCAACAGGATGGATCAGATCCCCTCCAAAGACAGTATGCCGGGCTCATTATACAGTGATCTTGCGAAAATATACGAAAAAGCGGTACAGTTCCCTGAAGGGGGTTCAATTACCATTGTAGCAGTAACTACACTTTCAGGCGGGGACATTACACACGCCATACCTGATAACACTGGTTATATTACCGAAGGTCAGTTGTTCCTGAGAAAGGACACCGACGTGGGTAAGGTTATTGTTGACCCGTTCCGTAGTTTGTCACGTCTCAAGCAGCTTGTCATAGGTAAGAAGACAAGGGAAGATCATCCACAGGTGATGAACGCAGCCATTCGTCTTTTTGCTGACGCTGCCAACGCGAAAACCAAGCTTGAGAATGGTTTCGACCTCACAGACTATGATGAGCGTGCCCTCGAGTTTGCTAAAGATTATTCCGAAAAATTACTGGCTATCGACATTAATATTGAAGTGAACGAAATGCTTGATACAGCATGGAGGTTATTCGATAAGCACTTCAAGAAATCAGAGGTGAGTGTGAAGAACGAGCTGATTGAGAAATACTGGCCAAAAGATAGCGAATAAAATGAATTCTTATGTCTGTTAAGTTTCAATTCAATAAAATATCACAGCAAAGGCTTAAAAAGCAGCTTAATATACGTCTAAGGGCCCTTCCAACCCTGCAGAGTAAAGAGGCTGCCCTGCGTGTTGAGGTGAAAAAGGCGAAAGACAAGATGGCCGAACTCGATAAAGAGCTGAATAAGCAGTTGGATGAGTATTCCAACGTAATGCGGCTCTGGACTGAGTTTGAGGATGATCTTGTGACCGTAAAGGAAGTTAAACTATCTTCTAAAAAGATTGCCGGAACCAAGACACCTGTGCTGGATGATGTGGTATTTGATATAAAAGACTTCAGCCTTTTTAACAAACCAGGCTGGTTTTTGAAAGGTGTTACTCTACTGGAGTCGCTTTCAAAGATTGCTATCGAAAAAGAGGTCTATCGAAAGAAAATGGAGTTGCTGGAATATGCAAGAAAGAAAACCACACAGAAGGTTAACCTGTATGAAAAGGTGCAGATTCCGGAATATCAGAATGCAATTTTAAAGATCAAGCGGTTTTTAGAAGACCAGGAGAACCTTTCAAAGGCTTCACAGAAAATAGTTAAAAAACGTCATGAACAAAATCAATAGGGAGGCTGAGTAATGATTACTCCAATGATACGATATTCCTTTCTTATTTATCATAAGGAATACCATGCATTTTTAGAAAAGCTGCAGGATGTTGGCGTTCTTCATATAGCCGAAAAGGCAACAGAGTATGACGAAAGTACAAGAGAGGCGCTTGAAGAAATAAAGAAAATCAATGACACTCTTCATTTTTTGAAAAAACGAAATCAGAAAGAGGAACCTGTTGAGGATGGAACGGACGCAAATCAGATTGTTGAAGATATCAAAGCCAGAAAAGAGGAAATTGATACTATAGAGCAGGAACTTGCAACACTTAGGAAAGAGATTGACAAAGCCGGGCCATGGGGTGATTATACCGATGATATGAAAGAGAAATTCAATCATCTCAATTTGAAACCCCGTTTCTTTATATGCAACGAAAAGCGTTTTGATACGGATTGGGAAAACCAGTACTACCTTCAGCCAATAAACAAAATAAGTGGTAATTTATATTTTGTAATATTACAGGAAGAAGGACAGGAGATTGATATCGACGCTGAAGAAGTAAAACTGCCGGAGAAACCTTACTCTTTACTGGATAAGGAATACGATGATAAAGAGAAGAGAATTAAGGAAATCAACAAGCTTTTTGATGAGTATGCTGTAAAATACCAGGAACTGCTAAGGAAAGAGCGCAAGAGACTCCAGGAAAATACGGAGTTTAACCAGGCGCTCAATCATACAGAAAAGCAGGCAGAAGAAAAAGTTATGCTTCTTGAAGGGTGGGTTCCCGATACAAAAGAAAAGCAGCTTATTGATTTACTGGAAAAAGAAGATGTTCTTTATCTGAAGGAGGAAGTTAAAAACGAAGATCCTTCGGAAGTGCCCATTTTGCTTAAAAACAACAAGTTTGCAAAAGTTTATCAACCCCTGCAGGATCTGTTTTCTTTGCCTCATTACAGGGAAATTGATCTGACCCCATTTTTTGCCCCGTTTTTTATGCTGTTCTTCGGATTTTGCCTTGGTGATGCCGGTTATGGCATTGCTATTTTGCTTGCCGTGACCATTTTTAAGCATACCAAAGCAAAACCTTCTATGAAGATATATTTAACCATGGCTCAGTATCTTGGATTGGCCACTGTTGTGATGGGTGCCGTTGGAGGGACAGTATTCGGAATCAACCTCACTAAGGCCGATTACATGAAAGATATGCAGGAGTTGTTCCTTCAGCCGCAGGAATTGTTTAATCTTTCTGTTGTGCTTGGAATGATACAAATTCTTTTCGGTATGGCTATTAAGGCAGCAAACTACTGGAGAAAGCAGGGTTTTGTTTATGCCTTGTCCACACTCGGCTGGATGCTGTTGATTATTAGTTCAATCATATTCGTCGGGGGTGACGAAGCAGGAATTCTTCCCATGGAAAAATTTAAGAACGTATACTACGGATTTCTCGGTCTTAGTGGTGTTTTCATATTCTTTTTCAGCGACCCGAAAATCAATGTTTTTGCGAGGGTCGGGAAAGGTGTCTGGGATGCCTACAACATGGTAACCGGAGTATTTGGTGACTTATTATCATACATTCGTCTGTTTGCGATAGGTATTTCTACAGCCATTCTTGGATTTGTGGTTAATGAGATTGCAATCACAGGGAGTCATATACCTTATGCCGGGCCTTTAGTATTTGTAATTATCCTGGTAATTGGTCATACAGGCAATTTGTTAATATCCTCACTGGGATCATTCGTACATCCCATGCGTCTGATATTTGTTGAATTTTATAAAAACGCCGGATTTGAAGGCGGAGGTAAACGTTACAAACCATTTTCAAAACAATAAAACAAAAATAAGAAGTTAAATTTTTAAAAAAGGAGAAATAAATTATGAATGCACCTATTATTCTAGCGTATGCCGGATTAGCGATAATGGTACTTTTCTCAGGAATTGGTAGTGCTATTGGTGTTTCTATGGGAGGTAATGCAACAATTGGAGCTCTGAAAAAGAGAGACGATGCTTTTGGTAGTTACATGCTATTAAGCGCTTTGCCAGGTACTCAGGGTCTCTACGGTTTTGCAGGCTTCTTTATTATAAACAACCAGATGCCGAATCTAATTGAAGGTATGGCAATGTTCCAGGGTGTAGCAATTCTTGCAGCCGGTATTGCTCTTGGTTTTGTTGGCCTGTGGTCAGCCATGCGGCAGGGTACTGTAACTTCAAACGGTATTGCAGCTATCGGATCAGGACATGATGTGTTTGGCAACACAATGATCCTTGCCGTATTCCCTGAATTGTATGCTATTATTGCTTTTGCTGCTACATTCTTGATTAGTACGCAATTATAATCAACAGGATTGAATTTCTTTTGATTATACAGGACTTTTAAGAATTATGATTCTTATCAAAGACGGTGTTGATTTAAATCACCGTCTTTTTTTATCTGATTTAGAATAATGTGCCGTAAAAATGTATAAATTTGTTCAGAGGTCCAATTTTTCTCTTATGAATCATAATTCCGGCAAATACTTACGGTATCTTTCTTTTTTATTGGTTTTCTCCTTCTTTACGAACCTTTCTTATGCAAAGAATGATAAAACGGAAAACCATAATGAAGCCAATTCTCATCACGAGACAGAAAAGATTGATCCCGGCGAAATAATTATTGACCATGTTGTGGATCAATATAGCTGGCATATTGCCACCATCGGAGAAACTCATATAAGCATTCCTCTGCCCGTGATTCTTTATAGTCAGGATCGCGGTTTTTTTTGCTTTATGTCGAGTAAGTTTAACCACGGACATGATACCTATAAACAATTTAAAATCGCAGAGAAAGGGGACAATAAAGGAAAGATCGTAGAAATTGATGAGGCCGGTAATGTGAATGATAAAATGCTATTGGATTTTTCAGTTACTAAAATTGTTGTGGGTGTATTCTTTAGCATCATTCTGTTGGTTTTTATTTTTGTGAAAGTTGCCCATTATTATAAAAAAAGAAGCAATCAACCCCCTAAAGGGATACAGTCCCTGCTGGAGCCGCTAATTTTATTTGTCAGGGATGACATAGCACGAGGAAATATTGGTGAAAAATACGAACGGTTTACTCCTTTTTTGTTAACCATCTTTTTCTTTATATTTTTCAACAACCTTCTTGGGTTAATTCCTATTTTTCCTGCAGGCGCCAATGTAACAGGCAATATTACCGTAACAGGTTCGCTTGCTTTATTTACCCTTTTAATGATCTTTCTCAGGGGAAATAAAAGTTATTGGAAAGAGATTTTTAATACAACAGGCATTCCCTGGTGGCTTAAGTTTCCCATTCCGCTGATTCCTGTTATCGAACTGGTAGGTATATTCATCAAACCCTTTGTTTTGATGGTGCGTCTTTTTGCGAATATTTCGGCAGGGCATATTGTAATTTTGGGTTTTTTCTCATTGATTTTTATCTTTGGTAATCTGGACGTTTCAGCAGGATATGGAATTTCTGTATTTTCTGTTTTGTTTGGTGTTTTTATTTCTATATTGGAATTGTTGGTTGCATTTATCCAGGCTTATGTTTTCACCATGTTATCAGCAATCTATTTTGGGATGGCTGTAGGAGAAGGACATTAGCCGGTCAGTTATTGTATAAATTTAAACTTTTATTTTATGGTCACATTAACAGTATTATTACAAGCAGCTACAGCAGTAGCTATCTCTAAGGTAGGCGCCGTTATTGGAGCTGCAATTGCTGCCATTTCTGCAGCTTATGGTATCGGTAAAATTGGTTCCAATGCTATGGAATCTATAGCCAGGCAACCCGAAGCCGCGGGCGATATTCGTTCCAATATGATTGTTTCGGCAGCCCTTATTGAAGGGGTAGCTTTCTTTGCTATTGTAGTTTGTTTTGTTAGCCTGTTTGTCTAAAATGCTAAATACTTTACAGTTGATGCAGCTTGCCCGGCTGTAAAGTATTTGATAAATACATGCGGTTATGGAACTGATTAGACCTGATTTCGGATTGTTTTTCTGGATGCTTATTTCTTTTGGTATATTGCTTTTTATTTTGAAAAGATATGCCTGGAAACCTATATTGAATGCCCTGAAAGAAAGGGAAAGAACTATCCAGGAAAGGCTTGATATAGCCAGAAAGGCAAAAAAAGAACTTGCTGAAATAGAGTTTGGCAATGAAAGAATTATAGCCCTGGCAAAAGTGGAAAGGGCAAATATTCTTAAAGAAGCCCAGGAAAAGAAAAATGAGATAATAGAGGAAGCCAGGGAAGATGCCAGAAAGCAGGCAGAAAAAATGATTGAAGATACGCATAAGAAAATTGAAAAGCAGAAAGAAGATGCCATGGAGGATATCAAGAATCAAATTTCTTCTCTTTCCATAGATATTGCGGAAAAAATATTAAAACAACAGCTTTCGAGAGATAAAGCACAGAAAGATTATATCCGCGAACTGGTGGATAAAATTGAGTTTAACTAATAGCACATGTTAGGAAGTCTGATTGCCATAAGGTATGCCAAAGCTTTTCTTCTTAAGGGCAAAGAAGAGGGAATTCTTGATGAGTTAAACAGAGATGCAGAGTTTCTGAAAAGATCTTTTGAACAACATGAAATCCTGTATGAGGTTTTAAGCCAGCCTACCATTGCGATTTCGAAAAAAACAGAGATCGTTGACAATGTGTATAGCACACGATTAAACCCTGCCACTCTTGATTTTTTAAAACTGATCATAAAGAACAGAAGGGAACCCTATTTGAAAGCTATTATCAGAAATTTTTTCGATCTGTATAATAAGGAAAAAGGGATAAAATATGCGATTTTAACTACAGTGGTTGAGCTGGGAAAAAAGGAACAAGAATCCGTCAAAGAGTTTATCAAAAAGAATTTTGATGCGAATGAAATAAAGCTCGAGCTGCAAGTTGACGAAAGTATCATGGGTGGATTTATTATTCAGATCAAAGATCAGCTGTTTGATGTTAGTGTACGAAGGCAATTGGACACAATAAGGAAGAACTTTCTGCTTAAAAAATTTAACAACCATAATTGAAATAATAAGATACCATGGAAGACATTAGACCAGGTGAAATATCTAAAATATTAAAAGAACGCCTTGGAGAGAAAAAAACATATTCTGAGTTTGAAGAAGTGGGAACCGTCCTTCAGGCAGGTGATGGAATAGCAAGAATTTATGGCCTTTCGAACGTGGAGTATAATGAATTGATAGAGTTTGACAGCGGTGTTATGGGGATAACCCTAAACCTGGAAGCAGATAACGTGGGAGCAGTATTGCTTGGCAGTTCAGATAAGGTAAGCGAAGGTGAACGGGTTAAGCGAACCGGACGCATTGCCTCCCTGCATGTTGGAGATGGATTGTTGGGAAGGGTGATTAATACCATTGGAATTCCCCTGGACGGCAAAGGTCCTGTTACCGGAGACACCTATGAGCTGCCCCTGGAAAGGAAGGCTCCCGGGGTTATATACCGGCAGCCGGTAAACGAACCTATACAAACCGGGATAAAAGCTATTGATGCAATGATTCCAATCGGGCGCGGGCAACGCGAATTAATCATCGGTGACCGGCAAACAGGGAAGACCGCTATTGCTATCGATACCATAATCAACCAAAAAAAGTTTTACGATGAAGGGAACCCCGTGTACTGTATTTATGTAGCTGTAGGTCAGAAAAAATCAACCGTTGCACAAATTGCCCGCATTCTTGAACAGCATGGAGCCATGGATTACACGGTAATTGTTTCTGCCACTGCTGCCGAACCTGCAGCGCTGCAGTTTTATGCACCTTTTGCCGGCGCCGCTGTAGGAGAATATTTCAGAGATACCGGTCGTTCAGCCCTGGTCGTGTACGATGACCTTTCAAAGCAGGCTGTTTCCTACCGTGAGGTGTCATTGCTGCTCAGAAGACCCCCGGGAAGAGAAGCCTATCCGGGTGATGTGTTTTACCTTCATTCGAGATTGCTTGAAAGAGCGGCCAAAATTATTGAGTCGGATGAAATTGCCAGACAGATGAATGACCTGCCAGAAGTATTAAAACCCAAAGTAAAAGGTGGAGGTTCGCTTACTGCACTCCCCATAATAGAAACACAGGCAGGCGACATTTCAGCCTATATACCAACCAATGTGATTTCCATAACTGATGGCCAGATTTTCCTTGAGCCGGACCTTTTTAATGCGGGAGTCCGTCCCGGCATTAATGTGGGAATTTCTGTATCCAGGGTCGGGGGTAGTGCACAGATAAAGGCCATGAAAAAGGTAGCGGGCACACTGAAGCTGGATCAGGCTGAATACAGGGAATTGGAGGCATTTTCCAAGTTTGGATCAGATCTTGACCCGGCTACCCAGAAAGTTCTTAATAAAGGAGCAAGAAATGTTGAAATATTGAAACAGGGACAATACACACCCATGCCGGTGGAAAAGCAGATTGCCATTATTTATTGCGGAACCAAAGGCCTGTTAAATGAAATACCCCTCAATAAAGTAAAAGAATTTGAAAAAGAGTTCCTGGAAAAAATGGAAGTGGAGCATGGGGATCTCTTAAAAAGTTTGAAAGAGGGGGAAATATCAGACGAAATTACCCAAAAAATAGAACAAACCGCAGCCGATGTGGCCGAAAATTATAAGCAGTAATGAAAAAGTGAAATTATGAGTAACCTGAAAGAAATCAGGACGCGAATTGCTTCTGTTCAGTCCACAAAAAAGATTACAAGCGCCATGAAGATGGTGGCTGCAGCCAAGCTGAAAAAAGCCCAGGATGCAGTCATTAATTTACGTCCTTATGCCAATAAATTACAGGAATTGTTGGTTGATATAGCCCAAAGCATAGGATATGAATCTGTTAAAAGTGAGTATTTCAGAAAACCACCTAAAGAAGGCGCTAACGTTTTGCTGGTGGTTATTTCTTCCAATAAAGGACTTTGCGGATCCTTTAATGCCAATATTATAAAAAAAACCGATGAGACTCTTGCCCGGAAATACCCCAATGAGCACAAAGAAAAGAATGTTTCAATCTATTCCATTGGTAAAAAAGGAACAGAACATTTTCAATCACATGACTACCCACTTTATGATTCTGATGATGACGTTCTTGAAAGTACCACCTATAAAAAATTGCTTCCATGCATAAATAAAGTGATGGATGCCTTCATAAACAAAGAATTTGACATTGTCGAAATAGTGTACAATAAATTTAAGAATGCAGCAGTTCAATTATTAACGCTGGAACAATTTTTACCAGTTGAACTGGATTTGGGTGAGCAAAAAGAAATAAATCATCACAATTATATTTTTGAGCCATCAAGAGAGTATATTGTACAGGAGATGATTCCAAAATCGCTTCGAACTCATTTTTATGAAGCAATATTGGAGTCGCTTGCTGCGGAACATGGTGCAAGGATGACGGCAATGCATAAAGCAACCGACAATGCAACCGATTTAATAAAAGAACTGAGATTAAAATATAATAAGGCAAGACAAGCTGCTATTACAACCGAAATTTCAGAGGTTGTGAGCGGGGCTGAGGCATTAAGGCAGTAGCAGATTACCTTTTTAATTCCTTCGGAAAAGATGAGTGCTTACATTTATGACATGATCCGTCAGGGTGAACATGATATGCTTGATTTTAAGCATTCTATAACGGATTCGAAAAAGATCGCCAAATCATTGGTGGCTTTCGCGAATACGAATGGTGGGAAACTGCTTATTGGAGTAAAAGACAACGGCACTATCTCCGGGATAAGAACCGAGGAAGAATTCTATATGGTGGAAGCCGCAGCGCATTTATATTGTAGTCCTGAGATAAGGTTTTCAACGGAAACCTGGAATATCGACGGGAAAAAAATCCTTGAAATTACCATTCCTAAAAGCCTGGATAAGGTCTATTATGCTAAAGAATCATCAGGAAAATGGAAGGTATATATCAGGGTAAAAGATAAAAACTTTCTTGCAAACCGTGTCTTATTGAAAGTATGGAAGCAGAAAAGAAGAAAAAAGGGGACTTATGTGCGTTATGAGGATACAGAGCAGCTTCTGTTAAACTATCTTACGGATAATGATTATATTACGTTTGCGAAATTCAGGAAACTTGCCGGCATATCTCCTTATAAAGCTGAGAGGATACTTGTTAACCTGATTGTGCTTAACCTGGTTGATATTAATTTTACTGAAAAAGGTACATACTACACCCTTAAAAGCAGGATACAATAATTTGGCATAATATATGTTTATTATTAGATGTAAATATTTAAAAATCAAACTAAATTTATGTAAAATTTTGATATTTATTTCATAATTAAAATGGAATTTTTACTTTTATGAGCTAAAATCGGAATTGTTTATCCTAAAACCTTAAAATGATTACGTATGGATAAGAAAATCAAAACAGTAGCGCTACTTTTACTGGGCGTATTTTTAGCAACTTTCTCCTTGAATGCCCAGAATTTAAATGACGCTATGCGTGAGATTAAAAAAGGAGATCAGGAAAAGCGTTCGGATAATTACACAGGAGCTATTGAAGCGTATGGTAATTGTGTAAGTATCTGTGAACAGCTGGGAAGTGAAGCTGATGCTTTAGAAAAAGAAGCACAGAAAAAACTGGTTAAGAGCCATCTGGATTACGGGAATGAATTGCTTAAGCAAGACAAATACGATCAGGCACTGGATGAATACAACAAGGTATTAGACCTGGGTGCTCAATACGAGCAAGATACCTATAAAGAAAAGGCAGAGAGGAATATTTCAAAAGCTTGGTATACCAAGGGTAAAAAAAGCCTGAGTAGTAAAAATTATGAAGAAGCGATAAAAGAATTTGATAAAGCTATTGAAGGAGACCCGGATTATGGATGGGCATATATCAGAAAGGCCATCGCTTATAGAGATTTGGGAGAACCTGAAAATATGGAAAATGCTATTAGTGAGGCCGTTCAGATTGGAGAAAAAACAGATAATGATAAAGTTGTAAACTCTGCAAAACAGGTTGCTTATAGGTATTATTACAATCTGGGAGCTACCGCTTTAAAAAATAAGAATTACAGCAAAGCAGCCGAAAATCTTGAGAAGGCTTCAAAATACAACGGCTCGGCTACGATCTATCATTACCTGGCATTAAGTTACGGACAACTTTCAGAATTTGAAAAGGCCATTGAAAGAGAAGAAAAAGCAATCCAGATGCTGGAAGAAGAAAATTCAGATGAAGAGATGGCTAAATATTATTACACCCTGGCAGGGTATTATGTAAAATTAGGAAAAGATCAGAAAGCCTGCAGTGCATATAGGAATGCTGCTTATGGGCAATACAAAGCCAATGCGGAATATCAAATCAAGCACATTCTGAAGTGTAACTAAGATATTTCAAAAAGAATAATGTAAGGAAAGGGTTCGGAGGTTAACTTCGAACCTTTTTTATTGCTCCCGTTGAGTAACTTTTAAAGTGCGCAGACGGTTTAATGCCGCAGCCAGCTCAAATTTTCTGAACACAGCATAATTCCCGTCTTTTGGATGTCCCACAATGTTTAGACCTTCTTCCCGGATATCATGAAATATAAGCTCCAGTATTTCCTCAATGGTTCTTTTTCCATTCATATACTTTTTGGCATAGACAAGGGCTTCCGCAATGGCATTGGTCTGACTGGCATCACAGATTTGCTCCACAGCGCTCAGGTCAATGTGGGTTTTCCCAAACAGAATCCCATCCTTACCGTTTGTTTTAATCTTTTTTCTCTTTTTTCCTTTGGAAGGATCGATACTTTCAGCAACAGGAATTCTTTTCCTTATTAAACCAAAGCTTTGGCCGCCTTCAGGCTTTCTGTGGTTTTCAGATTTTTGCTTTATTTTTTCAACCTCACCAGTAAGATCTTTGGGCACGTAATTGTCCATTCCGATAACATAATCCGCCACATCAAAATAATCACCCGAACCTCCCATCACAAGGATGGTGGATATGTCATATTCTTCGTACAATTTTTTCACTTTGTCAATGAAGGGTGTAATGGGCTCCTGGTCTTTATGAATAAGCTGCTGCATGCGGTTATCCCGAATCATAAAATTGGTGGCTGAGGTGTCCTCGTCAATGAGTATAAGCTGTGTACCGGCCTCTATGACTTCAATAATGTTAGCGGCCTGCGAAGTACTGCCGCTGGCGTCTTCTGTTGTAAAGTCTTTGGTGGATTTACCCAGCGGGAGGTTATTGATAAAGGGTGAAATATCCACTTTTTTGATGCTCCGGCGGTCTTCCGACCTGATTTTAACTGCAGATGGGTTGGCAACCACATATTCTCTTCCATCCCCCGGAATGTGATTGTAAATTCCCTGTTCTATCGCCTGCAGGATAGTGGATTTTCCATGAAAACCTCCACCCACTATTAAGTTTATACCTTTCTTTATACCCATGCCTTTTATTAGGCCTTTGCTGGGCAAATCGATTGAGGTATATAAAGTATCCGGCGATTTGAAAGGTATGACTTTTTCCACTGGCATCGGTCTGGGATCGACCCCACTAATTCTCGGAAGAATCGAATCATTCGCTATAAAGGCGATGAGTTCCTCCCGTTCAAGAATAGACCTGAGAAAGTCTGCATCTTCATTTACCTGGTAATGTTCCTGAAGCTTTTTTTGAGGCAAATTTTCAAATTTAAGCGCTTTATTTATGATGGAAGGGATTTCTTCCATAAAGATAGTTTTTGCTTCTCTGCCGGCGATTTTCCGACCAAAAGCAGGCAGTCCGACAGTGAATCGTATCTCTGTATTTTCTTCAGTAATAAATGCCGACGTTCTTTCCAGGATTTCCTGGCCGGGCTGGTCAATATTAATCCGCCCGCTTTTGCCCGAGCCCCGTGAGCCTTTTGAATATTGCCTGATGGCCCGGGCAAACTCACGCGTTAAAAAATCGCGCGTTGCAATTTCCCTGCTTCTGTTGTAATAGCAATCCTCAGGAAATCCGGCAATCTCCTGAGGAACAACAACCCTAATTTTACTTGGACCGGCGAACGGATCTCCCTGAACATGGTCAACAAACAGGGTAAAACCTTCCTCTTCAAACTCGTAGGCTCCTTCGATGTCCTTGTATGCCTTGTAGCCTTTGCGGTCGATGCGGTTTAAATCTTGCGCGAGATCATGCAGAGTTTTCATAGAGATGAATTTTCTTTTTGTTTTTCTTAAGTAGTTAACAAATTTAGATTATTATAGTTGGATTTAATAACATATAGATTCGTTGTAATATGGAATAATTCCGGAGCAGCATATTCAAAACAGCTTATATTTTGAAATTAAGACTTTTTTTAGCCGGACTGCTGACAGTGGGAGATAAACTTTCTATGGCAAACGGAATAGACGAGCGCTATCCATTTCTCGACAACGACCTGGTAGACTTTGTCCAGAAAAACCCCGTTCGTTTTAAGCTGGGGGATTCAGAAAAAGAAATAGCAAAGCTGGATGAAAACTACCCTTCAAACAGAAATACAAGGAATTTACCAACGGCAAGATCCTATTGAGAAAAGCAATGGAAGAATTCATCCCCCAAAAGATCATTGAACGAAAAAAACAAGGATTTTCAGCCCCCGATGAAAGCTGGTACAGGGGAGAAAACGCCCAATATGTGAAAGACCTGCTGATGAATGGGAAAAACCTCTCATCAGAATTTATTAACCAGGATTACGTTTCTAATATAATACATGAACATCTCAACCAGAAAAAAACCACAGACTCCTGATCTGGAGCTTCATGAACTTCGAATGGTGGCTGAGGTTGTTTATGGGGGGGGTTGGGTGATGTATTATATAGATTGGTTTTTATAAATAATACTAATATTGTTAAGACATTGGATGATGAGTCAGGAATCAACTTGTTTTAAATTATTATATATTTGTTGGGTTGATATATAATGATATTTTTACTTTATAAGATGAAAGTAAAAACCCTTCGAATATTTTATTAAATGATAAAAAGAATCCTATAAGTAATTAATAGATATAATGAATTTAGTTTTTCTTATAAGAATGTACAATCCCGGTGGCCTCAGTGGAGGGCAATATTCTGTTTTCAAGTTTGCCGGGGAGTTGTCTGATAATCATAATGTAACTTTATTTTATGTTAACCATAAAAGTTTGGTAAAAGAAAGTAATAAAAGATTTAAAACGAGAGGTATATTATATATTCCGAAATTAAGTAAAAACCCTTTTATTTATAACTTGATTGAGAATATCTATGACCGATTTGTTTTAGGTCCTTTTCTGAAGAAAAATAAAATTGATTATATTATCGGAACGCAAAAACTTGATGCTGTAAAGGCAGTATCTCTGGGGAAAAAATATAATATCAAAGTAGTTAATTTTATTTTTGAAACTCCCGACTGGTTAAAAAGGAATCTTCCATATTGGGAGGAGAAATGGAATTCAGACAAGACCCTTCGGGAATATTGGAATAAATTTAAAAAGGCCCTGCCAGAATCAGATTACATAATAGCAAACTCCGGAATTACAGCAGAAGAAACAAAAAAATGGGTAGGTATTGACGTTAGTGGAATAGTTTATCCCGGCGTTATTAAAAAGTTTAAATTTTCCGAAAATATTAGTAAGAATAACCAAATTATATATATAGGACGTTTATCGCCAAATAAAAATGTAGATGAGATAATACTGGCTCTTCATGAACTTCAGCTTGATCTGAAATTAGTAGTTTGCGGTGCAGGGAGTTCAGAAAATGAGTTACGAAATATAGTAAAAGAAAAAAAAGTAAATGTTGAATTCTTAGGCAGAGTTACAGAAGAAAGTAAATGGCAGGAATTACAGAAGTCATTATTTATGGTGTTTCCATCTTCTTTTGAAGGATTTGGCATGCCACCCATGGAAGCTTTGATGACAGAAATTCCTTGTATTTGCTCAGACATTAAGATTTTTAAAGAAGTCTATAAGGACAAAGTAGAATATTTTAGGGAACATAATATAGAAGAGTTAGCATCAAAAATAAAATATCTTTATATTAATAGTGATTATAGAGAAAAAAGAGGAAAAGAAGGAAGATCCTATGTAATCCAGAATTTTGGATGGGAAAAGTCAAGAAAAGAGATTGAAAAAATTCTGAAACTTAACTAGCAATTTATTAAAACTATGAAAAGTACAAGTATCTCACCGGTTGTTATTAATGGAATGTTTCGGAGTGGAACAAGCCTAATATGGAGAGTATTAAAGGGAGATACAAAATTTACAGAAGCTTTTTACGAACCATTGCATCAGAATAGCCCTTATGAGAGACCACCGGAAGTAAGGAAGCCATATATCAGAAATTTGGATATAGTAGAAAGATGGTCAAGAAGATATAGTACAGAGAAGTTGTTATTGGGTAGAGCAGATTCTTTTCCTGAGTTGAAGGAATACTTGGATCTAATCCTCAAAGATAATACAATTGTTAAGTTTACCAGACTGAATCTCAGGTTAAAATGGTTTACTGAACATTTTCCCAATGCTTTTATAATTAATATTATAAGAGACCCAAGAGATGTTTGTTTAAGTTACATTATGCGTGCTGATCTTGATTTTACTTATAAATCAAATATTAAACAGGCCTATAGGCAAAATATCAAAAAGAAATTTTCAACATATTTTTACAGGGAATATTTTAACTATTTAAAGAATATTCCTAAGTGGAAAAATTATATTCAATCACTTAAGAAGGAACCTGAGTATGTCAAAATTTTGGGATTGTGGAAAATAAATGTAACGGAGTCATTGGAAGCTCTGCACAATTATGAAAGGGCTATAACATTTAAACATGAGGATTTTATAAAAAAACCTAAGGAAATACTCCACTATATCTACAATACTTTAAATGTTGATATTGATCCAAAAGTTGAAGAAGAGCTTTATAAACCAAATGAAGAAACGAATGTGAAAATATCCGGACATAAGTTTCATTTAAAAATATCAACGGATTGGATTGACCGATGGAAAAAAACCGATAATAATATTTGGGAAAGAGGTATTATAAAAGCGGATCTTGAGGAATTAATGGAAAGGTTAGATTATAAAATTGAAGCATAAATAAATTAATCCGTCATGAATAGACCTGTTTTTATTTTGGGTTGTACAAAAGCCGGAACAACGTTAATGAGGAACCTCTTCGACGGACATCCCGATTTCTTTGTCATTCCAATGGAATCTCATTTTTATCAGAATATTAAATACTGGGTTAACTATTATACGAGAAGAACAAAACCTGAGGATCTATCATATGATCAAATGAAAGAAAGCCTTTGTCGATGGGTCGAGCATATGAATAGTTACTATGACCGGGTAGCTGATAATTTTACAAAAGGACAATGGGATATTAATAAATTCAGACAACTAATTTATTCAGAAGAAATTGACAATATCAGGGATTTATCAGATTTATATGTTAAAGCAATTTACTATTCACTGCATAATTCCCTTTTTGATGAAAGCAAAGACTTTATTGAGAAATCTGTTGAGAATGCTGAATTCGCAATTGAATGGAAAAAACTCTATCCCGAAGCCAGGTTTATACACATTGTCCGAAATCCCTATTCTAATTTTGTATCCTTTAGAAAATTTGTAAACAAAAAAAAATTCCCTATTCTGAAGGGAGTTGTCTATTCTATGTATAATTCTTATTACTATCTTTTTAAAAATTTAAGGATTCTGGATAATTATAAAGTTGTTATTTATGAGGAACTGGTTTCCGAACCTGACAAGATTATGAAAGAGCTGGCAAATTTTTTAGGCGTAGAATTTAGAGAGTCTATGCTTTATCCAACTTTACTTGGAGATAGTTGGGCTGGCAACAGCACATCAGATGTCCAATACACAAAAGTTTCTTCGGCTAATATCAATAAATGGAACAAAGATATAACCGATTTTGAAATACACATTGTTAATGAACTATTTGATCAGGTACTTGAAAAATATAAATTCAAGAAATTAAAACCTGTGAAATCTAAATTTTATCCGGCAAAAAAGGAAAACTTAAAAACCTATCTATTTAATCGCGCTTTATGGCGATTAATGCCTAAATTCTAGATATCAAATATTTTTCTTGTATGAATAAATACCGCAATATATTATCAAATTGGAAGCAATATCTTCTGAATGCTGATGGCCTTCTTTTAAATAAGACAGATTGGAGCGATGTAAATGTGGTTATTGTGGTTTCTACTGGAAGAACAGGGACAAAGTTTATTGCCCACTTCTTTAATGAATATGTAAACAACTTTTTTTCAATTCATGAACCTTTTCCTAAGATTGATTTATTGGCTGCAAAGTATTATCAACAAAAAATAGATTATAATAGGGTTATTAGGAAAGTCAGAACTAAGAGGCAGTTTATGCGGAGAAAGTTGTTTGTCAAAAATCTAAATAATTATTTAGAGTCTAATCCTGCTTTCTGGAGTTTGATCCCAGTAATCCGTGAAGTTTTCCCCAATCTTAAGATCATTAATCTTGTTAGAGATGGTCGGACATGGTTACGTTCGGCATACAGTAGAAAGTTTGATGCTAAAGGAAATTACAGAAGGGATCAGTATGGGCTTATCTGGAAATTTAACGCAGATGATATTCCTAAAGATCCATATTATGGTAAATGGCATCAAATGAGTATAATTGAAAAATTTGCTTGGGTTTGGAGAACTAAAAACAAAACCATAATGAATGCAATTAAAGATGACCCCAATGCAATTACGGTTAGGTTTGAGGACTTATTTTTTGAGGAGAACAACTATAACGGAATAAAGGAAATAGTAAAGTTTATTTCAGAAGATTATTATTTAAATATAGAACTTAATGATATTGCTTCCCCACTTAAAAATAAAGTTAATAGTACCTCGAAATTTTTAATTCCTGAATATGCCCAATGGTCAGACCAACAAAAGAGTAGTTTTGGAAAAGTTGCTGGTGATATGATGTATAAATTGGGTTACTTTTAAAATCCTATGTTAGATAAAATAAAAATTGCAACGAAGGATTCTTTTATATACAGTCTTGGAAATTTCTCCACCAAGATAATAGGACTGATTCTTCTTCCAATTTACACAAAGGAGCTTACTGTTGCCGAATATGGCATTTTAGGTACATTAGAAGTCACCCTTCAGGTATTGATTGCTGTTTTTGGGTTCTCTATATATAAAGCACTAAACAGGTGGTATTGGGATAAAAAATACAGAGATAAGCAAAAGTCTATTTTTTTCACATCCCTTAGTTTTGTTTTGATTGCTTCCCTAATGATGATCCTGATAATGGCTTCAATCTCTGAGAGATTATCTGTTCTTTTGCTAGAATCAGAAAAGTATTCCTATCTGCTCAATGTTATGGTCATTAGTTCGGCTATGCAAATAATAGCCCAAATTCCCCTTGCTTTGATGAGGCTACAGAGAAAGGCGGTTCTTTTTTCTGTTTCAAATATACTTAAATTGTTCGTAACTCTTGTATTGACAATTTATTTTATTGTTCATCTTGGTAAGAAGGTAGAAGGTATTTTTGAAGCCCAGGTTATAGGATATGTCTTATTCTTTATCTTTATTTTCCGGTACAATTACCGCAATATAAAACTTAAGTTTGAAAAAACTATTTTGAGAGAAATGGTTCAATTCAGTTATCCATTAATGATTGCTTCATTTGGAGGAGTAATGCTAACTGTAGCTGATCGCTATATTGTCCGATTCATTGGTGGATTGAATGATATTGGTATTTATTCGCTTGGTTTTAAAATTGGGAATCTACTTAAAGTCTTGGTTATGAATTCTCTTTTATCCGCAATAATGCCATTGCGATTTAAGATGATTGATGAACCAGATAATAAAAGATTTTATTCAAAAATTTTCACTTACAGCATATTTGGTTTTATGTTTTTTTTAATGGCCGTTACCTTTTTCGGAAGAGAACTTGTTGTTTTATTAGCAAAAAAACAAGCGTTTTGGGAAGCTTATAAAATAATACCTATTATATGTTTCGCACAACTTTTCGAGATGATGAGAAGATCTTCTAATATGGGTCTCATCATCAATAAGAAAACAAAGATAATCTCCCGAATTATGTTGAGCATCTCTGTCCTGAATATTTTTATCAATATTGGATTCATTTATCTTTTTGATATTATTGGGGCTGCCATCGCTACAATGACTTCGCAGCTCCTGTTTTTTATATTAATGTACAGAGCTGCTCAAAAGAGTTACTTTATTCCTTATGAACTAGGAAAAGTATTTAAAATGATTTTTGTAGTGATAGGCCTTACATTAATTGCATTTATGCTTAATTCTGTTGAAATATTACCTCGTATTGGAATAAAATTGATTTTAATAGCAAGCTTCCCGGTGATATTGTATTTTCTAAATTTTTATGAACCTATAGAGATCATTCGGTTGAAGCAAGGATGGAAGAAATGGAAAAAACCAAAAGATTGGAAAAAAAATTTCAGAAATATTAACATTAAATAAATACAGTTAATGCTATATTTATAAATATAAAACATATAGATAAATAAGGTTTATAATTTTGGATTTGTAATAAAATGAATTTGTTTTTATGAAAAGAATTTTGATGGTATTGGAAAAAGAGTTTCCTCCGGATGTCAGAGTTAAAAAAGAAATAGAAGCACTTTCTGATCAAAATTATATGATTTATCTTTTATGTTCTACCAGAAATAAAGAAAATCAGGGATTTGAAAAGTATGGCAAAAATGTTTATATATATAGAACATTCATGTCAAGAACATTCTACAATAAACTTTCTCCTTTGGCTTTATTAATTCCTTTTTATTTTAACTTCTGGAAAAAACAAATCGATCTGTTTCTGAAAAAAAACAGTGTAGATCTTATCCATATCCATGATCTTCCATTATTAAAGTTAGGTGTTAAATTTTCAAAAAAATATAATCTGAAACTTGTTGTTGATTATCACGAGAACAGACCGGAAATTATGCGTCATTATACCCATGTTAATACTTTTCCGGGGAAGATTCTCATATCAGTTAAAAAATGGAAAGAATATGAAAAAAAATATACAAAATATGCAGACGGTATTGTTGTAATAACTCATGAAGCTAAAGAATATTACTATAAACATCATAACTGGGATTGGAATAAGATTTATGAAGTTCCAAACTATGTTGATGTTAAGGAACAATCAAGAATACAATTAGATCCTGCTATTATCAAAAAGTATAAGGATAAATACTCGTTAATTTACTTTGGAGAGACCGGAGAAAGAAGAGGAACTATGGATATTCTGGAAGCTGCAAATAAATTGTATCATAAAGAGTCTATTC
Organism: uncultured Bacteroidales bacterium; assembly: GCA_964585385.1. GTDB lineage: Bacteria > Bacteroidota > Bacteroidia > Bacteroidales > UBA12077 > JAGXLC01. The sequence goes on from CAZPDP010000018.1 coordinate 32,785, forward strand.
ATTTTATTATAATTGGAACAAGTATTTATCAGAATAAGCTGAAACAATATGTTAATCAAAAAAAACTTGATAATGTTGAATTAACAGGCTGGATGAATTCGGATATTGCTATGTCTTATATAGCGGCCTCAAAAGCAGGTTTGTCGCCCCTGAGAAAGAATATTCATCACGATACCACCTTTGCTAATAAAATATTTCAATATATGTTTTATGGGAAGCCGATTATTGTGAGTAATTGCCTCTCGCAAAAAAAGGTTGTTCAAAAGTATAATTGTGGTTTGGTCCACGAGGCAGGCAATTCGGATGATTTGGCGGAAAAAATTTTAAAGTTATTTCATCTGAATAATGAAGAATACACTAAATACTCTCAAAATGCAAAGAAAACTGTTAATAGTGATCTCAACTTTTCTGTGTCAGGAAAAAATCTAAATACTCTTTATAAAAATTTATTGTATAGAGAGTCTGCAGAAAAAATAAAGGAATGATACTTTATTCTTCTTTTTTTTCTGTTAACCCACTTTCTTTCTTATAATATCTATACCCTTCAAACCCAATCGCTCCAATCACAAATATCAAGAGAATAACCGAACTATACCCCGATATCTTATTCCCCAAATAATAGCTTTTAGGCTTAAATTTCATTTCTACTTCATGCTCTCCGGCAGGAACAATGGCAGCACGCAAGATGTAGTTTGCCCTGAACAGGTCTGCTTTTTCTCCATCAATATATAATTTCCAGCCAGCGGGATAGTATACTTCGGAGAATACAACCAGTTGTTTGCTGTCAGCCTCATAATCATATTTTAAGTGATTGGGTTCATAGTGAGTAAGGGTTATTGAACCGGTTGTGTCCTTTTCGAAAGTTTCAACGTCAAGTTCCTCCTCAAATTCCTGGTGGATTACGACTGTTTGTTGGGGGTCAATCTCATTTAATGCCTGAATTTCAGACATAGCATCCGGTGCAATCTTATAATCGTTAACAAACCATGCGTTTCCAAACCTGTATGGATTGCGTATGGGTGTTGCATTTTTGTTGTATATGATATATTTCATATTCAACATATTCAGCACTTCCTGGTTTTTTAAAGTCTGATCCAGTTTTTGCTGGGGGTTATCGCTTTGCAGAGTGCGTCCAATGTTCTGTATCTGCTTTTGAATATGAAATTCAATCATATCCTGGTAGCGCTGTAATTTAGCTCCATGGTATCCACCTATGGAATTATGGTAAAATGAAGTGCCTGCATCATTAAAAATGTCTACGGTTAAGTTAAGCACCCTGAAGTTTTTTTCATTGTCCTGTAAAATGAATTGATCTGCTTGTGTTTTTGAGAAAGGATTTTTTACTTCACGTTCAGGTGCAAAATTATCTTCGTTTAAATATCTTTTGTTGATTGTCCACATATCAATCAGAATAAATGCACCAATCAGGAGCAAGGTATAGCTGTATTTCAGCTTCTTTGTGTAATACGCCCAAAGTGTTCCGGCACCTAATAAAATGAATACGAGGGATCGGAAAGCATCTTTTCTCAGGAGAGCTTTTCTGTCTTCCCGCAGTGGTTCAGTTAACCAGCCTGGCATCTGGGCATCGGAGGCAGCAGCAAAGTTCTGGAAGATCCCGGGAAGTAAAAGAAAAAGAATACAAATCCCGCCGAGGATATATATTGAATGCTTAAGGGCTTTATAGAATTGTTCTTTGCTTATTTTTTCCGTGAAGAATTTTTTTAATCCCAGGAATGCGAATAAGGGAACCAAAAACTCAACGATAACAAGGGTCATGGATACGGTTCTGAACTTATTGTAAGCTGGAAAATAATCCATGAAAAAATGGGTGAATCCCTCAAAATTATTTCCCCATGAGAGGAGAATAGCCAGAATGGAGGCAGTTATTACCCACCACTTAATAGGCCCTTTGATTAAATACATGCTAAATACAAATAAAAACAACACCAAAGCCCCAAGATAAACCGGACCCGAAGTAAAAGGCTGATCGCCGTGATAAAGAGGGGCATTGTCAGTAAACTGCCTGGCTCTTGCCGGTGGAATGTTTTGTCTTTCAAGTGCTTTGTAGGTATTAGATTCTCTGGACAGCTCCCCTTGTGAGGCGCCGCCTTTGTAATTAGGTATTAAAAGGGTAAAAGTCTCATCAACACCATAGCTCCATCTGGTAGCATAATCTTTATCAAGTCCTTTTGTTTGGTTTTCTTTATTGATTTCCAGTTCTGACTTCCCCCGCATGGAAAAATCGGTGTATTCGTAGGAAGTCCATAGTCTGCCCAGATTTGAACCGACGCCTAATATTAAGGGTATAAGAAGAAACAGTGAGGCTTTTATAAAAGGATTAATCTGCTTGTTTCTGATAGCTCTTACGAATTCGAAAATGATATAAATGACAACTGTTATTGCAGCGTAATATGTAATTTGGGGGTGGTTTGCTATAATTATCAGGGCCAGAAATAAACCTGTTAAAGCCAGACCTAAAAGAAGTTTTCGCCTGTAGGTATAAATAACAGAAGCGATAAGAGGGGCCATATAGCCTATTGCAATTGCTTTTGTATTATGCCCGGCTGCTAAAATAATAAAGAAATAGGATGAAAAAGCATAAGCTATTGCGCCAATTATACTTATCCAGGGATTAACCCCCAAAAGCAAAAGGGTAATATAAAAACCTACTAAAGCCAGAAAAACCATACTAGCGGGTCTTTCTCCTATCATCATGAGAGAATGTACAGAACGAATGTGGTTATTCGGATATAAAGTACTGATAAAATAGCCAGGCATGCCTCCAAACAGTCTGTTTGTCCAAAGCGCCTCTTCTCCTGTTTTCTCACGGTAGTCCCTTATCTCTTTTGACATTCCCCTGTAATGAATGTTATCGGATTGTTTTATTGATTTACCTTCCAGCAAGGGAGTGAAATAGGCGTAGGAAATAAGAATAAAGAATATTACAGCTATGATATGAGGTAATATTTTTCCGGGTTTTTTCTTAAATATATCCATGATTAAGTGGTTTTTTGGGTTGATAGTAGGTTTTGTTGTCAAATTTGGCAAAAATACTTCATATTTTCAATTTTATTATTCATTATCTATCATTTAATGAATGCAGTGAAGATGGACAATATATTTCATTGAAAATTCATATTTTTGTTAAAACTACATTTTATTAATTTTTGTTATGGTTTTCAAAAACATCCTCATCCTTTCCCCGCACCCTGATGATGCAGAGTTTTCTTCTGGGGGCACTTTAAATCGTTTGATTAATGAAGGTTCTAATGTATGGTATGCTGTTTTCTCACCTTGTATTAAATCCTTACCGGAGGGTATGGAAACAGACCGGTTGTACAAAGAGCTGGATGCTGCTTGTAAGCATCTGGGTATAGAAGATAAAAATGTTATTAAATTTCAGTATCCGGTAAGAGAGTTTCCCAAATACAGGCAGGAAATCCTGGAGGATTTAATCAAACTGAAAAAAAGAATCCACCCGGATTTGGTTTTGATTCCCAACTCTAAAGATGTACATCAGGACCATCATGCTATGTATGAAGAGGGAGTCAGGGCTTTTAAGTCTACACGGATATTAGGGTATGAACTCCCCTGGAACAACCTGGAATCCATTCACAATTATTTTGTTAAACTGGATCGTCCCCACCTGGATGCTAAAATGAATGCGATAGGGGAATACAGATCGCAAAATTTTCGCGATTACAAGGAAAACGACTACTTCTATTGCCTGGCTAAAACCAGAGGCATGCAGGCAGGTTCAGAATTTGCCGAAGCCTTCGAAATGATAAGGTGGATTTATTAATCCGTCAGGTTTTTGATGATGTATTTCTGGTTTTCTGTTAAGTGAGAAATAACCAGGTCCTGAACTGCCCAGTTGGGATTAAATTTAACCCTGGAGATGAGCTTTTTTTTCGGGTTAAGAATGATGAACGAGTTCCGGTTCGAGTCAATAGCGATGAAATTATTCTTATGCAGTTTTGTGTTCTGTACCCACTCCATATCTTCTAAGAAGTCGGGTTTTCCTGGTAAGTTATTGAAATCGTATCTTTTTTGCCCCTGAAGATTTCCGGTAACAATTTCACCGCTGGTTGTGCTGGTTCCCATATAGTGGTTGTTTTTCAACTTCATCCCGCCATGCGGATTTTTAAGTCCGCCAAGCGCCTTGTAGGCCGAACCGGTTTTCCGATTAATTTGGTAAACAGCGCCTTCATGGAAAAAGGTCCCAATGATGTTGGTATTGTCAGTAGGGTCGTAGACCACTGAATTTATGAATGCCGCTCTTTTGGCTGTGGGCAGCACCTGGTTTTTTGGATCTGCTATGAGCATGTATTTTTTGCCTTCCTGTTCGTAGAGTTCTGCCGTGTTTTCATCCCTGGTAAGGAATACCTTCTCTTGTGTTTCCGGATCTATCCCGTGGTCAAAACCGTTTTCCCAGGCAAACCATTCATACGTTTTTTGCTTGTCATCAATAGTGTATTCGAAAATACAGTCAAAACCAGAGGAGCTGATCAATAGGTTTTCTTTTGTTTTCCTGTTTATATCTACGGTATGAATGTAACTAAACCAGGGATTCGTTATGGTTTTTATTTTCTCGCCTTGCAGGATATGCACTTTATTTTCTGAAGAAAAAGCCGAGATATTTTCGAAGCTGTCAACGCCTCTTGGTTCGGGTAGTTTTGTCAGCATTTCCAGTTTGGTTATTTCTCCTTTTTTTATTGAAACCTCAGCTATTCCTCCTATGGCAGTTTCTCTCCTGTTAACACTGCCTGTTCGGTTCGATTTCTTGTTCTTGTTTTTTAGGTACCGCTCACGGATAGCCTGCAAATCAAAACTTTTTATCGTAACAAGCAGTTTTATCTCAGGGTAAAATTCATTATCTGCATTGTATTGCAAAACATCTATCTTCTCAACATCCATTTTACAGTGAATTTAAAATATGGGCAAATTTTTCTGTCAGGTAATAGCGGCTGTATTTTTTCACATCAGCAGAAGAATGTTTGAAATTGATTTTATCCTTCTCCAGCCAATGATGATAATATTTTAAAATTGTACTTTTGATACCTTTTTTATCAGAATAGTCTAACATCGCATCTCTTTCTGATTCTTCCAGAATTTTTGAAGCATCACCTCTAATGGGCCCAATGGAGAGAATTGGGGAACGAGTGGCGATATACTCGAAAAGTTTTCCGGTGATGATGAGGTGGTTATCTTCAGCGTGTGGAACAATAAACAGCAGCATTTGCGACCGGTTCATTATTTGGGTGGCTTCGCTGTGGGGAACAAAGGGATGTAGATTTGTAATTTTCAGTATATTGTACTTTTTTAACTCCTCTTCGATGCTACTATCATAGTTGCCGGTAAGTGAAATTTGGAAATGATTTCTGAAGCCCTCAATTTCTTCACATAATTCACTAATAGCTTCCCATAGCGCCTTCACATTCTGATTAGGTTTGAGGTTGCCAATATAAGCGAGTGAAAACTTTTCACTTTGATACGCTGTTGGTTCGGGTATATCCTTCTGGTCAAATCCGTTATAGATTATATCAATGTTTGAATTACGGTCTTTAAATTCTTCTTTCATACCCGGACTTACAGTGGTTACATAATCTGCACTGCCTAAAATTTTATCCTCGTAGTTTTTTTCCAGTTTTTTGGTCCGGTTTGTTCGGGGGAGTGATTTGTTAAAGAAATTATTGCTCCATGGATCGCGCATATCCACTAGCCAGGGAATATCCAGTTGGTTTTTTAATTTCAGCCCGATGAAATGTGTGCTATGCGGGGGGCCCGTTGTAACAATAGCATCCGGTTTATGTTGTTTGTGAATTTTTTTTGCTTGCTTCACAGCAAAAGGAATCCAGCCTCTTCTTGCATCGGGCAGGAAAAGATTGGCACGGATAAAAAGGGATAGTTTCTTGATGAAGCTTTTTTTGTCCTGAAGACCTATCATTCCCACTCCTATCTGCTTGCCTTTTTTTCCTGTCAGCTTGTTGTAGATAGTGAAGGGTTCAATAGTTTTTGTTCGGTATACCTTCAGATTTTCAGGTATATCGTTGAGCAAGCTTTCATCAGAAGAGGGGTAGCTGCCATTTTTAACTGTCAGAATTATGGGTTCCCATCCAAAATCACCCAGGAAGCCGGACATTTTAAGAAATCTCTGGACACCGGGTCCTGAGCCGGGCGGCCAGTAATATGTAATAATCAGAACCTTTTTTGTCTTTTCAGACATGCGCAAATTATATCAGTTGTTTCAGCAAATGTTTCATATTGACTTTCTTGTCGAGTATTTCTGCAAGTTCTTTTACAGCCACTCGCTCCTGTTCCATCGTGTCACGGTCTCTGATGGTGACCGTGTCATCTTCCAGTGTCTGGTGGTCAATGGTGATGCAATAGGGCGTACCGATGGCATCCTGTCTTCTGTATCTTTTTCCGATGCTGTCTTTTTCTTCATACATGCAGATGTAGTCCAGCTTCAGACTGTCGATGATTTGCCTGGCTTTTTCCGGTAAGCCGTCTTTTTTTACAAGCGGCAATACGGCCAGCTGAACAGGGGCCAATGCTGGTGGTAGTTTGAGAACTACCCGTTGTTCTGATTTGCCATTTTCTTTCGGCACTTCTTCTTCATGATAAGCGGCAGTCAGCAGGGCCAGGAACATCCGGTCAAGCCCGATAGATGTTTCCACCACGTAAGGTACATAGCTTTTGTTTTGCTCCGGGTCGAAATACTGGATTTTTTTACCTGAAAATTTTTGGTGCTGCGACAGGTCGAAGTCGGTTCGTGAATGAATGCCTTCCAGTTCTTTGAAACCGAAGGGGAATTCAAATTCTATATCGTAAGCCATGTTGGCATAGTGAGCCAGTTTATCGTGCTCGTGCAGGCGGAATTTGTTTTCGTCAATGCCCAGCGCCTTGTGCCATTTGACGCGGATATTTTTCCAGTGATCGAACCACTCTTTTTCAGAACCCGGCTGAATGAAATACTGCATCTCCATTTGTTCGAATTCCCGCATGCGGAAAATGAACTGCCGGGCAACGATTTCGTTTCTAAAGGCTTTACCGATTTGGGCAATACCAAAAGGGAGCTTCATGCGCCCTGTTTTCTGGACATTGAGGTAGTTGACGAATATTCCCTGTGCCGTTTCCGGTCTCAGGTAGATCTTATTAGCTTCATCACTTACTGAACCCAACTTGGTGTCAAACATCAGGTTGAACTGGCGGACTTCGGTCCAGTTTTTTGAGCCGGAAACGGGGTCAGCGATGTCACAATCTTCAATAAGTTTGCGAAGATCTTCCAGGTCTTCATTTTCGAGGGCTTTTACCAGGCGATCCCTGATCTGGTCAATTTTTTCCTGGTATTTTAATACACGTGGATTGGTGGCAAGAAACTTCTCTTCGTCAAAGTCGTCGCCAAATTTTTTCTTCGCTTTTTTAACCTCTTTGTCGATTTTGGCCTGTTGTTTTTCCATATAATCCTCAACAAGTTCATCTGCACGGTAGCGCTTCTGGGAGTCCTTGTTGTCAATCAGGGGGTCATTAAAAGCGCTTAGGTGACCAGAGGCTTCCCAGGTTTTTGGGTGCATGAAAATGGCTGCATCCAGGGGTACGATGTTCTCGTTGAGTTTCACCATCGAATCCCACCAGTACTTTTTGATGTTTTCCTTGAGCTGGGCCCCGTTTTGTCCGTAATCGTAAACAGCGCTCAGGCCGTCATATATTTCTGTTGAAGGAAAAATAAAACCGTATTCTTTCGCGTGTGCTATGATTTTTTTGAAAAGATCTTCCTGCGCCATAGTGTATAATTTTCTGCTTGATAATTTAATCCGACAAAAATAGAGTAAAATGTTTTTATTTCATAAGAGAGAGGAAGAAAAGTCGGGAGGATTTGTCAGAGGCCGCTGAAAGCCTAAAATAGGTTTTGATAGCTGCGAATCCCGCTTTCAGACGGGACAAATGCGCAAATGGTTTGTTTGGAATGTTGGAATACTGGAATGTTCTATGTTGAGCTTCGTTCTTTGTGAATCTTACTTTTTTAGTGTCTTGGTGGTTTATATTTTTGCCACGAAGACAGGAGAAAACAAAGATTCACGAAGGAAGAGACAAAAGCTCTACAACAAATATGTGGTTGATAATCTCATCCCGGCAACCAGCAAAAACTATTCCTTACAACTCAGCACTTCCTAACTTCTTACTTCCTACTCAATTCATAATTCAGAACTCATAACTTTCAATTGTTCATTTCTCATTGTTGCATTGTTGAGAGAGTTAATTGAGTTACTAATACTGCTTCTGTCTCCCTGCGCACTGTAAACTGCCACTTTAAGGGATATGGTTCTTAACGGAACTATTTATATATTTGTAAGCAATCCATGTAAAAATTATCGGCATGACTAAATACTATGATTTCCTCGTTCTCGGTACTGGTATAGCAGGGTTGACTTATGCTCTTAAAGTTGCTGATAAGGGGAAAGTCGGATTGGTTACCAAAACCAACCTCGAGGAGACCAATACAAAATATGCACAGGGTGGAATCGCTTCTGTGATGTATGATCCGGATGATTATGATAAGCATATCCGGGATACAATGGACGCCGGAGATGGGTTGTGTGATTACGAAGTAGTCCGAATGGTGATAGAACAAGCTCCTTCGCAAATCAATCAACTGATAGACTGGGGTGTAGAGTTTGATAAGAGAACCGACGGGCGATACGACCTGGGCAGAGAAGGGGGGCATACTGAATATCGCGTTCTTCACCACAAAGACAATACAGGCGAGGAAATTGAACATAAGTTGTTACAAAAGTTAAGGGAACATAAGAATATTGATGTCCTGGAAAAGCACTTTGCCGTTGATATCATGACACAGCATCATTTGGGAAAAAAAGTAAGAAGGCAACATATGGATATTGAGTGTTTCGGAGCTTATGTCCTAAATCTCGAGACAGGCGAAGTAAACAGGATGATGTCCAAAATTACGGTTGTAGCTACCGGTGGGGTTGGCAATCTCTACGACACCACAACCAATCCGAGTATTGCAACGGGTGATGGTGTAGCCATGGTATACCGGGCAAAGGGTATCATCGAGAATATGCAGTACATTCAGTTTCACCCGACAGCTCTGTATAATCCGGGAGAACGTCCTGCCTTTCTTATAACCGAAGCCCTGAGAGGTTTTGGAGCCTTGCTCAGAACTACGGATGGCGTAGAATTCATGAAGAATTATGATAGTCGGGGCTGTCTGGCTCCCCGTGATATTGTAGCAAGAGCCATTGACAATGAAATGAAAAAACGGGGTGATGATTATGTCTACCTTGATTGTACACACCTGGATTCGGAAGAACTGAAGAAGCAATTCCCCAATATTTATGAAAAATGCCTAACATTAAATATTGATATTACCAAAGATTATATTCCGGTCACACCTGCGGCCCATTATTCGTGCGGTGGAATAAAAGTTGATAGGAATGGAAGGAGTACGATTAACCGTCTTTATGCTATTGGAGAAGCCTCTTCGACCGGACTTCACGGGGCAAACAGACTGGCATCCAACTCATTGATGGAGGCGGTGGTCTATGCCGACTGCGCAGCAAAGGATTCAGCTCAAAGAATTGATGCTGTTAGCTTTAAGGAAGACCTGCCCGAATGGGACTACGGGGGAACGACTTACCCTGAGGAAATGGTTATGATTACTCAAAGTTTCAAAGAGGTTCATCAGATTATGAGCAACTATGTGGGTATAGTGCGTTCCAACCTTCGCTTGCAGCGGGCTATAAGAAGACTGGAAATTATTTTCAAGGAAACAGAAGAATTGTATGAAAAATCTACCTTGTCCCAGAAATTATGTGAACTCCGAAACCTGATAAATGTAGGCTTCCTGGTCATTAAAATGGCCCAGGAGCAAAAGGAAAGCCGCGGGCTCCACTATACCCTGGATTATCCCAGAAAGCGCTCGGCTTCGGAATTTTAGAAATAGCGTAAAAACCCGATTTTTATTTTTTTATTTCGCTTAGTTTTGTAAACCGCAGAGGAAACAGAGAATACGCAGAGAACCACGGAGAAGCTACTCTGCGGTTAAAATATTCCATGGACTTCCAACAGTAAACATACCACGACTTTGAGACCTTGTTGCTAAAGATTGTCTTAACGGAAAAAGACAGGTTTAAATTGATAGATTACCTCTCATTGCACCTTGAATCTTCATCTTCGTACCACAATCCTCTTTTTGTATTCATTGTTGCCTTCTCCAATGAACCTGATATGATAGATTCCCTCAGGAAGATGGCTGATGTTCAATTTTCCGTGGCTACTAATAATCAATTGATTCATGATGATTTTACCGGAAGTATTCACAACCTGAACTCCCTGAACTTCTTTTCCTTTTTCTGTCAGATCGTAATACAGAATTTCCGAAACGGGGTTTGGGAAAACTTTTAGATTATTATTGTTTTTTATCTGTTGCCTGTTTGAAGTTACTATAGGTACGCCACTATAGAGGTTTTTAATTTCATTTTCTGTCATGGGATAATCGTAAATGCGAATGTCATCAATGGCGCCGTTGTAAAACTGGGTTGTTGTATCCCAGTGTCCTTTGCCCAGCCAAAGCTTTTCGTGGGCCAGGGCATCTTCAAAAAACTGGGAATAGGAAGAAGTTCCGAAATTATACCGCCGAGAGGTAAGTTCCTCCCCGTCCAGGAATCCTGTATTGTGGTTTTCGGCTACTGTGACAGCAAAATGATGCCATTCGCCTTCAGATACAGGAAAGCCTGTGTCAAAGCAGAAAGAAGGGTAGGTACATCCGTTTTTCCAGATGGTAAAGAAAAGCGCCTTAGATCCCCAGAAAATAGGACTGTGACCTAGTTCTATTATCAAACCTTTATTGGCAGCATCAAAAAAATCGCAATTTTTTTCCATGCCATAATAAAACAATGGGGCAATGCCATAATCCGTGGGAATTGTATCGACTTTAAACCAGATAGAAATTGTACCTGTTCCCAGCTTTGAAAGGACTTCGGGCGGAGTATCATCGTTTCCTGTAATTTCAGCAAAATCGTCCACACCGTCAAATGATAGAGCCTGGTTGATTTTGCCATTAATTCTTTTTGCACCGTAAATTATCCCGTGATTTCCATAACCGGATTCGTCATAAATCGTATCACCGGTGCCCACGTCAAAACTCCAGTGACCGACTAGACTTTCCTGTCCGTTCATAGTAAAAGCGACTATAAAGGCCCATATTGAGAGAATTGATAATTTCCAGTTCATGGCTTTAAGGTTTTGGTTCTTAATTTATAGTCTGACAATAAGAAGAAACCTTACAGGGAGAAATGAGATTTATGAAGAATACTTATAATTTAAATCCTAAAAGTGTAACGTTTACTCTATCTTAAGTCGCCTGGTATTTTAAACCGCAGAGGAAACAGAGAATACGCAGAGAACCACGGAGAAGCTACTCCGCGGTTTTCTAAGTTTTTTTACTTGTTATTCGTGGTTAAAATTTCGCTGGATATTACTTCAACAGAACACGGATGACACAGATAACACGGATTTTCACTGATTTGCCCGAATGAATTACAGGGACTTTCCTCCGTGAATATTAACCTAATCTCCCGGTTTTTATACTCACTTAATTAACTTAATCAACTCAACTCACTTCTCCCCATGCTTCGGAAGGAACACCGGTTCGCCCAGGTCATCAACCTGTTTGTTGAACTCAGCTACTTTGATATTCAGCAGGTTTTGCAAACCCCCTCTAATTATCGCCCACTTTTCATTCAGCTCTGCCAGCCTTTCCCGCGCTCCGCTGGTCGGAGGTATCGGTCCTCTTAAAGCTGCCGAGGGACTGTTCACATAATTGTAAAGGAATGCATACTGGCTTTTGAGCTTGGGTGGAAAGTTCAGCGGATCCTGGAAACTTTCATTTTTGGTCTGTAGAATTTGTTGCTCAATTTTAGTGAGGCTTTTGGTTATTGTATCAGCCATATTCTGTATCCCGGGTACTTTATGACCGGCTTCTTTCGCGTGGGATACTACAGAATTTACCTGTTCTCTCACAGAACGGATGGTTCGGATGGCATTGTAGATGCTGTTCAGCGAATCCCTGAGTTCGAGAGCGAGCTTTTGCTGTTCCCGGAAATCTTCCTGGGTAACCTCTTCGCAACGCGGATCTTTTCTGACTTCAAAGGTCCGGGTTTGACTATCGCCTCCTGCAACAGAGAGGCGTACCTGGTAGGTCCCCGGCATGGCAAAAAGCCCGGCTATTCCGGCTGTCTCCCAGAGCATCATTTCGCCCACTGTTTTTACTCCTTTGGCAAACAGGTTCCAGTGGAAACGGGTATGGCCTTTTTTTACAGGCAGAACCGGCTCGCCGGCCTCTTCTGATTTGGCAGAATCACTGGTATAGGTTCGTATCACTTTCCCTTCATTATTTAGAATTTCCAGGGTAACTGTTGTATCCGGTTTTTCTTTAAACATATAGTCGAAAGTGGCGCCTCCTTCCGGACCTTCCGGTTCGCGGTCTTCCGGGTTACCTCCTCTGGATATGCGAACCAGGTAAGCTGGCTCGGGATTATACAGGTGCATACCTGTCTTTTCTATCTGTTCGGAGACCTGTTGCAGAGGGGATAGATCGTCCATTATCCAGAATGACCTTCCGTGGGTTGCCACAACGAGATCGTTGTCATGCACTTTCATATCGGGTATTCGGGTAACAGGCAGATTCTGCTGGAGAGACTGCCAGTCTGTGCCATCGTTAAAGGAGACGAACAGACCAAATTCGGTGCCGGCATAGAGCAGGCCTTCCCGTTTTTTATCTTCTCTCACAACCCAGGTAGGTGAATCGCCGGGTATGCCATTGGCCCCATCTGTAATAAGTTTCCATGACTTGCCGTAATTGGTTGTTTTGTAGATGTAGGGTTTCCAGTCGTCAAGCCTGTATCGATGTACGGCAATATAGGCCTTGCCTTCCTGATGAGGCGAAACCTCAATATTCTGAACTGTGCCGTATTGAGGCAGATTTTTTGGGGTAACCTCAGACCAGGTCTCCCCTTTATCACGGGTTATCCAGACAAGTCCGTCATCAGTTCCTGCCCAAAGGATATCGGATGAATGAGGGCTTTCACTCAGCGCAAAAACCGTATTATAAACCTCTACGCCTGTATTGTCTTTTGTAATCGGTTCGCCTGCATAGTCCTGGTGGTCTTTGGTGTTTGTTGTCAGGTCGTTGCTGAAGCGGTTCCAGGTGAGGCCCAGGTCAGGTGAACGCCAGATACGCTGGGAAGCATTGTAAACCACATCCGGGTTGTGCTGAGAGACCAGGATAGGAGCATTCCACTGAAAGCGTTCCCGAAGATCCCTGGGGGCCATGCCAATTTGTAACTGGGGATAGACCATAACGTTCATGGACTGACCTGTACGTTCATTCCACCGGGTGAGTAGACCTCCAAAGCATCCGCTGAAAACTATCCAGGGACGGTCCGGATGCAGGGAAATAGGTCCGGTTTCACAACCTCCCACAGATGTCCAGTTGCTTTTCGGGTGGATGGAACGTCCTGTCCGGGATGGAAGCCGAATCGTGGAATTGTCCTGCTGAGGACCATATACGTTGTATGGGAATTCATTGTCAACCGTCACACTGTACATTTCGGCCGTGGGCTGGTTGTAGTAAGTTGACCAGCTTTCACCTCCGTCAATGCTCACCTGGGCTCCTCCGTCGTTGCCTACCACCATATGGTCCGGGTCGTTTGGATTGATCCACAAGGCGTGTACATCACCGTGAGGGACGCCGTATTGTTTAAAAGTTTTGCCTCCGTCAACTGATTTGTAAAAACGGGCGTTTAGTGAATAAACCGTATTCTCATCCTGCGGATCGGCGTGGATGTGGATATAATACCAGGCTCGTTGCAGGTGTTCTCGTTCTTTATTGACTTGTTTCCACGTTTCTCCGTGATCATCCGAGCGATAAAGGCCACCTTTGGGATTGGGCGCTTCAATCAGAGCCCATACACGGCTGGGTTTGGCTGGCGATACATCAATGGATACTTTCCCAATTAGGCCTTTTGGTAATCCTTTTTCAAGCTTTTTCCAGTTATCGCCACCATCAGTGGATTTGTAGATTCCGCCTTCTTTTGAACCGCTGATCATGGTCCAGGGCTTGCGTTCGGCAGTCCATAGTCCGGCATATATTTCCCTGGGGTTTTCCGGGTTCACTGTAACATCAACCACGCCTGTTTTTTCAGAAATATAGAGAATTTTCTCCCAGGTTTTTCCGCCATCTTTTGTACGGAATACACCCCGCATCTTGTTGGGACCAAACGGATGACCCACAGCAGCCACATAGGCCACATCAGGATTCTCCGGGTGAATGACCAGTTCTCCGATAAGACCGGCGTCTTTCAGTCCCATAAAAGACCAGGTTTTACCCGCATCGGTTGATTTGTAAACACCCCGGCCGGTTTGTATATTGCCACGCATACAGGCCGAACCGGTTCCCACGTAAATTACGTTGGGATCGGAATCCGCCACATCAATAGCTCCGATGGAGGAAACATTGAAAAAACCATCCGAAATGTTGGTCCAGTCTTCACCGTTGTTGGTAGTCTTCCAGACACCACCGCCCGTGGCTCCCATATAAAAAGTAGCCGGTTTCCCGGGAACACCCGTAACAGCCGTAGACCGCCCGCCGCGGTAAGGACCTATCATGCGGTATTTGAGTGCACTGAACTGAGAAGGATTGATAACAACATTATTTTCTCCCTCACTGCCGGATAGAAATGAACCAGCGCTGTTTTCAGCATTTGCCAAAAAACTGGAAGAAAAAAACAGTGAAAACAGGGGAAGCAGGATAAAAGATAAGACAGTTGATTTCATAATTAACCTCCGGTATGATTGTTGGTTTTAGGGTTTGATTAATATAATAATGTTTAGACGATTTTAAATGCCCAACGTTTAGGTAAAGGTAGGAATAATTGAGAATTTAGAGTTAAATGAGGAATTATGAATTAAAAATTGGGACAACAAATTGCTAGCCGATTCATGCCTTATTGTTCCGAATTTTTAACCACCAGGACACGAAGAAACTAAAAAACATAAAGAATGGAGACATTGAATGTTTACCTTTTCTGAATGGTTTTCCCTTCACAAAAATGAGACTCATTTTCTTTTAAAAAAAAATTTCAAAATCAAGCCTTATTTGCAACCAATAATAAAGAAATATATTCATAGAGAGTATACTACGGGTATTTTAACAAACGTAAAGAAGGCTGAACATATAATCAGCTTAAATGGTTTAGGAGGATATTATGGATAATTATTTGAAAAAGGAATTTTACGAACTGGTTAAAGATTACGAGTCTGTTTTTGATTTTATCCAGGACGCAGCGCCAGATGGGATTTGGTACTGGAACTTAGAGAATTCGGAGGAAGTTTGGTTTAACAATCGTTTTTGTAAGACGATGGGATATGTCCCCGGCAGTCTCAGTATGGATATGAAAACCCTTTATGGGCACATGCATGCGGAGGATATACAAAAATTATCAGACTGGATTGCATCAAACAGTGAAACAACAGAAGCAGTGTCCGGAGAGCCTCTTCGATTTCGCCATAAGAGCGGCAACCAGGTTTTAATGAGCTGCCGGGTTAAAAGCGTTTCAGACCATACGGGAAAGAAGAAAAGATTATTGATTGCTTTCCAGCAAATAAAGAAAAAGGAACATGCCAAACGAGTGCTGAAAGTCTATAACAAATGGCTGGGACATTTGCTGAACGGCACCAGTGATATCCTGGTAGAACTTACAGCAGATGGAACCCAGAAGTACATTAGCCCGGTAGTTACCAGATATACCGGGTATGAACCTTACGAACTAAAACGACCTTTTTCAGAAGTTATTCACCCTGATGATGTGGACAGAATACAGGCCCGCTGGAAGCAGGTACTGGCCGAACCGGAGCGAATCCACAGGGACACTTACAGACACATTCACAAAACAAAAGGTTATGTATGGATGGAGGCGACTCTTCAGAGTTTTCTGAATTATGCGGGGATAGGCAGTGTTATCTGTTCTGTCAGGGAAATCAGTGAACAAAAACAGGCTGAGGAGTTTAACCAGCAGAGCAAAAGGCAGTATAAAACTCTGAGCGGAGCCGCAACTGATATGCTCGCCCTGAATAAGCTAAAGGATATATATTCTTACATTACCCGGACATTGAATGAGCAGTACCCACAGACAGTCTGTCTTTTTGCAACCGTGGACCAGGAAAATGCTTCTGTAAAATTCACCCATGCTGAAGGTATGGACAATGCCTGCAGGGATAATATCATCGATAAAGGTACCTGTAATATCATAGGAAAAGATTTCAATTTGCCCGAATCGATCCACATGCACTATAAATCGGGCCGGCTCACAAAATTTGACGGGGGACTGGCCCGTTTTGCAGGATATGCCTTTACACCCTCCGAAGCAAGAAAGATAGAAAAGTTACTCCAAATCAACAACATATACTACATTGGAATCAGCAAGGATGAAAAGCTTTATGCCGTATTGATGATGTTTACCCTGAACAACACAGAGCTTTTCAATCCATCCTATATAGAATCTTTTGCCAGACAGGCGGGTATCATTATTGAGCGTAAATTAATGGAACAAAAATTGAGGGAAAGCGAGAATCAGTTGAATGAAGCCATCGTCACCAAGGATAAGTTTCTATCCATCATCGCTCACGACCTGAAAAATCCGTTCAATCTCCTGCTGGGCTTTAGTGAAATGAACCTGGAATATATCAACCAGGGAAACTTTGAAAGACTACCGGAAATTGCCCGCTATATGAGAGACAGCGCCCTCGATGGATATGAGCTGCTGAACAATCTGCTGGACTGGTCAGGTGCACAGAATGGGAATATAAAATTCAGACCCGGTTATCAAAATCTTCTTGAGCGGGTGCGGAAAGCCACTTCTATGTTAACTGGTATTGCTCTTCAAAAAAAGATAGCTATTGAAAAGGATTTCCCGGCGGACCTATCCTTTTATGCCGACGGGGATATGTTCGATACGATTCTCCGGAACCTGGTTTCCAATGCTTTAAAATATACACCTAAAGGAGGAGTCATTCATATTTCGGGGGAGAATACAGAAGATGGAGTCATCGTGAAAGTTAGGGACAATGGAGTAGGGATTAGTCCGGAAAACACAGAAAAACTGTTCTCCATGAAAGAAAATGTCACTACAAAAGGGACAAACGGAGAAACAGGCACCGGACTGGGTTTGTTGCTTTGTAAAGAATTTGTGGAAAGACACAATGGAGAAATAGGAATTGAAAGCGAATCCGGAGAGGGAACCACCATCTGGTTTACTTTGCCCAACAATCAGGCCTCCCCCAAAAAAACCCTTGATGAAAAAGAGATTGAATGGGTTAAGAAGTCTTTGTTTAGATAAGTGTGGCTTGAGCTGTGAGAGGGTGAGAGACTGTGTGAGGGAGTGATGAGTTCCCCCTACGCTAAAGCTTCGGGGGATGAGTGGTGAGTCCTCCTTCGCTGAAGCTGCGGAGGATGAAAAAGGTAAAAAAGTAGAGTCACGATTTATCGTGACTTCTATCGTGACGAAACGATGAGATAAATCCAGTAAAAAATTATACCACAGCACATAAAAGCAGCCAGGGATTTATCGCGTAGCGATTAAAGTAGCAGCATTAAAAAGTTACGCCACATCCATTACCCGAAGGGGTTAAACTAAGTTAATTCGTTAGATTAATAAAAACCCTAAAAGGGCGACATGTATTGAGATGGTAAACCACAGAGCCCACAGAGAAACCCCCGGAGTACCACAGAGAACCTCCTCTGAGACCCTTTGAGCTTTTTCCTTTGTTATCCGGGGTTAAAAAATTTGCAATCTTGGTTTCTTAGTGTTTTTGGGGCAAATATTAAAAACCAGGCAACACTAAGAGCATGAGTTAAAGCGTGCAGATAAAAAATTAATTAACATTCGCGAATTCAGGCCCCTTTCGAATGATTGCCAAATCTTCCTAATCTTGATTGCAAAAGAATCAAATGTACCATACCTTTGTAATAAAGAGAATTAAAAAATCTATTGAAAGGGAGGAGCGGTTATGGTTTCAGAATACGTACAGTTTCCGGCGGACAACAAGATTGATTTCATGCGCGAGCTGAGAAAAAAGGTGGATGAGTATTTTGAACAGACTCATCGCTCAAAAAATGCCAATGCTTCGATGATAATCAAGACAGTATTCATGCTGGCTTTATACCTGGGTCCGTATGTCCTCATGATTACCGGGGTCGTCTCTTCCACACCGCTCATTTTTGTGTGCTGGGTTCTAATGGGTTTTGGACTGGCCGGTATGGGGATGAATGTGATGCACGATGCTAATCATGGCAGTTATTCCAAAAACCAACGTGTGAATAGAATTCTCGGAAGCACTTTGTATTTACTCGGGGGTTTACCGGCAAACTGGCGCATTCAACACAACGCCATTCACCATGCCTATACGAATATCAACGGGTTTGATGACGATATCAATCCTACACCCATACTGCGGTTCTCTCCCCACAAAAAGTTACGTAAACATCATAAATATCAATTTTTATACGGATGGTTCCTGTATGGTCTTATGACCGTTTTGTGGATTACCAGTAAAGATTTTATGCAGTTGTTCAATTACCGGAAAAGAGGAGTATTGAAGAAGGAAAATAAATCATTCAAACTTCTGTTTGCAGAACTGGTATTTTCGAAAATATTATATTATGCAGTTTTCCTGGTAGCCCCTCTGCTAATTCTACCCATACCCTGGTATCTAACCCTGGTTTTCTTTTTCATCATGCATTTCATTGCCGGGTTTTTATTGGCTGTTATTTTTCAAACCGCTCATATTATGCCGGAATGTGATTATCCCCTGCCCGATGAAAACGGAATGATGAAAAACAATTGGATGGCCCATCAATTATCGGTTACTTCCGATTACGCACCCAAAAATAAATGGGTTACCTGGTTTGCCGGGGGATTGAATTACCATGCGATACATCATTTATTCCCCAACATTTGCCACATACACTACAAAAACCTCTCTTCCATAGTGAAGGAGGTAACAGAGAAACATGGGGTAACCTACCGGGTAGAACCCACCTTCTTTAAAGCCCTTGACAAGCACGCACGGATGCTTAAATTGCTGGGAAGTCCCGGGAGGGGAGTCGAGAATTGAGTTCTTTAAGATGAGTTGCTGCAGTGGCAGTTGGAAAGCAGAGAGTAAGAAGTACTCCTTCGCTGAAGCTGCGGAGGATGAAAAAGTAGGAAGCATTAGAGTCACGATTTATCGTGACTAAAAATGAAATGATTACAGAAGAAGAATTATACCACAGCACATAAAAGCAGCCAGGGATTTATCTCGGAACGATTAAGTATTGTAGAAAAACGTCTCATGCCGATATAAATGGCAAACCGGAGCGTACAGAGAGTCCGCAGAGAACCTCCTCTGTGGCCCTCTGTGATTTCTCTTAGTTCTCTGTGGTAAAATATTCCATTGACCTACCAAATGATAAATTTATCATGACTTAAAACCTTTCGTTTTTTATCGGCTTCTATTTCATTTTTTATTGTTCAATTGCTTGTAATACAGATTGATTTTATGGTTGAAATTGAGTATTTTAACCCTGTAAATTGGCGAAAAAAAATAAACGGAATATACCTATGAAAGACAAAAACTCTATTGAAAGAAGAAACTTTTTAAAGTTGTCATTGACTGCTGCTATAGGGGGCATGGCAGGTAAATTGTTCGGCAACAACTGGAACGGAAGTCCGGCCCCGGTAATTAACGCTGTAGCCTCGAAAATGGGAAAGTTTCCCCGCAGGAAACTCGGGTACAGCCAAAGAGAAATCTCTGTAATTATAGGAGCCGGGGACATGCCAGCCAACCTGGTTGAAGCAGGTATTCAATGCGGAATGAACTACTGGCATAAGGCTAACCGTTGGATGACCTCCGGCGCTCCGGATAGTATTAAGAAAAACAGGGACGCTCATTACTGCCAGGTAACCGTCGACCGGGTGGGAGGCAGCCATTATACAGGGCACTTCGACGAAGAGGAGCATTACCGCTATGTGAAAGAGGCAATTGAAAAAACGGGGGTGAGATATTTTGATGACATGCAGCTCCATTACGGGTATCATAATGCAGAAGAGGTGAAAAAGGAACGGGGCTTTATCCGTGCCTTTGAAAGGTTGAAAAAGGAGGGCCTTGTCAAACACTTGTGCCTCTCCCAGCATAGTTATGAAGGTAGCTCAAGGCTTGAAAACGGGGAGAGCGCTGCAAAAGTGCTTAAAGCTGTTGTGGATGACGGTCTTTACGAACATGCCCAGTTTATGTATTCCTATCCCGGTGACCCGGAGATGGATGAGTTTATGGAATATGCACGGAAAAAGAAATTCGGCACCATTGCCATGAAAACGGCACGGGGCATCGGTCGAATGAAAAGCGATGAAGAATTTATGGACAAACTGCCAGTCGGCACCTCCCCTTATAATGCTATGGCCCGTTGGCTCACTACCGAAACCCTGCTCGATGCTGCTGTTATACGGGTCAGAAATATGGATGAATTTGAGGAGACTTATTCAGGTGCTGGCAAAAAGTTGCGTGCAGAAGACCTGCAGGCCATGGCTATCATGACTGATGAGGCGGACAGAACAGCCTGCCGGATGTGCGGGAAATGTCAGCCCGGCTGTCCTCAACAGATACCGATTTCTGATATCCTGCGGTTCGAAAGATACGCAATGGACGACAACGACTGGAACAAGGCACAAAAACTGTATGCCTCTCTGCCGGTCAAGGGGAATTCTTGCATCAGTTGTGAAAATTGTACTGAAGCCTGTCCATTGAACCTACGAATCCCCGAAAAAATTTCACGGGTACATGCGATGCTGGGGTGATGGTTGAGAATGAAGAATTAAGGATGAGGAATTGTGGAGGAGTACTTTGAAAGTTAGCATTGAGAAAGAGAGAGTGGGTGAGATTGAGAGACTAAGGTATTAAGGAACGAATTGATAACCCAGCCCAACCCCTGAAAGGGCGAGAGATACTTGATATGGTCAACCACAGAGTGTTTCCTCCCCGGCCCTCTGTGGTTAATATTTCCGGGTGTTTTGCCAGTATAGAATCCGATGGTATGCTTAAAAGGGAAAAGGTTACCAATCAAAATCCGTTATACCCTTTAGTTTTCATTTCAAGCTTATAAACAGCATCCGGTGAGGTCATAAAAAGGGTTTTTCCTTCCTTTCCTCCCCAGGCAAGGTTTGTTAACCGGGGTGTATCGATTTGCTGGATGAGCTCTCCACTGGGTGAAAAGACCCACAAACCTCCCGGTCCTGTTGAATAAACATTACCTTCCACATCTACTTTCATGCCGTCAGCGGCGCCGGGTTTGTCCGATTCCATTTTAGCGAACATTTTCCCATTTTCAATGGCGCCATCCTCTTTCAGGTCAAATACCCGAATGTGGCCGTGTTGGCTGTCGTTTACATACAGTTTCTTTTCGTCAGGAGATAAGGCAATGCCGTTAGGTCTGTCAAAATCGCTTATAAGAAGCTGGAGTCCATCTTCATCACTATAGCGATAAACTCCCTGGAAATCCAGCTCTTTATCTTCTTTGGAAACCCCATAGGGTGGGTCGGTGAAATAAATGGCTCCGCTGGAATGCACTACAAGGTCATTGGGACTGTTGAGCCGCTTTCCGTCATAAGAGCTCACGATTATTTCAAAAGAGCCATCCTCATTTGCTTTTCCCACATGTCCGTCATGCTGTGCTAATATTAAGTCACCCTTCATATTGAAGGTGAGTCCGTTGGAGTGTCCGCTGGGTTTGATATATTCTTCTGCTCCTTCGCCCGGAACCCATTTGAAAACTGTATTGGCAGGTATATCACTGAATAAGAGATAACCTGAAGGATGCCAAACAGGGCCTTCAGTAAATCTGTAACCGCTTGTAATTTTTTCCGGTTCAGCGTTTTCTTTAACCATTTGCTGCGCTGAAACAGTAAAAGCCGGTATCAACAAAAAAAATAAAATAGTGGGAAGTAACTGTCTGATAGGTTTCATGATCGTTTTTTTATTGGTTAAATGAAAAACAACGGATGAAAAGTTTTGTTTAATGGCTCAAAAAAAAATGTAGAGGTTACGTGAGAGTATAATATAGTTTTTCAAGTTCTTCGTTCACCCCTGGCCCCGGTAGCTTCCGGAGTACCCCCACACACAAACAAAGCCACATGCAGAGCCATGAAGCTAAGGAAACCAATCGCAGAGGTTGCGCGGGAAAGCTCCCGGCAGCTGCCGGGAACAAAAGGGTGCGGGGTGGCAAATGCCAGGTGAACCACGGGAAAGCTTCTCCGGGGTCCTCTGGGTTCTCTATGGTTAAAAAAAGATCTATTGACTCTGTTGAGCAGTAAATATTCCTGGTTGATCCTCTAACTCGCCACAAACAAGGCTGGGCCAATTCTTTAAACAGAACAGACAATCCCGTTAACCAGGATTAAATTTAAGGTTAACAATAAAAGCCTGATGTTGTTAACTAGAATAAGATAGCTAAATTTGTCTTTGATATGATAACATCTTTAATATCCAAAAGTGAAAAAGAAAATGTACGTTCTCTGAAAGGATATTTTAGCCTTTTTTCCATACCTTTACAAGATCATGATGAATATAACCCAAATGGAGCAATTTTCGCTCACGACAATTTCTAAGTCGTACGGCAGATGCCGGATAAGTAAAGCGCTTTTTCACTATCCCGATAAAAATCGGGAAACCGCTCAACTTAGGTTTAACATGCCTGTTCCTGAATTATATAAAGCACCTATCAATCGTATAGGTTTAATGGATACAAATCAATAATTGTATAAAAATGAATACCATCTATAGATTTTATAAGGTCTTGAAGGAGGAAAAAATTTCTCTGGTTTATTTCGGTCTGTTTACAAATAAGATTACAAGGTATATGATAAACATAACCGATGATTATTACACAAGAGTTGCAGATTTATCCACTTTCAAAAAGAAATCCTCCTTTCTGATAGCAGAGAGTTTTCAAAATCTGGTCAAGCATAGAATAAAAGAAAAGCAGCCGCTTTCTGATTTGAAATACAGCAGGGATTTTTTTAAAATAGGAGTTCATGATGACCGGATCATTATTTCTTCTGCCAATGTTATAAAAAAAATTAATGTACCTAACGTAAAAGAAAGAATTAATAAAATTAACGCCCTTTCAGATAAAGAATTAAAAGCACTCAAACAGGAAGTGCTTGAATTTGGTGAAATTTCAGATAAGGGAGGTGCCGGGCTGGGGTTCATTGAGATGGTCAGAAAATCCGGCCTGCCATTAATTCAAAAGTTTATACCTCTGAATAATGATTATGACCTATTGATGATGAAGGCAGAAATGCCTATAAATAAAGAATTTCGTTATCAAAAAGGTAACATTGATGACATTGAAAATATTTACTACCGCCTGGTTGAGGATAATATTTTAATACTTTACAAAGGAGATTTTTCCAGTGAACCCACTTCTAATTTAATTGAGATGCTGGAAAACAATTTTATGGGAGATGAAAATTCCCGCTCAAAACAGGTGAAAAGTATTGTTGCCGTTATTGAAGTACTAAAGAATGTTTCAATACATGGCGAAACAATTGATGGACACATTGATGGCATAATCGCTATAAAGACTGTAAAGGAAGCGTTACATGTTGAATGCGGGAATTTTGTCAATCATGAAAATTATCAGCCGTTAAAAGAAAAACTTGAATCCATTAAATCAACTAATATGGAGGAAATTGAGCAATACTATCAAGATAATTTGAAAGATACAAATTCATCGAAAGACAGCGATTCAGGATTTGGGTTATATGAAATTGCACGATTCACCAATAATGAGTTTGGCTATGATTTTGTCGAAACCGAAGAAGACAAAATATTTTTTTCCATTGAAATTAAATTGGTTTAGCTCAATTAACCCGCCCTTCCAGAAAACTTGATAAATCACGATTTAAGTTACAGTATAAAACATAATTTCACCCTAATGTTATATCATAATAATATTAGCCTGCATTATTCGGGTTAGATGAATAGGATGATTGAACATAATTATTTTTTATATTGTTCTCAAGCAAAAGTCGGAACGCATGCAATATTTTGAAGATATCGCAGCTCTATATAAAAAATTGCAGGCACAAGTCTGTAATACTATGGAAAAAAGCGATGGCGGTGTGAAGTTTTCGAAGGATACCTGGCAAAAAGATATCGGCTATGGGATTACGCGCGTTATTTCACGGGGAAACAAAATAGAGAAGGGAGCCGTCAACTTTTCAAAAGTAACCGGACCGGTAACCGATAAAATGGCCCAGGCCCTTGAAGTGAAAGGGGAACGGTTTTCAGCTACAGGTATCTCATCCATATTTCATGCTAAAAATCCTTTTGTTCCAACCATCCATATGAATGTGCGATATTTCACTATGAATAATGGATTAGAGTGGTTTGGAGGAGGTATTGATCTCACACCTGTATATATAGATATTGGGCAGACCCGCGCTTTCCATCGCAGAATGAAAGAAACCTGCAGGAAGTATCACTATAGCTTTTACCCGGATTTTAAAAAATGGGCCGATGATTATTTCTTTCTACCCCATCGTAATGAAACCCGGGGTGTAGGTGGTATTTTTTTCGACAGAATGATACCTTCGGAAATTCTGGATATAGAACAATGGATTCAATTTACAACTGAATTAACAGAATTGTATCCTGTCTTATATTCCGAACTTCTGGAAAAATATGGCCAAAAATCTTTTAATGATAAGAACTCCTTCTGGCAAAAAATTAGATGGGGCCGTTATACAGAATTCAACCTGATCTATGACAGGGGCACAAAATTCGGACTGGAAAGCGGAGGTAATACGGAATCCATCCTCATCAGTCTGCCACCGGATGCAAAATGGGAATACAACTATATTCCTGAAAAGGATTCAGAAGAAGAAAAAACACAGCAATTGCTTAAAAAAGGTATTGATTGGATCAATTATTCAAAGGACTAATAATATGATGGTGAAAAAAAAAGCATTATTACTTGTTAATCTGGGCACACCTGAAAAACCCAGTAAAAAAGAAGTTCGAAAATATCTTACTGAATTTTTAAACGACAGAAGAGTAATCGATATTCCCTGGCTTTGGCGGAAATTGCTGGTTAACCTGATCATCGTGCCCTTCAGGGCAGGCAATTCCACCAAATTATACAAAAGGCTATGGACAAAAGACGGTTCTCCCTTGCTCATCTACCTTAACAATCTGACTGACAAGCTTCAGGGAAAATTAAATGGCGAGTATACTGTTTACAAAGCCATGCGGTACCAAAAGCCCGGTTTATACAGAACCCTCGAACAAATTAGGGATGAGCAATTCGATGAGTTGATTTTGTTCCCTTTGTTTCCCCAGTACGCCTCATCAACCACAGGATCAATAGTAGACAGCGTTTTTAAGAAAGTAAGAAATTGGGAAACCATACCAGAAATAAGGATAATGGGCCAGTATTATGATCATCCGGCATTTGTTCAGACATTTGCTAACCAGATCAAAAGTTATAAACCGGCCAGCTATGATCATGTGGTGTTTTCCTACCATGGCCTGCCCAACAGGCAAATAAATAAAGTACACCCGGGCAATGATGGTGTAGGGTGTGTATGCGAAAAAGAAATGCCTGCTTATGGAAATATGTGCTACAAAGCAACCTGTTATGAAACGACTCGCTTGCTTGCCGAAAGATTGAATATACCAGAAGAGAAATATTCTGTAGGTTTTCAGTCGCGTCTTTCAAAGAACTGGTTATCCCCTTTTACAGATGAGCTCATTATCAACCTTGCCAGAAATGAATATAAGAAAGTCCTCATAACGGCTCCTGCTTTTGTGGCAGATTGCCTGGAAACCATTGTGGAACTTGAATATGAATATCAAAAGTTATTTAAAGAAAATGGAGGTGAAGAACTGACCCTGGTAAAAAGCCTGAATGATTCCGATGAATGGGCTGACTCCATTATCAAAATAATTGGGATTTTCAATCCGTTTCTTTAATACTATTAAACAGATGCCAAACATTCAAAAAGTAATCGAGAAAATCAAAGTTTTCGCTAAGCTTAATAAAATATACATAACTTTTGCTGTTGGGGTTACTACATTAGCAGGATATGTATTGCAAAAGCAGGGTTTTGATATAAATCTTCTATGGACAGTTTTGGGAATATTCATTCTGGCCTGCAGTTCATCAGTAATTAATCATATACAGGAAGCGAATACTGATGCAATAATGAGAAGGACTCAGTCGAGACCGATCCCTGCTGGAAGGATTTCAAAATCATCTGCATGGAAGGTTGCTGCCATTGAATTTATTATTGGTAGTATCATCCTGTATGCATTTTCAGGTTGGTTGTCCCTCATTTTAGGCTTAACGGCATTTATTTGGTATAACCTTATTTATACAAATCTTAAAAAAATTACTGCCTTTGCTGTTATCCCGGGATCAGTAATTGGAGCCATACCTCCATTAGTAGGTTGGGTAGCGGCCGGAGGCAGGCTCATTGAACTTAATGCCCTCATCCTGGCGTCGTTCTTCTTTATCTGGCAAATACCTCACTTCTGGATGCTGGCATTGCATTTTGCTTCTGATTACAAAAAAGCAGGATTCCCGGTACTGACGGATATGTATTCTGAAATGCAAATTAGAAGACAACTGTTTGTTATGATACTTATAACTGCAATTATAGCAGGTATTTTGGCATTTTCAGGTATGGTTACATCATCCGTTGTGGCAGTATTGATTATGGTTTTATCTGTTGGCTTAATTGTTTGGTTCAGTTTACTTCTGAATCAGGAAAAAAAGATGAAACTGGCTGTTTATTTTCGGGCAATTAATTATTATGTATTACTTATAGTGATATTGTTATCTATTGATCATTTGATATAAGAATTAACCTACAATAGTTATTTATTCAACAGTGGGTATTTTATGAAAATTTTCTTTTATGGGAGGGCTGTCCACTTTCCATTCAAGTGTTTGGCCACCCCATGGATCTTTACTGGCTTTTTTACCATGTCTTGCAGAAATAATCAGATTAATGATTATCATAGCAAGGCCGGCTACCATTACAATGGCACCCAATGAAGAAATAACATTTCCTGTGTGATATTCCGGGAGGTAATCATAATATCTTCTCGGCATACCGGCAATACCCAGGTAAAACATGGTCCCATAGAGAAAAAGAAAACCAACCATAAATGTGACCCATCCTATGTTGGCCCACCGTTCATCGTACATTCGTCCAAATATTTTTGGGAACCAGTAATGAATACCACCGAAGAATGCAAAACCCAAACCACCAAAAATGATAAAGTGGAAATGGGCAACTACAAAGGCTGTATCATGAACATGGATATTGGTTGCTAATGCACCCAAAACAAGTCCGGACAAACCTCCTACCATAAACATAAATAAGAATGACGCTGCCCAATAGAAAGGTGTTTTCAGCATGATAGACCCTCTGAACATGGTTGCCAGCCAATTAAAAACTTTGATTGCACTGGGAATAGCCACGATGTAGGTCAGGAAAGAAAAAGCAAACAGGGCTGTTCCGCTCATTCCTGCAGTAAACATGTGATGTCCCCATACAAAGTAACCCACAAATGCAATCAATAGCGTCGATACTACAATGGCATTATACCCGAAAATTGGTTTACGGGAGAAGGTCGGTATAATCTCTGATATAATACCCATGCCTGGAAGGATAATAATATATACGGCCGGATGGGAATAAATCCAGAATAAATGTTGATATAACACCGGATCACCACCCAAAGCCGGATTAAAGAACCCGATATTTAAAGTCTTTTCAGCTACGATCATCAATAAAGTGATTCCCAGAATCGGGGTAGCCAGTATTTGTATCCAGGCGGTGGCATATAATGTCCAGGGGAACAGGGGCATTTTAAGCCATTTCATACCCGGGGCTCTCATCCTGTGCATTGTTACAATAAAGTTGATTCCTGTAAGAATTGAGGAGAAACCCAGGATAAAGGCGCCCAGCACCGCTGCCATCACATTGGATTGAGCCTGGTAACTATAAGGCGCATAAAATGTCCATCCAGTGTCTGGTGCACCTTGCCCCATAAACTGGGAAGAGATTGCAACAATGGCCCCCAGGATATATATCCACCATGAAGCCAGGTTGAGTTTGGGAAATGCCACATCCCTGGCACCAATCATTATAGGAAGTAAAAAATTACCCAGAACACCTGGCACTCCCGGAATGACAATCAGGAATATCATGGTGATGCCATGAAGAGTGAACATGGCATTATATTCTTCGGCCCCCATAATGGTTTCTCCCGGAGCAATGAGTTCCAGCTTCATTAAAAGACCCAGAATAGCACCGAGAATAAAGAATGTTACAATAGAATACAGGTAGAGCAACCCTATTCTCTTATGATCGGTTGATAAAATCCAGCCTAAAATTCCTTTATATTTTCCCTGGTATTTTAGATAACTGGGTTCCCGTTCCTGATTTTTATCCTGATCCATTTTAGACAAAGTTTTTTCACTTTATTGTGCAGTAGATTTTGACTTTTCCCTTTTTGATCTGATTACTAATATGGTAAAGAAAACCAGTGCGGCAGAAATTATCAGAATACCGCCAATCTTTTTTATGTCGGCAACATAAGTCCCCCCTTTCGGATCATAAGCAAAACAGTATTGAAGGACTTTGTTTATAGATGGCCCGACTTCCCCATCAGAAGCTTCCACCATAGACATTTTTAATTCGAAAGGCAGGAAGGATACACCCTTCAAATAACGGGTTATCTTTCGGTTCTGGCTTACAGCAAGGTAGCCCGCGGAATGGATAAAGTCATTACCCTGCGGTTTATAATGGAAGCCTGCCTCATCTGTTAATTTTTTGATTTGAGCACTGTCTGCTGTATAAAACTTCCACCCTTCCATTGTACGTTTCTTATTCTGTATTGTACTTACAATATTGCTCTTCTTTTGCTGCGCCAGTCTTGTAGTTTCTTCGGGATCGAAACTAACGGTTACAATCTGGTAATCCTCACCCAACACCAGATCCATTTTATCCACCAGCCTGGCCAGATCATTGAGTAATGGAGTACAGATGCCCGGACAATCAAAATAAACAAAATTTAAAACTGTAGGCTTATTGATTATTTCGCCAATCGTTTCCAATGAATCATTTTTGTTAATAAGCTGAATATCTTTTGACAAATATTCATTCGTGTTTTCTGTAAAACCTATATCCGGATCTTGTCTTGCAGGATCTTGCGCTGTGAGCTGATTGCTTAATAAACCGGTTAAAACAATCAGTAACAAATATCTTAGAAACATAGATTCGACTCTTTTTATAAATCTACAATAGGGTTTATCAGTACTTGAAACTATGTAAACAAAAATGGACAAATAGTAGTTCATAGACTGGTAACAATTCTGAAACGAGCTATATGCCGGAATTACCTGACTATTGCCCTGACCTGTATAAAAAAACAATAAAATAAGTATCATAGAATGAATGAAATATGAACGCCATTCTAAATTGAGAAAATTTGAAAACAGGCAGTCGATTTTTAAATCGACTTATGTTTATTAAGCCGGCAGTAAATAGATGGCATGGGGACCTAATTACATGGTTTCATTTATAAGATACCTCTGCTGCCAAGGGCCAATGTTAAAATGATAATCAACAGACCGCTTAAATTATAGATGAATCCTACCCTGTGTTTGAGTATATCCTTTTCTTTCTTTTTCAGTCTTACACGACCCATTGTAAAGAGCGTCACAGCTATGGCCATCAAAAGCAAATGTTCAACAGTGTAATAGCGCATCACCTCATTTTGCATAACTTGTCCTTTAAATGAAACCAGAGGACTGATAAAATAAAGGAACAGACCGGCAATTAACTGCAAATGAATAGTACTCACTGTTACTGTGGATAAAATATTGTCAAATTTGAGGAACCTGGAATGATTCACCCAACCAATGAGGTGTTTAACAATAAGAACAATGAGTAACAAGAAAATGATATAACGCAATATGGAGTGGATTTCAAGAATAACTGGATACATAATTTTTTAAGAAATTTAGTTAAGGACTATGTAACAATTTCATATAATAGATTGTTTGAAACACTTAGCCTTACGATAGCGTTTTTTAATAATTCATAACCTATAAAAGTGAATTGTTATGAAGATAAAAGTTATATCCCCACTTGTCTTAATATTCTGGGCAGGCTTTGTAAGCTCAATTAGTTTCATGGAAGCCTGGTTGAAGTTTCAGGCTCCCGGAATTACACTCCCACTAGGACTCGGTATCGGGAAACTGGTATTTAGCGCACTGAATACTGTGGAATGGATACTCCTTGTCGCATATATCATACTCAATGTGATTCGTTTCAAGAATTTGAAATTTCTACTACCAAATTTTCTGCTCCAGGGGATTATCGCAATTCTGGTACTCCAGAGTTTTTGGTTACTGCCAGCATTACTGGAAAGAGCCGATCTTATAATTTCAGGAAAGGAACCCGGTGATTCAAATATCCATATGTACTATGTGAGCCTGGAAATTCTGAAGGTGATATTTCTTATTACCCTTGCCACGAATAAAATCTATCGCCTTGCCAATGGCAGGGGTTATTCCTGATATATTCTGATATCCTCTGATATGCCTTGTCATTTCGAATGACATGATCATAAAACCGTGATTGCCATGCGAAGGATCGATCTTGTTTTCTGCATTCAAAGGTAACGCGACCTTTGTACCAACGAATAACCCGTGATAAATTATCATGTAACATGGGATTTTT
>CAZPDP010000019.1:0-56716 GCA_964585385.1 uncultured Bacteroidales bacterium
ACTTTATTCTTGTTATGGCGGAATGGGTTTGTCATTGTAAGTGCCTGATTTAACGAAGATATATAAAAATTTTATATATTTTGTTATTCAACCTTATATCAAATTTAATGAAAATTCTGTTAGGTAATTCTCAATATAAAATTTTTTATGGTTGGATGAATATTTCTCTCCTTTAGTTTTATTCAATAGAACCAGGTATCCTAAAAAGTACGGATAACATATATAAGTTGGGATTTTTTTATATATTTGCAGGCACATTAAATAAAATACAAGCGGACCTGTAGCTCAACTGGATAGAGCGTCTGACTACGGATCAGAAGGTTGGGGGTTCGACTCCTCCCAGGTTCACGAGGCCTCAAGAAATTGAGGCTTTTTTTATGTTCATAAAATTTTCAACCAACTACCATCATTTTCTGTTGTTATCTGTTAAATTGAAATTAAATCTTCAATAGGGAATATCGAATAATAAGATTTGCTATTTTTGGTATAATAAAACTAAATCCTAATCCCCATGAAACGATTTTTCAGAATTATTCTAATGGTTGTTCTTGTCCTGGTAGCGTTGATGATAGTTATTCCTCTCATTTTCAAGGACGATATTATGAAGCAGAGCAAAATCCTGCTCAACGAAAAACTGGATGCCAAAGTCGAGTTTTCCGGTTTTAAATTATCTATGCTTAAACATTTTCCTGACCTGAGTGTGGGCATTGAAAACCTCAGTGTTTCCGGAAAAGGCCAGTTTGAAAAGGACACGCTGGTCAGCTTTGATGCGTTTAGGGCTCGTGTGGATTTGATAAGTTTAATCAAAAAAAACATAAAAGTGAAAGGGATTTACCTGGAAAAACCCCGGCTGAAAGCACGGGTGTCCCCGGACAGCTCGGTCAACTGGGATATTATGGCTGCAGAAGCGGAAGAGGCGCCTGAAGAAGAAATAGATACCACGGCAGGAGAAACGGATTTTCGGGTAGATCTGAAGACTTTTGAAATAGTCGATGGAAACATAGTTTACAGCGACGAGGTTTCGGATATGTATACAGAGCTGAAAAACTTTAATTTCAAGCTGAATGGTGATTTAGGTGCCGACTCGTCCTACCTGGAAATGAAGCTGGGCATTAAACCGGTCCTGGTAAAAATGGGGGCAGTCAAATACCTCAACGACGCTTCCCTTGATTTTTCAGCCGGTATAGGAGCAAACCTTGAAGCAGGAAGGTATCATTTCAAGGAAAACCAATTTGTCCTGAATGCGCTCAAGCTCAATTTTGACGGAATGGTTGAGATGCTGGAAGATGGTAAAATAACCACAGACATTAAGTTCTTCACCAATAAAGCAAGCTTTAAACAATTGCTTTCTCTTGTTCCGGCAGTTTACAAAAAAGATTTCGCCGATGTTCAGGCAACAGGTAATCTATTACTGAACGGAAAGGTTTCCGGGTATTACCAGGATAGTATATTGCCCACTGTAGACGTGAATCTCATTGTTGAAAACGGTGTGTTCAGTTACCCGGACTTGCCCAAAGAAGTGAGTAATGTTAATATCAGTCTGCAAACCTACTTTGACGGGGAAATACAGGATAATACCATTGTCAACCTCGAGAAATTTCACATGGAACTGGCCAACAACCCGTTTGATGCTTCCTTCAAAGTTACAACCCCAATGTCTGATCCGCAGGTCAGGGGTGGGGTAACCGGAAAAATACAACTGGCAGACTTTTCCGATGTCATCCCAATGGAAGGGATAACACTCAAAGGTTTGATTGAGTCCGATTTTTCAATGGACGGACGCATGTCTATGATTGAACAGGAGCAATACGAGCAGTTCCAGGCCGAAGGAAGCATAAAAGTTACCGACCTGTTTTTCTCAGGTCCGGATATACCTGTACCTTTTGCCCTTGAGAATTCGGAATTTGTCTTCTCGCCACAGTATCTCGAACTGAAAAGCTTTAACTCAAAAATAGGGGACAGCGATTTACAGGCCAGGGGTAAAATCGAAAATTACCTGGCTTATGCCCTCAAGGATGGAACGCTCCGGGGAGATTTTTCTGTAACTTCTGGTTATTTCAATGCCAATGAGTTCCTGACCGAATCAGAAAGAGAGGAAGAGGAAGTCGATACCATCGAAGCAGAAATGGAACTGTTTGAAGTACCGGAAAGAATTGACTTCAAACTGGACAGCCGTTTTGACCATATAATCTACGATAAAATGGACATGACCGATGCCGGCGGAACGATTTTGGTGAGGGATGAGGCTGTTTACCTGGATGGCTTTGGCATGAACCTGTTTAATGGTTCGCTTAAGGCGAATGGGGAATACAATACCCAGGAAGCTGAAAATCCCTATGTCAGCTTTGATTTTGAGGTGAATGACCTGAAGGTGGAATATGCCATGCGCTCTTTTTCTATGCTTGATACGCTGGTACCCATCCTGAGAAATACGACAGGTAATATCTCGCTTGACCTGGAATATATGAGCGGATTGTATCAGAATATGGAACCTGAAATTGAAACAGCCACAGGCTATGGCCAGTTTCGCAGCGAGAGACTGGTTCTGGCAGGAAGTAAATCGTTGAGTTCAATCCTTACTAAACTGAAACTGACAAAAGATGAAAAACAGGTGGTTAAAGACATTAAGGTTGACTTTGAACTGAAGGAAGGCCGGGTATTTGTTGAACCCTTTGATGTTACAGTTAGCAAGATTGATATGACTATATCCGGCTCACAGGGAATTGACAAGACCATGGATTACATTATTGATATGAAAATACCTAAAGGAAAACTTGGTCAGGCTGCTGATGAGGCCATTAGCTCATTGCTTTCAAGCGCTACCGGTAAAGACATGAGTATTGAAACAAGTAAAACAATCAATGTGAAATCCAATCTTACCGGAACCTATGATGACCCGAAAGTTAGCCTGATGTTTGGTGAAGGAGAAGGAGAGGAGTCTACTGTGAAAGAGCAGGTTAAAGAAACTGTGAAAGAGGAAATTGATAAGAAAAAAGAAGAAGTAAAGGATAAAGCCAGGGAAGAAGCGTCTAAAAGAGCTGAGCAAATCGTGGAGGAAGCTGAAAAACGAGCCCGGCAGATACGTGCAGAAGCCCGGCGTACAGCAAAAAAAATACGGGAAGAGGGCGATAAAAAAGCGGAAAAAGTGATAGAGGAAGCCGAAGGGAAGAACTTCCTGGTAAAGAAAGCTGCAGAGGAATCCGCTAAAAAAATTAGGCAGGAAGCCGAGAAAAGAGCAGACCAGGTGGTGGCAGAAGCTGACAAAAAAGCCGACCAGATAGTGGAGGAGGCCAGGGAAAAGGCAGAGAAAATAAAGAATGAAAACAAATAAATCTCAAAAAAAAATCCCGGTCGCGAAACCGGGATTTTTTTTATATCTGTAAAACTTTTTAAACTCTTCGTTCTTTAATTTTCGACTTAGCTTTCTTACCTGTAAGACCCCGAAGATAAAAGATTTTAGCTTTTTTGACTTTACCTCGTTTCTTCACTTCGATTCCTGCAATATTGGGTGAATGTAAAGGGAAAACTCTTTCCACACCTATACCACTTGACATTTTTCTTACTGTAAAGGTTTCAGAAAGCCCTTCTCCTTTGCGCTGTATTACAATACCCTGGAAATCCTGGATTCTTTCTTTAGTTCCTTCCTTAATTTTATAGTGTATTGCAACAGTATCGCCTGCTCTGAACTCAGGAATCTTGTTCTGAGTTGTAAATTCTTTTTCAACTTCTTTCATTAAGTCCATGACCAATAACTTATTTTAGATGTTTTTATTTCTTATTTAACAGGGCGCAATATTACAAATATTTTTTCAGATAAAACAACATTTTCTGAAATTTCTTGTTTGGTTATTCTTACATTTTTAAGCATAACTCTGTTTCTGTTGAGATTATTATGCCAATAAGCTAATTAAGGTCAATGATTTGTATCTCTTCTGTTTATCCTTCCAATACAGCCAGGTTTTCCTTATATTTTTAACATTTCTTAGTCCTTGTTCATAGTTCTTTCAATGCGGAATTTAATCGTAACATTCTGAGACATGGTTGATATTTGGCTATAACTCTCTTTGTGGTTGATTTGTGTCTTCGTGCCGTGGCAGAAAGAGAATGCCACTAAGGCTCTAAAAATCAAAGATACACAAAGGAAGAAGTAATAATATTTTAGTTATCAACCATATATTAGAGTCTTACCTCTTTAAAAATCAGTCCAATCCATTCTATTCTTCTTCCAGGCTCCAGGTTACTTCTGTTCTTTACCTGCTTCGGTAAATTGCCGGTTAACTTCTTATTACGGAGTATAGGGTTTAAAAAGTAAAAGAGGCCGGTCCATTCGACCAGCCTCAATATTATTCGTGAGCGAAAATCGCTCAATTTGGGTTGTAAATTATTAATGTCCGTCACCTGGAACTTTGAATTTATCTCCTGTTTCTTCAATAAGTTGTTTGTACCAGTCTTCGCTGTATCCGGGCTGTTTTAGCTTCACGACACCTGTTCCGTTTGTTTTGAATTTACGGCCTTCGGTGGGTTTCACATTGCCGTCAACAAATTTCATGAACAACCACTGGTAAAATTTTTTCCAGTTGTGAACAAGATTGTTGGCGTTATCCACGGAGAAAGCAGTTAAGAATTCATGCGCTTTTTCTTTGTCTTCGTTAAACATCTTTTTGGCTTTTTGGTCAACCATGGATGTATATTCAACAAACCGCTCTTCCAGTTTTTGCTGGTAGTCGTGGATGTAGGGATGAATCAGGTTGTAACGTGTGTAAGCAAGGTTGGATACCTGGTTAAAAATCCAGAATGCGGCATTGTCTGACCATTCCATCATGGAACCGTTTCCTTTTTTGAAGGTTTCGGGTGATTCGGTCATGCCTGCGTAAAGCGGTGTATATACAGTGCTTGCAGCATCATCTACGCTGAACCATAGGATTCCACCCACTGCATCTGGCAACCAGTTTCTTGACTGGGATACAAAGGAGAAACCTGTTTGTTGGGTCGCGGTAGCTCTTTCATTGCAATACGTTTGTCCATCCACTTCCCATGTAAGAGGTCTCCAGCGGTAAGGTTTGTCAAACGGACCGGCGCCGAAATCTTTTCTCATATCCAGTTCTGTGCCCTCGAGGTGGTCTCTCATGAAATTCATTAGGTCTCTTTGAGAGACTTTTTTATTGGGCTTAATCCAGAGAGGCATTCTGTTGTCCAGTTCATGACCTTTTACATACTCCATGTATTGATCCATATCGTCATGTACCTCTTTGAAGAACGACCAAACACGAACTTCACAGAAACGGGCTCCGCCAAAAGTCATAGGAGCATACGTGTCAGAAAAACTGAAATCTTTGTCTTTTCCATCGTAGAAACCTTTATCACGAGCAAACGAAATTACATCATCAGCATAAACAGTAGTTACTTCAGGATTGAAGATATCGTCTATGTTACTGAATGTAATGCTTTCTTTTTTATTTGCCAGTGGGAAAGTGCGAATTCTTGCCTGGTTAGCGTGACCGGAAACGTAACCATCGGGTATTTGACGGGCCACCCATACAGCGCCTTTATCTTCAGGACCTTTTCCAATTATTTCAAGAATCCATACTTCATTGGGATCGGAAATAGAAAACGATTCACCGGTACTATAATATCCATACTTATCAACAAGGGTGGTCATTACTTTGATAGCTTCCCTTGCAGATTTTGCCCGCTGAAGAGTTATATACATAAGGCTGCCATAGTCAATGATAGCGTTCGTATCTTTAACAGCAAGTTCTTCTCTTCCACCGTAAGTGGTTTCACCAATACTTACCTGGTGCTCGTTCATGTTGCCTACCACACGGTAAGTATGATTTGCTTGTTTAATTTGACCCAGGAATTTACCTGTGTCCCATTCGTAGACATCCAGCATGGTTCCTTCCGGGTAATCGGCTGCAGGCCAGAAATACAGTTCTCCAAAAAGAACATGTGAATCAGCTGCATAGGTGATCATAGTTGAACCATCTGTGGATGCACCCTTGGTAATCAGGAAATTGGTGCAGGCCTGGCTGTTCAGATTAAAAAGAAACAGGCTTAAAAATGCGCTAAGTGCAATTGCTTTTAGTTTTGTTTTCATAAGACATTATTTATTTAAATTAACTATTAACGATTATTTGTTGAATTTTATTGGTACATCAATTCTGCAATTTTTTCCCTGTCTTCATCTGATAGTTTGTGAACTATACCGTCCACCTGATTTCGAATCATCAGATTCAGGATTTCCTCTTTCTTGTCTTTTCCAATACGAATATCTTCAAGATTAACAGGGCAGCCGATAGACTGGAAAAATTCAGTTAAACGGCTTATGGTATCTTCCGGGGTTTTTGTTCCGAAAAGATGTTCACCTAATTTGGTTATACGGTCGGGGATTCTTTCTTTCTGCATTTTCATCCAGGCTAGTGAGGCAATGGTCAATGTAGCTCCATGTGGTGTATCATACAGGTAAGATAGAATATGTCCTATTGCATGAACACCCCAGTCGCCAATAGTTTTCCCGTATGCTGTCAACCCGTTGAGTGCATTCGTTGCTGCCCACATAATGTTGGCCCGGTATTCGTAGTTTTCCGGTTCGTTTATTACCAAAGGACCGTATTCCATTGCTTCTTTACATATCGCTTCAGCAAAGCGGTCGGACAGGGAAGCCGTTCCGCCACCAAAAAAGGATTCAAATGTATGGGCCATTAAGTCGGCTACACCATAAGCTGTATAATCCCTGGGTACAGAATATGTGAACTGGGGATCAAGAAAAGAGTGTTCAGGATAATTGAGTTCATGAACAAGCCCTGTTTTCTCTTTGGTGCCATGATTTTGCAGCACAGCTGCACCATTCATTTCTGAGCCGGTTGCTGCCAGGGTTAATACATTGACTAACGGGATTTTGGTTTTAGGTTCCACTTTTCGCTTCATCAGTTCCCAGGCATCAACCTTGTTGGCCAGGCTGAGCGAAGTAATTTTCGCACTGTCCAGAACACTTCCCCCTCCAACAGAAAGGACAACGTTCACATTGTTTTGGGAACCTTTTTCCGTGGCCTTGTATACATCATCCACCACGGGATTCGATTTAATCCCCGCATATTCAGTAACTTCAGCTTCAATGGCATTGAGTTGCTCAATAATCATGTCATAGATACCATTCTTTTTAATGGAACCTTTTCCATACATGAAAAGAACTCTTCTGCCAAATTGCGAAATTACTTCTCCTAAATTATCTGTGACATTTTTCCCAAAGTGAAGTTTTGTTGGGTTATAGGCTGTAAAATTTTCCATAAATAAATACTTAAATATCCGAATTGACAAATTTAGAATTTTTTCAAAACGGTTTTGATTATCTTATAATAAATCTTAACAATTTTAGTAAAAAT
Source organism: uncultured Bacteroidales bacterium (assembly GCA_964585385.1). Lineage (GTDB taxonomy): Bacteria > Bacteroidota > Bacteroidia > Bacteroidales > UBA12077 > JAGXLC01. Next base: position 7,383 of record CAZPDP010000019.1, read on the forward strand.
GGAGTTAAATGGTGTGAATGATTCCGCCTGAAGTGTCCTTTGGAGCACCGGTTGAAGAACCCAGGCAGTTTGGTTTGTTTTTAATTTTTAATACTCCCATAAATGCAAAAATCAGCGCCTCTTTAAATTCGATGAGTTTTTTTTCAGGCAATATCAGAAGGTTCTTATTGTTTGCCTTAATTCTTTCTATGAGAAAAGGGTTGAGAGCTCCGCCTCCTGTTGTAAATATCTTTTTTTCGTGGGTTGACTGAATAGAGTTTCCTATTTGTAACGCAATATGCTCGTAAACTGTTCGAAGTTTGTCATTTATGGAAAGTTCGTCTTTTTCAAGAAGAGGGAGGAACTGTTTTTCCAGCCAGGTGTCTCCAAGCGACTTGGGAGGGACTTTTTTATAGAAGTCAAGATTGTTTAATTCATTTAGCAGCGATGGGTTAACTGTTCCCTTTTTAGCCATTTCACCATTATAATCAATAGCTTCGCCTGCTTTACGGCTCAGATAATTTATGGCTTTGTTTACCGGGCAGATATCAAAAGCAATTCGCTTACCATTTTGTTCAAAAGATATATTGCTGTAACCACCCAGGTTCAGACAATAGGTATAATCCCCGAATAGATATTTGTCCCCTACAGGAACCAGAGGAGCCCCTTGTCCGCCCAGGGCAACATCCATTGTTCTGAAATCTGATATTGTGGGTATATTTGTAACAGCAGCTATATGTGCGCCACTGCCTATTTGAGATGTGTAGTAATTACCGGGATTGTGAAAGGCTGTGTGGCCGTGGGAAGCTATATAATCAATTTTCTTAATGGCATATTTTTTTATAAACTGGTTAACGGCCTCCCCAATAAAAACGCCCAGGTCTTTATCCAGTTTAACAAATTCTTCGGCCAGCAAATTTGGTATAAGCTGTAATTTTTCTTTTAAATGTTCCGGAAATGAAATAGTTTCAGCTTCAGGGATATTGTATTCCCATTTATCCTCTGTTCTGTGAAAGTCACAATATGCAATGTCCAGTCCATCAAGAGACGAACCGGACATTATTCCAATCATTTTATACGCTATACTCAACTTTGCTAGTCCTTATAAGTTTCCACCAAATTATCGACCGCTAATTGATACAATTCAAACAGGCTTTCCTGCTCCTTGTCAACGTCTTTGGGTTTATCCGGGAGGTCGCTGTTTTTTGCCAGTGTTCTGAAGAACCTTTCATTTACCTCAAAAGGTTTGTAAGCTACTTTTGTTCCATTCCATCTGTCCGCCGGAATGATTCCTTCATTATTGAAGACTGTCACATCAATGGTAATGACCGGAAAAGTTATATCTCCCCTTAGTTTTGGATCATTCTTCTTTTTTTCTTTGGTTTTGCTGTCTATCTCAATTTTTACCTTCAAGTAAAAACGGGAATCGCCAATGCGCAAAATTTTATTGATGTTGGATTTCGGATAGCCGAATTCATCGTATTTGACTTCCTGCGTAAAGCTGCTGATCGGGATAATGCCAATTTCAATATTTTTTTCAAGCTCTTCAGCTAAATGGTAGTAGAAATGATGAACCATCAAAGCCTTCAGTTTATCATCGGCATCTTTGTTGTGAACTTCAGCTTTCCTGATGAATTTCTTTACCGGTTTCATATCTTTTCTGAATTCATCAGTGATTTCCAGTTCATAATAAATAAGGGCAAACTGTTTGTTAGCAAAATTTTGTGCACTGACATTCAAGGCTGCAAATACTATAAGTGTAATAATTAATAAATATTTCATCATTGATGTGTTTAGTTCTAACAAAATTAATAATAATTTTAACACAAATACTACACCAAAAACAAATTCCATGAAATTCAGAACTCCTGTTTTTGGTTGTAAGGATATAAAATCTTCGGCGACTAAATACCTGAACAAAACAAAAAGTTAACCCAAAAAAACAGATTCAGTATGATAAAAGCAGTATACAAAGACAAAGTTTTAGCTAAAGGCGATGATACTGTTATTGTAGATCGCAAGCACTATTTTCGTCCCGAAGATTTAAATATGGAATTTTTCGAAGACAGTGAACATCAAACGATTTGTTCCTGGAAAGGGACAGCCAGCTACTATCATATCAATATTGATGGCGAAAAGCTTGACAACGCTGCCTGGTATTATCCCAATGCCAAAGAAAAAGCACAACATATTAATGGGAGAGTAGCTTTTTCCTACATTCATGGCATTGATACGATTGAGGAATAGCTTGGATTTCAGAAATAATTATTGGATTGCTTCTTTTACAACTTTAATCATTTCTTTTTCAAAGATTCGTCCTACTGGATATACATTCTTTTTTTCGTCCCAGTAGGGCGTTTGTTGATAGAACCAGTTTGAAACAGCCCAGGGGTTTTTTGCAAATTGTGGATCGTTTTCTTTTTTCTTCCGGAACTTTTTTCTCAGGGTCTCACTAGTATCAAGCATTTCTCTGGCCATTTTTTCCATTAAATACATTTCAGCATATTCTTTCTGTTCGAATATTGCATTAAAAAATCCCCATTTGATGTAGGAATCAGGGGCTGCCGGTTCCAGAATATGGGCAATCACCTTTGCATTCTGCTGGTTCATATCGATTACAATGCTGCCTTTGGGAAATTCTCTCTCTTCTTTAATCCGCCCGATCTCTAAATTTCGTATGCGCTGCCTTCCTTCATAAGGTTCGGAAGCCCATTTTACATTTTTAAATTTGTAGGATTGTACTGTAATCGTTAAATCCTGCTTTAACAGATTTGTTTTTATTCCATGCAGGCGAATTCTGTCTATTACCGAATGCCATTCAGGTGGTATAATATACATTTCAGGCAGATCGACCTGGGTTGTTGGCCTTAAGTCATTGAAATAAGGAATTTTAAAAGTTTTAGGTTTATTCCCGTATTGAAACCAACTGGCACCTGTCAGGTCGCTTTTCACCACATCATATTCTATTCCCCTGAAATCAACCAAAGTACTGTCATCTGAAGGAGCAAAATCAACCGGATATTCATGGCTTCTGAATTCCGGAGATGCTGTATAATTGTCTGCTTCATCAATAAGGCTTCGAAGCTTTTTATTTTCTTTATTGAGCAATTCAAGAGATAGCTCCAGCATCTTATACGTTCCTTCAACTCGTGTCTTGTAATCTTTCAGCATATGTGTTTCAATCAGGAGACCGGGCCGGTTTTTGATTGCAGTGTATCCTTGAGATAGCCGGGGACTTGCCGCCCAGGCCACCATACCACTACGCGGGTTATGCCATTCCCTGAATGAAATATACCTGAACACAGGATAGCCGGCTTCCTCCATTTTGGGTTTAATCGTGCTCAAATAGGTATCTTTCTGCCACTGGGTTAAATCTTTCCCCATATTGCCATAGGTCTCCATGGCATAGGTTATTACGTATTGATAGTCTGCCCCGTCAGTAGTATGAATGTCAATAAAAAAATCAGGCATCCATTTATTGAAAAATTTGAGCCAATGGTGCATAGCAGGAGCATCAGCTTTGAGAAAATCCCTGTTTAAATTGAGGTTTTGGGCATTTGTTCGCCAACCCATTTCTTTCGGGCCATTTTGGTTTATCCTGTTGTAGGGGCCAAATCGTTCGTGACCGTCCACATTGAATATGGGAATGAACAGGATGGTTACATTATCCAGTAGTTCTGTATTTTGTTTATGTATAGCGATATCACGAAGCAGCATCAGTCCTGCATCTTTACCCTCTGATTCACCAGGATGAATGCATGCCTCGATCAATAAAACTGTGTTACCGGATTTTTTTACCGCCTCAGGGGAAGAGTGGCCATTTTTATCTGCAATAAGCACAGGAAGGTCAAATCCCCTGGCACTCTTGCCAAAACTTTCATAGTGTACCCAATCGGAATGTTCTGCAAGCTTTTTACTATATTGAATGGTTTCCTCGTAACGGGGTGTTTCCGTAAAATTTGATTTCTCATAGTGGGTTAACCATTCTGAAGATTGAGAGTAGATGATACTGAACTGTAGAATTGACAGGATTAACAACTTGATCTTTTTCATCTGCTTATGTTTTTGATCCAGACTATTAAATTTAGAAATGGTTTAAATATTAATTTGTACTAAACTTATTATATTTTGTATATTGCGAATGTATTTGCGAACTGTTCAAGTAATTTATAAACCTATGAAACCAGCCAGATTTTTTTTACCGCTTAGTACTCTTTTACTCAGACTTAGTGTTATCTTTTTTATTTATGTTACTTATTTTGATACGGTCCTTACCCTGAATTATAAAAACCCTGATTTTTACCTGGCTTCCTTATTGAGTATCTTCGGAGTTCTGCTATTTATAGGCAGATTTATTCGGAATCAGACCCTGACAGTTCTTTCCTCTCTGGTGTTATTTTTAATAGCACTTTATAAGGTGTTTTCGTATTCAGGGAGTTTAGCCGGCATTAGTTTTGTATCGCTTATATTTTTTCTTTTAATAGTTTTTTTCTTTTTGTGTAAAGGAAACCGTAATTAATTATTATTTTTACAAATCCTAATGCTTATACCTGTTAAGTTTTTTATCAATTGTTAAAATAAAAAAACCAATTACATGTTTAATATTGCTCTTTTTGGCCCGCCCGGTGCAGGTAAAGGAACACAATCCAAAAAACTGATCGAAAAATACAATCTTGCTTACATTTCTACCGGTGATATTTTAAGGGAGGAAATGAATCAGGGAACACAACTCGGAAAAAAAGCTAAAAATGTTATTGAACGTGGCGAGCTGGTTTCTGATGATATTATTGTACAGATTATTGAAAAGAAACTTAAAACCAATACCCAGGTAAATGGGTTTCTTTTTGATGGTTTTCCCCGAACAATAGTTCAGGCTTATATCCTGGAAGGATTACTACTTAAATTGAACACTTCTCTTTCTTGTATGATAAGCCTGGAAGTTCCTCACGATGAATTAATGAAACGAATGATGGAGCGCTCAAAGAAGGAAAACCGGAGCGATGACACCAAAGAGGTGATTAATAACCGGTTAAAAGAATATAAGAACAAAACCGTTCCAGTGGCAAATTTTTACGAGGAGAAAGGCATTTATTATGCCATTGATGGTGTGGGCAAAGTGAATGAGATATTTAAACGCATTACGGATACTATAGAGCATTCTCTTACAAAGCAATGGCTAAATGTAGTGTTATTTGGCCCTCCGGGTTCCGGGAAAGATACCCAGGGCAGGATGCTTGCAGAAAAACATAACCTGATATACATATCCGCAGGGTCTCAGTTGAGAAAAGAGATAAAAAAAGGCACAGAAATGGGTAAAGCAGCCCAGTCATATATGGCAAAGGGTGACATTGTGCCGGACGAGTTCGCTATCAAACTTATAGAGAAACAGATTAAAACCCATCCGGATGCCCGGGGATTCTTTTTTAAAGGATTTCCCAAAACAATTGTTCAGGCCTATATTTTGGATGGCCTGCTAATAAAACTGAATTCAAGTGTTTCCTGCATATTTAATCTTCATGTTCCCACTCTGGATTCAATCAAACGCCTTACAAAAAGGGGTACTACGGATGCCAGAAGACCTTATGATTCAAGTATTGATACTATAATCCGAAGAATGGAACAGTTTGAGGATAAGACAATGCCGGTGCTCGATTATTACAGGAAACAAAAACCTATTTATGATATTGATGCACTTGGAACCAAAGATGAAGTATTTCAAAGATTATCAGATAAACTGGAAGTTGCTTTCAGGAATTTGAGATAGCAGGTAATTTTAATGGAGATTTTAAACGATTTAAATATACAGGGCTTTTGGGTAGGTCTTGGAGCTTTATTCTTTATCAATTTTAAGCATTCCGGGCTTTACATACTTATGGGGTATTGGAGAAATTATTGAGCAGGAAGAAAGAGTAAAAAAGGGATGGTTCCCTGAAAATCAAAGAAGAAAAAATAAAACGTTATAGTTTAGAGTGAATCTAAATTCTTTATCAGGTACTGTTTTGCCTGAAATTATTTAACTTTGAATTTATTAGATAGATTAAAATTTATGTTTTTTTCAAGTGCCATAACAGCGATATTACCTTATCTACTCCTTTTTGGTGTAGTAAGCACTTTTTTTTATGGCATTTCTGAAAAGATTAAGTTTATTTCCGCAGAATCTTTACGCAATCCTGCTATCCACTATGATGCCGAAGACCAGAAATTTGCAGAGAATGAACAGATCTTTTACTGGGAAGATATCGCAGCGGAGAAGGATAATGAATCAGACAAAAAGAAAACTTCCCATCAGGAAGTTATTACATACCATTACCAAAGGATTGATCAACCTTCAGAATATGGCTCTTTCTTTTTCTGTATGCAGAATTTGAAGGATCCTGTAGATTTTAATTTTTCCTTGCGCGGCCCACCAGCTTATTATTTCTAATTTCTATTCCCTATTAAATTTTTTGTTGAGAAACACAGGTTTTTGTTTTTCTGTCAAATTATTCCATTAAAAAATTTTATTTATAACATTATGAAAATAAAAAAGTTGTATCTGCTGGCCACAGGCTGTTTAATTTTTATACAAGTCTTTGGGCAAAAAACTGAAAATAGGAAAGATACTGTATTGCTTGACGAATTCTACATAGAAGATATTATCGTTACAGCAAACAAAACAATTGAGAAAGCCAGAAATATACCCGCGTCCATTTCAACTTTATCCGGGTACCAGAAGCGAAATAAACAAATCAATACATTAACGGATTTAACTTCTGTGACACCGGGTTTCCATATGCCGGATTACGGAACAAGCTTAACTTCGCCCATCTATATAAGAGGCATCGGAACCCGGATTAATGAACCAACCGTTGGACTTTATGTGGATGACATACCTTATTTTGACAAGGCTACCTTCAATTTTGATCTGTATGATATTGAACGGATAGAAATTTTAAAAGGACCCCAAGGAACTTTATACGGAAGGAATTCCCTGGGTGGACTGATAAAAATACATACGGAAGAACCGGATACCTATTCGAACACCCAAATTTCACTTGGTTATGGTACCTATGATAACAGAAATCTTCATTTAAAACAACATCTTCCGGTTGTAAAAGAAAAAGTTAATTTGTCCGTTTCAGGAAATTACAGTTATGAAAATGGGTATTACGAAAATAATTTTAATAATCAGGCAATTGGAGGGAAAAACAACATCGCAGGAAGGTTTAAACTGCTTTATAATATTTCCGAATCTGCAGATGTGAAATTTATTTTTGATGCCAGTAAGAATAAAAACAATGGTTATCCTTATTCCATGATGAATAGCGATAATTCTCTGCAAGATATCAGCTATAATCATGAAAGTGAATACAAAAGAAACCTGGCCACCACTGGTTTGGTCTTTAATAAGCGATGGGAAAACCTTCAGATGAAATCCATATCTGCTTTTCAATATGTGGATGATAAGCAGGATATTGACCAGGATTTTACATCTCAATCCCTGTTTACTGTCTTACAGGAGAGAACAAATAACTTTTATACCCAGGAAATTAATTTCTCAAATAAACGTAAATCTGGTTTTCAATATGTTGGAGGGCTTTTTGGATATTATCAGGTAAGAGATAAGCAGGTAGATGTGAATTACGGTTCAGACGCTGTGGATATGTTTCGTTTGCCCGGAGAGATGACTAAATACAAAACCTATAACAAACAAATCTTTGGAACTGCTGTTTTTGGGCAACTTTCATATAAGGATCTTTTTACCGAGGGTCTGAAAGTTACCACAGGTTTACGTTATGCAATAGAGGAGACTACCCTCGACTATCTGTATGAAAGAGAGTTGCTTGGGAACCGGTCGGTGGAGGATGAGTTTAAGGAAACTATGAGCAAACCTGTCCTTTTACCTAAATTCTCCATGCATTATCAATGGAACCAGAACTTTGTTCAATACGCTACCATAACCAGGGGTTATAAGAGCGGAGGGTTTAACTCTACCATTGAACGGGAGCAGGATATAACCTTTGGCCCGGAATTCAGTACCAATTATGAACTGGGAGCTAAAGGAAGCCTGTTTAAAAACTCTGCCAGTTTTAGCGCTGCTGTTTTTTATATCGACTGGCAGGACCAGCAGGTTTATCAGCCCGTTCCCAGTGGGCAGGGATCTATGTTAAAAAATGCCGGGGAGTCCCACAGCCAGGGTGCTGAACTGGAGGTGAAAGCACGACCGGTTAGAAATCTCGTGCTATTCTCAAATTTTGCTTATACAGAAGCTAAATACGATCAGTATAAAGAAGATTCTGTAACCGACTTTTCAGGAAACTACATTCCCTATATACCAAGGATGACCTTAAACATGGGGGGCGATTACAGATACCGTTTCCATTCGGAATTCCTTCAGGAAATGAGACTCCATGTATCCTACAAGGGAATTGGAAAACATTTCTGGAATGATGAAAATACTTTAAAACAGGACTATTATGGAACGGTCAATTTGAGCATTACTGCGGTAACGGAAAAATTGAATGTTACTATCTGGGGAAAGAATGTTTTTAATAATAACTATCATGCATTTTTATTTGAATTTTCACCCTTGCAGAGTGCGTTTGCACAGAGAGGTCTGCCTGCAAGATTCGGAATACGAATTTCTACCAATATTAATAAATTTTAGATGAAAGCCAGACAAAAATACAGCATACTTTTCAGTCTATATTTGGCCCAGTCCATACCGATGAGTTTTTTCTCAACTGTCTTACCTGTTATTATGCGCATGGAGAATTATTCGCTTGCCAGTATCGGACTTTTGCAATTAATTAAAATACCCTGGGTTGTCAAATTTTTATGGGCACCGTTTGTTGACAGAAATGCTGAAGATAATATGCATTATAAGCGGTGGATTTTGAGTTCTGAGATTTTTTATGCTGCTGTAATCGTTGCTATTGGATATTTTAATCTGAGCGCCCATTTTACATCCATTGTGGTATTGATGATAATAGCCTTTGTACTTTCCGCTACACAGGATATAGCTTCAGATGCACTGGCGGTTCGAATTTTAAAAAAGAAAGAGCGTGGCTATGGGAATAGTCTTCAGTCTTCGGGGAATTTTCTCGGTACCTTATTGGGCAGTGGAGTATTGCTAATGCTGTATTCTATGATTGGCTGGAAATATCTGATGTTTTTGCTAGCGGGAATTGTGTTGTTAGCTTTGATACCTATTTCAGGATATAAGCAGAAAAAAGAGACTATACCACTTGAACCGGACAAGACTAAAGGAAAAAAAAGAGTTTCACTTAGGGATATTCCGGGCTTCTTTAAACAGGATAAAATTGGAAGACGTGTAGTATTGCTTGTACTGTTTTATTCAGGAATCATTGGTATCCTTGCCATGCTTAAACCCTACATGGTTGATTTGGGTTATTCTATAAAAGAAATTGCTTTCATTACAGGAATTTTTGGTACTGGTTTTGGCGCTGGGAGTGCTTTTCTGGGTGGTTTTATTATGCGCAGATTAGGAAACAGAAAGGCTTTACAGTTATTTACCGGGTTTGGATTTACAGGGGCAGCTTTCCTCGCTATACTAACGACCACAACCCCTTCTCTTACCATGCTTTACATTGGCGTTGCATTAATTTGGAGCGCCTACGGTATGTGTTCTGTAGGTATTTTTACTATTTCTATGAATACTGTCAGGGAAGGAAGAGAAGGCACAGATTACACCCTGCAAATTGTTTTAACACATTTAAGCAGCCTTTTCGTAGCGGTAATGAGCGGTCGTTTAGGTGACTGGTTGGGTTATACCGGTTTGTTTACTGTGGAAGCGGTTTTAGGCCTCAGTGTAGTATTCCTGATAAAATACCTTTATCATGATCCGGAATTGCAACAAAAAAATGATATGATTTATCAACAAAAAAGAGCCTGATTCTATGCTGGACAAAAAACTGATAAAAAAATATAATGTTGCAGGACCCAGATATACATCTTATCCCCCTGCTAATCATTTTCAGGACAATTTTGATGAGACGAAATACGTGAAGCTGCTGAAAGATTCTAACAGTAACAAGCCTGATAGTATATCGATTTACATTCATATTCCTTTTTGTCCACAGATTTGTTATTTCTGCGGTTGCAATACTACCCTGTTTAAAAATGAAGAGTCCGTGGAAACTTATATTAAAGCTTTAATAAAAGAAATCGAACTGGTTTCACAATATCTTGACCCGGACAGAAAAGTTATACAGATTCACTGGGGAGGAGGTACTCCCAATTCAATCTCACTCCACTGGATTGAAAAAGTTATGAAATTTATCTATTCGAGATTTGACGTATTCCCCGGGGCTGAAGTGGCAATGGAATGCAATCCTGCTTACATGGAACTCACACATATCATACAATTGTCTGAACTGGGTTTTAACAGGTTAAGTTTGGGGGTTCAGGACTTTAATCCTGAAATACTGAAAAGACTGAATCGTATTCCTTCTAAATATCCCCTTGAAGATTTGTACCGCACTGCAAAAAAAGCTGGTTTCAAGGGGATAAATATTGATTTGGTTTACGGATTACCGGGACAAAAACCTGAGGATTTTCTGAAAAGTGTGGAAAGAGCCATAAAAATTTCACCCGAACGTCTGGTGACATTCTCTTATGCTCATGTGCCCTGGTTTAAGGAACACCAGAAAAAACTTGAAAAATACCGTATGCCTGATGCAGATGAAAAGCTCGATATGCTTCAGAAATCCTATATTATACTGACAGATGCCGGGTATCAGGCAATTGGTATGGATCATTATGCCAAGCCCGAAGATGAATTATTCCAGGCTCTCCAGAATAAAGAATTGCACCGGAATTTCCAGGGTTATTGTACAAGGGAGACAACCGGGCAGGTTTATGCCTTTGGCGCCACTGCCATCAGCCAGTTAACAGATGGATACGCACAGAATGTGAGATCAATTAATGAATATAAGACGTTGATAAATAAGGATAAATTGCCTGTGATGAGAGGTTATGAGCTGAATGAGAAGGAAAAAATTATACGCGCAACAATCACTGAAATTATGTGCAATCATTACCTTAATTTCTCTGACCTTGCATCTCAATTTAATATTTCGAATGATCAGCTTATCAATATTCTTGAATTTAAAGAAGAAAAATTACAATCTTTCATTGAGGATGACCTGGTAGAATTGGTTAAAGATGAAGTGATTGTTAAACCCAAAGGCTTCTTTTTAATCCGGAATATTGCTATGGTATTTGATCCGATGCTCAAAACTTCAGAAAAAAAATATTCAAAAACAATATAAAGGTTGCGTAAATGTCACAAGAAGCTAATACGGTAATAATTGGTGCAGGTTTAACAGGACTTGTTCTGGGCCATAAGCTCAATCAAAAAGGAGATAAAATAAGAATTCTTGAAAAAACCGGTCAACCGGGAGGAGTTATTGATACTACAGAAAAGAATGGTTTTCTGTTTGAACAAGGACCTAATACCGGAGTAGTTAAATATGGAGAAGTTGCAGAATTGTTTGAGGAGCTGAATAATTACTGTCAAATTGAAATACCCGATGATTCGGTAAAGAAAAGATACATATGGAAGAATGGACGCTGGGAAAAAATGCCTTCCGGTTTGATAAGTGGCATAAAAACACCATTGTTTACCTGGAAGGATAAAATCAGACTTTTGGGTGAACCTTTTCGAAAACCGGGCAGGAACCCAGAAGAAACCCTTGACCAGATGGTTAGGAGAAGAATGGGAGAGAGCTTTCTGAATTACGCAGTAGACCCATTCATACTTGGAGTCTACGCCGGTGACCCGGCCAGAATTGTACCCAAATATGCCCTTCCAAAACTATACAACCTTGAACAGGATTATGGTAGTTTTATCGGCGGAGCCATTAAAAAGAAGTTTGAAGAAAAAGATGAAAAAGAAAAAAGGGCTACACGTGACGTTTTTTCTGTAAAAGGAGGTCTGAAAAATTTAATCGGAGCGCTTGTTCAATCGGCAGGAAAAGATAACATTATTTACAATGCTGATAATGTAGTTGTGAAGCCTTTGGATAGAGGGTATCAGGTAAACTATAAGCAAAATGGCACAGACCATCAAATCACCTGCAACAAAGTTGTCTCTACTATAGGCTCATATTCAGTTCCGGATATTTTTCCCTTTGTAGAGAAAGATATCCTGAACAAAATTGATAATCTGAAATATGCCAAAGTACTTCAGGCAGCTATAGGATTTAATAATTGGGAAGGAATTCCTCTTGACGGATTTGGAGGATTAGTACCTTATGTTGAAAAGAAGGATATTCTTGGCTCTCTTTTTATGTCTTCTTTCCTCTCAAACAGGGCTAAAGAGAATGGTGCATTGTTATCTGTATTCATGGGAGGAATAAGGCGAGAGGAAATGTTTTACAAAGATGACAACGAAATTGAAAATATTTTAGAGAAAGAGATTACCTCAATGTTTCAATTAAAAAAATTTAATCCCGAACTTTTAACCATTATGCGGTATGAATATGCTATTCCCCAATATGGCTCTGAAAGCAGGGAAAGATTTAAAGCGATTGAAAAAGTACAGGAACAATACAAGGGACTAAAAATTGCAGGTAATCTGCGCGATGGAATAGGGATGGCTGATCGTATAAAGCAAGCCTGTGATTTAGCGGAGGAATTATAACCTAAGTTGAGCGGTTTCCCGATTTTTATAGGGATAATGAAAAAGCGCTTTGCTTATCCGGTAGCTGCCAAACGACTTAGAAATTGTCGGATTTTACCGAATTGTTAACCTGTACCTTACACGGAGTGTCGGGAAGGTGAAAACCTTACAATTTCTTTGTCCCCGACACTTCGTGTACGGGGGCAGGCAGTGAGAGAAAATCGATCAATTTGGGTATAAATAAAAAGAGAGTAGGGAAAGAAAAATGGCCCAATTCTAATTAATAAAATTCGTATTTGAATTTGTACATCACCTTATAGTTGTATAAAGCATAGAAAACCTCAACTTCCTCGAGGATTCCACTGGAATTATAAGTGAATTTTTTGTGAGAATATTTTTCCGCCATGGAATCGAACCACATTTCTTTTGAGAGCGTATTTTCCTGATTATATTCGTAAATGTTGGAAATGTGCATTTTGTCTTTGGGTTCTTCTTTTTGAATTTCCACTAGGTTTCCATCTTTATCATAATGAAAATCCTTTTTATAAATGAAGTTCCCTTTTTGATGTTTTATTTCCTGTGTTTTTAAATTCTTCTCGTTGAATTTATAGGAGATTTGCTTGATTCGTTCACCATTGGGTTCATATTCATTAAACTCAATCAAGTTCCCTTTGTCATTGTATTTATTGATAATTTTTGAAAGCAAAGTACCCGAGTCATCAAGGACTTCAATGGTTGTAGTGTTTCCTTCTCTGGTAAAAACTCTTCGTTCATCCAGCTCATAGTTAACGCTGGCTCCGCTGGTTATCTTTTTTTTCTTTATAATTTCAACAAGCTCATCGTTTTTATTGTATTTGTAATCAATAACAAAGTGCTCGGAACCATTAAATCTTTCCTCATACATTTTCTTTCCTTCATCATCATAATCAATGGTTTGTTTGTAGCTAAGCTCGTCTTTACTTGCGCTATAATTGATATATTCCGTTTTATTCTGGTTTTGATCGTATTTGTAACTTAGTCTTTGATTGATATCTCCTCGCCGATAGTATAATTCCTTGGTTATGTTTCCGTGTTGGTCAAATTCTTTATAGGCATTTTTATATCCATCTTTTTCAGGTTTGCCGTCACTATATTTGTGATTCCACTGAGTCAGGGATTTAATATTATTTTGTTTTACCATTTTTTTCAATCGCTCTTCAGGTAATTGTGAATAAAGAGGATTAAATGTATAAAGCAGGATAATTACTAAAGAGATAAAAGTTCTCATAAGTACCATTATATATGAATTTCTTGTTAATATTGTACTTTTCAAATATAATCCAAAAAACTTTTCTTTCATAAGTTTTAATCAAATTTAAATGATCTTCTACGGAAATTTTACCTTATTTGTTTATTTATTCGTTCACAAATTATAAACTTTCTTTTATCTTACAGATCAAACATTACACCAAATCATAATAAAAATATCCCTTTTTTTGTTAAAATTATGTAATTTTGAAAGAAGTATAAATAAATTTTGCAGTGATAAAGCAACCAATTGGCATGAAAAATATTGACATTCCCAGAACAGACAAAAACCCTGATAAACCTGAGGTTCATTTTAACGCAGAAACCGGTATATGTGAAATAACAGGTGAATCCTATATGGAATCCACCTATACTTTCTTTTTACCCCTGATGAATTGGATCGACCAGTATATTAAGGAAGTTGGAGGTAAGATCGAATTTAATGTTAAGCTTTTTTATTTTAATACCAGTGCAACCAAATGTCTTCTTGATATTTTTGAAATTTTAAAACGGTATGAAGATAAAGGGGGACAGGTAAAAGTAACCTGGTACTATGATTCAGATGATCCTGATATGAAAGATGAAGTAAAGGACTTTGAAACAGAATCTGGTTTGGAAATTCATGTTAAAGAATTTGAATAGTTACTGTTAGTTAAGTCCTTTACTACCAGATATTCTATAATCCATTAATTCTTTCCGTCAAATACAGCCACGCCTTTTTCACCGGTTGATTTTGCATAAGTTCTAAACATCATGTTGGTATTGAATTTCATACTGATGTTTCCGTTGTAATCCACAGCTATAATACCACCATCTCCACCTGCTTTTACAAGTTTATCATTTATTACAAGTTCACCAGCTTCTTGGAGGGACATATTTTTGTATTCCATCAGTGCGGAAATATCATGAGCCACGGTCCATCTTATGAAGTATTCTCCATGTCCGGTGGCTGATACGGCGCAGGTTTTATTGTTTGCATAGGTACCTGCTCCAATAATGGGTGAGTCACCTATTCTCCCATATTTTTTATTGGTCCTGCCGCCAGTGGAAGTTCCTGCTGCCAGGTTACCGTGTTTGTCCAGAACAACGCATCCTACAGTACCATTTTTTTCCGCTTTTAATTGTCGCTGAAGAGCCTGCCATCTTTCTTCAGTATAAAAATAGGATGAATCCACAATTTCAAGACCTTTTTCTTTAGCAAAACGCGATGCACCCTTTCCGGCAAGCATTACGTGTTCAGAATTTTTCATCACTTCAATGGCTGCTGAAATGGGGTGTTTTATGTTTGTTACGCCAGCAACAGCACCGGCATTAAGATTGGAACCATCCATAATTGAAGCATCCAGCTCATTAGTACCGTGGTGTGTGAAAACTGCTCCTTTACCGGCATTGAACAAGGGCGAATTTTCCAAAAGATTGATTACAGCTTCAATAGTTTCTATAGCTGTTCCGCCATTTTTAAGAATTTCTACTCCTTTGTCCCTGGCTTCTGTAAGTTTATCCTTATACTTTTTTCTTTCAGATTCAGGAAAATCCTCAGGAGAAGTATTGCCTGCACCTCCGTGGATGACAATAGCGTATTCCGCTTTCTTCTGCTGAGTTTGAGACTCTTTTTTATTGTTCTGACACTGACTGAAAAACAGACCTAATAATAGCAAAACGAAAATAATGGTAAATCTTTTCATAGTATTAATTTTATTGTTTTACAAACAAATGTAATAATTAAAATGTATTAAGTAATTATACAAAATATTGATTATTTTTATCAATACTTTAAATATAAAAAATCTGTACCTATGGCAAATCTGGAAACAAATTATCTTGGTTTAAAACTCAGAAATCCAATAATTGCAGCCAGCTCAGGACTTACAAATTCCGTTAAAGATGTTAAAGAATTTGAAGAAGCCGGAGCCGGTGCTGTTGTATTAAAATCAATTTTTGAAGAAGAGATACTTCTCCAGATGGAGAAAGATAAAGCTTCTATGAACAGGGAATCTTTTATTTATCCTGAAACAGTTGATTTTTACGATAATATGGCTGAAGACGATGCGTTCACTCAGCATTTAAAACTTATAAGGGAGAGTAAAAAGGCTGTCTCTATTCCTGTTATAGCTTCTGTGAACTGTGTTTCCGGTGATCAGTGGACTAATTATGCTCAAAACCTGCAAGATGCAGGGGCTGATGCTATTGAGCTGAATGTTTTTGTTATGCCCTCTGATTTCAACAAAACCTGTGATGAAAACGAAAAAATATATTTCCAGGTGGTTGAAAATGTAAAAAAGCACATAAGCATTCCTGTTTCATTAAAAATAAGTTTTTATTCATCAAATCTGGGCGCTCTGATACAACAATTGTCCTATTCCGGAATTGAAGGACTGGTCCTTTTCAACCGTTTTTATAGTCCGGATATTAACATGGACAATTTTGAACTTTTATCTACTCATGTTTTGAGTTCACCCTCTGAGATTTCTTTGCCCTTACGATGGATTGGAATAATGTCAGACAGGGCAGGTTGTGACCTGGCAGCTTCAACCGGTATTCATGACGGTCAGGCTTTAGCAAAGCAACTACTTGCAGGAGCTAAAGCAGTCCAGATTGCCACCACAGTATATAAAAACGGGAAGAAAGTAATCAATGATATGCTGGACGACCTGGAATCCTGGATGGAGAAAAAAGAATATAATTCTATCGAAGATTTCAGAGGCAAATTAAGTCAGCTTAAAACTGATAATCCTGCTGCCTATTACAGAACCCAGTTTATGAAATATTTTGCAGGAAAACATTATTAATAACTCAACTTTAACGGGAAACGCTAACTTAAAAGGGAACATACCTGATGGTTAGCGTTTTTTTATCTCTTTAAACTTCAGGTCACTGTTTATACTGAGGTATTTTGAAATAAAAAGTAGTGCCTTTTTCTCTGTCTGTGGCGAAATATACCTCCCCATTTAAATATTTTTCTCCAAGCAACTTCATGCTGTAAGTCCCCAGCCCTCTGTCTTCACCTTTTGTAGAAAAGGTTCTTTCAAAGATCTGAATTTGATACTGAAAGGGAATGTATTTATAATTGTGTACCCAGAAGATGAGATTTTCCATTTTCTTCTCACATCCAATAGTTACTTTTTGGTCATTATGAGACGCTTCAATTCCATTTTTCAGCATATTAATAAGTATGCGTTTTAATATAATGGGATCTGATTCAAAATTTTCATCTATGGTATCAGGAGATCGTAAAACTTGAATATTCTGTGATTCAGGATATTTTACCACTTGATCAATGCTGTCGTCAATAATATCAAGAGTCTTCAGCTTTTCTGTTTTGATAGCTAAATCTCCGCTTTCCGCAGCTAACAGGTTTTTTTGCAAAAGCAATTCTTCATTCAAATCCTGTATAATCTCTGCAGATAATTTTATCAATTCTTGCTTATTTTCTTCACTTTCGTCTGAAAGCAGTTCGAAAATCCCCTGAAGACTGCCTGTTTTATTAAGAATGTCATGGAAAAATATTCTTTCTAATGCCCTTTTTCTTTTCTTCTCACTTATATCATTAATGGTTAAAAGAATATATTTTTCGTTGTCATATAGAAAGGGAGCAGCAGTGAGATGAGTTTCATAAGTTTTTTCTGTTTTATTGGGTAATATAACTCTTATGGTTGTATCCTGGCTTTGTTTTTTACCCGAGTTCTCTGCCTGAATAATAATATTAGGTAAACCACACATTTTACAAGCGCCAGTATCTTCACATGCTCCATGGGGTTTATTGTAATGAATGCAATTTATTGCTTCTCCAATTTCCTGACCAAAAAATTCCTCAACAGAAAACTCATATTCACCTTCCAACTGGACATTATTTGCGAGAACAATCCTTTTGTTTTTATCCATAATAGCAGTAATATATGGCAATGCCTCTATGAATTGCCTCAGAAATTCATCCTTTGCCGCTTTTAAAGATTTTCTTTGAACATCTGGTAAAAAAGCGGTTTTGCTTGGTTTAATAGGAGATAAACTCATATATTCTTAAATAAAAATAAAACAGAAGATTAAACAAAATGTTTATTCCTGTTGACGAACATTTTGCTATCGGAGATAGGAATAATTCATGAATGATTCGGGTTAGAAGGAATTAATTTTTTGTGATAAATGATAAAAAGTATAACGGTAAGTGCTGAAAAACTAAGAATTAGAATATAAAGGGCAGAGCTTCCAAGCATCTTTTTCAGTGTAATATCAAAAGGTGATTCGCTGCTGAAGTATATAAGGAGATAACTTAACAGGTTGTTTGCAAGGTGCATTAATACTGGCAAAATTATACTCCTGGTTTTCATATAGATCCAACTGATAAAGATGCCAATCAAAAATGCCCCGACAAATTGCCAGGGGTTCATATGTGCGATACCGAAAAGCAGATTTGTAACAACAATCGCTTTTAAAGGATTGTAATTCCGCAACAATCCTTCAAGGATAATTCCTCTGAAAATCAATTCTTCAAGGATTGGAGCTGCAATTACGGCCGTGAGAAATGCAGGAAATGTTTTACTGAACATCTCCCTCATCATCTCTTTAAAGATATCTGGTACAGGTATCAGATTCGTCAGGGGTTCTATAGTTATTATAACGGCCAGAATAAGAATAATGGAAATTGTTGTGGTTGAAGGTCTGACTTTTTTATTATGAAACAGCTGTTCTTCGGGATTTTTTAATTTCTTGAATCTTAGAACAATAAGTAATGTTCCTCCTGCAGCGAGCACATATCCCAGGAAAGTCGAATAATCCTGCAGAATCCCCTGCGAGATAGTACCCATAGCAATTAACATACCGAACACCATGGAAAGAAATACAAAAATTACAAGGATTACGATGGAGTCGAATATATTGGGGTAGTATGAGTTTTGGTTCATTTTCTTATCCTTTATATGTTATTAAATAGAAAAATCAAAGTAAACAATTTTTCAAAAACTAACATTTATTAGTTGTGGGAAGTTTATTATTTCTTCCTTAATTCATTATTTTTGTTTGAATTATTTGTATTAACCCAAAAAATTGACTAAAAATGCACCATACAGTAAAACTAACAGACAATATACACTGGATAGGAGTAAATGACCGGAGAACTGCATTATTCGAAAATCTATGGCCTATAGAAAACGGTATTGCTTATAACTCTTATTTAATAGTTGATGATAAAATAGCCCTTATTGATACAGTAGAACACAGTTCTTCAGAAGAATACCTGGATAAAATTCAAAGCATTATTGGAGACAGGAAAATTGATTACCTGGTAATTAATCACATGGAGCCTGACCATTCGGGAGCTTTGAAAACCATTGTTGAGAAGTATCCTGAGGTGAAACTTGTGGGCAATGTGAAAACTTTCAAAATTGTAGATGCCTATTTTGGATATACAGACAATCTTTATGAGATTAAAGAAGGTGATGAAATTGAGCTGGGTCAGCATACGCTAAAATTTGTCATGACTCCGTGGGTACACTGGCCGGAAACCATGATGACTTACGAAATATCAGAAAAAATACTTTTTTCAGGCGATGCTTTCGGAAGTTTCGGAACCCACGACGGAGGTATATTTGATGATGAGATCAACTTTGAGTATTACGAGGAAGATATGCGCCGGTATTTTTCCAACATCGTAGGAAAGTATGGAAACATGGTTCAAAAAGCCTTTAAAAAGCTTGAAGGGGTTGAGATCAATATGGTTGCCGCTACACACGGTCCAATATGGCGTAGTGATGTGAATAAAGTACTCCGTTTATACGATATATGGAGCAAGCAGGAGGCTGATAAAGGAGTGGTTATCATATTTGGCTCTATGTATGGAAATACAGAAAAGATGGCTGACTATATTGCCCGTAAGATATCCGAAGAGGGAATTAAGGATATACGTGTAAGAGATGCTTCCAAAACCCATCTTTCATACCTGATAAATGATATCTGGAGATACAAAGGCGTCATAATCGGTAGTTCAGCATATAATTCCGGCATGCTCCCAACAGTTGAGCACCTAACCAAAACCCTTGAACATATGGGAGTTAAGAATCATTATCTCGGACTTTTTGGTTCTTACAGCTGGACAGGAGGTGGCGTAAAAACGCTTAACAAATTTGCTGAAAAAGTGGATTGGGAAATGGTAGGAGAGCCGGTTGACATAAAAGGAATACCTGATGAAGAAGCATTTGAACAATGCGATAAACTGGCTAAAGCCATGGCAGATAAACTCAATGATGAATAGTTCAATTTGCATTATCAGATAATTTTTTAAATGTTTCTGTTTTAATTCATCGGATTATAAACGATAAATATGAAAAACATGAAAAAAGAACTGGAAGCAGGAATTTCTCATCAGGAAAAGAAAACCGTAAAATATGAAGACACAGCAGCCAAGTATGGATCCGGACTGGTAGAAGTTTTTGCAACCCCTGCTATGATATCCCTGATGGAAAATACAGCGCTTAAAACTGTTTTGCCTTACCTCGGAGAAGACCTTAATACAGTTGGCTTTGAGGTTAATGTAAAACATCTCAAACCTACTCCTGTGGGAAAAGAGGTGACCTGTACTGCTATTTTAAAAGAAGTGGACGGGAAAAAACTGGTTTTTGATGTTGAAGCTGAAGACGATGATGGAAAAATTGGGAAGGGAACCCATACCAGGTACATCATCAATACAAAGAAGTTTATGGAGCAGTTTGACTAGAGTGTAGAGAGGAGGTTTATTATAATTCATCGGATATAACTGATAATTATGATTAAGTTCAGAATTGTTCCATTGTTGTTTAACTATACCTGAGGATGAGACTGTTTTTTTAATTTCTCATTGTTCATTGACTATTAACCCTAAAAACTAATACTTATGAAAAAACTATTTTCTTTATTTCTTTTAGCATTAATTAGCTGTGCGACTTTTGCTCAATCAGACCTTATTGAATTGCCTGCACCCGAAAAAGAAGGTGGAATGCCCCTGATGCAGGCACTCGACAAGAGACAATCAAACCGGCAGTTTACCAATACGGATATGCCGAAACAAACACTTTCAAATTTATTGTGGGCTGCTTATGGCATTAACAGACCAGAGGCCGGGAAGCATACGGTACCATCTTCCCGTAATGTTCAGGATATCAGTGTATACGTTACCACTAAAGACGGAGCCTTTCTTTATCTTCCTGAAGAAAATGCGCTTAAACAGATTGTTGGTAAAGACATAAGAGAGCATACAGGCAAACAGGAATTTACTGCAGATGCAGCCGTGAACCTTGTCTATGTCTCTGACTTTACAAAATACGATGGTGACAACGATCAGATTAAAAAAATCACTGCATCGGCGCATTGTGGTTTTATTGGTCAGAATGTTTACCTCTATGCCGCATCTGAAGGTTTAAGCTGTGTGTTCAGAGCCTGGATTGATAATGACCTTATCCATAAAAAGTTAGGGCTTTCTGATAATCAACATGTTATGTATTGTCAGTCAGTTGGTTATCCCGAATAAATTGTCCTTTGTGAATTTTTGAGGCTTTGTGTTTTAGTGACTATTTATAAGTTTCCAGATTACTACTAAAATACAAAGCCTCAAAACAACAATAAGGCTGAAATTCTTTTAGTATATGACTTACAATTTCGATGAAATCATTGACCGGAACGATACTTTATCGGTTAAATATGGCTTAAGAAAGAAAATTTTCGGAAAAGAAGATACTATCCCTTTATGGGTAGCCGATATGGATTTCAAAACACCCGATTTCATTGTGGATGCTATCAAAGAAAGAGCCAGTCATGAAATTTATGGATACAGTTATCGTCCTGATTCATTCTATCAGGCTGCTCAACACTGGGTGAAAAGACGCCACAACTGGGACATTAATTTCAACTGGTTAACTTTCTCTCCGGGAATTGTCCCCGGAGTAAACCTTTCCGTACTGGAGTTTACTGAACCAGGTGACAAAATCATGATTCAGCCTCCGGTATATTTTCCCTTCTTTCATGCAGTAAAGAAAAACAACAGAACGCTTGTTGAAAATAAACTGGTATTAAGAAACGGCAGACTGGAAATAGATTTTGAGGATTTTGAGAAAAAAGTTCAGAATGGCGTTAAAATGTTTATTCTTTCCAACCCGCACAATCCTGGTGGAAATGTCTGGACAAAAGATGAACTAAAACAAATGGGCGAAATTTGCCTGAAACACAATGTGCTCATTCTCTCTGATGAAATCCATAGCGATATTGTATTTCCCGGGAATAAATATACCCCTATGGCATCCATCTCAGAAGAGATTGCTGAAAATACGCTAACCTTTATTGCACCAAGTAAAACATTCAATATAGCCGGGCTGGCCACTTCTGTTGGCATAATTTCCGATAAACTACTGAGAGACCGCTTCAAAAATATGATGGACAGAATTCATATTGCCAATGGAAATCTTTTCGGTACTGTTGCTTTTGAAGCAGCCTATAAGTATGGTGATGACTGGCTTGACCAGCTCATACAGTATTTAAAAGGCAACCTGGATTTTCTTACAGAGTATATTCAGAAAAACATTCCTCAAATCAAGGTAATTCAGCCTGAAGGAACATACCTGGTATGGCTGGATTGCAGACAATTGCCTTTAGCCAATAATGAAATTCATAAATTTATGATTGAGAAAGCAGAAGTAGCCTTTAATGACGGGGCATCATTCGGGGAGAACGGAGAAGGATTTCAGAGATTAAATTTTGGATGTCCAAGAGCTGTATTGAAAGAAGCACTTGAGAATATAAAGAAGGCAGTGGATGAAATAGCTTAGCATGGGCTAAATAAAGTAACCTGCATTCTAAAGCATAAGGGAAACAACTTATTATTCTCAGATTGTGATGGAACTACCTGTTTTGTTAACCTTACCAGATTTTTACTACAGCTTTTTCAACATTTATTCAGTCTAAATTGTTATAGAAATCAAAATATAACAATTATGAATCAGGAACACCGATATACAAACCGATTAGTACATTCTTCCAACCCGTATTTATTAGAGCATGCTCATAATCCTGTTGACTGGTTCCCCTGGTCTGAAGAAGCATTTCAAAAGGCGAAAGATGAGAATAAGCTTGTTCTGATAAGTATAGGTTATTCTTCTTGTCACTGGTGTCATGTAATGGCGGAAGAATCATTTGATGATCCTGAAGTGGCAAAAGTCATGAACGAAAACTATGTGTGCATTAAGGTAGACAGAGAGGAGAGGCCAGACGTTGACAGTGTCTACATGGACGCCGTACAGATATTGACGGGGACGGGAGGCTGGCCGCTGAATTGTTTTGTATTGCCCGACGGGAAGCCCGTATGGGGAGGCACTTACTTTCCAAAGAAACAGTGGATTCAGGTTCTTACCAACCTGGCTTCTACTTACAGGAATGAACCGGAAAAACTGATTGAACAGGCTGAAAGCATATCCGGGGGAGTCAATAAAATTCAATACATCCCCCAAGTCCTGGATTCGGGTGAAAAATTTACTGCAGAAGACTTACAGGAATATTTTAAATCTGTTAAATCCTATCTTGACATGGAAAACGGTGGGTTAAAAGGTGCGCCTAAGTTTCCCATGCCGGCACTGCATGACGTACTTCTGAAAATTCATTTTTATTTCAGGGATCCGGAAATAGAAAAATATTTAAATACGACGCTTGAAAACATGATGGAAGGCGGTATATACGACCAACTGGCAGGTGGTTTTGCAAGGTACTCAACTGACCAGGAATGGACAGTTCCCCATTTTGAAAAAATGCTTTACGATAATGCACAACTTGTGAGTTTATACAGTAAGGCATACATGGTCAATAAATCACCCCGATTTAAGCAAGTAATCGTCGATACTCTTCATTTTATAAAGAAGGAATTAATGCATGAACAGAATGTATTTTTCTCTTCATTGGATGCAGATACGGAAGGTGAGGAAGGAAAATACTATACATGGTCAAAACGGGAGTTGGAAAAGCTTTTTATAAAGCAATCATCCATTGTTATGGATTATTTGGGTATAACCGAAGAAGGGGATTTAAACGGACGAAATGTTCTTTATATCAATAAGAAAAAAGAAGAATTAGCTCAAAAGTATGGTATTTCAATTGATCAAATAGAAGAAATTGTTGAAGACGGCCGCAAACAGCTTTTAAAAGAAAGAAATAAAAGAGAGCAGCCCCGTCTTGACAATAAAGTTATAACCGGATGGAATGCTCTGATGATTAAAGCTTTTGTAGATGGCTTCAGGGCTACCAGGAAAAAAGAGTATCTGAGGACAGCTCTTGAAAATGCCGAGTTTCTTGTTTCCTATCAACTCCATAATGACTATCGGTTAAACAGAATTTATCTAGAAGGAGAATCTTCGGTAAATGCTTTTCTGGACGATTATGCCTATGTGATTGATGCACTAATCAATCTATACCAGGTTACATTTGACGAGAAGTGGATTGACTGGGCTTATAAACTGTCAGGCTATGTTCTGAAGCATTTTAGTAATAAAAAAACGCCTTTGTTTAATTACAAGTCAGACATCGATAAACAGCTTATAGCACCTAAAATAGAATTTCTGGATACGGTCATGCCATCATCTAATTCAGTAATGGCAAAAAACCTCTTTGTTCTCGGTCATTATTTCTATTCTGATACTTATATTGAGCATGCAAGAAAGATGGTGCAACATATTAAATCATCCCTACAACGGAATCCCGTGTATTTCTCCAAATGGATAGATTTATATGTTTGGTTTGTTTTTCAGCCTTATGAGGTTGCAATAGTGGGTAAAAAAGCCGAAGATTATAAGGAGCGGTTTCTTTATATGTATCATCCCGGCATTATCCTCGGTGGAGGAATGCACGAAGGTAATATACCTATGCTGAGAAACAGGTTTAAGCTGGGACAAACTAAAATATATATTTGTCAGGAAAGGATTTGCAAGGAGCCATTAAACAATGTAGATGAAGCCCTGAAGCATATTTCCTAGGAAAAAGTACGGTTAATAATTCAATTTTTTATTCCTTGGAAAAAGTATTTATTTTGCCCGGAATTATAATTCGGCAAAAATGACGAAAAATTTCTTTTTAAAAATTCTGACAATTGCCCTGCTGGCTTTTTTGTCAATTTTACTTCTCAGTTTAATAATCTGGTTACTGAAACCCAAAAAGGAATTAAGCGTTTTTATACTTAATAAAACCGTACCAACTCAGCACAGGTATGATCACCGGGCCTTAAACTGGGTGCTAAATCATGAAAAATTCGTTAAATCCGATAACACCCTTTACAATTTATACCAGGATTATCACGGATTTTACCCGATAGACCAGAGAAATAAAGATTTCGAATTTAAGAGCTTGTCCCTCCAGGATATAAATATCGTTGCAGATACAGCAGATGTTGTTTACTATGCGGATACTTACGGTGTATATTATAATGACTGGTATAAGGAACATTTAAAAATCAAACCGGAACAAAAAGTATTCGGTGGCATGAATCAGAATGATTATCTGCTTCTAAAAAAAATGAAAGAACGAAAGAAAACAATCATTACTGAGTTTGTTTTACTGGATAATCCAACTTCTGATTTGGTGCGGACCAAAACTGAAAAATTATTTGATTTTGAATGGAAGGGGTGGGTTGGAAGGTATTTCTCCCACCTTGACACATCTGCAAAAGAAGGGGCAGGGGTTCCGGATTGGATAGTGGAATTGTATATCGGTCAAAATGATCAGTGGCCTTATAAAAAAGAGGGTATTGTTTTGGTGCATGAATATGGGAAGGTGATTGTTCTTGAAAACGGACATCATTTAAATACTCCAATACCCGCTATACAGACGAATGAAAAATTCAGGAAAATGTATAATCTTCCCGAAAAAGTATATTACCCTTACTGGTTTGATATTGTTACCACAGGTTCTGAAAATGATGTGGTTTCAGAGTTCAAGCTGAATACGACTTTAGAAGGAGACAGCATCTTAAATGAATACAGATTAGAAGAAACATTCCCTGCAGTCCTGAGCCATACCGAAAATTACAGGTTTTATTATTTTGCCGGTGACTTTGCGGATAACACAATAAAAACTTCACTGGCTTATTTTTCAGGTGTTCAGTTAGTAGGTCAGGTTTTTAATTCTAAAAAAGATGCGAATTCAAGACAATTTTTTTGGAAATATTATAATCCCTTGATCAAAAATATATTAAACACTGCCAGCAATTTAGATGGCAGTAAATAAGAGTTTTATCTAAATTTTATTTACTTGTCTGTGAAATATAAAAATACTACATTTGATTATATGTTGTTTGATTTTAATTAAGCAATGAAAGACCCCAACATCTATGAAAGTAAGTATTTTGCAGAGTGAGCTTTACTGGGAGGACCGCGATAAGAATCTGGAAATGTTCACTGAGAAAATAAATTCTGTGCGGAATAAAACGAACCTGATTGTTCTGCCAGAGATGTTTACAACTGGTTTTTCCATGAATCCGGAACGCCTCGCAGAAGAAATGAACGGAAAAACCTTTCACTGGATGAAAGAACAGGCTGCATCTGCCAATGCATTGCTCACAGGGAGCATTATTGTGAAGGAAGGCGACAGGCATTATAACCGTTTGATCTCAATGTACCCGGATGGTACCCATTACTATTATGACAAGCGCCATCTATTCAGGATGGGAGAAGAAAACAAACATTATACAGCCGGTAAAGAAAAGCTTATTTTACACTATATGGACTGGCGAATCCGTCCATTAATCTGCTACGATCTTCGTTTTCCCGTATGGAGTAGAAACAGAGATGATTACGATATGCTTATCTATATAGCAAACTGGCCTGAAACTCGCCGCCAGGTATGGAGAAACCTACTTATTGCCAGATCACTGGAAAACCAGGTATATGTTATAGGGGTGAATCGTATTGGTAAAGACGGACCAGGGTTGACCTATTCCGGCGATTCAATGGTTATTGATCCCAAAGGAAATATTATCAGCCATACTGAACCCCATACTGAATCCGTTGAAACAGTAGAATTATCCTTACAGTCATTAAATGAATTCAGGAAAAAATTCCCGGTAGGTAAGGATGCAGACGATTTTGAAATAAAAGTTTAATAAGATGCTCAAGACCCAAACGAAGCTTTCTTTTAAAGACCGGAGAAAAATTTACAACCGGTATCTTAAATTAACGAATACTGCCAATGGTTTTCTTAAAGAACAGGACAAAGAGTTGTTAAGAAAAGCTGTAGATACCGCAATTGAACATTATCAAAATGAAAGATTACCTAATGGCGAACCTTATGTAGTACATTTTCTGGAGGTGGCAGGAATTGTTGCGGAAGAAGTCGGACTGGGCACAAAATCCATGCTTGCAAGTATTCTTTATGACCTCGTTAAGCAGGAAAAAATAACCATCAGCAAAGTAGAATCTGACTATGGAAAGAAAGTTTCAGAGATCATCAATGGTTTACTGAAAATACTGAATGTTCGGACAGATGAAAATATTTATGAGCCCGAAAACTTTCGAAAACTATTACTTACCCTTTCAAATGATATTCGTGTAATACTTATCCGCCTGGCAATATTGCTTGACGAGATGAGAAGGATGAATTACATGCCCCAGGAAGAGCAGGTTAGAAAATCCGTTCAGACCCAATCTTTATATGCCCCCCTGGCTCATCGTCTTGGCCTTTACTCAATAAAATCAGAGATGGAAGATTTGGCGATGAAGTACACCGAAGTGAATACGTACAGGGAGATAATTAAAAAATTAAGGAATACTACTGCCAAAAGGAATCGATTCATCAAAAAGTTTACAGAACCCATAAAAAAAGAGTTGAATGAACAGGGTCTGGAATTTGAAATAAAAGGAAGAACAAAATCAGTTCATTCTATCTGGCGGAAAATGAAAAAACAAAACGTTCCTTTTGAACAGGTTTATGATATTTTTGCCATCCGCATCATTATTGATTCTCCACCCAAACGGGAAAAATCCGATTGCTGGCGCGTGTATTCTATTGTTACAGATTTTTATCAACCTAACCCAAAGCGCTTGAGAGATTGGATCTCAATCCCAAAATCAAATGGTTACGAGTCATTGCATACAACCGTTATTGGACCCGAAGGAAAATGGGTTGAGGTGCAAATTCGTTCCAGGAGAATGGATGAAATTGCAGAAAAAGGGTATGCAGCCCACTGGAAATATAAAGGTATTCACGGAGACAAGGCTTTTGACCAGTGGATGGGGAAAATCAGGGATATTCTGGAAGCTACAGACAATAATGCTGCTGAAATTATCGACAACTTCAGAATCGATTTTAATTCCAGGGAAATATTTGTCTTTACGCCGAAAGGTGAACTTAAAAAATTGCCGGAAGGTTCCACTGTGCTTGATTTTGCCTTTGAAATTCACTCTGAAGTAGGAGCTAAATGTGTGGGTGGAATTATAAACAATAAAAACGTTTCCATCAAAGAAGAACTAAAGAATGGAGACAGGGTTGAAATCATCACGTCCAACAAGCAAAAACCCAAAACGGACTGGTTAAACTCCGTAGTTACTTCTAAAGCAAAAGCCAGAATAAAGCAGGCTTTAAAGGAAGAACAGAAGAAAGAGGCGGAGACGGGAAAAGAATTACTGAAAAGACGACTAAAAAACTGGAAAATTGATTTTACCCAGGAAATCATAAATAATCTCATCAAACGATTCAAGTTTAAGGAGGCTACCGATTTCTATGCAGCGCTGGCTGAGGAAAAAATTGATATAAGTGAAATAAAGGAAATTCTGACCAAAAAACAAGAAATTGGAGAGAAAGAAAAAGAAAAAGAGAAAGAGCCCCCTCCAGAGCAGGAGTCAACTGAAACAAAAGAAAAAGATGAATATATTATTGTCGGTGACGAGCTGAAAAATGTGGATTACAAACTGGCTAAATGTTGCAATCCTATATATGGAGATGACATAATTGGGTTTGTATCCGTTAATGAAGGAATAAAAATTCACAGGGTTAGCTGCCATAATGCTCAAAGACTTATTTCTAAATACGATTATCGTATCATTAAGGCCCAGTGGAAGAAAGGCAAAAAGCAGCAATCATTTCAAACCCGTATAAGGGTTACAGGAATTGATGATATGGGTATGGTCAATAAAATTTCTGATATTATTTCAAACAACATGAAAGTAAAAATGCGCTCTATATCCATTGATTCGGATAATGGTCTGTTTGAAGGATTCGTCAATGTTTACGTGGAAAGCACCAAGCATTTGGAAGCCCTGGTAAGAAAACTGAAAAAAGAAAAAGGCATTCTGAAAGTTACAAGAACAGATATGAAAGAATAGTTAAGTCCGTTATATAGGTAAAAGGCTTGAACATTTATTTTTTTATATTTGTTGTATTTTAAAATTGAAAATTATGAGAAGGAAAATTGTAATTGTTTGTTTACTCATAATACCGTTTATGGGATTTTCTCAGGGGTATCAAATGTTGCCCGATTTTTACCAGCCCATAGATTCAGCAACAATTTCGCAAAATCAGACGACCCAGGATCAGGCAGATTTTGGAGTAACCCTGGGTACAGGTTTTTCATCTTTTTCAGGGAATTCAATGATGCAATCTTTTGTGGCTCCTCACTTTAGATACAGGGTGAATGAAAATTTACAGGTTCAGTTTACAGGCGTTATTGCACGTTCAAACAGTTCCTTGTTTTCGGGTAGTTCACAGGGATTTGTACCTTATAGCTCACAACCGAATTCATACGCAATTTCCGGTAGTAGCGTCTATCAGCCTAATGAGAACATGCAATTCCATGCAAGAGGAACATATATGGAGAATTCCATGCAGCCTTTCAACAGGTTTCCTCAACAACAGCAAACAGACTATAAATCAATATCTTTTGGGATGAACTATAAGCTGGGTGAAAATGCCAGTTTTGGAGTAGAGTTTCAATTCTCCGACGGCCTTAACCCATACTATTCCCCTTACAATAGAATGTTTCACTCAGGGCCCACCTACTTTAACGATCCTTTCCATTGGTAAAAACTAATCAAAACACAAGAATTTAAAGAAATGTTGAAATACTTTTCCCAACTGGTTTTTATTGTTTTATTTTTCGCAGCCAGCTCCAATGCACAGGATATAAGCCATATTGCTTTTATGCCGGGTGAGGTTGTAAACTATAAGGCCTACTATAACTGGAATTTTGTGTGGTTGTATGCCGGGAATGTATCATTTTCAGTTGACAGTAAAGAGTATAATGGCCAGGAAACCTATCATTTTGAAGCAGAAGGACAAACATTAAAATCTTATGAATGGCTTTATAAAGTTGATGACTATTTCCAGTCCTATGTTGACATAGATAAATTGAACCCTTTATATTTTGAAAGAAACACAAGTGAAGGTCGCTATGATGTGTATAACCGGTACCATTTTAACTACAGGGAGAATTACATTTTTTCGCAAGCAGAGAATTCCAAAGAACCTTATGAAGAAGATTACCACGAATTAACAGAACCTGTCTTTGATGTGCTAAGCGCTATTTATTATTCGCGTAATATTGATTTCGATACATTGAAATATGGAGAGAAAATTCCATTACCCCTGATCATTGACAACGAAATTTATGACCTTTTTCTGCGATACAGGGGCAAAGAACGGGTTGATGTTAAAGATAACGGTGAAATTGATTGCATCAAATTCTCTGCAATGTTGGTGGAAGGGACCATTTTTAATAAAGGTGAACATTTGACAGTATGGGTAACGGATGATAAAAACCGTATCCCGGTTATGGTGGAAGCCAAAATCCTTGTAGGTTCTGTAAAAGCTATATTTAAATCAGCATATAATCTGAAATATCCCTCACCACTTTCCTGATTTTTTTAACAGTTTCATCTCTGATTTGTATTATATACAGGAAATGTTTTTCTGTATGAAAATATGTCATCTATTGGCTATGGCATATTTGTTGTAAAATGTTATATAATTTATTAAACAAAAACTTTACAATTATGGGTGAAGAAAACAATAATAATACGAATCAAAACCAACAAAATCAACAAGGGAGACAACAACCGATAACCTCTGATTTAGCTGT
The DNA here is from genome assembly GCA_964585385.1 of uncultured Bacteroidales bacterium. Lineage (GTDB taxonomy): Bacteria > Bacteroidota > Bacteroidia > Bacteroidales > UBA12077 > JAGXLC01. The sequence continues at coordinate 38,339 of CAZPDP010000019.1, forward strand.
TGTTTCAGAAATATTACCAGAACAATTAACCATTTTACCTGTGGATACCCGGCCCTTTTTTCCAGGTATAACTGTTCCGATGACCTTTACAGGATCAGATTTTATTGATGCTATTAAAAGGATTGGAAACAGCAATCATCCTTATGTTGGGCTTACTCTGGTAAAGGAGGTCAATAAAGAAAACTACCTTGCTTCAAAATTTTATGAAGTAGGTGCTGTAGTAAAAATCCTTAAGATTGTACCTGCTTCAGAAGAGAGTGTTCAGATTCTTGTGCAGGGTCTTCAAAGATTCGAGAAGGTGAGAGCTATCAGACAAGAGCCAATGATTGAGTGGGAAGTTAAATACTACAAGGATCCGGATGAAAAGCCTTCGGAAGAATTAAAAGCTTATACACTTTCCATCGTAAACTCTGTCAAAGAGCTACTCAAGCTGAACCCGGTCTTTCAGGAGCAGATTAAAATGGTCCTGAATCAAATCAGTATTGAGAAGCCTGGTGTCCTTATGGACCTTATAGCATCTATGTTAACGGCAGATGGAGAAAAGTTGCAGGAAATACTGGCTACTTATGATCTTTACAAAAGAGGGGAAAGGTTACTTGTCTTACTCAAAGAAGAAATTGAAAGGTCCCAGATTCAGGAAGAAATACAAAAACAGATTAACGAAAAGGTTTCCAAACAACAAAGAGAATTTTTCCTGAGGGAACAACTTAAAGTAATCAAAAAAGAACTGGGCATAGAAAAAGATGATAAAGAATCGGAAATCCAGAAGTTTAAGGATCGGATGAAAAACCTTAAACTTCCGAAAGAGGCTGCAGATGTAATCAATGAAGAAATTGAAAAAATGCAGGTGCTTGAGCCCAGCTCATCCGAATTCCAGGTGACAAGGGCTTACCTGGATACGTTAACCCAACTGCCGTGGGGTAAGTATAGTGAAGACAGACTGGATATTAATGAAGCACGCAGAATATTAGACAGGGATCATTATGGTTTGAAGGATGTGAAAGACAGGATACTGGAATTTATCAGTACAGTTATTAAAAAAGGAAAGCATACAGGCACTATTTTATGTCTTGTAGGTCCACCAGGTGTGGGAAAAACCTCGGTCGGACGATCGATTGCCGATGCAATGAACAGGGAATTTTTCAGGTTTTCTGTAGGTGGTATGCGAGATGAAGCTGAAATAAAAGGCCACAGGAGAACTTACATCGGTGCCATGCCGGGCAAGATAATTCAAAGCCTGAAAAGAACCGGGACTTCCAATCCGGTTATTATGATGGATGAAATTGATAAAATGGGCATCAGCTTCCAGGGTGATCCCGCATCAGCATTACTTGAAGTTCTGGATCCGGAACAAAATAAAGACTTTTTGGACCACTACCTGGATGTACGGTATGACTTGTCAAACATCATGTTTATCACTACAGCAAACCAGCTTGATACAGTACCACAGGCTCTGAGAGACAGGATGGAAGTTATCAAACTGCCCGGTTACATTCTCCAGGAGAAAATACAAATTGCCAAGAAATATCTTATACCAAGACAAATCGAAGAACATGGTCTTTCTAAGACAGAAGTTACTGTAAAAGATGACGCCCTGAAGAGAATAGCCGACGAGTATGCCAGGGAAGCCGGTGTAAGAAGCATGGAAAAGAATATTGGCAAAATAATGAGAAAAGTGACCCTGGAACAGGCCGAAACCGGACAGAAAACGTTTACCATCAGTAAACGGAATCTTGAAAAATTCCTCGGTAAACCCATATTCACAACCGAGGAGCTTTATTCCAAAGATAAACCGGGTGTTTCTCTTGGACTGGCCTGGACATCGATGGGAGGCACAACAATGTATGTTGAAGCCTCTGCAGTTCGAAGCAAACAGAGTGGATTTAAACAAACCGGACAGCTTGGAAAAGTAATGGAAGAATCTTCGGAAATTGCATATTCATATATTCGTTCCATACTGTGTGATAAGAAAAATATGGATGAATTCTTTAAAGATAACTTTATCCATCTGCACGTTCCGGCTGGAGCAACACCCAAGGATGGCCCTTCCGCAGGAATTACAATGGCGCTTGCCCTGCATTCATTGGCCAACAACAAACCTGTCAGAAGAGACCTGGGTATGACAGGCGAATTGACTCTAACCGGTAAAGTTCTGCCTATAGGAGGTATCAGGGAGAAAACGATTGCTGCCAGAAGGGTAGGGGTCTTCAATCTAATATTTCCCAAGGACAACAAAAAGGATTTTGACGACTTGCCCGATTACCTGAAAGAAGGCATTAAACCTCACTATGTGGATTACTTTACCGATGTTCTTAAAGTAGCATATAATAAAAAATAGCTAATAATTACCAATAAAAAAATCCATCTGAGGTTCGATCAGATGGATTTTTTATTTCAGCATGCAAAAACTGGTGCATCACTTTTAAAATTTAGGAGACAGGAATAATTCTTGAACGGCGAAGCCCTCAACGAAGTTAATTATTCGGGTTAAACACTGTTATGTATTATTTCCCTCTATAATTTCCGCGGGGGCAGTTAAACTGTCCTGTTCCCCTGGAATGGCGGCCTCTTTTTTCCCTCTTCATTAAGTGATTGTCAAAGTAAACTTTCTGCTCCTCCGTTAGTAATGATCTAATTTCCTGATGATGGGCAGCCTTGTTTTTTTGCATTTTTGTTCGTATTTCTCCCATCTCTTCAATTACCTTATTAATGGCATCCATTTCAGGATTGTCCTGTGTTTGTAAAGTGCGCAGTTTTGCTCTTTTTTCATTCAACAAGTTACGGTTGCTTGTCATCTCTTTCATATGATTCAGACGGATGTCTTCCATTTTACTTTCCTGTTCTTCTGTCAAATCCGGAATCATTTTCATACACTGTTGATTGCTGGCTGGTCTGTCATTAAACCCCATACCTCGTTTTCCCTGACCTCGCTGGGCAAAACTTGTGCTTACAGCCATAAGCAAAATAATTGCTATGGCAATGGTTCTAAGTTTGTTTCTACGTTTCATAATGTTTGATTTTATTTGGTTAAAATGATTAATCTTCAATATGTTTTTTTCTGTGCATATGCCTTTGATGCATTGAATGATTTCTTCTTTCGGGTATTTTTCTTATAAGCTTGTTCAGTTTTTTTCTTTGTTCTGCATTACAAATATTTCTTATTTCTGTAAAATGTTCTATAAGTATCATATTCAACTCCTGATGCAGATCTCCTAATTTACCGTTTATCTCCTTCAGCTTTTCTTTGTCAGGATTATCAGAAGCCAGCTCTTTCATCATCTTATCCATTTCACTATGAATTTGCTTTTTGATGGCCTGCTGTTCCGAACTTGTAGTTCTTCTTATTTCCCTGAATTGTTCAAATTGCTTATCGGAAAGGTCTAATCTGTTTTTCAGGAAGTATGAAAAGCGGTTATCATGCATCCCCGGACCCAATTTTTCCCTTCTTTCATTAAATTCGGGGGTGCGTGTTGATTGTTCATTATCTACTTTTGAGTTTTGATAAATGAAAGTAGCCAGTGCAGCGAGATTGATAACTATCAACAAAACTAATCCGCCTATGAGCAATTGTTTTTTGGTGAATCTATTCATTGGTTTCGTTTTTTTCAGTATTTAGCAATCTTTTTTCAACTGTATCAATTTGATAAACATCAGAGTATTGATATTCTGTAATAAATTCAATGTAATCCTGTTCCTGGTTCATATCGCTCTGAGTGTATTGTCTGTCAATTCCACTACCCAGCTGGATTCCAATAAATATACCAATACCGAGGATTACAAAATACATGGCTGGTTGCAAAATTGCCCTTACCCATTCAACCGGAGTTTCCGTTTGTATTTTTCTGTTTTCTATTCTTTGCTTTAATCTTGTATAGAAATATGGCTGGTACGAAATTCTTTCTTCCCTGATTGCTTTCCAACCTTTTTCAGCTCGTTCGAATAATCGTTTGCAATGATTACATTCAAGCAAATGATTTTCCACCTGGTTTTTTTCTTTATCCGACAATTCTCCGTTCAGATAATCGAACAGTTTGTTATTTATTTTTTTACATTGCATTTTTAATAACTTTCTGTTTTTATGACACCAGTAAGGTTAGTTTATTACAATTTATTCTGAAAATATTTAATGAGCCTTTTTTCTATTTTCTTTTTAGCTCTGTTTATTAATACACCTGTTTCTGAAACGCTTATATCCATTATTTTTGCTACCTCCTTATAAGGTATTTCTTCCAGTTTATTCAGGGTTATTGCTATTTTTTGTTTTTTAGGAAGATTCGATATTGCTTCCATCAAAGCTTTTTTACTTTCTTCATCTTCCATTTCATCTTCCATATTGTATGTAATATCCTGAAAATTATCTTCGGAACTCTCTACGGGATTATCGAATAGCAGATCAAGGCTGCTGAAGATGTTCTTTCGCTTCTTATCTCTTATAAAATTCAGGGATTTATTTACTGTAATTCGATACAACCAGGTTGAAATTTTAGATTGTTCCCTGAATTTTTCTATAGTATCGTATACTTTAATGAAAACTTCCTGGGCAATATCAAGCGAGTCATCATAATCATGCACGAAACTGTTCGCGACATTGATTACCATTTGCTGGTATTTGTCGACAAATTTCCTGAAGGCATCCTCTTCTTTATTTTTTATTCCCTGGATAAGCTGATGATCGCTCATTAACTTTTCTTATTGAAGTTATTATTATGGGACACCGGGTTAGACGTTTTATTACAAGCAAAACCTAATAAATGTGTATTTTTTTATAGTTTGCTTATATAAATTGTTTTAACCCGAATAATTCAGGAATTATTCCTGTTAAAGTGTTTTGTGAATGAATCATTGAGATTTGTTCAATAAATTATCTTCCGAAAACGTTTGAAAAAATACAATTTAAATTTACTACATTAAAAACACTTATATATCTTTGTGCCTTATTTTTTGAATAGAAAACTCATATTTCATGAATCTGGAAATCAGAATATCAGAAAAGGTAGCAGAATCAATCAATTCATTATACGATCATAAGGTGGATGCTTCGCAGATACAGATACAGCGGACACGTAAAGATTTTACCGGTGATTTTACTGTAGTTGTTTTTTCATTACTACGATATTCGAAAAGACCCCCTGAACAAACGGCTGAAGAAATCGGTAATTATTTATCAGAACATGTGTCTGAAATTGCTGATTTTAATGTTATTAAAGGATTTCTGAATCTGACGATTGCCAGTAGTTTCTGGTTAACTTTCCTGAACAGTATTAGTTTGCAGGAAGAAATTTATGAATTCTATTTTAACAAGCATGATGAGAAGATCCTTGTTGAATTCTCTTCTCCCAATACAAACAAACCACTACACCTTGGACATATAAGAAATAACCTCCTGGGTTTTTCTATCAATCGGATTTTAGAAGCCGCAGGCAAGACGGCAGTCAAAGTAAATCTGATTAATGACCGGGGAATACATATTTGCAAATCTATGCTGGCATGGGAAAAATGGGGTGATGGTGAAACTCCTGAACAAAGAGGGGTAAAAGGAGATCATTTAGTTGGTGATTATTACGTAAAATTTGATGAAGAATATAAAAAACAAGTCCGAGAGCTGATAAATGAAGGCATGGACAAGGATGAAGCAGCCAAAGAAGCTCCCCTGATGAAAGAAGCACAGGAAATGCTTAGTAAATGGGAAAAAGATGATGAAGAGACTGTTGAGTTATGGAAAATTATGAACTCATGGGTGCTGGAAGGGTTTGACCAAACCTATGAAGATCTGGGAGTCGATTTTGATAAGGTGTACTTTGAATCACAAGTATATAAAAAGGGCAGGGAAGAGGTTCTTAAAGGTCTGGAAAAGGGAGTATTTTTAAAAAAAGAAGATGGTTCTGTATGGATTGATTTTCAGGAAGAGGATCTCGATCAAAAGTTGCTTTTAAGGGGTGATGGAACATCTGTCTATATTACCCAGGATATCGGCACTGCTATACAGCGTTACAACGATTTCAATTTTGACAAGCATATTTATGTTGTGGGAAATGAGCAGAATTACCACTTCAGGATTTTGAAAATTATACTGGACAAACTGGGCTACTCATGGGCAGAAAACCTCTATCATCTTTCTTATGGAATGGTTGAACTCCCGGAAGGTAAGATGAAATCAAGAGAAGGAACTGTAGTGGATGCAGATGATTTAGTGAATGAAATGATAGAAACTGCAGAAGAAATCTCTAAGGAGGTAGGAAAAATCAAAGATTTTCCTTCAGAAGAAAAACAAGAGGTATACAAGAAAATAGGTCTGGGAGCGCTCAAATATTTCATCCTGAAAGTGGATCCCAAAAAAAATATGACCTTTGATCCTCGCGAATCAATTGATTTCAACGGGAATACAGGTCCTTTCATTCAATACAGTTATGCCCGCATCAATTCACTTATTGAGAAGGCTAAACAAAACGGAATAGCCATTCCATCAAAGATAGATTCCGGCTTTGATTTAAATGATAAAGAAATCCAACTGGTAAAATTGATTCATAAATTTCCGGTAGTTATAAAGGAAGCAGCAGAAGAGCTAAATCCTTCAGAGATTGCTAATTATGTTTATGATTTGGCGAAAGAATACAACCAGTTTTATCATGATAATCCGGTCATTAAAGCAGAGAATGCACAAAAAATTGATTTGCGAATTATGCTTTCTCTTCAGGTTGCCAAGGTTATTCGTGAGTCGATGTGGTTGCTCGGTATTGAATTACCGACTAGAATGTAGCTTTATATTCTGTTCAGTCCGCTATTTTTTTTCCCAAACTGAATCGACAAAATAATGGCGGCTGTCATAAATGTTTTCTTTTACTTCAAAACCACTTCTCCGGGCAAGGTCTTCGATCATTCCGGTATCGTATTTCTGTGAAACTTCCATAAAAACAGGTTCGCCCATCTTGAATTCAAAGGATTTGTTCAGTTTGTCTATCTTTACTTCCTGTGAAATCTTACTGACCAGGTAGCTTTGGGCTTCCCCTGTCAAAGGATGATAAACCGGGTAGTGATAGAAATTATCCAGAACAAAGTTCCCGTCTAATTCATTATTAATTCGCCGGAGCAGATTCAAATTAAATTTTGCAGTAACACCTGAAGAATCGTTATATGCCCTTAATATAATTCTTGGATCTTTCTTTAAATCAAATCCAATAATAAGCTGGTCTGCTGATTTCATTCTTTTATTCAAATCATTGAGGAATTTTATGGCATTGTCATAATGAAAATTCCCAATGGTTGATCCCAGGAACAAAATTACTTTTCTGCCTGACTCATTATTATGAATCCGGTCCAGCGCATCAAAATATTCGCCGGCATATTTTTTAATCTTTAATCCTGGTAATTCCTTCTCCACACCAGATTCCAGCAGATTGAGAACATTGTCAGAAATATCAATGGGCAGGTAGGTGAAATTAGCCTGTACTTTTTGGAAATGGCGAAGCAGGATTTTTGTCTTTAGACCATCTCCTGCTCCAAGTTCAGTTAATAAAAAGGGAGTATTGGAATTTTGAAATATCTGTAAAAACTTATTTTTATAGATGTTCAGGATTTCAAACTCACAATCTGTAAGATAATATTCACTCAGGCCCATAATTTCCTGAAATAATTCATCACCTTTTTCATCATAGAAGTATTTTGACATAAGATATTTTGGATTCGCTGATAATCCTTTCTCTACGTCTTTTGCAAAATTTTCTTTCATAATTAGTGAGTTGAGAATGAGATTAAATTTATTTAATATGCTGTACTGCGCAAGTCAGTTTACAAATATTCCTCAAGTGATATCCCGGTATATTCCGGATTTCATTGAGATGTAAGGGAGTTCTGGAAGTAATTCTGTAGTGATCAGCGGGTATTAAACATGAACCGCCACGACACAGCATTTGATCCAGGTTAGATTTTCCGTTGTGTTTTTCAACCCCACCGGCTTTGTAAATATTTAGAAGGTCTGATTGTCGATTCATTGCAGTGAAATTCCTTGAAAATTTAAATTACAAAATATAATCTTATATAAAGAATTTTTTCCTGCTAAATTTATATTATGTTACATTTATAACTAATTTTATGCCTCAATGTTTATTTTTCAACCCCTAAATTTTAGAAAACATGTTAAAAAGATTTATTATCATTCTCCTGGTTTCAGTGTTCTTTATCCAATGTACCCAACAAAGCAGCAAGGATAAAAATACTGATGTTCAGTTTATTCCAGACAATACCGTAGAGGCGGTGCAATCAAAGCTTCTTGACAAATACGGTGAGGAAAATACACTACGAATCAATAAAGGCGTTCAGCAAGTAGCCAATTTCTGGCGGGAAGAAGACGGTGATTCCAAAAAATTTGAAGATTTCTGTCTTGAAAACTTTATTGCTGACGACAAGGAACTAAACAAGGTATTAAAAAAGATTTCCGGTAAGATGGAAATACTTTATGGAAATTTTCATCAGATTGATGTAAAACTGAAAGAACCTCTCCATCTGGACAGAGGACCTGTTCACAAAATTGACAGAATGTTTGCACAATATAGTGCATCTTCTCACCTGAAGCAGGATTTCTACAAAAATAAAATTGCTTTTTATACGCTTCTGAATTACCCCTATTACAATCTTGAAAAGAAAAATGAACTTTCGGATGAATGGAGCAGAAAAGACTGGGCTTATGCCAGGATGGGTGAAGTATATACATCCCGTGTTCCTGCAGATTTACTTCAGAAACGTTCTGAAACAATGACCAAATCTGATTCCTATATATCTGAATATAATATTTACATGGGTCAACTGGTAGATGAAAAGGGAAACACCTATTTCCCCGAGGATTTGAGGCTTATTACACACTGGGGTTTGAGAGACGAGCTAAAATCAAATTATAATGCAGAAAACGGTCTCAAAAAACAAGAAATGATTTACCAGGTTATGCTCGATATCATTAACCAGGATATTCCGGAGAAAGTGATAAACAACGACCAATTTAAGTGGAACCCTTCAACAGATAAACTTTATGAAGGAGAGGAGGAAATTGAATACAAGCCGGAGCCCAATACCCGCTACAAAGTTTTGAGCGATAATTATAAGGTATTAAAAGATATCGATCCTTACCAGCCTTATTTTCCCACATACATTGAGCGTTCCTTTGAGGGTGGTATGGAAATGCCTCAGAAAGAAGTGGAAGAGTTGTTTATAGACCTGGTTTCCTCTCCTCAGATTAAAAAGACAGCCCAGCTTATAGAAAAGCGATTGGGCAGAGAATTAAGACCTTTTGATATCTGGTATAATGGTTTTACACCCAACCAGGCAGTTTCTGAAGAGAAACTCGACAAGGTAGTAAGCAAGAAGTACCCTACAAGAGAGGCATTTGAGAAAGATTTACCCAATATTTTAATTGACCTGGGTTTTGAAATAGATAAAGCAGAATTTTTAGCTTCGAAAATAACTGTTGACCCATCAAGAGGTGCCGGACATGCATGGGGTGCCTCTATGAAAGACGACGTAGCCCATCTGAGAACCCGTATTGGAAAAGACGGTATGGATTATAAAGGATATAATATCGCTATTCATGAATTTGGTCACACAGTAGAACAAACCATTACTCTGCATAATGTGGATTATTACACACTCAACGGTGTACCTAACACTGCATTTACAGAAGCCATTGCTTTTCTTTTTCAGAAACGTGATTTAGAGCTACTGGGTATGGAAGGCGAAAGTGGAAACAGGGACCATCTAATGGCCTTAAATAATTTGTGGTCTTGTTATGAAATAATGGGAGTTTCACTGGTTGATATGAACGTGTGGAAATGGATGTATGAGAATCCTGATGCAACTCCGGCAGAACTGAAAGAAGCTGTTGTGAGAATTGCAAAGGATGTCTGGAATAAATATTATGCCGAAGTATTTGGCGAAAAAGATTCTCCGATACTGGCTATTTATTCCCATATGATTGATAATCCGCTTTATCTTTCGAATTATCCACTGGGCATGTTAATTCATTTTCAGATTGAGCAATATATCCAGGGTAAAGATCTGGCAAAAGAGATTACCAGGATGCTTGAACAGGGAAGTATTACTCCTCAGCAATGGATGATTGGAGCTATGGATAACAAACTTTCGAATGATCCTTTACTTAAAGCTGCTGATAAGGCTTTAAAGGCAATGCAATAAGCATTTTATGGATACAGATACTTTTTCGAAAACGTCATAGGTTTTTCTTATGACGTTTTTTCTTGTTTTTATGAATAGATCTGTATTTTAATATATTTTTTTTATATTTTTATATTTTTGTTGGTAATAGAAATCATGGTGCAATGAACAATACTTATCTAAAATTTCGATTTCAACTACTCACCACTTTAGGCAAAATCCCTGATACAACCCGGATTGAAGAGAAAGAAAACCAGCTGAAAAAAGAATATAACGACTTATTGGAGTTTCAGGATTCAGACGAATTAAAGCGGTTTGAAAATCTCAAAACATTCATTAAATCACCTGAATTCAACCAAAGAAAGAAAGAAATCAATTCTCAGAAATTTAAAGACACAGAAGAATACCAAAAAGAGAAGCGCTTTAAAGAACTTGATAAGGACAAAGCCATAAAAAACTACCTGAAACTTAAGGATTCCAAAGAACTTGACCATCTCAATAAGATGGAGGAGTCCGGCAAACTGGATCGTTTTTATGAACTGGATAAATTTTTCAATTCGCCTGATTTTAAAGAGTTTAAGAAAGACCTGGAACAAAAGCGTAAAGAAAAAGAGAAGGAGTATAAAGAGAAGCTTAAAGAATATAAAAAGCAGAATAAAAAATATAGATGGTTTTATGATTTTCAGAATTCAGATGAACTGCGTTTTTTGAATTCCTTTAAAGATTCTGAAAAACTGAAAGAATATGAAGATGCCAGGGAACAGTCTGAAAATATGGACCTTAAGGCTCTGAAAGAAGAGTATAAACAAAAAGAAGATGCCTCCTACAAAGATTCCGATGAATACAAAACGTATCTAAGGTATCAGGAATTAAAGAAAGACCCTGACATTAAAAAATTTCATAAACTTAGCAATTCCAAAAAATTCCGAACATACAATGAATTAAAGGATTCAGAAGACTTACAACAATTTGAAGATCTTTCTGAATACATAAACTCCGACGGTTTTAAAAACCTTAAAGAGGAGATTGAAAATCTGAAATTTGAAAATACTGAGGAAGCCAAAAATTTTCAGGAATATAAAGAACTTAAAAACGATCCGGAAATCAAACGGGCAAGAAAGTTGAAAGAAAGTAAAGCTTACGAACTTTATAATGAAGCAAAAGACTCTGACTATCTCCAGGAGTACCTTGAATTAAGGGATTACATTTCCAGTGATGAATTCAGGGAATTTAAGAAAAAAATGACCCAAAAGGATAAATTTAAAGATTCCCAGGAGTATCAGGATCTGCTTGAATACAATGAGTTTAAAAAATCGGATAAAATAAAATGGTATTACAAACGAAAAGATTCCAGCGATTTTGATTTTTTCAGGAACTGGGACCAAACATTTTTCGATAACTTTGAAAATAATGAACTGGACAAAGATAAGTGGCTTTATTCTCCTTTCTGGGGTAAGAATCTTCTCAAGGAAAGTTATGTTCAAAATGTAGACAAACACTTTTTTACCAAAGGCAACAATTTAAAACTCAACGACAGCCTGCTTCAAATAATAACACAAAAAGAAGAGGTGGAAGGAAAGGCCTGGCATCCGAAATTTGGTTTCTATCCCAGGAAATTTCACTATACTTCCGGAATGATTAATACATCTGAAAGTTTCAGACAAAAATATGGTATATTCCGCACTAAGGTCAAAGTTGATAATGTCTATCCTTTCAAAAACTCTTTCTGGCTTATACCGGATAAAATTTCACCCGAGGTGGATATTTTTAGCTATTCAAGCAAAAGCCGTAAAAAGGTATCTCTAAATAACTATTGGGGTAGCTTTAAAGGTGAAAATGGAATAGGTTATTCACGCACCCGGATAAAAGGACCTGATTTCACCAGTAAATTTTTCATCTACAGTCTCGAATGGACAGAAAACTCCCTTATCTGGAAGATTAATGGCATCAAAGTAAAAGAAAAAAAGAAAGGAGTTCCGCAAATTCCTCTTTATATGGTATTCAATTCAGGACTCCAGGAAGATGTGGATGAAAGTGTACTTCCTTCTATGATGCATATAGATTGGGTAGAGGTTTACCAGGAAAGGCAATAAACCTACCTTAATTCTCCTGTAGCATTTTTATCTGTGCATTCATTTTATCAAGGGTTTTCCTTAGGGGTTCTTCAGGTAGTATGTAATTGTATTGTCCCCAGAATTCCTCGTCGTAACCTCTTATTTCTTCAATAAAGATTTTGTGTGGCTTGGTGATTTCACTGTATTCAAAGTGACTTACCCCTGCAGTATCCACGTCGCTGGTTATCATTTCAAAGCTTACCTGGTAATTCTCGGCAATAAATTCGTTTTTCTTCCTTACTTTGAAAACAAGGTCACCCCGAATGTGATTGAGATAATATCTTCTGCCTAACTGACGGTAATTTACTGTATATTTTGCCTGTTTAGGCTTAACTTTTAAATCCCACTTCTTTTTAATAATAAGTGAATTAGATATCTTGTTCAGGTTGGTGTCATCTAAATAAAATTCGGCAGAAACAATGGCGAGCGTTTTGACATCAATGAAAATGGTCCCTGAGTAAAGAGGAAAATCTACGTTCTTGTCAGGTTTGAAACTAATTTCATAGGTATCATGGTTGTTAAAGTAGGTTATGCCTTTAAATTCAAATTGATAGTTTTTTAATTGAACGGGGTTTAGAAAGCTGAAGTTCTGATCAATAATATCAAGAAATGAGAGGGCTTCCAGACCGGATTTCAATTTTAGTAAGACATTATCCTGCTTTTGCTTTGCATAATTCACATTTTTCCTGCTCTTAAGAATTTTTATCTGATCACTTCTGAAAACTTTACTGTAAGGCTTATATATTTTCATCACAGCCTCTGAAATGCTGGTATATTCATCTTCCCGCTTAACTGATTCCCTGTAAAAACTGGTAAGCATAATAGGTTCACGGAAATAATTTTCTTTTATTCTGGATGTAGCTTCCATCACAACGGAGTAGGGATCAGACCATTTGACAATTACTTCCTGGATGGAGTAAGATTTTTTTTCCATCAAAACGGTGTTCTTCTCCAGCAATTCTTCAACCGGCATGATTTTATTATTATACCCCAGGTAGGTGAAAATTACTGAATCACCTACGGCAGAGGCATTTATTTTTAAAAGAAATTCTCCATTAATATTAGAAATGGTGCCTTTGGCTTTTCCCATCAAACCGATATTACAATAAGACAACGGCTCTTTGTCTGTTTTATCTATTATTCTGCCCTGAATCTTAACAAGAGTGTCCTTCTTTAATCTTTTGAGTAAAGCCAATCTGGCACCCGTAGGTTTTCTATCCTGACGATATATAATGATATGGTTGTTATATGTATCGAATTGAAGAGTAGTATCCTGAAGCAGCGAGTCGATAATTGTTCCGAGTTTTTCTTGTTGAAACTCCAGGCTTGTTCTGCGCTCACCATCCAGAATGTCGGAATTGTAGGAAAAATTGTAATCAATCTTTTCACTTATCTCAAAAAGAGCTCTGTAAACGGGGATATTTTTCAAAGAGATGGAAATCCTTCTTTCAAATAAGGAGGTAGTGTCCTGAGCATTAACTTGTTGAAAACAAGAGCCGAAAATAAAAAGTACAAATAACCATTTCCAATACGTTCTTTCTAATGATATAGTGGACATAGAATTCTAAATTGCTTTCTCTTTCAATATATAAACATTTTTTCTCTTTTCCACTAATTTAAGATTTAATGTATGGGTTATCACTTCAAGAATTTTGTCAATTGATTCATTTTTAAATGTGGCCGACAATTTCATACTTGCAACTTCCGGATTCTTTATGTTTATTTTAACATTGTAGGCATGGTTGAGCTTTTCAACTACACTTTCAAGACTATTGTCCTTGAACATTAATTTTCCCGTCTTCCATGCAAGATAATTAATGTCGTTATTTTTTCTTTTCAATAATTCATTATCCCTTAACAGACCAACGTACCCAGGTTCAAGAATAATAGCAGTTTCTTCATTATTTTCTTTATAGAATTTAACCTTCCCGGATTTGACAAACACTTCAACGGCATTGTCCGGCAGGTTTGTTCTGACATTAAACGAGGTCCCCAATACTTTTATTTCTGCCTCTTTTGCCCGTATAATAAATGGTTTTGATGCATCTTTCTGAACATCAAAGAATGCTTCACCGTTTACATTTACAAAGCGTTCTTTCTTTCCAAATTCTTTAGGATAGAATATTTCAGAATTTCCATTCAAGGATGCAATAGAGCCGTCCGGGAGGTAAAGATTGTCCTTCTTCTCTGTTTGCCCGGTTTCTATAGAAACGTACTTGTTTGCCTCATAAATATGTGTATAAGAAAAATAAGCTAATGTCCCGACAGCAACAAGTATAAAAAGAGCAGCTGCATATCTCAGCATTCTTTGCTGCAATGAGATTACAGGTGTTTCTTTAACAGTATCGCCCGACTCTTCAATCCTGTTTTTAAATTTTTCCCAGGCTTTATCGACGTTTATATTTTGATTTTTTGTTTCCATTTTTTTATGATTCAAATAGAAAGATAAATTTTCAACCATTCTTTTATTTTCCGGATTACGGTGAATCCATTTTTCAGCTTCTTCTTGTTCTTGTTGATTTAACTCTCCAAAGATATATTTTGCTATTACTGACCAATTCATAACTGACAAATTTTATGATGCTTCCTGGTATTCATTTAAATTTTTACGGAACACTTTTAATGCTTTCCCCATATCTGTCTCAACAGTTTTTACTGATATTGACAGCTTCTCGGCTATTTCTTTATATTTCAATCCTTCGTCACGACTCATCTTGAATACTTTTTGCGTTCTTTCGGGTAATGATCTCAGTGTTCTGTTTATCAACATATTCAGCTCTTTTGCATTCAGTTCTTCAACTGGGGTAGAAGCGGTTTCATAACCCTGGTTTTTCATGTGACTTTTGTACTTGTTTTCGTATGACTTTGAACGAATCTCTTTCAGGCTTTTATTTTTAATGGCTGTGTATAAGTAAGATTTCACCGATTGTTTAACGTTTATTTTATCTCGATTCTGCCAGATGACAAAGAATGTATCCTGCACAACCTCTTCAGCCTGGTCCATATCGTTCAAATACCTGTCCGCAAAATAACACAATTCTTCATAGTAATCTTTAAAGAGCTTTTCAAAAGCAGAAAGATCTCCTTTGGAAATCTTTTTTATAATATTTTTATCTGCTTTTTTCATAGAGTTTGATTGAAAGTTTCCGGGAAGTGAATCCCGGAAACTTATCAAAATTACTTATTTTTTTGGAATGTCTTTAATGTCAGAGTACAGATATTTATTCTTAACTATCCATGCAGCAGAATCTTTGTTCCACTGTTTTTCTGTGGAACTAACCAGCTCTCCGCTCTCATCGTAGTTAAAAATACTTTTTATTGCATTATTCCATTCTTTTTCCTGGAAATCCCATCTTAAAAGTACTTCATTCTGAAGTAAATCTTTTTTAAAGTCTCTTTCATACTTAATGCTTTTGACCCACTGGTTCATGCTCTGATTCCAGTTAACATGAATCTCATTGGTGGTATTACCTCTGAAATCATAGTTCATAAGGTATTTACCTCTGTTTTCCCAACTATTTGTATAAGGATCATACTTTTCAACAAAAGTTTCATAAGGTTTTCCCATTGTGTGGTCATACTCGAAAGTATATCTCAGGTGAAAATCCCAGGAATCTGATGCAGGAGAATAAGTCTTAATTATTACGCTGCTTTCTTCTCCGTTTCGGTTGTAAGAAATCAAATATCTTACAGTGCTGATCCAGCGGTCAAGTGCTTGTCTCCACTCATGGTACAGGATTTCTGTTTTTTCACCCTGATCATTGTAGGTCATAGTTTTAATCTTCAAATTGACCCACTTGCCAAGTTTGGCATTCCATTTTTGATGGAGATTTTCAATGACTTTTCCTTCTTCATCAAAGCTCTTAATTGTTCGGTCATAGTTTTCCCATTTGCTATCATCAATATGACGCTGGTTTATCTGTGCGTACAGAAGATTATTGCTATCAAAAAACTTCAGTTCACGATTGTATATTTCATACTTATCCAACTCTTCATTGAACTTAAATGTATAGCTTGTATCTATATTCTCAGCTTCATAATTTTCAAGGATATTTTCTGTTTTTGATAGTTTATCCTTAAGATTCTGAGCAGAAGCTGTATTAACTGTAAATACAGAGATTGCGAAAATTCCGAACATAAGCAGGAGTGTTCTTACTAAACTCCTCTTGGTTTTTGATTTAACGTTTGTTGTTTTCATGACTATTTGTTTTTAATTATTATTAATTTTTACAAGGCCTTATATTTGATCCGACTTCACTAATATGACCCACAACAAAGGGTTTACCCTATGGAAAAATGAATAATTTTTTAAAACACTCTGGAATACCAGAGTTTAGCTGATGAATGCGGATAAATTTCTCACAGAAGTTATAATCGAAATGCCTTATAGAATTTTATAGTATCAACTGGCTGATAAAATAGATGAATGGTAAGGTGATAATGCTTAATATAGTTGATACAGAAAGGTTTTGAGTGGCATAAAGATCGTCTTTATTGAATTTTCTTGCAAGAATAACCATAAGGGTTTGACAGGGCATTGCAGCTTCAAGGATAATTACTGTAAGAGCAGTGGTATTAAGTGTCAGAGGAGTGAAAGCAACAAGTGCCTTGAGAATAAAGATAAAAAGAATGGGCCCGATAATTAATTTATTCAGGCTTAATATAAAAGTTGTTTTATCCCTGACCATTACTTTGAAATGGAAGTCAGCCAGTATTGCCCCTACATAAAGCATTGCCAAATACATTGTGGTTTGTCCAAGCCCTTTGAGGGATGGATAGATAAAGCCAGGAATTTGAATATTAAGTAATAACATTAGTAAACCAATAAAAAATGCTATAGTATTGGGGTTGAGAAGTTTCTTGAAACCATCAATTTTTCTTTTACCATTATTTTGTTCTTTTGTTAGCAAAAAGATACCCAGGGTCCACATAGTAGTGTTCTGGGTAAGAAAATAAATGATACCATATAAAATACCTTCTCCATTTGGAAATAAGGCATCCAGTATTGGAAAACCCAAAAATACAGCATTGGTAAAAGCTGTATGCAAAACATGTATAATGGATTTTTCGGGAGGTAGTTTTAATATCCTGTCTGTAATTTTTCCAATCAGCATAAAAAATACGATAGAAAAAAACACAAGAACAATGAGTATTCCCCAGTCAATTAGTATCTGCCGTGTAATTTCAAGTGTTGATACTGTGGTGATAATGAGAAAGGGGAGAGTTACATTGAAAACAATTTTGGTGAGCCCGGTTTTTATTTCTTTTTCTATGACTTTTGCTTTGGTAGCAATGACTCCTATGAGTGCGAGGATAAAAAGGACAAATATTTGCTGAATAATTATACTTATTTCCATAAAAAAACTATATTGAATACCTTCTAAGATATTTAAAACATTCTTTCGTTTAATAAAGCCACAAAAGTAGTTCAATTATTTAATAATTCTGGAAATATTCATAAATTTGCTCACCATAAAAGCTCATTGATAAGATTATTTAACGGGATGTAGCGCATTCTGGCTCCATGATTCGTATGAAGAAGGAATTAGAATCATGTGAGTCCCGAAACTTCGGGATTTGCGATTGCGAAACATTCTGAAATAAAAAGATAGAAATAGATCGGGGTGTAGCGCAGTCCGGTTAGCGCGCCACGTTCGGGACGTGGAGGTCGTGAGTTCGAATCTCACCACCCCGACGAGTTATTATTCAAAACGTATCATCCTTTAAAAATGCATCATTTTTTTTATGGCTTATTATGTTTATATTCTTGAAAGTCTCAAAGACGGGAGATATTATATTGGTAGTACATCAGATGTAGGAAAACGCCTAAATTTCCACAATGCTGGAAAACAGAGGTCAACCAAAAATCGCACACCGTTTAAACTTGTTTACACTGAGGAGTTACCAGATAAACCGTCTGCTTTACAGCGGGAGAAGCAGATAAAAAGTTATAAAGGCGGTAATGCCTTTAGACGTCTAATTTCCAAGTAAAAAGGGGTGTAGCCCCGCCACCGGCGGGGCGCCACGTTCGGGGTCCCGCAGTAGGCGGGATGAGTTCGAATCTCACCACCCCGACGAGTTATTATTCAAAACGTATCATCCTTTA
>CAZPDP010000019.1:56816-61011 GCA_964585385.1 uncultured Bacteroidales bacterium
TGAGTTCGAATCTCACCACCCCGACGAGTTATTATTCAAAACGTATCATCCTTTAAAAATGCATCATTTTTTTTATGGCTTATTATGTTTATATTCTTGAAAGTCTCAAAGACGGGAGATATTATATTGGTAGTACATCAGATGTAGGAAAACGCCTAAATTTCCACAATGCTGGAAAACAGAGGTCAACCAAAAATCGCACACCGTTTAAACTTGTTTACACTGAGGAGTTACCAGATAAACCGTCTGCTTTACAGCGGGAGAAGCAGATAAAAAGTTATAAAGGCGGTAATGCCTTTAGACGTCTAATTTCCAAGTAAAAAGGGGTGTAGCCCCGCCACCGGCGGGG
Source organism: uncultured Bacteroidales bacterium (assembly GCA_964585385.1). Lineage (GTDB taxonomy): Bacteria > Bacteroidota > Bacteroidia > Bacteroidales > UBA12077 > JAGXLC01. The sequence goes on from CAZPDP010000019.1 coordinate 57,166, forward strand.
CGCCACGTTCGGGGTCCCGCAGTAGGCGGGATGAGTTCGAATCTCACCACCCCGACAGAAACCCATGCAACAAAAAACAAAAGCCTACAAATCTTATGATTTTCAGGTTTTTATTATTTTCTCATATCAATACAAACCATACAATTTCATCAAAAATGTGCCCTATTCGGCAGTAGTGGTCGGAAGAAATTCCGGCCATTTCTTTTGTAAGTTTTATTGAAAAAGATATCAGGCTTTCCGGGGACTTTTATAAATCCTTTTTCTATTTTTATTTACAATTTTAAAAAAGAATAATTCCTAACTATTTGAGATTATATTTTACAGTTAGTTTGCAAGTTCAAAAAAAATAAAGTATGTACTTGCTTCCAAGTTCATTAAATTGGTTCATATAATAAGCAGAAATTGAATTACAAACGATATATTTTACCTTAAAGTGACCTTAATAATAAAATTTTCACTATTTTCACTATTTTCCGTATTAAATTCTTTTCATAAATTTTTTATATCATGGGAAAAGGAAACAAAAATATAAAGGTTTATTGAACAAATGAAAAATAAAAAAATTGGATTGGCGCTTGGGGGTGGCGCTGTACTTGGAGCTGCTCACGTAGGTGTTTTGAAAGCCCTGGAAGAACTTGAAATATCGGTACAATATATTGCCGGAACAAGTATCGGGGCATTCGTAGCTGCTTTTTATGCATTTGATAAGACATGGAAAGAAATTGAAGAAATTGCATTAAAACTTAAATGGATTGATATTTCGGGGTTATCTCTTTCTCAGTATGGTTTGCTCTCCAACGAAAAACTGGGTGAGTTGATTACGGAATATATAGGGAATAAAAAATTCAAACAATCATCCATTCCCCTGGCGATGGTTGCCACAGATATCTCCAATGGCAAAAAGGTGATATTAAAGAAAGGCTCGGTGGCAGAAGCTGCTATGGCAAGTACAGCCATTCCCGGCATTTTTAAGCCGCTGAAGATTGATGGAAAGCTTTTAGTAGATGGGGGTATCGTTGAAAATGTACCCATACATACGTTGAAGGATATGGGCGCTGATTATATTATTGGAGTTGACCTGAATGCAAAGCATTCCTATGAAAAGCCTGATAACATTGTTGATGTTATGGTAAATAGTTTTCATTTTACTTTGCAGGCCTCGGCAAAATTACAGACAAAAGAAGCCGATCTGTTGATTCAGCCTGATTTATCCTCATTCAACAGATCCGACATGGATCAGGTGGAAGATCTCATAGAAAAGGGATATGACGACTCCATTGGGAAACTAAGGGAAATTGTATGATTCATTGAAATGTTCTATGGCAAAAAATCAGGAAACACAAAACAGTAAAAGAAAAAAATTCGGAACCTTTGGAGGCGTGTTTACCCCAAGTGTATTAACTATTCTCGGGGTCATCCTGTTTCTCCGTTATGATGTTGTAGTAGGTAATGCGGGTTTGTGGGGTGCTTTAGCAATCTTACTTTTAGCAAACCTATTTACCATTATCACTACTTTATCTTTATCCTCCATCTCTACCAATATGCAGGTTCAGGGTGGAGGTTCCTATTACTTGATTAGTCGAACTATCGGAGTCGAATTTGGTGGGGTAATTGCTGTATTCTTCTACATCGCCCTGGCATTATCTGTAGCTATGTATAATGTGGGTTTCACAGAGGCCTTATTTCTTGCTTTCCCAAGCCTGAATATGTCCTTTACAACTGTGGCCACATTAACTAACATCGTTGTTTTTGTATTCGTATATATTGGGGCAGGATGGACTATCCGGGTTCAGTATTTTATCCTGGCTTTTGTAATACTTGCCCTTTTATCGTATTCTGCTGGTGCCTGGGAAAATGCTTCCACAGAAATTTTCAGCAGGAATCTTTATCCGGATTGGACAAAAGGGCATTCCTTCTTTACTATCTTTGCTTTGTTTTTTCCCGCTGTAACAGGAATCATGGCTGGAGTGAACATGTCGGGAGATCTTAAAAAACCCGGAAAAGCTATACCATTGGGTACCTTTACTGCCATTGGCTTTACCATGTTAATATATGCAGGCATTGCTGTTCTCATGGCATCAAGCAGCTCTCGTGAAAACTTGGTGAGTAATGTAATGGTCATGCATAAGAAAGCCTGGTTTGGCCCCCTGATCTTTGCCGGGGTGATTGCTTCGACCCTTTCTTCCGCATTAGGAAGCATGATGGGTGCTCCAAGGATATTGCAGGCTTTCGCAAAAGATAATGTTTTCAAATGGCTGAAATACTTTGCACGGGGAAGTGGTGGTTCAAACGAACCAAGAAGAGCCATTCTGATAACTTTTCTCTTTTCCCAATTGGGTGTTTTGGCCGGTGATTTGGATACCATAGCTCCTATTATCACTATGTTTTTTCTTTTAACCTATGGCACCATTAATCTGGCCAGCTTTTATGAAGGTATCTCCGGAAATCCAAGTTTCAGACCTACTTTTAAGTTGAATCATTGGATTGTATCTTTAATTGGAGCAATTGGGGGTTTGTTCATCATGTTCCTGATCAACTGGCTTTGGGCATTAGTAGCCGTTGTATTGGCTGGCGGATTGTTTTTTCTTATAACCCGGGCTGAACTAATCGTGCAATGGGGTGATGTACACAGCGGTATTGCCTATCAGCAGGCGAGAAAAGCACTTCTGCGACTGGAAAAGGAGAGCTATCACCCCAAAAACTGGCGGCCTTCGATTCTTACACTCACCGGTATTGCCGGAAGCCGGATGCATTTGGTCCGTTATGCCAGGTTGTTGTCGGCAGGCAGGGGCATCGTCTCTCTTGCCCAGATCATAAGCGGCGAGCTGGAAAACTTGAACCACCGGCGCGTAGAAGCGGAAAAGCTGATGCGTAACTTTATTCGTGAAAAAAATCTGTCGGCTTTTCCCGTGGTGGTCGTTGACGAGAACTTTGCCGACGGGCTGAAATCTCTTTTGCAATCGCATGGCATTGGAGGGATCCGGCCTAATACCTTACTGCTTGGGTGGAGCAATGACCCGGACAAACAGAAAACATTTTCCACCATCCTCAGCCTTGCCAAAAAGATGGAATACAGTTGCCTTATTTTACATAGCCACCATAAAGAAGAAACCTGGAATCCTCCGTCAGGAGCCATCAATATATGGTGGACCGATGCAAAAAACGGCCCAATGATGCTTCTCATGGGGTATCTGCTGAAAAGAAACCGGGTATGGCGCGACTGCCCTTTAAGGATACTGAGGCCTGTGGCGCTTAAAGCCGATACAGAAAGCTTAAAAAAGGAGATCCAGGAGATGCTTACAGTAGGACGGATAGAAGCGGAAATTGTAATACTTCCCACAGAAGACTCGTTAGAGGCCGTCCGGGATGCCATACAACCCTCAGCAGTGCTGTTTGCTGGTTTTGAACCGGCAGATGAAGATCCCGGCGGCGTATTGTTAACCTTTATGAAAGAGATCGTAGACTTGCCAGGAGATGTCATCATGACCTACAATGCAGGAGATATCTCTCTGGAGGCTTAAGATTCTATACACCCGAGCATCTTGCATAAGAAGCATTCTCGTGCTCCTCGGTCATAGAAACCCCTTACAGCCAATATTATATTCCTTTCAGGAGGCGGCCTAAAATATCAGCTCCTGTTATGATTCTTTTTACATCCTTGGTCCAAGATAAAACTATATCTTTTTCATAAGACACATCCGAATGAATGTTCTCTTTGTTTTTTTTGATTTATTTATAAACCCTGTGCTGAATAGTTAGCACAGTCGTGAAGTTGTTAAAAACTTAATGTTTTAGAATTTCACTTTTATTTCTTAACCGAATAATTCATGAATTATTCCTATCTCC
>CAZPDP010000020.1:0-51909 GCA_964585385.1 uncultured Bacteroidales bacterium
ACTAATTACTTTAAAATATCAGCAGTTTAAATTTTTAGTCGGACAATAGTGATAATTTATAACTAAATTTGGTTAAACTCTAAAACATGGTTGATATTTGTCTATATTCTTCTTTTTGGTTGCTTTGTGTCTTTGTACCTTGGTGGCAAAAAGATTATGCCACAAAGACTCCAAGACTCGAAGATACACAAAGGAAGAAGTAAATGTATTAAATTTATCAACCATATTTTAGAAATTAACGCTAAATTTTAAATACTAAACTCCTTAACCATGAAAACACAATCTACTAACCTTCGGATTTTTTTACTGTTTGTATTTCTTGTTTCTGTTTTTGTTTCCTGTCAGAAAGCTCCGGAATATCCCGGTGAAAAATGGAAAATTGCCGAATCACCCGAAAAATATGGATTTGATTCTCAAAAGCTACAGGAAGCTGAAGAGTATTCCAATACCATCAATACTGCTGCAGTTGTGATTGTCAAAGATGGTATTATCGTTGAAGAATGGGGAAATGTAGAAACAAAGTACATGACTCATTCTATCCGTAAAAGTTTTTTAAGCGCCCTGTATGGAAATTATATAAAGGATGGAACCGTTGATAAGGATAAAACCATGGAAGAACTGGGCATAAAAGATGAACCTTCTTTAACCGATATTGAAAAAAAAGCCACCATACATGATTGCATGAAGGCTCGTTCGGGCGTCTACCATCCAGCGCTTTATGAATCGGAAGGAATGAAAGCCCTCAAACCAGAGAGGCATACAATGAAACCCGGAACTCACTGGTATTATAATAACTGGGACTTTAATGTACTGGGAAGCATTTTTGAAATGAAAACCGGGAAGAAAATATTTGAAGCCCTGGAGGATGAAATTGCCAAACCCATTGGAATGGAGGATTTTACTGCAGAAGATGGATGGTATGTAACTGGTGAGGAATCTATTCATCCGGCATACCCATTTAAAATTACCGCAAGAGACATGGCTCGCTTCGGTCTTTTGATGCTTCGCGACGGGAAATGGAAGGATAAGCAGGTTGTTCCCGCAGGCTGGGTAGAGGAGAGTACGCGGTACCATTCAGATGCAGCCCTTTACAGTGTAGATGGTTATGGATATATGTGGTGGGTAGCCAGGGATTACAACAAATTTCCACACCTGCCTGTCGCTGACATTCCGGAAGGAAGCTATTCCGCCAGGGGAGCAGGAGGGCATTATATCCTGGTAGTTCCCGATTATGACCTGGTTGTAGTCCACCGCGTAGATACATACAAGGAAGATAACCGGGTAAGCAGAGAAGAATTCGGAAAACTGATGGATTATATTTTAAAAGCCAGGAAAGAGGGTTGATAAAGAATTTTAGAGCTTTTCCTTTATTTTTTAAGAGAGAACATGATGCTCTCTTTAAAAAATTCTTTGCGAGCTTACATTTTCGTCATCGTTTTTTGCCCGTCCGAATGGTTTCGTCCAGGCGGACGTGAGCAGTTCAAATAAAAACCACAGAGTGCGCAGAGAAACCATAGAGAACCACAGAGAAGGCAAGTCTTGGGTTCTCTGCGTATTCTCCGATAACTCTGTGGTTAAAACTTTCTTGTTGTCTAAGGAACCCACGATTTTTAAAGCAGAAGCAAAAAAGCTAAATATCCACGCAGCGTTTTAGGGGTCTTGTTTCGTATTGATTAGTAAACTCTAAATTTTTAAATCATGAAACTAGCTCCCTTTTTCGTTCTGACCTTTTCCTTACTATTGGTCGTTTCTTTTTCATTCTCTCAAAAGCAAGTGTCTGATAGCCTTTACAATTCCAATTTTGAATTTGGAATTGTCCTGGACGATATTTTTGCCCGGCATACCCAGGTAATTCAAATGGGATACTGGGGATGTCTTAAGTGTAGTAGTTATAACAATGACTATTATGAGTTTAAACCCAATTATCCCAAGGTGGGATTTGCCATGAAGAGATATTTTGGAAATTCGGCCCTTCGTACTAAAATTTCTTATGGGTCAAGAAGAAAAATCATCGATGACAAGGAAAATGAGCAAAAGAATAAGTATGACCATTCAATGCTTACCTTCTCTATTGGATATGAATTCCATAAAACAGTAGACAGAACACAGTTTTTTGCTGGTGTTGATCTGCTCTATAGAAAGCTTGAAGGGATAAGAGAACATATTTATTTTGAACAGGGTACGAAAAGTAAATATACGGATAACATTACTAGTTATGGTGTCAGACCTTTACTGGGAGCAAAATATTTTATATCACCGTTAATTTCTGTTTCCACAGAGTTCTCCCTGTACATGGAAAAGTTTGATGGAGAAGAGGTATATGAGTACTCAGAAAATCCGTTGGATGAGAAAACGGAAATAGGCGGCGCTGAAACAAGGTTTGGTCCGTTAGGCCAGTTATCCGTCAATGTGCATTTTTAACCTGAAGAAAATTTTTATAGCACGCAGCGTTTCGCATAGTGGTTACCGTATAGATTAATAAACCCTTTGAAAAATGGAAAAGTTATTTATACTCATCTCCCTTCTGATTCTGGCAGGTTTCCATAATTCCTGTGAAAATGAACAACCCTCACCGGATGAGCTTGAAATGAAAGAGATTCATTTAAGTCCGGCAGCCAGGCAAATCGTTGAATCAGACAACCATTTCGGCTTTGAACTCTTTCAGTCTATTACAGAAAATGAAGAAGCGGTTGCAAATACCATGATTTCGCCGGTCAGTGTGGCCCTGGCTCTGGCTATGACATATAATGGAGCTGCCGATTCAACCAAAAAAGCCATGGAAAATACGCTTAATCTTGAGGGGTTAACAACCGAACAAATTAATCAGTCTTATAAAGATCTGATAGAAGCATTGCTTTCTGTCGATCCGAAAGTTACCGTAGAAATGGCCAATTCCATCTGGTCAAGGCAGGGATTTGCCGTAGAGGAAGAATTTATAGAGGTAAACCAGGACTATTACGATGCTGAGGTAAGGGAACTGGATTTCAGGGATCCGGCTGCAAAAGATATTATAAACGGGTGGATTTCAGATAAAACCCATGGTAAAATTCAGGACGTTATTGAAAGTATTGATCCCTACGTTGTGATGTATTTGATAAATGCCTTGTATTTTAATGGCTTGTGGAAGTATCAGTTTGATGAATCCGATACAGAGAAAGAAACCTTTTATACTGTTGATGGTTCAGAAGTACAGACCGACATGATGCAGATGGAAGCCGATTTAAACTATTACTCTGCAGATAAATTTGAAGCCATTGAACTGCCCTATGGAAGAGGAAATTACAGTATGATTTGTCTGCTTCCGGATGCTGATTATTCTGCAAATCAGCTAATCATGGATTTGTCCGTTGCACAGTGGAATAATATGCTGGATAACTGGTCGGAACGGGGTATTCAATTGCACCTGCCCAGATTAAAATTTGAATATAAGAAAGAACTGAAGGAAGTTCTGACTCAGTTGGGTATGGGGATAGCTTTTAATCAGGCTGCTGCAGATTTTTCAGGAATTAATCCTTTTAAAGAGTTATACATATCAAGAGTAATTCATCAGACTTTTCTTGAGGTGGATGAAAAAGGAACAGAAGCTGCAGCAGTGACTGTGGTTGAAATGGTTGAATTAACAAGTGGTCCGGGAAGTCCTTACAGAATCCGCTTTGATCGCCCGTTTTTGTTTGCCATCCAGGAAAATAGCACGAAAGCGATAATGTTTATGGGGAAGGTTGTTAATCCTGCATAGAACTTATAGTATTTGGTTTAAATCCTTACGATAATAAGAAAATTATAGTGGGATTTTATTCTATATCTTTGGGAGAAATATCTCCTTACCCACACATAGATGATATCCCTGGAAAGGAAGAATACAAAATTGAACTGTCTGTAAAAAAATATTGGTAAAATTCTATTATGTGGTTGATAAGATCTATAATATTATATCTTTCTTTGTGAATCTTTGAGTTTTTGAGACTTAGTGGCATTTTCTTATTGCTACAAAGACACAAAGAAGAACATAACCAAATATCAATCATGTTTTAGAATCTAGCGAACATATTTAGATTTTCTGGAAGATAATGGTTGAAAAATGAGTATATTGATGATAAGATTACTGTAAAATATAGTTCTTGAAACTGGAAAAAAGACTTCTGGAAGGTTGCCGGAAAGGCAAACGTAAACATCAGAAAAAGCTCTACGAAAAGTATTATGCCTATGGGATAGGGGTATGTTACCGGTATGCCGTCAACAAAGAAGATGCACTTGAAATTCTCAATGACAGTTTTATGAAAGTATTCAGACACATATCCAGTTATGACGAAGAACAAGCATTTCTGCCATGGTTTAGAAAAATCATTATTAATACAGCGCTTGATCACTTTAAATCAACTAAAAAGGCAAAGGATACCCTGCAAACTGAAGCTGTTGATGTGGAAGTCTTTGACACTGAGACATTGGATCGTTTGGATTTCAACGATTTGCTGGGATTGCTCAACGAGTTGCCCGGGATGTACCGTTTGATTTTTAATTTGTATGAAATGGAAGGCTATTCACATGATGAAATTGGAGAAAAGCTGGGAATAAGTGCAAGCACATCCCGCTCGAATTTAACGAGAGCGAAAAGGATACTCCGATTGCGATACAAACAATATTACGCCAAGGATTATGAGCGAAATGTTCGATAAAAAACTGATAAGACGCCTGGCTGAGGTATTTGATAACCATCAGGAAACCTTTGACAAAGGAGCCTGGAGGGATATGGAAGAACGCCTTAAAAAGGAGGGAAAGGCTGGAAAGAATTATTCCTCATTTATAATTCGTGCTGCTGCCATAATATTATTGTTGATCTTATTGTTTGTTCCAATTCATCAAAAAATCACCAAACAGGAAAGTGAAAAATTGTCTGGCGGTTTTACTGACCAAAATCTTCCGGCCGGAACTATTCAACAGCAAGAATCATCCCAGGGAGAAATAAAAACTGGCTATGATAAGACTGAACAAAAACAGGAATCTGAAGATGAGATAACTAAAAATCAAATAAATCTGGCTTCTATACAGGCTGAACCAGGCATCCGGCAAGAGGTGCTAAAAAATACCGGTGCCGGTATAAATAAGAAGGAAATGATTAAAGAAAACCGTCTGTCGAAAATGTCTACCCGAATTGAAGGTCTTCATGCCGGAACAGCAGAAAAGAACACTATAGGCAATCTTCCTGATTTCAATCGAAAAACAAAATCTGAATGGCCGATAGCAATTGCAGAGGAGTCTGACCAAAAGAACTTTAGTTTTAGTGTTTCCCTTTCCAGCCTGTATAATTACACACCTCAAAAAACAAAAAGTCAATTTAACTACGCCGGGGGAGTTCAGTCGGATATCTCCATTACTCGAAACTTAAGTCTCAATACGGGTCTTATCGTAGCTAAACAATATTTTTCTACCCAATCCAGCCAATCTCCTGTTTTAAATGCATCCAGCGAAAGTTTTAAATTATCCGGAGAATATTATACAGGGGGCGAAGACCACTTTGAGCTAATTGGATTGGATTTACCGGTTAACATCAGTTACCAATTCGGAGATTTAACGTTTACAGCAGGTGTATCTTCAATGTTTTATATCCAGGAACAAATATTTGCGGAATTTAATTCTTCATTAAGCGAGAGATACGATTTAAATTTTGCCAACAATCCCAATTTGGTTAAGCGAGACAATGACCTTTTATACCGGGAAAAAATTAGAGCTTTTGAGACGTTAGACCTGGTAAGTGCATTAAATCTGTCCATTGGGTACTCTTTTGAATGGCACGAAAACGATTTTCTTATTCAACCCTATATTAAGCATCCTTTTAGAGATATGACACAATATGATATCCGGTATGGATCAAGAGGATTAAGGTTAATCTATATCTTTTAAAATTACAGTCTTCTTGGTTTATACCCAAATTACCCCGTGCATGAAGTGTCGGGGACAAAGAAATTGTAAGGTTTTCACCTTCCCGACACTCCGTTTACGGAACAGGCTACCCATTCGTGAAAAACCAACAATTTCTAAGTCGACCGGCAGCTGTTGGATAATTAAAGCGCTTTTTCACTATCCCGAGAAAAATCGGGAATCCGCTCAACTTAGGTTATACTTAATATCCTGATTTTTGTGCATGCTTTATTAGGGTAAACAAGTAATCTAATACCAAAATTTTATTAAATTTGCTTCTATCGGAGATAGGAATAATTCATGAATTATTCGGGCTAAATAAGTTACTATGCTTGCAATGAGAAGAAATATACTGGCTATTGCCGTATTTGCTTTCGTATTTTTATTGTTGGCAATGGTACAACTTCATGTACCCAATGATTTGCTGATACTGGAACGGTTCTTCAGTGGAGGAGGATGGATTGAAATCTTTTTGATAGCAATTTATGGATTCTTTCTGCTTAACAAGATGAAAGATCCAACAAAGGCACCAAAATGGAGAAAAATAAGCTGGACTGTATTTTCGGTAGTATTTTTCGGTCAATTGGTTCTGGGCCTTTCGGGTTTGGAGAAGTTTTTGATGACAGGAGAACTGCATCTCCCTGTTCCGGCCATGATCATCAGTGGGCCGGTATACAGGGGTGAATTGTCTTTCATGACTTTGCTTTTTCTCAGTACGGTTATCTTAACAGGACCCGCATGGTGCAGTCACCTGTGTTATTTTGGTGGACTGGATAACCTGGCGGCTTCAAAAAGCAGAAAAAACCTGACATGGAAGAATAAGTTCCGCTGGAAGCATTCTATATTACTACTCATTGTGGCAGGAACTTTGATTTTACGCATTTTTCGGTTTGACGAACTATATGCACTTGCCGGAGGTCTATTAATCGGTATTATCGGGTTGGGTATAATTTTAGCACTTACTCGGCGTAAGGGAAAAATGGTGCATTGCACGCTCTATTGCCCGGTCGGCACAATCGTTATGTATCTCAAATATATTAACCCTTTCAGAATGTATATCGATTCATCCTGTACCCAATGCGGTGTTTGTTCAGTTTCATGCAATTATGATGCTTTAACATCCGGCGATATTGAGAAGGGCAGACCAGGTTTGACGTGCACGTATTGTGGCGACTGTATTTCTGCATGTCATCAAAACTCAATTAAGTACAGTTTTCTAGGGTTAAAACCGGGACATGCAAGAAATCTGTATTTGTTTGTTACGGTTTCATTTCATGTTGTGTTTTTAGCCCTGGCAAAAGTATAGAACGAAATACACAATAAAGAATTATAAACTTTTTCTTTGGACAAAATCAGATTATGTTGTAATTTTATTAAATAACAAATTAAAAGGAGGTCAAAAATGGCTATAACAAAAGTTTGGATAGAAGAAGGATGTACAGCCTGTGCTTTATGCGAAGAAATATGTCCTGAAGTCTTTGAATTGGGTGACAGAGATGAAGCAATCGTAAAGCCCGATGCAAATTTCAGTAATTATGAAGATGAAATTAAAGAAGCTGCTGAAAGTTGCCCGGTTGAAGTCATACAATTCGAAGAATCTTAAAAAACACAATTAATGGGCTGCCTGAAAAATTTTCAGGTAGCTTTTTTTCTTACCATTTTGATATTTCATTATGCTCTTGAAGTGACACCAGTATGTTGTTCAAGCTATCTCAATAGTACTTTTTAAACGTTTCACACAAAGATTAACTGCAAAGGTCGCAATCAACAGTAGTCTCATAATTAGCTTTTTGCGTTCTAAATGCTTCGTTAGTGTCTTTTGCGGGAACACTTTCATATTTACCTTTGAGACAGTCTCTTCCAACCTGGTTTGTAACTTCTGTTTCTTTGCGATCGTCATACAAAATGATGTTGAGTTTGTATGAATCATAAACTGATTAAACCCCTTATTATGAAAAATTTCAGATTAATTACGGCCGTATTCTTTTTGATGGTATTTTCTTACTGCACACAACAGTTTGAAAAGAAGGTTGAAAAGAGCAAAAACAATAATCCTCAAGTATCTCTGCTGGGAGTTTTCCATTTTGCAGGATCTACTTCCGATGTAGCCTCTGTTCAAGTAGACAGTATTTTAGGAAATAGAAGACAAGAAGAGATTGACCAGGTGCTTCAGAAGCTTGAAAGCTATCAGCCAGACAAGATCCTGGTTGAGTATCCATTCAGTAAAAATGAAAAGCTGAATGAAGAATATAAAAAATACCTGGATGGTAAAAAAGAATTAACCGAAAATGAAACCCACCAGCTTGGATTTAAACTGGGCAAAAGACTTGGCCATAATGAACTCTATGCAGCTGATTACAGTCTTAATCTCCCCTTTGGAAATCTTCAAAAATTTGCAGAAGCTCATGGAAAAACAGATATGATGGATAAGTTCATTCGTGATCTTCAGGCTAAAGCAAATAAAGAGAGCAAATATCTTGAGCAAAATACTATATTGGACTATCTGACAAGATTAAATACGGACAGCAGTGACCTGTGGAACAAGAACCTATATCTTGGAACAATGCTTGAGATGGGTAAGGATACAGCCTATCCTGGTGCAGAATTAGCCGGGCAGTGGTACAAAAGGAATATGTATATACTGGCCAACATCGATCGAATTGCCGGGTCCAATGACAGAATCCTCCTTATTATGGGAAGCGGCCACCGTGCTATTCTGAAACAATTTGTTAAAGATAAGAATGATTTTAATTACGTTGAGATACACGATTATCTTGTGGAGGAGTGATGAATACTGCAGCTCTGTTTACTGCTTCAATTTTAAAGTTACCGGCTTCGTGCAATCTTTGGGTTTTCTCTTCTTAGTGGTAAATTACCAGCCAAAAAAGGCGCCAGGAACCAAAGAAACACGAAGAACCGGTTTTAAAAGGGTAAAGCAATTCATTCACGATTTTGCCGGCTATTCTTCAACAATGGAACAATAAGACAATTTGACAATGAAAAATTAGTAACAGTGCAATCCACTCAGTTAACTCAATTAACTCAATCAACCCAATCAACTCAATTAACTTAATCCACTCAATACACTCAACTTACTCTTCCTGCATTTTCTCATAAATAGTGAGAATCTTTTCTTCGTATTCTTCAGGGGCTTCAAGGTGACCCCACCCTCTGCCTGCCTGGAATATTCCGTTATAAACCGAATCATGGTAGGATCTTACAACATGAGGGATTTGTTCTTCGTCTAGGATAGAAGAGATACGCTGTGCTTCCATTTGGTTTTCCAGGATCAGTATTTTTTTATTCGTATTCATAATATTTCCGGTTAGATTAATAAGACTTACTTTATTATACAATTTTGTGTGGTTATAGTTTTTTTTTATCATTAATTTTGTGATTTCGTGCCATCATTCATTAAATAATTTTTTATATCATGACTAACCAAGAGTTAACCATCGAACAAATTAAAAATATTAAATTTTTCCAGAAAAACGAAATAACAGAATACCACATTTACAATCGTTTGGCCAAAAAGGTTAAGGGTGAAAATGCAGAACTTTTAAAGGAAATTGGAGACGATGAACTGAGGCATTACGAATTCTGGAAAAAATATTCCGGAGAAGAAGTAAAGCCCGGTAAATGGAAAATCTTTAAATTTTACTGGATTACCCGGATTTTTGGACTCACCTTCGGGATAAAACTAATGGAAAACGGAGAGGAGGGAGCCCGGGAAATGTATGAGGAAGCTACTGAATATATTCCGGAGGCAAAAAGTATAGTGGAGGATGAGGATGTCCACGAGGAGAAACTCATTGGGATGCTTGAAGAAAAAAAATTAGACTATGTGGGCTCTATTGTTCTGGGATTAAACGATGCATTGGTTGAGCTGACCGGAGCGTTGGCAGGACTGACTTTGGCTCTTCAGAATACCCGGCTTATAGCTATAGCAGGTCTGATTACCGGAATTGCTGCTTCGTTTTCAATGGGGGCTTCGGAATACCTGTCGAAGAAATCAGATGAGGAAGGAAGTGAAGCTCTTACATCGGCGATATATACAGGTATTGCTTATATTGTTACTGTGTTTATTTTGATATTGCCTTACCTGATTATTGATAATTATTTCATTTGCCTGGGATTAACACTTGTACTCGCCATACTTATAATTCTTGGATTCAATTATTACATATCGGTTGCCAAAGATTTGAATTTTAAAAAGCGTTTCACAGAAATGGCACTTTTAAGCCTGGGTGTTGCTGCCCTTACTTTCGGGATCAGTTATTTTGTTCGGCTGTTTTTTGGAGTTGATGTCTGATTTGGAACTGTGCAAAAATTGCCCAATTTGGGTTTCAGTTATTTGAGTGTGATTAATTGATTTAGACTGTTTAAAAATTGTTAGAATTCAAGTAATAGAATACCAGAAATCTTTTTAATTCCCTATATTTGGTCATTTAGACTTATATTTCTGAATTATGGCAAACATATTTCAAAAACTTATTCCTCCTGATAGATGGAAAATGCCGGTTATAGTATTGCTGGGGATTTTTGTCGGAATGGGTGTTTATGCTTTTTATATCTCCAAAGCACATTCCTACATCTCGGACAATCCCAAAACCTGTGTTAACTGTCATATTATGGCTCCTCAGTATGCAACCTGGTTTCACAGCGCCCACCGGGAAGTGACTCATTGCAATTCCTGTCATGTACCCCATGACAATTTTTTGAATCACTATTATTTTAAAGCGAAAGATGGCTTAAGGCATGCAACCATTTTTACATTACGCAATGAGCCGCAGGTAATTGAAATAAAGGAAGCTGGTAAAGAGGTTGTGCAGCAGAATTGCATCCGTTGCCATGAGCAGTTAATTAAAAATCCTGAATATTTGACTCTAAGAACACAGAATTCCATACATGCCAGAACAGAAAGAAAGTGCTGGGAATGCCACAGGTACGTACCTCATGGCAGGGAAAACAGTCTTTCTCTTGTTCCTTTCGCCCGTGTACCTGTGCCTGAAAGTCCGGTTCCTGAGTGGATGGAAGGAATGGGTGAAGAGGAGTGAAACCTGAATGAAGAATTGAGAATGAAGAATTAGGATTTTATTTGACATTGGATAGGATAGGTTGATTAAAACATCCGGTTATCTGGTATCCGGTATCCTTCATCATGTCTTAGAAATGTGTAATAAATAGGAATAAGAATATAAATAAGACATAAAACCTTAAACAAAGAAAATATATGGCAACAATCAGAGACCACATTCGCAGAAAACCGTGGCTGGGATGGTTGATTTTCCTGGCAACTGTAGTCGTTGTATTTTTACTTGGACTTCTGGCTTCTTCCATTATGGAGCGAAGGGCAGAAGCCATATTTGCTTATCAGCCTGAAGTGGATCATGGTAAATGGGAGCCCCGAAATGAGGTATGGGGTAAAAATTTTCCCCGACAGTATAACAGGTGGAAAGCTACAAAAGATAACTCTTTTGGAACAAAATATAATGGAAATATCTTCATTGATATGCTCGAGCGGAATCCACGCCTGGTCATTTTATGGGCCAATTATGGTTTCTCAAAAGAGTACAATCAATCGAGAGGACATTATTACGCCATTCATGATATCCGGGATATATTAAGAACCGGCGCCCCGGTTGACGGTAAGTCTAGTCCTATGCCCAATACCTGCTGGACTTGTAAAAGTCCTGATGTTCCAAGAGTTATGAGTGAAATAGGCGCGAAAGAATTTTATAGTGGCTCCTGGGAGGAAAGAGGGCATCAGATTGTAAATCCTATAGGCTGTGCTGATTGCCATGAAGCTCAAAATATGAACCTGCATGTTTCAAGACCCGCCCTGGAAGAAGCTTTTCAGCGAACAGGAAAAGGCGTGAGCGATGCTTCTCACCAGGAAATGCGCCAGCTTGTTTGCGCGCAATGTCATTCCGAATACTACTTCAAGGGAGAAGATAATTATCTTGTTTTTCCCTGGGATAAAGGAACAAATGTTGAAGATATGGAAGAGTATTACGATGAGAGAGAATTCTCTGACTGGACTCATGGGATCTCCAAAGCTCCTATGATAAAAGCTCAACATCCGGACTATGAATTGTTTAAGACAGGGATTCATGCCAAAAGGGGGTTGGCATGTGCTGATTGTCACATGCCTTATACCAGTGAAGGAGGTCAAAAATTTACCGACCATAAAATTGTTTCTCCTTTAAATTATGTAGATCAAACCTGTCTTGTGTGCCATAATGAAAGAGAAAGCGAACTGGTTGCCAATGTATATGAGCGTTTTGATAAAGTAAAAGCAAGTCAGTATAAGCTGGAAAAACAGCTTGTGCAGGCGCACTTTGAGGCAAAGAAGGCATGGGATTTGGGTGCTACAAAAGAACAAATGAAAGATCCTTTAATGGATATTCGTCATGCCCAATGGCGATGGGGATATGTTGCGAATAGTCATGGCGCTCCATTCCACAGCCCGATTGAGTGTCTGAGGATTTACAATACTGGTCTTGAAATTGCCCAGGATGCCCGGTTAAAACTGGCAAGAATTCTGGCTGACCTGGGGTATAATAAAGAAGTACAAATTCCTGACATTTCAACCAAAGCAAAAGCACAAGAAGT
Organism: uncultured Bacteroidales bacterium; assembly: GCA_964585385.1. GTDB lineage: Bacteria > Bacteroidota > Bacteroidia > Bacteroidales > UBA12077 > JAGXLC01. Next base: position 12,532 of record CAZPDP010000020.1, read on the forward strand.
AGTAGGGCTCGATATGGAACAACTCGACCGGGAAAAAGAAAAATTTATGAAAGAAGTGGTTCCAAAATGGGACGAGAAAGCAGCAGAAAGAGAAAAAAACTATGATGTAAAAGAGTTAGACCAGTCAGAGTAAATTGTACATAAATATTTAGTAGATTGCTAACCCAAATAATTCTTGAGTTATTTCTGTCCCCGACAGCGAATTAGATGAACTAAAATTTTTGAAATAAGTTTTAGTTCGTCTAAGTCGGGGTTTTTAATATCATTTTTGTTTTTTTTTAACAGCCGCATGCTATATTGCTATTGCCTTTGACTCCTCCTGAGCGAAAATCGCTCAATTTGGGTTGAAATTTTTATTGTAAGTAAATGGTATTTTAATTTGATGAATCTTCAGGAATGCCTATATTCGATCAAAATAAAGTAACTGATATTACATAATATTCTCCCTGTGAAAAGGGTTATTAAGAAAAAAAGGTAAGCTATGGATAAATATTTTGTAAACAAGCAACAGCAATCCAATGGAGAACATGAAGTGCATAAAGAGGGTTGTTCTAAAATGCCAATAGATAAAGACCGGAAATTTCTTGGATTTTTCAATAGATGTAAAGATGCAGTTTCCGAAGCGTTAAAAGAATATCCTACAGCCAACGGGTGTTTTGAATGCATACCCGATTGTCATACAAGTTAGAATACATGAATTTTTTCTCAGAGATGATATTTAAGTGAATCCAGTGATAGACTTGACCAAACGATTCACTCCATGGCATACAATACTTATCTGAAATAAGTGTTTTTGATATTTATTATCTTTGCTTCGTACTGATGAATATATTTTTCCTCATTTTAAGCTTCCCAGCATGAAACAAGCCATTCGGATCACTTTATCAATTATATCAATTGTGCTAATTATTTCAAATTATGCACAATCTCAGACCTATTCTGTGACATTTAAGGTGGATATGACTGCTGTAAATGTTTCAGAAAGCGGTGTGCATATAGCCGGCAATTTTCAATCCGAAGCCGGGTTGGGAGAGGATTGGGATCCTTCATCCACACCTCTTTCTGATGATAATAACGATGAGATTTATGAGATAACAGTTGCCATTCCTGAGGGTAACTACGAGTATAAATTTGTGAATGGAAACGACTGGTCCGGCGGGGAGAATCCTCCGGGTGATTGTACCGTTGGGAGTTATAACAACCGGGAAGTCTCTGTTTATAGTAATCTTGATTTGCCCCCGGTTGCTTTTAATGAGTGCAATGCTCAGCTTAATTTTGCTGTGAATATGAGCAATGAGGAGGTTTCATCTGAAGGTATCCACGTAATGGGCAATTTCCAGGAGGCTGCCGGTTTTGGTGAAAACTGGAATCCGGCTTCACTTAGAATGCAGGATTTGAATGAAGATGGGACTTATAAGCTTAAGTTAACTGTTCCTCCCGGCAACTATCAATACGTGTATGTGAATGGCACTACAACTAGTGATGTTGAAAACCCACCCGACGCTTGTACTGCAGAAACCAATGAACAGGGGAGAGTGCGTACTGTTAATGCTGAGGCAGGAGCTGAATCGCTTCCGGTGTATTGTTTTGGAACATGTGATGTTTGCGACCCAGCTTTTTCAACTGACTATGAAACTTACTGGTGGAATGAATCCGTATTTTATGAAATATTTGTAAGAAGCTTCTATGACAGCGATGGTGATGGAATTGGCGATTTTCAGGGGATTATTGAAAAGCTGGATTATCTGAATGACGGAGATTCGTCAACTGACAGTGATTTGGCTATTAATGGTATCTGGCTGATGCCTGTGAATCCTTCGCCTTCTTATCACGGGTATGATATCACAGATTATTATGCCATAAATCCCGATTATGGTTCAATGGCTGATTTTGAAGAATTCCTGGAAGAAGCTCACAAGAGAGGGATAAAGGTTATTATCGATTTTGTGATGAATCATACCTCTGATCAGATTCCCTGGTTTACCAAATCGGTTAATGACGAAGATGGCTACAGAGATTGGTATCTGTGGCGTGAATCCGGACCTGGCACTGGTAACTGGCATTACCGTAATGGGGCCTACTATTACGGGAAATTCTGGAGCGGAATGCCGGATTTAAATTATAACCATACCCCGGTTAAGGAAAAGATGTATGACATTGCCGAATTCTGGCTCAATAAGGGTGTGGATGGCTTTCGTCTGGATGCCATTCGGCATTTATTCGAGAACAGCATTGGCCAGGAGAATGTTGAACAAACGCTGGCTATACTTGAAGAATTCAATGACGTTTATAAGACCAGTAGTCCGAATGCCTTTACGGTTGGAGAAGTCTGGGCTTCAACTGAAGAAATTCTTCCTTATGTTCAGAATGACAGACTGGATGCCTGCTTTGAATTTGGTTTGGCCGGTTCTGTTATAGAAGCGGTAAATAACGATAATCCGGGTATAATAACGAATCAGTTGGATGAAATAGTGGGAGAATATCCAAAGCTTCAGTACAGCCCGTTTCTTTCCAATCATGATCAAAACAGGGTTTTTAGCCAGTTTGGTTCGGATATAAATAAAATGAAACAGGCTGCAGCTATCTATCTTACATTGCCTGGAGTGCCATTTATTTATTATGGTGAAGAGATAGGAATGACAGGAACAGGCGCTCATCCTAATATTCGAAGACCCATGCAATGGACAGGTGAGAATTATGCAGGATTTAGCAGCGTTTCTCCGTGGAATGATGTTGGGAGTAATTATCAAACCCACAATGTAGAGGATATGGAGCAGGACTCCAACTCTCTTCTTGAATTTTATAAAAAGCTTGTTCGCATCCGCAATTATTACAATGCTTTACCAAAAGGGTATTATCTGGATTTGAGTTCAAGTAATAGTGGGATTTTAAGTTATGCCAGAATTTATAAGGATAATGCAGCGATTATTGTTTCTAATTTTGGAGAAGAGACCTCAGGTTTTACTCTTTCAATGGAAAAATCATCGCTGGAAGAAGGAGCCTATTATATTACTGACTTAATGAGTCTTGAATCCCTTGGTGAATTTGAAATTGACAACAATGGGGGATTCTCAGGATATCAATTGATGGAAAACCTGGACAAAAGGGATACTCGCATTTTCTTAATCTCAAAATCAGATATTTCCTCGGTGAATGAAGAATATAGCAACAAACTTTCAATGAAGATTTTTCCCAATCCGGCAAAGGAATATTTTAGTCTTGATATTGATTACTCCGGAAATGAAAAGGTTACGATAGAGGTTTATAATTTATTAGGAACTCAAGTATACAAAACCCGGGGGAGTAAAGAGTCAACCATCCCAACTTCTGACTGGACGCCGGGTATATATTTAGTGAAAGTAACAGCGGGGAGATATACGGGTGTAGAGCGTTTGTTTTTAGTGCATAACAATTGATTTTGTGCACAGGAAAAATTAAAAAAACACCAAACAAAAGAAGGAGATGAAAGCTCACTGGCAAAATATACTGAAACAATTGTATAAAAAACTGAAGTGATTGAATAAAGGAATATAATATGTGTCCAAAAGGAATGACTCCATTCGCCCGAAAAGTTATCCAATTCAATTCCAGTCTCTCTTTTAACGGAAAACTCCCTGATGGAATCCGGATTATGAATCCATTTAAGGAGAGCAAAGGTATATTGGATATTACCACAAAATTTTATTCTAAGTTCTATAATGACCATAATACCAGAAGAATGATTCTTGGTATTAATCCGGGACGTTTTGGCGCAGGAGTTACCGGTATTCCCTTTACCGACACAAAACGATTATCGGAGGATTGTGGAATTCATATTAACTCTTTCCGTTCGCATGAACCTTCTTCAGTTTTTGTTTACGAAATGATAAACCGTTATGGGGGAGTTCATAAATTTTACCAGGATTACTATATCAATTCAATCTGTCCCCTGGGCTTTCTCACAAAAAGCAATAAGGGAAACTGGATTAACTGCAATTATTATGATTATGAAGAGCTCTACCAGGCTATGGAAAATTTTATGATACGCAAACTGAAAGAACAAATTGATTTTGGTATAGATACCCGCGTTTGTTTTTCCCTTGGTAAGAAGAATGCCAAATATCTTAAGCGAATCAATGAAAAGGAGAAGTTATTCGGGAAAATTGAAGTGCTTGATCATCCACGCTATATTGTCCAGTATAAGTCTAAATTCAAGGACGATTATATAAAAAATTACCTGGATAAATTGCTAAAAAATTATTCATAAGAGAATTATCAGATTTTTGAAAACTTCGTTATACTTGTACATATTTTAAGTTTTAGTTATGACTCAAGACTTTTCAGGCTATATCAAAGAGAAACAGTCTATAGATATCTTTAAAGCCAATAAGTTCGGACTATTTTTGTTATTGGGGATTTTTATCTTTTTTCTGCTGCTTTTTTATATTGTTTGGCCCGATTCTTTTAAAGACAGGGTTGTTGAATTATTCCGGTCCGAAAGTGTACTTGATTTCATGGGAGGGGTAGCAAAGCTTTTGGCTATACTTATATTTGGAATTATTTTGCATGAATTGATTCACGGCATCTTCTGGGCTCTTTTTGCTAAAAGAGGGTTTAGATCCGTTAAGTTAGGGATTTTAAAGCAATATTTAACTCCCTACTGCCATTCAAAAGAGCCCCTGAAAGTCTGGCAGTATATTGTTGGAGCGGTAATGCCGGCCATTTTTCTTGGTTTGCTTCCCTTAGCTTATGCACTGGTAGCAGGTAACTTGGGCTGGTTGTTTTTCGGAATTTTCTTTACTGCTGCAGCAGGCGGCGATTTTTTGATGATGAGATTGCTTATGAAAGAGAAGATGAACGATTGGGTACAGGATCACCCGTCTGAACCCGGTTTTTACATGTTCAGAAAAAAAGAGTAATGGATCCCTCAGGTTTCATCACCATTTTGGCACCTCTTCTCTTTGCCCTTTTTGCTAGTTTTCCAGCAGCATAACCAAAGGATTTTAACATAAACCTGAGAAACGAGGAATTGATATCTTTTTCATCCACCCTTGTATCAAATATAGCTGTCCTCATCCCTTTGAGTTGCTTCCCTGGAATTTGGCTGATGAAATTTTTGGTCACTGCTAGGGATAGTGAAAAAGGGCTTTATTTAGGTATAATTTGGGTTTTAAAAATGGAATACAGGCTATAAAAAATATATCAACAACTACCTCAATTCAATCCTTTTTCCATTTGAAACAAATAAAAGGTAAAGTTCACCGTTTTCACCGTATTCAAAATCAATCGGGTCGCCATACTGATAGTTAGGCATAGATTTTTCTAATTGTTCATTGACCACCGACCTGGTAGCAAGATTCACAAGGAGATAAGTTGTTTCGGCTCTTCCCTGTATTTCTGCTGGCATGGATATTAAAACAGCCCATCTGCTGTCACTGGAAATGTCCATAAGCTGAAGAACTGAAGACGGGTCTTTATATGCGATTATTTCCTGCTGGTTATCTCGCATGATTAAGGCATTTTCCTGTTTATTTATTTTGATGGCTTCGTATTCTGTTATTTTTCGGGGATAACCAGCAACAAACCGGTTGTCAAAGAAAATTTCGGAAATACAGATATCTTGCCATCGGGTGCCGGGATAAACCTCTTGGATTTCAATTTTTAACAGACGGCAGGAATGATTAACCGGCATGCTAAATTTTTCCCTGAATGTGTTTTCTACTTGTTCTGAGAAGTCCTTCAACTCTTTTCCATTAAAATCTATGGGAATATGTTGCACCATTGCGGAATCCTTTAAAGTATAGATTTTATCTCCGGGATATTTCACCGATTTATAAAGTGTTGCTACTTCTGAAACATAGCCATCGGGATTAATGGCTGAGTAAAGGGAAAGTTTTATTTGTTTGGGCCGGGCGTTTTTGTAAAATAATTCTTCGCTTTTACCGTAACCGGAATATATGTTAACCATTTTAGTATTTCCGGGAAGCCTGATATACAGCACAGGATTTTTGGATTCTTCGGGAGCGTTAGCCACCCAGCAGGTGGAATAATTCGCATCAAACAAATGAGATGGGGGATAAGAGGGATTGTCGGAATCTGCATGGCTGAAGGCAGCATATTTTATTGTATCAATTAGTTCGATATCCTCCCACTTATAAGAGTCTTGACTATATGATGAATAACTGAAAAACAAACTAATTGTTGTGAGAATTATGCCTGGAATTAACCATATCCTCGAGCATTTGGTATGTTTCTTTTGAATAGATTTCATATTCTTGTTTTTTAAGTCCTTCCAATTGATTCTTGTATTTTTCCATTTTATCCATAAGCGCTCTGATCTGCTTTACCGATAATTTGGAGATGATTTGCTCAATGACTGCCCTTCGGGTCATCTGGCAATCATTTTTCAGATAAATGGTTTCTTTTATATATTCGCCTTCTGATTTGGGGTGTATTTCCTGAACATTCAGACCCCATTGAGATAAAGGAACTTTTTTCAATTTCTTATTCAACTCGGTAAGCGAGATTTTGGTGGGTTGATGCAATTGATTATAAATCTGGTAAAATTCTGATGAATCAACAACTCTGAGCTCGCCCGTATAGATGTTTACTAAGCTGAATTTTCTGTATTTGTTTTCCAGTTTTCTAATCTCTTCCTGCTTTTCGGGGAGCTGGTTTTTATAAAATTTCCAATCGCTGACAGGTTCAATATAGTAGTAGAAAACCGAATCATTTAAAACTGTTCTTGTTTTCCAGTTTGAGCGTGAGGGTCCGATTAAATCAGCTAAATCACTAAAAGAGGCTATTTTCTTGATGGATTTCTTTTTTGTATCATAGATATAGGCGGAAACATCTTCAATAAGGTATTTGGGTATCCCTCCATCGGGAAACCGGCTTATCCCTTCAGGTTTTCTGTAAGCTTCTTTTGAGGCAATGAAAGCAATTTTTGTTCCTTCCTGGTTGCTGTGCGGATTAGCAAAAACTGTATAATCGATAGTTAGATATTCTGAGTACCGGCAGGAAGACAAAAGGATTATTATTGCCGGTATCAGAAATATAAATAGTATTATATTCTTCTTCAATATATTATTCATTATCAAGATTTTCAAGTTCATCAGGATAGTTCTTATCTTCTGTTTTTTCGGTTTTTTCTTTTTCTTGCTGCTTATCTTCTTTAGAATTCTTTTTTTTATCTGAACTACCACAAGAAATCAGTGATAATACAAATATGCCGGTTAATAGTAAAATTGTAACTTTTTTCATAATAGTTGATTTAGCCCGAATAATTAACTTCGTTGAGGGCTTCGCCGTTCAAGAATTATTCCTGTCTCCGAAGGATTAAAATGTTTGATAATTAAATGGTTAATGTTTCATTTTATACATAATTGTCTGAAATATAATATTGTATACTACTAAAATACTGGAAATCTAAATTAGATTCAATTTAAATTCTTGTTGAGATTCAGATTTTTGTGATATTTACTCTTCACAACTATTTAAATTGTTGCTCATATTTGGTAAATTGAGAAGAATTAAAAATATTACAAGACATGTATAAAATTGAAAATGATGAACAAATTATCAGAGAAAGCAATAGATATATTCAATAAGGCGGTAAAACGAGTTAAGCCTGCTCATTTAATTGAAGAAAGAGTATTTTTCAAGGATGGTGTTTTGACCCTGGAAGGAGAGGAATACCATCTTTCTCAATTTAAGAAAATTTATGCGATTGGTTTTGGAAAGGCTTCAGCTTATATGGCTTTTGCCCTAGAAGAAAAGCTTTCCGGTTATATTGATGAGGGAGCGGTTGTCGTAAAATATGGTCATTCTTCTAGCTGCCGGAAAATTGCTGTTCATGAGGCTGGTCACCCTGTCCCCGACCAGAACGGACTTGATTTCAGCAAAAGAATAATTGACATAGCCAAAAAAGCAACTGCTGATGATTTGGTAATCTGTTTCATTTCAGGGGGTGGATCGGCTTTATTTGAGTCGCTTCCTAAAAAGATTATGCTTGATGATTTAATAGAACTGAATAAATTACTCCTTCAAAGCGGAGCAAATATAAATGAAATGAATACTGTGAGAAGGCACATCTCTGAGGTAAAGGGAGGCCAGCTCATGAGGCTTATCTATCCGGCAAAGTGTGCAAGTCTTATCATATCCGATGTGCCGGGGGATGAGCTTGAAAGTATTGCTTCCGGTCCGACAGCGCTGGATGATACGACATTTCAGAATGCCGGGGAGATAATAGATAAATACAATCTGTCCGGCAAGATACCTCCCTCTGTGTTGGTCCACTTGCAATCGGGAACAGAGGGTAAGATAAGCGAAACGGTCAAATCCGATGATATCATCCTTGAAAATGTACAAAATATTATACTGGGTAATATTGATCTGGCTATTGATGCTGCCTCAAGTGCAGCAAAGCAGTCGGGCTTTGAAGTCATCCGCGATTTTGATCCGCTTGAAGGCGAAGCCGGTAAAACAGGAGAAAGAATTGCTCAAGTTATGGCAAAATACAAGGAGAATACCGATTGTGAAAAGCCGCTTTGTCTGATTTTTGGAGGTGAGACGACTGTAACCATGCATAAAGGAGGCAAAGGAGGAAGAAACCAGGAACTGGCTCTATCGGCACTGATTCAGCTTGCTGACTTTAAGGGAAGCTTTGCTTTACTCAGCGCCGGAACCGATGGCACAGACGGGCCCACAGATGCCACAGGAGCTGTTATCTCCAATGATACGATTGATACAACACAAAGACTTCAACTGGAACCCGAGGCTTTTCTGCAACAGCATGATTCATATCATTTCTTTGAAAAGACCGGAGATTTGCTGAAAACCGGTCCAACGGGTACAAACGTGAATGACCTGGTAATTGTTTTGATTAAGTGAATATAACACCGACTTAGAAATTGTCGATTTTTCACCGAATTTGGGTCATAATCAAACCTTATTCTTTATAAAAGTATATGGTAAAATATTGTTCATTTTCCTTATTTACCCAATGTTTAATTCTTAGGCTTGAGGCTTTGTCAATTAGAGGAGCAGGTAGAAATGGAGCTTTAACTTTATAAATGCTGCCTTTCTCTAAACCTTTAAGATCTGCGATAGCCTGGTTCACTGGCTGCTCTCCTGCATCCAGCAGTTCTTTGGCGTTCAGTTCACCTTTTATTAGTTCTTCACTAAACCAGGCAGGTTTTTCTGTATTATAACTGGCAGAGGAAGCATCGGAATAAAGATCCTGTCCTACTTCTTTTCTCAGATGGTTTATCAGTTCTTCTACCTGAACATTTGCTATAGCTGCAGCTTGTTGCAGAGAGGTAACTCTTGCTATGGTTCTGCGAAGAACAGGGTTTTTTAACTTCTTGAATGCCGGAGTATAACTGATAAGGATATTTTCAAGTTCCGGATATGCCTCCAAAAGTTGATTAATTTTTGTTTTAGGTGTTATGATAAGTTGTTGTTTTTGTGCCATATTTTTAATCTTTTGCGTATGATAAAATTCTTTGTTCTCCTTCCAGTTCTCTATAGCGAGTTATATTATGCGACACTTCCAGAGTCCCCAGGTATTCTCCTTCCTTGTTGCGCAGAGCAAAATACTCTATATGGATCATTTTACCACCGAGGTTGATCCAGAAAGGCGCCCGGTTTTCTTTACCGCTTTTGAAATCATCTAAGATTTTGTCAACAATGTGTGAACTTGCAGGAGGATGGCAGTGTCTGACATCACGATTAATTATTGCACGCGTTCTTGGGAATACTCGTTCTGCGCTTTGAGAGAAATATTTTACTTTGTCATCTTTGTCTACAAATGTAATGTCAACGGGGAGTGTGTTAAGAACAGTAACCAGTTCTTCCGTGGTAAAACTTCCGGATGGCAACTGAATTCTGTCTCCGGTCTGTTGAACAGCTTCCTGCTCTTCTTCTGTTATTTCCTCAGGTTTCCATTCCTTTGGGGGATCATACAGACAATAGCCGATTTCAAGCGATTGCTGCTGAACCTGGAACCATTCATATTCACTTAATGTATCCATAACCATAGGGAATAAGATTTCTTCTTCTTTAATGGTCATTTCCTCAATACCAGTCAATACAGGTTCAAGCACCAACTCAGATGCTGCCACTAACTCTTCTGCTGATACATTTTCTGTTTCAAGAACTTCGATTGCTCCTTTCAGTTGCTCTCTTATTTCATCATGTTTACCCCACATTACTTTTGGTGGGCCTGTTATTCCGGCTTTTTCAAGGTAGGGGAAAATAAGGTATTCTTTTCTTTGATAATGTTTGTCAACATCAGTGAGGTTGTTAAAGAGTCCTCTTAATTCAAGGATCTGATCTTCTATCTTTTCCGTATTTTCTTTATCTTTTAAATTTGAAAGAATCTCTCTTGTCCGGCTGGTAGTTTTTTTAAGCTCTTTATTTTCATGGATCATAATATCCAGTGGGTGGCCCTCCGGTATTTCCTGGTAGGTAGAATGGTCTACGCTGCCTTGAAGGACGGATGAATGGGCATCGCACAGCTTCAATACTTCTGATTCAGGTAAACCTTCTTCTATTAGTTCCTGTTCTACTTCCACCACTTCACCATAGGGAATAGAGCTCAGGCTTGTTTTGAGTTCCTTTTTTACAGATTCTTCGTCTTCACCGGAATGCAACTTGAGGATTAATTCTTTTAATTTTTCTTTTCGGTATTTCGAATTGTCAATAAATTCACTCATAATTAGATAGTTTTGAAGGTTTTGTACAATTTTACAGGAAAGCTTACGGTTTTCCAGTATTAAGTATTATTATAACAAAGGCTATGGTACATTTGTTTGTAAGAGAATGGAGGAGATTCTGGGTTATAGTTAAAATATATACTTGAGACTGATAATGAATAAGGTTTTAATCAGCTTCATCCACAAAACCACCCGTAATTCTCGTCAGGTTCGTATTGGATCTTATCAGGTTATAGGTTGCCCTTAATTTCTGAAGAGCAGCATTAAGGTAAATCAGTTGGATGTCTCTGTAGTTGAATGAATTGATGGTCCCGGCCTTGAATTTTTGATCGGCAATTTCCAGGTTGAGCTCTGCTGTTTCAAGGCCTTCGTCTGCCACTTCAAGCAAGGTTTTTCGGACATTATACAAGTCATAAATGTTGTATAACTGGTTCGTCAGGCTGTGCTTCATCTCTTCGGTGGCAACTTCTGTAATTTCACGGTTGATTTCTGCTACTTGTATGGCCCGCTTTCTTGTTCCACCGGTAAAAAGGTCATAACTGAGGGTAACATTTCCATAAGGAGTAACAGCTTCGGAGGAATTGGGATCTATACTTTCGTTGTTTATTCGGGACCATGTATTATCCAGTCCTGCTGAAAGTCGAACGGATGGATACATAGCACTCTCCTTGAGTTTTATTTCATCCTGCTGAAGCTTTAAGTTGATGTACTGGTTTTGAAGTGTCTGATTATTGGCCATCATTTTATTCACCAGGTCTCCCAGCTTATAATCATCCGTATCCTGCTCAAAGTTTTCTGTAAATTTCCATTGGGCTGAAGCCTCTTCTCCGAGGACAAAATTCAGGTTTCGAATGGCATTACGTAAAACCACCTGTTGATTGAGGTATGATGCCGAATCTTCAAGGTATATATTTTTGGCCTGCAGAACATTATAAGTTAAGGCATTTCCCAGGTCTCTGCGCATTATTTCGTAATTGTACCGATCTCTTGACAAGGACATAACCCGCTTAAGTACCTTAAGTTGTTCTTTCTGAAGGAGAACATTGTAGTAACCGAGAATTACATCTTGTATGGTATTTTCCACAACCACAGCCACACGACCTTCTGCAAGGTTTTCCAGTTTACCCAGTTTATCTTTAGTTACATTCACCCGAAAACCGTCAAAGAGGGTCCAGTTAAGCCCAATGCCACCGTATAATCTATTGGTTGATGAATTGTTGACCAGGTCTGTATTGTTTGAAGAGGAGACATCAATTCCTATATTCGGATATCTCCCGGCTGTTCCCCAATCGTTGTTAATGGATGCGATTTCCTTCTCAGATTCGGATATGATAATACCATAATTGTTATCCAGTGCTTTTTGAAGAGCACCCGACAGGGTAAGAACATTTTCCTGGCTATGTGCTCTGAAAATTATTCCCAGGATGATGGTTGCAAAAATCAGTATTTGTTTAGATTTTTTCATGTTAAATCGTATCAAATTTATTCCTCTGTTTTAGTATTGTTTGATTCTTCTGGATTATCGTAAATGGTTACTTTGGTTCCGTTGGCTTCGTATTTATTTTTTCTGTTGTTCAGTAAAACAGCTACTTCCACACTTTCTCTTTCAGGTCTGCTGCCTGTCCAGAGAAATTTAAGATACACCCGGAAGTCATTCAGCAGCATAATAAGTACCGGGAAGAATATCAGAATAAAAATAGTACCGATGAAAACCCCGTAAGCCAAACTTATAGCCATTGGAATAAGGAACTGGGCCTGTACACTTTTTTCCAGAATAATGGGGAAAAGACCGACGGTTGTAGTAATACTGGTTAAAATTATAGGTCGGAGTCTTGTTTTTCCTGCCTCAACTATAGCATCAAAGACTTTATAGCCCTTCAGCAAAAAATTATCGTATTTGGCTAAAAAAACGATAGCATCGTTGATAATAACTCCTGTGAGAGCAATCATTCCCCACAGACTGATAATAGAAAGAGGCTTCCCATGGATACCGTGACCCCAGAAAACTCCGAGCATGGACAACGGAATCATGGCAATAATGATAAGCGTCTGATTTACGCTCTTGAAATGCAGAATCATAAGGAAGATGATTACAATAAAAGCTATCAGGAAATACGTGGAAGCTTTCGATAAAGCTTCATTACTATGCTTTGACTGCCCCTGGAACATATACCGGATGCCAGGAAACCGGGATTCTACATCGGGCATGATATCCGTTTCTATCTTTTCAAGGATTTCAGGAACAGGAGCGTAAGGATCAACCGTTTCGGCTTCCACCCTGATTTCCCTGGCTCCATTGTAGCGGTTTATCGCAACAGGCCCCCTTTCCAGGTGGTAATCCGCAAGCTCAATTAAGGGATATTCACCTGCCGAAGTTTTTATCTTCATCTTCTCAAGCTGGCCTATTGTTAGTCTATCACTTTTAGGATACCTGACCCAAACACGAAGTTCATCTCTTCCTTCCTGTAACCGCTGAGCCTGACCACCGTAGAAACCTCTTCTCACTTGCGTAGCTATTGAGTTTTCATCAAGTCCGAGAAAATAAGCTTTGGGCTTCAGGTCAAGACGGACTTCCTGTTTGCCGAGGGCTACATTTTCATTAATATCTTTGAGCTGAGGCATTTCAGTAAGTCTTCCCATCATAAACTCCTTGGCCGCATTGAGTTCATCCAGGTTTTTAGACATAAGACCGATAGACACCGGTGCACCCCATCGACTTCGCCCTCCTGCCGTATATTTTCTGGCCTCTGGCATCGGGCCTATTTTCTTTCTTACCATGTTGGCAATTCCGTGACCGCTTAGAGGTAATCCTTCCAGATCTACCGGGTAAACACGTATGCTCCCGGCATGAGCACCTCTTTCCTGTCCCCTGAAAGCCGAACCTACCGTGGTTTCAACCCGCTCGATAATATCTGACTGCATTTTCAGGTCTTTCTTCAAATCTTCATTTACCTCCCAAATGGCATCTTCAAAACGTTTCAGGTATCTTTTTGTCTGTGCTTCCCCTTCACCTGGTGTAAAGGCAACATTGACTGAAAAACTGTCAAAATCAACCATTGGAAAGAAGGTATTTTTTATATGGCCTCCAAAATAGAGTCCTGCTGTGATAAGAAAAAGTGCAATGGGTATTCCTACCACGGCATGTCTGTACTTAAGGAGCCAGTGCAGCATGTAGTGATAAATGTTTTCTCTCAGCCACACAATAAATTTTTCAAAGTATTTTTTAACACCCTTTGTTTTGGTTTCCAGGCTTTTCCTGTTTAGAATTTTCGGATTGCTCAGGTGAGCAGGCAAAACAAAAAAGGCTTCAAAAAGGGAGAAGAAGAGCGCTCCTATTACCACAATGGCCATGTGATACATCATCTCCATACGGGTTCCGGAGAGGAAAAGCAATGGCATAAATGCTACAATAGTTGTTGTGATGGACGTCAGCACGGCAGGGAGTACTTCAAGTGTTCCCTCTACAGCTGCTTTCATTGGGCTCATGCCTTTCTCAAAGTAAAGGTAAATATTTTCGGCAATTACAATTCCGTCATCTACGAGAATACCAATTACCAGGATCATCCCGAAAAGAGAAATCATATTGATGGTAATACCCAGATTATTAGCAAATATGAACATAGCCAGGAAACTGAAAGGTATTCCAAAAGAAACCCATAAAGAAAGTCTTGTATTCAGAAAAAGAGATAGTGAGAGAATAACAAGTCCCAAGCCAATGAGTCCGTTTTTAGTCAGCAAATCAAGTCTGCTTTGCAGAATGGTCAGGTAAGCCCTGGAAACATCCAGTTCTACTCCCAGGTTCTTGTCGTTAAAATCTTTGATGTAATTTCTGACATAAGCGGTGATTTCTTCAAGGTCTTCTTCCGGTAGCTTTTCAATATTGATAGAGACCGATTGTTTCCCGTTTACCCAGGTTTCGTAGGAAGTATCGGCAAATTTTTTCTTAACAACTGCTACATCACGGATTCTTATAAAACCCCCGTCGGGTTTTCCCCTGATAATAATATTGCCTAATTTATTGGGATCAGTACTTCGCGACCGAAGGCGAATCAGTAATTCTTCTTCTTCTGACTTTATTTCCCCACCTGATATATCCCTGTTATTCGATTGAATAGCTCTGATAATATCAGTGAAGGTCAGGTTGTACCGGAGGAGAGCTTCTTCTTTCACTTCAACAGACAATTCCGGTGACGGAAAACCTGAAATTGATATTTGACTTGCAATTCCTGAATTATAAAGGTCTTCTTCAACCTGCTGAGCATGTTCTTTCAGCGACATTAAATCAACCTCAGCGCCATCAGAAGGAATCATAGACATTCTAACCCCCGGTGACCTGGAGCGCTGTTTGGCAACAATAGGCCTTTCTGCCGCTGAAGGCAATGCCGATATCCCATCCACGGCGTTTTTTACCTCCATTAATACTTCATCTATAGGATATTCTCCGGTGGTTTCTATAGTAACCCTTGAACTGTTCTCTACTGAAGTAGAATTAATCTCTTTAATCCCAATTACGCCTCGTATAGCTTCCTCAATCCGCGCAGTTACTCCTTCTTCCATTTCCTGTGGCGAAGCGCCGGGATAGAACACCGAAATGCTGATATAACGGCTTTCTCTTTCCGGAAAGAAAGCCTTATGCATATTCATAAGGCTATACCCACCGGCCAGAATTACAATAGCGATTATAAGATTGGCATATACCGGGTATTCAACAAATTGCTCAATTATTTTTCTCATTTTGGATTTACAATTGGAACAGGGATTTACCTGTTGTTACTTAATGCGTTTTTATTGGATTTCCCTGAACTATCAGAGGATTGGTTGTGTATTTCCACTTTAGTGCCTTCTGTAACATTAATGAGCGGCTCCATTACAAGCATCTCTCCTGGTTTGAGTCCCCTGAAAAGTAATGTTTTCTCATTGACTTTAACAATATCAATTGTTCTTTTGTGCAGGCGAGTATCGTTGACAATGAATACTTCATTGGTATTGAAAACCACATTTCTGGGTACTTCCATTACACCCTCAACAGGATGACCCGGAAACTCTGCGAGAAGATATTCTCCGGCGAGCAGAGGCTTATTTTTGTTGTTTTCTACTCTTACAACTACTCCTTGCGATTGTGTTGATGCGTCAACAAACTGGTTTTTCCTTGCTACATAACCCTCCCATTTCAAATCTCTTTTCTCCGAGTGAATTACGGCTCTGTCACCTACTTTCACCCAGCTTGCATCAAAACGTTCCAGGGGAACTTCCATCTCCAGGATATCAGTACGGATGGCTTTAGCAACCCGTCCGCCCATATTGGTATAAGCCCCGGCTTCCATAAATACTTCCTGGTAAGTTCCGTCAAAGGGTGCGGTAATAGTATGCCTATTAAGCCTTAACTCATCTTTCTTTATTCCATAATATTCACTGAGAATGTTTTTGCTGGCAAGAAATATCCGGAATTTCTCCGAATTTGTTTCGGGAAAGGAAGGTAACGGGTCATCCAGTTTTATGGAGTTAAAAAAATCTCTGAACCGGTTTTCCTGATCAGGGTAATCTATAACCAAATCCGGAATCAGGTTAGCCAGCATGGTCATAAACTGACTTTTCCTGGCCTTTAAAGCCAAAGCTGCTTCATCCGGGTATATGGTGAATAAAATATCCCCTTTTTCAAAAGTGCTACCCTTTTTAAGAGAAATATCTGATACCTGGATTTTTCCTGATGCTTCTGCCACTATGTCCACTTCTGAAATAGAACTCAATCGACCCGGTGCGGAAACCGGAGATTCTATTGTTGTAAACTCCACTTCGTGGGCTTCAACAAAACGCTGTACTTCCTGTGGAGGTCTCATCTTGGGATCTTCACCCTGCGCAATTAAAAATTTCATAATACCATACGCTAACCCTACTATAAAAATAAAAGCACCCACAATGATGATTCTTCGGTCTACATTTTTCATCTGATTTCGATAAATTGAGATAATTATATGTTTAATTATTTTAAACCAGTTCTTAAACAGGAAAGTGTTGCAAAGGTTTAATGATTTTGGTGAATTTTAGATAGATATTTTTTCCTTTGGTTTAATAGGTTTACAGGGGCATTATAAAGAAACAGAATAGAGAATTGTGAACTGCTGAATTTTAATTATTTTCGCATTTGCATTTAAATTTACAGCATTATGACAGACGATAAGAAAGTAATATTTTCAATGGTTGGCGTTAACAAAAGGACGCCGCAGGGAAAACATATACTCAAAGACATATACTTATCTTTTTTTTATGGAGCTAAAATTGGGATTCTTGGACTAAACGGTGCCGGTAAAAGTACAGTTTTGCGTATTATCGCAGGACTGGAAAAGGAATATGAAGGCGAGGTAGCTTTTTCTCCGGGTTACTCAGTCGGGTTTCTTCCGCAGGAACCTGAACTGGATCCAAATAAGACGGTACAGGAAGTTGTGCAGGAAGGTGCACAGGAGCAGGCTGATTTACTTGCCGAATACGAAGAGATAAACAACAAGTTTATGGATGAGGAAATCATGAATGACCCGGACAAAATGAACGAGTTGATTGAAAAACAGAGCCATATACAGGAGAAGATCGACCAGGTGGGAGCCTGGGACCTGGATTCTAAATTGCAACTTGCCATGGATGCTCTTAGAACTCCAGAAGGTGATACTCCAATTAATGTGATTTCCGGTGGTGAGAAACGAAGGGTCGCTCTTTGCCGTTTGCTGCTTCAGGAACCTGATATACTGCTTCTCGACGAACCGACAAACCACCTGGATGCAGAGTCGGTTCACTGGCTTGAACAACATCTTCAACAATACAAAGGAACCGTTATTGCTGTTACGCACGACCGGTATTTCCTGGATAATGTAGCCGGTTGGATTCTTGAACTTGACAGGGGAGAAGGGATTCCATTCAGAGGCAATTATTCATCGTGGCTCGAGCAAAAAATGACCCGTTTGCGGGAAGAAGAAAAAGAGGAAACCAAGCGCCAGAAAGCTTTGGAAAGAGAACTGGAGTGGGCAAGAAAAGGACCTAAAGGCCGTCAGAGCAAAGGAAAGGCTCGCCTGAATAGTTATGAAACCATGCTTTCCGAAGATATAAAAGAAAAAGAATCAAAGATTGAAATTCCTATACCCAACGGTCCGCGACTAGGAGAGAAAGTAATAGAAGCCAGTAATGTAGCCAAAAGTTATGAAAGCAAGTTGCTTTTTGATGACCTTAATTTCAATTTACCACAGGCAGGTATTGTTGGGGTGATAGGACCTAACGGAGCCGGAAAAACTACTTTGTTCAGACTTATCATGGGAGAGGAGGAACCTGATGATGGAAAGATAGATATCGGAGAAACTGTCAAGATTGGTTACGTTGACCAGGAACATGCTGAAATTGATCCGGAAAAAACAGTCTACGAGGTTATCAGCGGAGGAAATGATGTAATCGAACTTGGGAATTCCTCCATCAATGCAAGGGCTTATGTCAGCCGATTTAATTTTAGCGGAGCCGATCAACAAAAGAAAGTGGGTGTTTTATCGGGAGGCGAGAGAAATCGCCTGCATCTTGCTATGACTCTTAAGACCGAGGCGAATGTAATGCTATTGGACGAGCCAACCAATGATATTGATGTGAATACCCTGCGAGCATTGGAAGAGGGTATTCAGAATTTTGCCGGATGTGCTGTGGTGGTTTCACACGACAGATGGTTCCTGGACAGGATTTGTACTCATATACTCGCATTTGAAGGAAATTCTTCAACTTATTTTTTCGAAGGTTCGTTCAGCGAATATGAAGAGAACCTGAGAAAACGGCTGGGAGGAGATATCATTCCGAAACGGATCAAATATAGAAAATTGACCAGGTAAGGATAAAGTGGGTCATTGAATGCACAAAACAGGAAAGATGTAGCTCTCGATGCATTTTCGTGGTTAGTACAAAGGCATAAATACAAGGAGAAACACCATGAGAGTTGTAGGCAAAAACCAACTATGTTTCAGAATTTCAAGATTTACTGTTGTTTAGAAAAACCGGATTACAAAGTCCATACTATAATAACCGGCTATTGTCAGGGCGGTTGACCAAACCATAATCCCGGCAATAAGGTAGAAAAGGAAAACCTTTGTATTTTTCAGTATCATCAGACCTAAAATTATTGCCCCAATCGGACCAATAATTCCCGGTGCAATAAGACCAATACCAATGAGACCATATTTGTTTTGAATGCTTTTGAAAAGGTTTTCTTTCTTTTGTATTCTTCTTTTACTGAATTTCCTTGAGAGCCACGTTTTAAATCTTTCCCCGGAAAAAAATATAATTAATACAATAGTGACAGATCCCAGCGCTGTAAATAAAGCCGTCAGAAATGGGGTGGACTGAAGTGCGAAACCTACGGGGATTCCTTTATATAACCCTGTGATGCCTGCCAGGTAGATTGTTGTAATTTGGGTGAAAAGATTATTCATAGATTAAAAGGATGTATTATTTTTTGCTTTTGTTTTATTCGTTTTAAATGAATTACTAATCAGACAATAATATAAGCCGATTGTTTATTTCCAATGAGCTGAATCCGAAGCGTTTTCGTATCCATTCCATGGCATCTTTGTGATATATGATAAAGTGTGTTTCATCATCCTTATAATTCCATGTTTTGAAATTGATAGTGCTGTCGTAAAGCTGTGTCATGCAATAGAGAATGCCTCCTTTTTTCAGAATATTTTTCAGTCCTTCAAATTCTTCCACCGGATTGTGAAAATGCTCGACGACTTCACAACAGACAATGTAATCGTATGTTTTTCTTAGTGCCTCTTTGTTACCGTTGAAGAACGGGTCGTAAGTCTCGATTTGGTAACCATTATCCTCGAGCAGCTTTGCAATTACAGGACCCGTGCCTGCCCCGTAATCCAGTCCTGAATCATAGGCTGACTGTCTTCTTAGCACTTCGTTGACAATAGGAGAGACAAACCGCTGATATCCGGGGTCGTTGACATCATTGTTGTGTTTAAGGTATCTTTCTTTTTCCTCCCCGGCAGAAATGTAATCATCGGGATCCATAAGAATAGACGAGCAATTCTTGCACTGATAGTAATCCCTCGTTTTTGTTTCGAAGAAAGGTTTGGCTTCTGAGCTGCACAATATGCAATTAATTTTGTTTTTCAAATTTTCATTATTTTTTCCTGTGTATAATTATTTCAGGTTGATCTATAGCCTCAAAATTAAAGATGTCGTGCCTTGCATAATGTCCGACTACATCAAAGTCCATTTTGCTTTTCACGATTTCTTCTTTCTCGAGTTCTGCAAAAAGTATTTTTTCTTCATTATAGACCGGTCCGGCCAGTGTTTCTCCCAGAGGGGAAATAATTACGCTGCCGCCCCTGCAATGAAGATCTTCGCCCTTGGCAGCATCTTTTCTCAGAAAATCAGGGTAGTCTTTTTCTGATACATATTGGTTGCATCCTAACACATAACTCCGGCTTTCGAGGGCGATATGCCTGAGTGTTGATTGCCAGGAATCACGTGCGTCAGCTGTTGGTGCGAGATATATTTCTATACCTTTTTGGTAGAGGGCATATCTGGCAAGTGGCATGTAATTTTCCCAGCATATTAATCCGCCAAACTTGCCTGCATCGGAATCAATAACAGTTAATGTATCTCCGCTTCCTTCTGCCCAGACGATTCGTTCTGTCCCGGTTGGCTTAATTTTTCTGTGCTTCCCCAGGTAAGTTCCGTCAGGTGCAAAATAGAGATAGCTGCAATATAAACTTCCATTGATGCTATCTCTTTCTGTGGCACCCATGGCAAGATATATGCCCGATTTCTTTGCTGCAACGGCCAGAGCATGAAAATATTCGTCTTTTTCTTCGATACTGTTTTCCCAGTATCTTTGATATAACTGGCGTCCAGAGTCTTCTCTTTTTCCCACTACAGCTCCAAATGTCATTCCCCTGGGATATCCGGGAATAAATGATTCCGGAAAGACAACAAGCTCAGCCCCCTGCTCAGATGCTGCGGATATTAGATTTAAAGATTTATCAATAGTTGCAGCAATATTAAAAATGATGGGTGTGGCCTGAATTACAGCTACTTTGACGTTTTTCATAGTTTAAAGTTTGAAATCTGATTCTGTTGTAAATATTAGTTTTTTTATCAGTAGTGTCCGCCTAAAATTAATAATGTCGTGCCTACGGCACTTTTATGAATTGTTTATATTTTATATCTACCATAATATCGTCGCTCCGCGACTTTTTAAGTCCCGTCAGGGACGACATTATGGTAGAATTTTGGTTAATCAAAATTCAGAGCCCCGTAGGGTGCGAAATTTAATCAATATAAGTGATAGCTAATGTTTTACATATTTTGAATTATTTTAATTGGACAGTATTGTTTTTTTATATTGAATTCACCTTAATTTACTAAAATATTGTAGATGCTCTAATACACTGACGGATAAAAATATTTTATAACCTCAGAGATAACAGAGAATTTCCAGAGGACCACAGAGTTGTCTTCTCTGTGGTCCTCTGGAAATTCTTATTTTTTGGTAAAATTCTATTAATCAATTAAAGAAATCTCAACATGTATTCCAACAGAGCCAAATTTAAAATCTTTAGGAATCAGTGTGTTCAATATTTTTTAATATCCTATGGCTTGTCCATCCTTTCTGGATTCAGATGCGCCGTAATACACATCGTTTTCAGCATCATACATTATAGCCTGGTATCCTCCGAAGCCGCCAACACTGAATTGGACATCATGCCCCATTTGTATAAGGTCGCGTATCACCTGGTAGTCGTATCCTGATTCAAGGTTAACCACGCCACCGTCTTTCATTTTTTCGCCTGTGGGCTGTGAAGATCCACCATGCCGAATTCTGGAAGCATCACCGGCTTCCTGGATATTCATCCCAAAATCGACCACATTCATTACTATCTGCGCATGGCCCTGGGGTTGCATAGAGCCACCCATTACACCAAAACTCATAAACGGCTTACCGTCTTTTGTAATAAAGCTGGGTATAATCGTGTGGAACGGTCGTTTACCAGGTTTATATACATTGTTGTGGCCTTCTTCCAGCGTAAATAGTTCTCCCCGGTCCTGGAGAACAAAACCCAGTTTACCGGGTGTCATTCCCGAACCCATTCCTCTGTAATTGCTCTGTATAAGAGAAACCATATTTCCTTCATCGTCTGCTACAGTAAGGTAGATGGTTTCGCCTGCTTCAAGCTTACCTGCCGGGTAATCTCTTGCGGCTCTTCCATCATCAATCAGCTCTCTTCTTTTATTTGCGTATTCTTTTGAAATAAGCTGATCAACCGGTATGTCTGCAAAATCCGGATCGGCATAGAATTTAGCCCTGTCTTCAAAAGCTAGCTTCTTGGCTTCTGTAAAATAATGCACATATTCTTTGCTGCCGTATCCCATAGAGGCAATATCATAGCCCTCGAGAATGTTAAGAATTTGCAGAGCAGCAATTCCCTGTCCGTTGGGTGGCAATTCCCAAACATCATAGCCCCTGTAATTGGTTGATACAGGTTCAACCCATTCCGATTCATGATTTGCAAGGTCTTCATAAGAAAGGTATCCACCTTCGCCTTTTTCGCCCTTCATATATTTGTGGGCATGCTCTTTCATGTAAGCATCAATTTTTTTTGCGATTTCTCCTTTATAAAATACATCTCTGCCTCCTTCGGCAATTTTTTCCAGTGTGCTGGCCAGATAGGGATTCTTAAATATTTCACCTTTTTTGGGTGCATGACCATTGGGCATGAATATCTCTTCAAATCCGGGAAATTTTTTCAGATAACGCGCATTTCTTTCCCAGTAATAGGCAATCAGCTCACTGACAGGAAAACCTTCTCTTGCATAATCAATAGCAGGTTGAAGAATCTTCTCCATATCCATGGAACCAAACTTATTATGCAGTTCAAACCAACCGTCTACTACACCGGGCACAGAAACCGGTAAAGGTCCGAGGGCAGGAATACTCTCATAACCATGTTTTTTGAAATATTCGAGTTTCAGAGATTCAGGTGAGCGACCGCTGGCGTTTAAGCCATGAAGTTTTTCGTTCTTCGCATCCCAAACAATGGCAAAAAGGTCTCCTCCGAGACCATTTCCTGTTGGTTCCATTAATCCGAGTGTTGCATTTGCTGCAATCGCTGCATCTATAGCGTTTCCGCCATTCTTGAGTACATCAATGGCAACCTGACTGGCTAAGGGTTGACTCGTAGCGGCCATTCCGTGTTTGGCAATAACTTCTGAACGAGTGGCAAAATTTTCACCCGTAATTCTGTCTTGTCCGTGGACAATATTCATAATCAATAAAATTGGTAGGGTTAGGATAATTAAACGTTTCATACATATTGGGTTTTAGAATTAACTATTACCATAGACTTCATCTTGTAAATGAAGTTTAAAGGTAGAGGATTTACCTGAGATTGTCAAAAAAGGACTTTATCCTCTCATTTTTTTAAGGTTATACTGGGCGGACTGGTTAAGCATTAATACATCAAGTCCCATGGCAATCAGGTTAAAACCAGTTTTGCTGTAAGGCAATACAGCTTCGGGTTTGCTTCCGAAAATTCCCAGTGGCATTCCGGCCTCCACGCAGGTTTTCTGAATGGTTTCAATGCCATTGATAATTTCTGTATTATCCACTTTCCCCAGTTTATTGTAGCTGCCGGATAAGTCATAAGGCCCTACGAAAATACAGTCAATACCTTCTACGCCAAGTATTTTTGGAAGGTTCTGAATGGATTCTTTATGCTCGCACTGGACAATAACTGCTATATCCTCGTTTGCTTCTTCAATGTACCTGGTAAAGTCCAGGCCATATCCATGAGCGCGTGATATTCCGGCGCTTCGTCTGCCCATAGGTGGATACTTCGAGAATTTTACCACATATTCTGCTTGTTCCATGGTGTTTACCTGGGGTATTATTATTCCTGACGGGCCAATGTCCAGAACTCGTTTTAGCCATATTTCATCGTTGCCGGGAACTCTGACAATACAATAAGCATAAGGTGAAGCTGCCTGAATCATTGCCTGGGCGTCTTTCAACGTAATGGATGAATGTTCCATGTCGATAAAGAGCCAGTCGAAACCGGCTTTAGATAAGAGTTCTGCAATTTCCGGACTAGGAAGGGTGAGAAGTGTTCCGATCATTTTTTCTTTATCGAGCAATCGTTTTCTGAATGAGGTTTGCATAATTTTTTCAAATTTGGTTCACTTTACCCAAAATAAGGAAATTTTATGTAAGAACAGGAATAATTCTTGAATTATTCGGGATAAATTAGTTGAATAAAGTGATAAGAACAACTCCGGCTATCATGATGGAGGCTCCAAGCAAGCGCTCTCTCAGTCCTTTTTCTTTGAAAAAAAGAGAACCAAACACAACACTTATAACGGCACTGGTTCTTTTTATAGAGATCACATAAGCCACAAGCGTCATGCTAACGGCAACCATCTGAAAAACAATCATTAGTCCGTGAAAGAAACCAACCGGCAAAAGGGTCTTATAGTTTTTCCTGATTTGGTGAAGCTTGTTTTTTGACTTCAAAAGGATTACAGGAATAAAACCAACGGCAATAAAGGCATTAACGGTTACAGGCCAGAAGAATACGGATGAATTCTGTATGCCGATTTTATCAAAGTTGGCTGTGATGCTCCAGATAAAGGCAACTAAAAGCATAAGCCGGGGACCCTTTTCTCTTAACAATGCTTTAAAGGGAGCAAGATATCCTTTGCTCTTTTCTTTGAAATTAAGAATATAGGATCCTGCAACAATGAGAAAGATTCCGATAATTCCGTAAACATTTGGAAACTCCCCAATGATGATGGGAGAGGTGATAAGCATGAAAAGCGGGGTAAATGTAACCATGGGAATAGTGATGGATAAATCAGAAAGTTTGATGGCTCGCATGTATATAAGGTTTGTAAATACATTTAAAATGCCGCCAACAAGCAAGGCAATCCAGAAATCATTACCTATTTCCGGGATTTCGGTGAAAATAAGCAACAAACTGATAAAAGGAAGGGCGAATAGAAATAACGACCAGGCTACAATATATTCATCCAGATTTTTTAAACCAATCTTACCTGCCACATCAGTAAAAGAGCGGAAAAGAGCAGTTAAGACAGCAAAAATAAACCAGCTCATAAACAAATATTTTTGAATTTATAAAGGAAGAACATTTTCAGTGGATACCCAAATCAACACTTTGTACCCAATTTTGCAGCATTTGTTTTCCTTGCGGTGTCATAACAGATTCCGGGTGGTATTGCATGCTTTTTATATTGTATTTATTGTGTCTGAGAGCCATAACCATATTCGACTCATCTATGGCAGTGGCAGTCAATACTCCGGGTAGATCATTCATGTGGCAGGCCCATGAGTGATAACGGCCGGTATCAAATTCAAAAGAAATACCTTCGAAAATTTCATCCTTATTCTTCGTTTGGTTTACCTTAACGGTCAAACCATGCAAGGGTTGCTGTAAATTGGTTAATTTACCGCCGTAATGTTCAATTATCGCCTGATGGCCTAGACAGATTCCCAGAATGGGCTTTTCTTTCTCATATCTTGTAAGGATTTTAAACATTATGGCAGATTCCTCCGGCAGGCCAGGACCGGGTGAATAAACAACCCCGTCAAACTCCCTGATGAATTCAATATTAGCAGGGTTATTTCGCACAACCTCCAGTTTGTCTACCATAGGATTAAGGTAGTGATAAAGATTGTAAGTGAATGAATCGTAATTATCAATAATGACCAGTTTCATAACAGAAATACAAAAAATCCCGGCATAAAATTAACTATACCGGGACATTAAAAATTGAATTACCTGAGATTATTTTATAAGATCAACACTTCTTTTCACGAATTTGTTCAGAGCTTCTCCTTTCAGCATGTTATTTGCAAGGAGAGCGAGGTCTATGAGTTGTTTCACAAGCTTCTGTTTTTTACCGAAAGCTTTTAGTTTTTCCTCCTTTTTCGACTTCAGCTCATTGATTTCTTTATCCAAATCCTGCAGGTTGTCTTTATCGGCCTGAGGAATTTCTTCATCTTTTTTCTCCTTGTTGGCTTCGTTTATGTTTTGCTTTTCCTTTTCATAAGGTTGGATTTCGTTATCCAGTTTATTTAGCTCTTCACCGACTTCTTTGTCCTTCTTTTCTTTTATTTTGTTGATGAGTCTGTGATTGGTATTGACAACAAGATTGTAACTATCTGGCATATCGCCGTAGAAGCTCATAGGTCCGCCGCCAAGTTCAGCCATGTCTTTCATTCTTCTCATGAATTCAGACTGGGTAATGGTTATAGGATCGTCTTTTTCACCCATAGGCTCAAAAGTAACTGTAACGTTCCCAATATCTGGTAGCTGGCTTTTGATTATGGTCGAAAGCTCCTCTTGCTCTTTTTCGCTTAGCTGGGTTTCCTCCTTGTCTTCTTTTTCAATCAGCTTATCAACCACATCAGCATCAACTCTTACAAATCTGCTGTTTTCAAATTTTTGTTCCAGGAAGTTGATGAAGTGAGCATCTATCTGTCCATCCATTAACATTACATCGTAACCTTTTTCTTTGGCTTTCTCTATAAATGAATACTGCTTGTCTTTATCTGTAGCGTAAAGATATACGAGGCTGTTGTTTTTATCAGTCTGGTTAGCTTTAATGAGTTCTTTGTATTCATCATAATTAGAATATTTGCCTTCTGTATTTTTAAATAAGGCAAATTTCTGGGCTCTTTCATAAAATTTCTCATCAGTCATCATTCCATACTGAATGAAAAGCTTCAGATCATCCCACTTGTTCTCAAATTCCTCACGGCTGTTTTTGAAAAGGTTTTCCAGTCTTTCAGCTACTTTTTTAGTTATATGATTGGAAATCTTCTTCACATTCGGATCGCCCTGCAAGTAGCTTCTGGAAACGTTCAGAGGAATATCCGGGGAATCAATTACCCCGTGGAGCAGGGTAAGGAATTCAGGCACAATATTTTCTACTGAATCAGTAACAAAAACCTGGTTTACATATAACTGTATTTTATTTTTCTGAACCTCAAGGTTATTTCTTAATTTAGGAAAATACAGTATTCCTGTCAGATGAAACGGAAAATCCACGTTGAGGTGGATATGGAACAGGGGATCTTCTGACATGGGATACAGTTTCCTGTAAAATTCCTTGTAATCTTCATCTTTCAGATCGTTCGGAGATTGCTTCCACAAGGGATTGGTGTCGTTAATGATATTGTCCTCATCCGTTTCTACTTCTTTTCCCTCTTTGTAGTCCTTTTTCTTGCCAAATGCAATGGGTATAGGAAGGAACTTGCAATAACGATTCAGAACTTCATTGATTTTGTTATCATCCAGATATTCTTCGGCATCTTTGTCAAGATAAAGAACCACATCAGTACCACGGTCTTCCTTGTCATACTCTTCCATCTGGTATTCGGGGCTACCGTCACAAATCCAGTGTACGCCTTTTGCATCTTCCTGGTATGAACGGGTGAACACCTCGACTTTATCTGCAACCATAAATGCTGAATAGAAGCCAAGTCCGAATTTACCTATAATGGCTTCTGCATCTTTATATTTGTTTATGAATTCTTCTGCACTGGAAAAAGCAACGTCGTTGAGGTATTTTTTTACCTCATCTTCTGTCATTCCTATACCCCTGTCGGATACCGTGATGGTTTTTTTCTTTTTATCAATACTTACACGGATGGTTAAATCTCCCAATTCCTTTTCATACTCACCAACTGAGGCCATCTTTTTAAGTTTTTGAGTGGCGTCTACTGAGTTGGAAATCAATTCCCTTAAAAATATTTCGTTTTCAGAATACAGGAATTTTTTGATAATTGGAAAAATATTTTCAGTGCTTATTCCAATATTTCCCTTTTGCATAACTCTCTGTTATTATTTGGTTTAACATTAATTTTAATCCAAAGTGTTTGTTCAAAGGTTATGCCACTAATCACTTACTGACAAATAGTCAGTTATCCTGTGTTTTCTCATATAAAGTAATGTTAATTTGGAGAATGAATTCTGTTATTTGAAAAAACTGAAATTCACGCTACCGTACCTGCGGTTTTCATAGAAACGAGGGTGAGAGGAAAAGTCAGATTCTTTTGAATGTTCCAGAATGAGTATCCCATTTTCTTTTAATAAGCCGGCTTCCAGAATCTGGTCAGGAAGTTGATTCATATTTTTTATTTGATAGGGAGGATCGGCAAAAACAATATCAAATCGCTGGGGAGAAGATTTCAAGAACCTGAATACATCTGCTTTGTGGATTTCCAAATTTGTCATCTCCATTTCATCGGCAATTTTTACTATGAATTGATAATGGATTTTATTTTTTTCCACAGCTAAAACGTATCTGCTTCCCCTGGAAACAAATTCATAGCTCATATTGCCCGTACCGGCAAAAAGGTCAAGTACATCCTTATCTTCAAAGTCAATTCGTGTTTCAAGGATGTTAAAAAGGTTTTCTTTTGCAAAATCGGTGGTGGGCCGGGCTGAAATTTTTTTCCCGGGCCGGATAAGCCTTCCTTTATATTTTCCACTTACTATACGCATAAGTTAACCCTGAAGAGGTTTGAGAAATAATGTGTCATCTCTTTTTTGAAAAGGTAGCTGTATGTAAATTCTCTCGGAGGTTTAACAAGATCAACCTTTTTAATAAATTGTTTGAGTTCTTTCAAAAGGGAATCCGTTTGAAAATTTGATCCGGTAACATTCAGATCGTTCCCTGAGGGATCCAGATTAAGTTGTTGAAATACATTCAGGACATAGTAAAGGATATCTTCATTCTTTTGGTAATCAAATGAATTGAAATAGAGCAGTTTTTCTTTTTCCACAGCCAGAATATCAACAAAACCCCCGTATATATTCAATCCTGTGTGAATTTTATCGGAATGGATAAAATTCAGATAATAAAAAATAAGCGGAAAGCTATGGTGCAGAAACTGAATGTTTTTAAATTGTTTCTTTAATGCGTTAGTTATGGGATTCGGTATGGAAAAGACATTGTAAGCATCAATCTGGTCCAGATAGTTGTAATGAATTTCTTCCAGTTCTTCCAGCGGGTGATTGAATTCAAAGTATTTTTTAATGGATTGTTCATCAAAAACCGGGGATGGAATAAGCAGGGATTTAGGATTTGAAAAAAGAGCAGAAACCTGCTTATATGGATATTGAAAATACTTGTCTTTGCTGAGGAAACTTTCTATTTGTTCACCTTTCTGTTCAAAAGATGGTTTGTC
The DNA here is from genome assembly GCA_964585385.1 of uncultured Bacteroidales bacterium. Lineage (GTDB taxonomy): Bacteria > Bacteroidota > Bacteroidia > Bacteroidales > UBA12077 > JAGXLC01. The sequence goes on from CAZPDP010000020.1 coordinate 41,473, forward strand.
AGAAAGGTCATAATGTTTAAGGAGGATGTATTTATTCCTTACAGTATCATATAATGAAAAAGAAAATCCATTCAAGGCGGCTTGAATGGATAACTTATAAGATTCTGACCTGTTGAGGTCTATAGTTTCATCTGCAAAAGTGAAATCTTTCATAGATTCATAGCTTACTCCCAATTACCAGCATTATTATTGGGTTTTTCCAAATCGCCGACTTTTACACCCGGGTATTTATTCTGTTTTTTCTGCATTCTTTCATTCAGGTTGATAACCAGCTGCTTTTCCAATCCGTGAAGGAGAACATCATTATGAACTTTTGCTTCAAATATGGGAACCTTTACATTACCGGATTCGACAATTTTTGCACCCAGATGAAAGGAATCATTTTCTGTGGATGGTACTTTCCAGAGTTTGTCAGCTTTAAATTCATCCCTGAAAAGCGAATCTTTAATCGCAATCTTAAAAGTATCTCTTTCAATGATACCTTTACTTAGAGCTTCTTTTTCTGTCATTCCTGCTTCAAGCAAACTGTCAGGTATACGTCCAATTTTCTTAATGATGGATAATGAATCATATTTAACAAAATTGATCAAAGTATCAAAACTACCGGTAAATTTTCCGTGCTCATCTTTGTAAGCAAGTTCTGCTGCACGGATATTTTTTAATTTTTGAATGGTAGCTTCATATCGGGCTTTTTTTACTCTCTCAAATTCAATTGGCGTCTGAATACTCTTGTAAAGTGCATATCCCAATGCAATTATAACGAGTGCGAGAATGATTTGGATTACTGTTTTCATTTTGTTTGTATATTTTTTTAATTATTTTGCCTGTTTGCAAATTTAAAAAAACAAATTAAAATCAAAATTTGAAATTATAAATAATTGCAGAAAGATGTTGAAAAATCATATTTTAAACAAGTTTGTCAATTCTCTTGAGCATAAGCCTACTCCCAGTCAGGATAGACTTATGGACAAATTGGCTGATTTGATATTGAGTAAAAATAAAAAAGAGGTATTTTTAATTAAGGGATTTGCCGGCACGGGAAAAACTACCACGGTAAAAGCTTTAATCGAAACGTTGGCATCTTTCCGCATCAAGTCTGTTTTAATGGCACCAACAGGCAGGGCTGCAAAAGTATTGAGCGGTTATGCCCGCAAACCAGCTTTTACAATTCATAAAAAGATTTACAGACAAAAATCGGCATCCGATGGGTTAGGGGATTTTGTCCGGGAAAAAAACCTTCACAGGTATACATATTTTATAGTTGATGAAGCATCCATGATAGCCAATCAGTCTTTTGATATTTCTTTGTTCGGTACCGGGCGTCTGCTCGATGATTTAATTGATTATGTCTATGAAGGTGTGGGCTGCCGGTTGATACTTATTGGTGATACAGCCCAGCTGCCTCCTGTAAAGATGGATTTAAGTCCTGCACTGGATAAAAAACAACTGGAAAGCTATGGTCTTCAGGTTAATGAATCGTTCCTTTCCGATATTCTCAGACAGTCGCAGGAATCGGGCATTTTATTCAATGCTACAAAATTGAGACAGTTACTTTTGAAGGATGTGGCAGATTTTCCAAAGATTGATTACGAACAGTTTCCTGATGTGGAATATGTTGCAGGTATTGATATGGTGGAAACTATTTCTGACGCTTATGACTCATACGGTATGGAGGAAACCGTTATCGTTACCCGTTCGAACAAAAGGGCGAATCGTTTTAACCAGGGAATAAGGAATCAGATCCTTTGGCGGGAAGAGGAACTTAGCCAGGGAGATTATGTTATGATTGTGAAGAACAACTATTATTGGGCCGAAGAAGAGGAGGAGCTTGATTTTATAGCCAATGGTGACGTTGCAGAAATACTAAACATCCGGGGATACCAGGAACTTTACGGATACAGGTTTGCCGATGTGACACTGCGTTTTATAGATTACAACGATTTGGAACTGGATGTAAAAATTCTTATTGATACACTGCATTCTAATTCTGCATCCCTAACACGGGAAGAAAATAAAGAGCTTTACTCAAAGATTATGGAGGATTACCAGGACGAAAAGAGCAAACGGGAAAGGATGAATAAGATAAAGTCGAATCCTTATTTTAATGCACTTCAGGTTAAATTTTCCTATGCAGTTACCTGTCATAAAGCCCAGGGTGGACAATGGAAAGCTGTATTCATAGATCATGGATTTTTAAATGAAGATATGATTAACAAAGAATTCTACCGTTGGCTATATACTGCTTTTACAAGGGCTACAGATAAAATCTATCTGGTCAACTTTCATAAGTCTTTTTTTGATAAAGAGCCTGATTTTTAATAATTCTTATCAGCAATCGTGCTTTTGTCCTCGCAGGAATGATATTCCATCTGGATTGTAGTATGCTGAATATTAAAATTTCTTCTGAGTATTCCGGAAAGTTCTTTCCGTATTGTATCGGTTTCATTTATGCTGTAGTTATCATCCACATCGGCATGACATTCAAAATGCACTTCAGTATCGGATAATCTCCAGATATGTATATGGTGTATGTTTTCAACTTTTTCATGAGATTCCAGATTCTTTTTTATCTTTTGAATGTCAAGATTTTCAGGGCTGGATTGCATCAGAATTTCAATGGTTTCTTTAAGTATACTATATGTTCCCCAAAGGATATACAAACCAATTATAAAGGTTAAGACAGGATCAATCCAGTAAACCTGGTAATAATAAATGAGAACAGAAGCAATTATGACCCCTACGGAAGAGAGCGTATCACCAATAAGATGCAGATAGGCAGCTCTTATATTCAGATTGTTTTGTTTGTCCCGGTAAAGTAACAGAACAGTAATAATGTTAGCCAGAAAACCTATTCCGGCTACTATAAACATGATTTTGCCTTTAATGGGTTCCGGGTTAAGCAATCTCTCATAGGCCTCATAAAAAAGATAAATAGAAACTGCTACCAGTATGATCCCGTTCAGAAGAGCGGCCAGTATTTCAATCCGTTTATAACCAAAAGTATTTTTACGGGTGGTTCCTTTTTTACCAACAATAATGGCCAGGTAAGAGATTAGGAGGGCTATAGTATCACTGAGATTGTGAAGTGCATCAGATAACAATGAAAGACTGTTGGAGAGAATACCACCGATAAATTCCGCGATGGTTATGGCAAAATTCAGAACAACTCCAATCAGCACATTCCTTTTGTTTGTTTCATGCACATGTTTTCCTTGCCCTTCCATACTATCTCTATAAAGAATTTAGAAGTTCATTGAGTTTAACAACTTTTGCATAACTGTGATTTAATGAACTGAGTGTTGAATAATGGACGTCTGTTGCTTTTATAAGATGGTTGTTGTATTTAAGGTCCCTGGTTGTTGCAGTTTCTTCCGGTACTATGCAATTGAATCCCATGTCATAAGCAGCTCTTGTGGTAGCTTCAACGCACATATGGGTCTGCATTCCGGTTATAACAAGATGAGTGATTTGTTGTTCTCTCAGATATTTTTCAAGTCCGGTACCGTTGAAACTGTTGGCTTCATTTTTTGTAAAGATTTTTTCATCCTTCTCTGGAGACACGTTGGGGTGTATCGCAGCATTTTTACCAGCATTGTGTTTGATATGTACTACCTTCATCTTTTTTTTCCTGAAGGCTTCCAACACCTTTTTGATTTCTTCGCTTGTTTTTTCCGGATGGGCAAGGGGAACCTGGCCGCCGGGGAAATAGAATTCCTGAACATCAATGATCAACAGAGCAGTTTTCTCCCCGGGTAGATTAAGTTTTCCTTCTTCCTGTGCTGAAGCAGGATATGCAAAGAATACGATGAGAAAACTTACAATACCAATTATATTTTTCATGACATGCATTTTTGAGTTTACTGGTAAACAAAGATTATTGCTGAATTGTTTCGCAAAAATAAGAAAAGAGAGGAGGAGCCTCTCTTTTCGAAATGCATTTTAATCTGCAACGAATACTGTCAATTTGACACTCTATGCTTCCTCCAGGTATTCGCCCATTATTTGTTCAACTTTTTGCAGATAGTATTTCTCTTCATTTTCAGGCAAATGAAGGTGTTTGATTTCATATTCAGCTTCCTCCTGAATCCATGGAATAATGGAATGTTCATTGTTATAAGTGAACTTGCTGTCATCCCAGAGAATTTTGGTCATCCTGTATTTCAGGTTTTCAAGGATGCTTTTAGCTTGCCGTGCTGATTCTTTATTTTCCATATCGTTAAACATGGTGATAAACAAAACTAAGCCATTATACCAAATAAATCAATAGCTTTTTCTATGTTAAACAACCCTTTTTCTTAGTTTTTTATTATATTAAAAACTTGAACAATTTAATGGATGTTTTGGTCTTATAATGTTGAAAATATAAAAAACTATTGTCATGCCTTATATCAGTATTCAAACAAATGTGGATTTAAGTGAAGATAGGAAAGAAAATCTTCTGAAAGATATTACCGATCTGCTCTCCAAAGAACTGGGAAAACCTGAAAAATACATTATGGGAATCATTCAGAATTCTGAATCCATGATTATGGGGGGAAAATCAGATCCCCTTGCTTTTGCAGAGTTGCGTTCAATTCGGTTACCTGAGAACAGGACCAAAACCCTTACAAAGAGCCTGACCTACTTCTTGAAAGATGCTTTGGAAATTGATGCCGACAGAATATTTCTGAATTTTATAAATATCGAACCTCATTTGTGGGGGTATAATTCGGATACATTTAGCAAAAAATAACAAATCCTGTTTTTTTGACAGTAAATTTTACCGATTTTTCAGAAAAAGTCGGCTGGTATGTTTTTTGTCACAACATAATTAACCTACATTATTCATGAATTTTAATAATTATGAATTAAATGTAGAGCCTGTACCGCAAGGCGGTATTAACCCTTGCTCCGCCTTAGCGGCTAAGCGAAGGCGATGCCGACTTAGGTGCACTTAAATTTTTTAAAAAAAATTTAGGTAATCTTAGTCGCTATCAGGGATAGGAATAATTCTAGAACGGCGAAGCCCTCAACGAAGTTAATTATTCGGGTTAATTGTTTATTTTATAAAGGAAGATTTTATGAACAGAAAAGAAATAATAGAGAATCATACACTGGCGACTGAATTTATCGTAGGGAAACAACTGGGGAGTGCATTGGATATATTTTATGAATTATCTTCAGAAGCAACAAGCGATTATTATCGCGTCCAGCTTGAGAAACATAAAGAAACATACTCCAGTATTCTTCAGAATGCATTTAAAGATATAGATGATCCTCAGCGGGAGGAAATTTATTATCGCCTCCTTAAAGATATTCTGGAAGTTGGTGACATGTTGAAAGAGCATGTATTAACCAATAGGGGTAGTTCTTCCGTTTATAATACTAAATGGAAACTGGAAAAAGAGATTGATTCAGAAAACATACGTTATAATGAGCTTTTAGAGAGTTTAACCATTGATAATGAATTGGATGCTCTTTTAGAGGGTACAAATATTACCACTGAAGAAACATCAGAAAAAGGGACTGCAAGGGAGAGAGGCGACATACTAAGCGATCTGTTCCGGGTTCTCTGGATGGTCGATAAATTCACCGATAATGAAATTGATTTGTTCCGAAAAATTAATGAATCCGAAAAACTTCCGTGGCACGATAAGAGTTTGTTTGTTAGTGCATTGACTCTTGGGGCATTGCGTTGCTTTGATGAAAAAAAGATTGAACTGCTCTTTGATGTTTATGATAATAAAGAAGAGCAGGTTTGGCAAAGAGCGCTTGTAGGAATCGTATTTGTATTGTATAAGTTTGATAAAAGGATTAATCTTTATCCGGGGATTATGAAAAGGCTTGGGGCATTATCCGGGAATTCTGAGGTTGAGAAGAATATAGAAGCTATCATAATTCAGACGATTAAGTCTAAAGAAACCGAGGAGATTACCAGAAAGTGGGAGCAGGAGATTCTTCCTGAAATTATGAAAATGCGCCCCAATATTGAGCAGAAACTTGACTTGGAAAATATCCTGTCGGATAAATTTATAGAAGATAAAAACCCTGACTGGGAGAGAGTCTTTGAGGATTCACCCGATTTATTGGATAAACTGCAGGAATTTTCAAAGATGCAAATGGAAGGTTCCGATGTTTTTATGAGTGCCTTTGGAAGATTAAAGCATTTTCCTTTTTTTAACAGAATTAGTAACTGGTTCATTCCATTCTACAAGGATAATCCGGATATTCAAACTGTTTTCACCTCTGACCAGGGGAAAGTCAATATGGGTCCATTGGTTGAAAAACTGGAACAATCCTATTATATGTGTAACTCGGATAAGTATTCTTTTTGTTTTAATCTTGAATATATTCCTGAGGAGCAAAAGAATACAATGATGAACCTTTTCAATGAAGAGATGCAGCAAATGAATGAGATTGGAGAAGATGAGGAGTTACTCAGTGGATTTGCCCGCACAAAAAGCATCTATACCCAGTATTTGCAGGATATATACAGGTTTTTCAAACTCCATCCGCTGAAAAAAGAGATTGACGATATTTTCCAGTATAAGCTGGATATCTATAATACACAGTTTTATAAGGAAATTGTGGAAGATAGCCGAATTAAAAGAAATATCGCTGAATTTTATTTCGAAAGAAATCATTTCGACCAGGCAGTCGAATTATTCCAGGGTCTTGATGAGGAGGAAAAAAACAATGTTGAAATACTTGAAAAGATTGCCTATAGCTATCAGCGAAAAGGTGATTATGAAAAGGCCCTTGATTATTATCTTAAGGCGGAACTATTTGATACCAATAAGGCCTGGTTGACTAAAAAGGTTGCCTTATGTTACAGGTATCTCAACAAACCTGAAAAAGCTCTTGAATATTACAAGACAGCAGAGACGCTTGAGCCAGAAAATCTTTATATTCAGGCTTACATAGGACATAGTCTTTTTCAGCTGGAACGCTATGAAGAGGCTCTGAAATATTATTTCAAGGTTGAATATCTTTCTCCTAAAAATGCTAAAATCCGCAGACCTATTGCATGGTGTTCATTTATGCTTGGCAAACTCGATACTGCGGAAAATTATCTTCAAAAACTTCTCGAAACGGAAAGCAGCCATTTTGACTATATTAATCTCGGTCATGTATACTGGGCTATGAAGCAGCCAGAAAAGGCCAAAGAATATTATGTCAAAGCGGTATTGCATGAAAACGGTAATTTTGAGAAGTTTTCATCCTCATTCCTCGAAGATAGAAAGCATCTTGAGAGTTATGGAATGGATCCGCTTGAAATCAATTTGATGCTGGACCATGTAAAATTTGAAAGCGAGAAACAAAATCAGTAAAAAGAGAATTGATTTCGCTATAAGATTTTAAAAACTTGCTGTCGGAGACAGGAATAATTCTTGAACGGCGAAGCCCTCAACGAAGTTAATTATTCGGGTTAAGATATTATTTCCAAATTCTCTTTTTGTTGAGTGCATTGCGATATTCTTTAGCATTACGGATGTGCTGGGAATGGGTTTTGGAAAAATTATGGTACCCCGAAAAATCAGGCTGTGCAACGAAAAAAAGATAGTTGTGATGTTTATAGTTCAACACAGCCTCAATGGCTGTAATTGAGGGAATTAAGATTGGTCCCGGCGGAAGCCCCCTGTATTTGTAAGTGTTGTAAGGGGATTCCACTTCAAGATGCTTATCCAGTACTCTTTTTATGGTAAAATCACCCACTGCAAATTTAACTGTAGGATCAGCCTGTAAGCGCATGCCTCTTTCCAGTCTGTTGATATAAACGCCGGCAATTATATCCATTTCATCATCCCAAATTGTTTCTTCATCAACAATGGAGGCTAGTGTACTTACCTCAACAGGGCTTAAATTCATTTTATCCGCTTTGTTTTTTCTGCTATCTGTCCAGAAACGATTGTATTCCCTGTGCATCCGCTCAACAAATGCTTCAGCAGAAGTATTCCACCATACCTCATATGTATTGGGCAGAAACATGGCATAAACTGTTTTCGGATTAAATCCGAATTGTTCAAGGTACTGTTTGTCATTTAATAGAGATACGAGATGGGAAGAATCTGCTTCAATCTGGCTGGCTACTATGCCTGCAAGTTTTTCTTTGGTTCTTACACTGTTAAATATTAAATCAACCGGTTCTTGTTTTCCTGAACGCAGCAGGTTAACCAGAGTATTATTGCTCATACCGTCACGGATAAGATATCTGCCCGCCTTAACATGGTTATGGTAGTTTTTCTTTTTTGCCACCCAGAGAAAACTGCTGGTATCTTTAATGATATTCTGTTTGGTTAATATACTGATTACAGAATCCAGGTCTGATCCGGTTGGAATATTCAAATACCGGGTATCCTCACTGATTTGTACGTTAGAGCTGTAGATTTTCTGGTAGGTCTGGTATAATAAATAACCCGCAATAAGAATGAATATAATTATTATAGGTAAAATATATTTTTTGTATAACGAATTCTTTAACATAGTCTTTTCTTTTATAATGGGGCAAAATTATATGATTTTCATATAAACGTACTAAAAATTAATTAGTTTATTTTCTTGAGATTAATAAAAAACTCATTATTTTAGCATTGAAATACAGTCAAACCAATGAGAAACAAAAAAAAGATATTAGTAGTAGACGATTCTGAGACCAATGTTCTTTTACTTCAGAAGTTGCTTGAAGAAGAAGGATATGAAACAGAATATGCATATTCGGGTGAATCTGCATTAAAACTCCTCAAGAAAAAAAGCTTCAGTCTCATTTTGCTTGATATTATGATGCCCGGCCTCGATGGTTTTGATGTTTTAAACACACTAAAAGAGCAGGGTAAAATAAGGCATACTCCCATTATTATGGTCACAGCCAAAGATGACTATCATAGCCAGAAGAAAGCCATAGAAATGGGAGCAACTGATTATCTTACCAAACCATTGGATTTGGAAAAACTGAAGAACCTTATCCACAAATTTTCCTGATTTTTACTTCAGCTTATCCAAAGAAACTTTAATCCGTGCCAAAGCTTCTTTAAGTTCATCATCAGAAGCGGCATAGGATAATCTGATATTCTCTTCTGAACCAAAAGCTCTTCCCGGAACAAGTGCTACATTAGCTTCTTCAAGGAGATAGAAGCATAAATTCTGGTCATTCTCGATTTTCCAGTTTCCATTTGATTTCCCGAAGAAAGAATTTATTTTCGGGAAAAGATAAAAAGCACCATTTGGTGTATATATCTCCACGCCATTAATTTGTTTCAATCCATTGAGTACAAGGTCCCTTCTTCTTTTGAACGCCTGTTTCATATCAATGGTAAAGTCCTTTTTCTGGGTTATTGCAGCAAGAGATGCTCTTTGAGCAATGGAACATGCTCCGGATGTTACTTGACCCTGGAGTTTTCCACAAGCTTTTGCAATTTCCAGAGGGGCAGCCAGGTAACCAATTCGCCAGCCGGTCATGGCATAGCCCTTGGATACTCCATTTATGATTATTACCTGGTCTTTCAATTTTTCAAATTGAGCAATGCTCTCATGCTTGCCTTCGAAATTAATGTATTCATAAATCTCATCAGAAATAACATATATTTTATGGTCAGCCTCTGCAATAACCTGCGCTAATTCTCTTAATTCATCACGGCTGTATATGCTGCCTGTTGGATTGGAGGGAGAACAAAGAATGATTGCTTTGGTTTTTGGGGTTATGGCTTCCTTCAATTGCCCGGGTGTGAGTTTAAAATTATTATCCAACTGGGTCTTAACAACAACATTCTCACCTTCTGCAAGCTTTACTTGTTCGACATAGCTGACCCAATAGGGAGCAGGAACAATAACTTCCTCGCCTTTGTTGATGATAGCCATAATAGCATTGGCCAGGGAGTGTTTCGCACCAGCTGATACGATTACCTGGTCCGGGGTGAAATCCAGTTGGTTTTCTTCTTTCAGCTTTTTCGATATAGCTTCCCTCAGATCTTTATACCCCTGAACAGGAGGGTAGGTGGTATAATTGTCGTGAATTGCCTGAATAGCTGCCTCTTTTACATGATCAGGAGTGTGAAAATCAGGTTGACCCACACTGAGGTTAATGATATCTTTGCCCTGTGCTTTTAATTCTGCACTTTTTTGCGACATGGCTATTGTCTGAGATTCTGACAATGAATTTATTCTTTCTGATACTGCATTCATATTTATTCTATTTTAATTTTATTGTTTTTCATACAGATAAATTCAGGGAAATCCTGAAATGAATTTTCAAAATTAGGATATTTTCTTTTTTAACCTGCATTATTCATAAATTTTTTAAATATGAATAAAATGCAGAGCCTGTACCGCAAGGCGGTATTAACCCCTTGCTACGCCGTAGCGGCTACGCGAAGGCGATGCCGACTTAGGTGAACTTAAATTTTTGAAAAAAATTTCAGTGAACCTTAGTCGCTGTCGGAGACAGGAATAATTCTTGAACGG
>CAZPDP010000021.1:0-49789 GCA_964585385.1 uncultured Bacteroidales bacterium
CTGCCGACAGGTTTTGGAACAATCATATTGAGGAGTTTAATAGTTGGGGTGAAGAGGATGATGATGAAGATGAAAATGAAAAGAAAGATAAAGAACAAAAGCAAAATAAAACGCAAAATTCAGGAGATGCCTGTTCGGGGGGGATTATAATTGGTTTGAAACTGGATTTGAACACACAAGTAAAACAGCTTATGTTGCAGGGCTTGCGAATAGAGGTAGGGGTTTACTGGAAGCAGAATATATCCGACAAGCAAAATTTAATAATAGCTTAGCTGGAGTGAAAAATGCAAAAATTGTAAGCTCCATGAAGGCTATCTCTAAAACCGGCAAAATATTAGGAGTTACCGGTACTGTAGCAACTTATGGTGTTGCTGGTTATCAGGTTGCTACGGGAACAGACAATACTTCTACATGGGTTGATGTAGGAGTTACTACTGGGGTTGTTGTTGTTGGTATTATAAGTGCTCCTGTGGCTATTGGAGCAGGTATTGTATATGGAGGCGCAAGGTTGTTCTGGGGAGATGAAATAGATGGTTTGGTAAATGATAATTGGGGATATAGATAATTATAAAGAACAAAATAATGAGAAAGACATATTATTTTCTTTTTTATTGCTTTTATTCAATATTACAGAAAAAAGATACTGAAAAAATAGAAGGTGCTACAAGTCTTATAACTATCTTGTTAGTATCGATTATCTTTTCTATTTATTTTCTTTCCCATGTATGGTTTGATTTAGAATTTTATTATCCTTTGATGGAAATTCTTTTAGTGGTGATTATTTGTTTGATAATTTGGTATTTAAACCGAAACTATTTTATAAAAAATAACCAAGCAAGTTATGCAATACAATTAAATCAAGGGAAAAATACAGTTCTATCCAAAATACTTGGTATATTATTAACTATTGGACAATTAGCTTTATTTATTGCTTCTGGAATTATAACAAGTAAGCATGTGTGGGAGTGGTAATTTCCATATATAGCAAAAGGCCCGGCAAATCCGGGCTTTTTGCTATATAGCCAGTTTAATCTTCCCGTCCAGTAAATCTTTCATTCGTTTCTTGGTAAGCATGGAATTAATAATGCGCACTAGGGCGTTTTTTTTCTTCTTCATCTAACTGGCTAATCAGGGCCAGTTGCTTATTAAGCTCATGGTTTTGAATCTCTAATACACTGTTCTCGTTTAAATGCTGGTCGGCGCTTATGGAAAAAATCTTCATCATCCATAGAACATTATGGAATCAGAGTATTAGACTCAATAAATCCATTCTCATTAAAAACAAAAAGTCAATATAAATCGTTAAATTTGTAATAGATAAAAAATGTATATTATGGATGTAACAGAACTAAGAGCCGATCTTCACAATATGATCGACAAAATATCAGACAGGAATATATTAAAAGCCTTACGCACTCTTTTGTCAGAAAAAGTAGCCACAAAAGCTGACTGGTGGGATACGATAAGCCAAGAAGAACGGGAAGAAATAGAACAAGGTCTTTCAGAGGCTGACAGAGGCGAAGTCACACCCCACGAGGAAGTAATGAAAAAGTACAAAAAAAGGCTGTAAAACTTGTCTGGACGCGAAGAGCCATCCAGGGTCATGATCGGATTATTCAATACCTGCAAAAAGAATGGAGTGAAAAAGAAGTAAGAAACTTTTTAAAGGAAACTGCCCACTTCTTTAACCTGTTAAAAGAAAATCCCAAAATGTTGGAACTCACCGGGAAACATAAAAACCTATATCGTGGTCCGATCAATCGTTTAACTATTATTACTTACCGTTACAAGCCGAGAAAGAAGGAAATCGTTTTGGTGAATATAAGAGAGACAAGACGAAAACCGTTAAAATAAAAATTGGTTCGTTACTAAAAAAGGAGGAATCCCATCTTTGCACCAGGGCAAAAAATCCAGCCGTCCCGACAAAGAACTTCTTAGTATTTAATTTTAAATGGTTAGAAGTTCTAAGTCGGGATTCCCCTGTCTTTTTTGCCCTTCCGCATGGCTGTCCCTTTTCCATAAACAAGACAGTTCTACTTATATTGAACAGAATCAATAAATAACTATTGTAACAAGGCATATTTGTTTTTTTCATGCCGAATAAGCCTGCCTTGTTTTAAAATCCCGGATATAAGCAGAAATCATCCGGATAATGGTTTTCTTTTCATTTTCGGGCATCTGGTCGATCTCTTTAAACTGTTTAAGTAGTTCGGTATCTTGTAGGGTGTTTTGTGCTTTTTCCGTGGTGTTGCCGTTTATCAGGTAATCCACAGAGGTATCCAGGGCATCGGCCAGCTTATTGAGAACCAGTGCCGGTGGTTGTGCACCTTTAATTTCGTAGCGGCTCAGCTGGGCTTATAAAATCCCAGCTAGCGCGGGTTTTTAACGCATGCGTCAAAAAGAACAGGAGACCAAGCCCGATTGATTTGGTTTTTCTTAATAAGAATTAAAAAACTAAATTATCTATCAATTGCAAGGCAAACCCAAAGAACAAAATAAGTGCCCCAATGATATATAAGGGATGCGAATTAGATATGTAATACTGTTATGAAATAATATAAATTTTGTCTTATAGCCACAAATCATTATTTTTGAAATAAATCAACGTTCTTTGAACTGACAGTTGCTTTAGATTTCGTGAAGAGCCTTAAAAAGAAGTTGTTTCAGAACCCTTAGACTCAGGCTCTCCCCGCATAATAAAATTTCGTTATAAATCAAGGAAGCAGGGCGGGTAAAGGATAAAATACTGTATGAGTTCGCCGGAGCGATAGCGGAGGCGTGCGAGTTTATTTTATCCGTGGAGGGGGTTACCGTAGATTTATAGAAATTTTATTCCGGCGGTGATTTTTTGCTTCTTTTGCATGGCAGGCAAAAGAAGATAAATAAAGGTGAACAACTACTACCCCTTCGGCATGCGCTTCAACCAGGCCCCGGTAGTAAACAAACAGGACAACAACTACCTCTACAACGGCAAGGAACTCCAACAGTTTGGCCTGGATTTATGAAGTCCGGTATTCAAGCTGGAACAATGCAAATGAACTGAAATCGAAATATGGCAATGCCAGTATAATAAGCTCCAAGAGAGTTGTATTCAATATAAAAGGCAATGATTACCGTTTAATCGTTGACATAGAATACAAATTAAAACTGGTTTTTATCGTGTGGTTTGGAACGCAAAAAGAATATGATAAGATAGATGCAAAAACAATAAGTTATGAAGACTAAGATATTAAAGACCGAACAAGAGTACAATGAAGCCTGTCAAAGGATTTACAAGCTTATTAATAGTAGTGACAAACCTATTGATCCTGATAGCCCTGAAGGTGAAGAACTCGAACTCTTGTCCTTACTTGTAGAAAAATACGAGCAGGAAAACCAGCAATGTGTGGAAGTTAGTGAAAGAAGGAATGCCTGAAAGGAGAGTTCTATCAAATTGGAATTATTTTAAGAAAATTGTAATTTTGTTAATGGGGAGAGTACGACCACTGATCTAAATACCAGGTAAGAGACTGTTAGCCTGGGGCATCAAGATTGGGAAAACATTAGAAACCCACAAATCCCGTATTCGGGAGTGCCTGTCTCCTTGTGGCGACTCTCCCTCTTTTTTATTTCCTCATATGTCAAAGGTTTCTGTAGATTTTAACCTTCTGTAATAGATGAAAAATCGGTTAAGCCATATTTAGAAAATATTATGTTAAACAGATTCGTTTTAATTATAGCATGCTGATTATTATTAGTTTGATAGGAGACACAATTTTAAGAAGTTTACATTCCAGACGATGGAACCTAAAAAATATAAAAAAGCGAGCCTTGAAAAAAAGAAAAGCCTGTTTTTCGAAATCGGACTGGTTATTTCGCTGGGCATTGTGCTTTTGGCTTTTGAATGGACCACAGAACCGGAAAAGGTGAAAGGATTCCAGGATGTGGATGAAGAGGAAATTGTTCAGGAATCTGTTCCGGTGACCCGTCAGGAGCAACAAAAGAAGCCGCCACCGCCACCACCTCCCAAAACCACGGAGGTTATCAAAATTGTAGACGACGAAGTAAATATTAAAGATGAGCTCACCCTGCAGACCACGGAAGCAGACCAGCAAACGGAAGTCTCTGTGGATGCCTTTGGGGAAGATGAAGGAGAAGAGGAATCCGGGGAGGATCAGATTTTTGTAAAAGTGGAGGAAATGCCTGAATTCCGTGGTAGAGGAATAAGCGCTTTTAGAAAGTACATCCAGAAAAACATCGATTATCCGGCTATAGCTGCTGAAAACGGCATTGAAGGCACCGTATTCCTCCAATTTGTTATTGAAAAGGATGGGGCCATTTCTAATGTCAAAGTTCTCAGAGGAGTTGATCCTGCCCTGGATGAGGAAGCGGTGCAAACTGTTGAAAATGCTCCTGAATGGGAGCCGGGTAAGCAACGAGGAAAACCGGTAAGGGTAAAGTTTAGTATTCCCATTGTTTTCAGGCTTCAATAAACGTGGTTAAATATTGAGGTTGTTGATTTTTTTTATTGAAGTTCTCCAGGGAAGCCTGAGTCAGGTCTGTAGCCCGGTTTTTTATATCTGCTTATTGACCTGCCGAGTACACTTTATGCTTTTTCTTTCTTAATTAACAGCCTTGTAAAACCGGTCAATGTGTTCAGGGTCGCCGGTAACATAGACGAGGTCATGCTGGTGCAGCTTTTCACCGGGTGAGATAGGATGAATCATCTTCTCTTTCCTGGAAATACCAATTATATTGACCCCGTATCTGTCTCTGATGTTGGCCTCTTCGATTGATTTACCGGCAACATCACCGCTATCTGCGTTAATTCGGATACAGGTGATCTTAAATTCAGGCAGCTTTTTTGGTTTTATGGTTCCGGGCATTCTGCTTTCTGAATAAAACAGGTTATAGTTGTCTGTCCGGATAGAGCGTGCTAATTTTTCGATTTCATCATAGGGTATAAGGAAATTTTGGAGCACCCTTGAGAAGATGGAGATAGATGTTTCAAATTCTTCGGGTATGACTTCATCCGCTCCGAGCGATATGAGTTCATCCATATCATCGATATAACGGGTTCTTACTATTACATAAACAGAATGGGACAGGCTTCGGATGTTGGAAACAATGTATTGGGTAGCCTTTGGATCGGAAATAGCAATTACCACTACTCGTGCCTTTGATAAATTTACAGTTTGCAACATGTGCAATTCACTGGCATCCCCAAAAAGTATGTGTTCGCCATTAGCCTTTTCCTTTTTGACTGTCTCTGCATTCAATTCCAGAATGGTGTATGGTATGTCCAGATGATTTGCCGCACGGGCCACATTACGGCCATTAATTCCATAACCCACGATGATGAGGTGATTTTCAAGCTTTAATTCTTTAGTCTTTTTTTGTTCTTTTCCTTTGGATATGTAATATCCCCATTTTTTTTGTATGACGGGGGGAATCAATACAGCCGACAGGGATTCTGAGAAGAGCATGATGAAGGGTGTGAGGAACATGGTAATGATGGAGACAGAGAGAAAGTACTGGTTTGTTTCCGGGGACAGTAAACCGTTTTCAATTCCTACTTTGGAGAGGATGAAGGCAAATTCACCGATCTGGAAAAGGGCCAGTCCGGTCAGTAGTGTTATCCTGGGAGGATACTTCAGCAGGGCGGTTGCAAAGGTGGCTATGGTGCCTTTTATAATGAAGACAATAAGCACAATGAGAAGTATGTAACCTGCATTTTCTGTGAAGAATTCGAGATTGAGCAACATCCCGATAGATATGAAGAAAAAGCTGGTGAATAGTTCTTTGAAGGGCAGTATCAGGCTTGTGGCCTGGTGGCTGTATTCCGATTCGGAAATGATAAGTCCTGCCAGAAAGGCTCCCAGGGCAAGAGAAAGTCCTGCCTCTGATGTGAGCCAGGCCACGGCAAAACAGAGCGTAAGCGTGGTCAGTATGAATAGTTCTTTGCTTTTGGTCTTCGCTACCAGGTGAAGCAGATGGGGTACAATATACCGCGCACTGATAAGAGTGAGGATAATAATCAGCCCGGATTTCAGGATAAGATCAAGCAGGGCCAGCCAGATGTTTGCTGATTCCCCGGCAAGAATAGGAGTTACCAGGATCATGGGGATTACAATGATATCCTGAAAGATAAGAATGCCCAAAGCATTTCTGCCATGGGGCGCAGAAATTTCATCCCGGTCCTGCAGAATTTTTAATACGATGGCTGTACTGGAGAGGGAGAAAAGAAAACCTGTAAACACGGCTTTATTCCATTCAAATCCCAGGAAACGGCTTAAAACTGCTGCTGCTGCTATAGACAGACCTACCTGGAGGAACCCTCCGATAAAAATGGTCTTACGGATGGAGACAAGCTGCTTGAGGGAAAGCTCCATTCCAATAACAAAAAGTAACAGAATAACTCCAATCTCTGAGAGCATATCTACTTCATGCCCGGTAGCAATCAGGCTTAGGGCATTGGGACCAATGATGATGCCTGTGATTAAAAAGCCAAGAATAGAAGGTAGTTTAAACCGCTGGAGAATGAAAACCACGAGGGCAGAAAATCCAAGAATAAGCAATATGTCATGCAGTAAGGGAAAATGCATAGTTAGCTTTCGTTTTTATTTGTTTTCTAAATGTAAAGATAGTAATTTTTACCTAAATTGATCGGTTTGAACAGCCTGTTCCGTCCACGGAGTATCGGGAAGGTGAAAACCAGGCAGTGAGCGAAAATCGCTCAATTTGGGTTTAATACAGTAAAATACGCTGCAGAGCTGATCTCGCTGAATAGTTTAGTCCTTTTAAAATAGAAGTCTTGTACTATTCGTGAAGAAATCGATTAACAGGAAAAAAATCACATTATTTCATACCTGCCTCTTTGTTTACAAACTTACAATCCTAACCTGTAGGTCAGTTTTACCAGGAATACATTGTGCGGGAAAACATCATACAAGTGATTAAAATCTTTCTGAAAACGGAAGGGGCCGTCTGAAATGTAATCATCCCTGTTCTGGCTCCATACCAGGTAGATTGTTGAGCCCGGGATATACTCCCAGCGGGCTACCAGGTTTGATTTGAACTGGAATACTTTAAAGTTGGGATTCCTTAAATTATAATCAACATTTCCATCGGAATTTTCATCAATTGCATAGATTCTGTCTTCTTCGATATAATTGATTTGCTGTCCTTCAAAGACATTAAACCTATCTTCGTAATTTGCTGCTTTACTGTCGGTTATTTTTTTGAAATTGCTGTAATCGCCTGTGGCAATGAAGGGCTGACCCCAATATTGAATGGAGATGTCAGGGGTGATGCTGAAATTCACTCTAAGCGACATGCTCAACGTAGTCCGGTCTATGGTTGCCATAATGTAACTCTTGTCACTGTTGAATTTCTCTGTAGTGACGTACTGTAGTTTGTTCTGGCTATAGTTTACTGAAGGATTAAGCGATATATCCAGGGTGTTGTGAGGGCGGTAAGAGATACTTGCCCATATACTGTTGTGATGTGAGTGCCCATGTTTGCTCCAGCTCTGGCTGTTCCCCATGTTGGCACGAATATTCTTTCGATGGTCCGTACCGATATAAAACCAGTAATTCAATGTGGCCGGTGTTCTTAAATAGGGTCCTCCTCTTAATGAGGTCTTTGAAAGCTGTGATGAGTTGAAATTTATGCCATACCCTGTTTCCCAGTAGTTCTTAAAGTCCATGTGCATATTGATGTTCCCTCCGGTAACCATTAAAGTTCCGGAATAGTCTCTTAATTGCCATTGATTAAGATTGGCATTAAAATTCCTGAATATGCTGTAGGGTTCTAATAATCGGTAACTAGCAAAAGCCAGTTGAGATATCTGATCGGCATCTTGCTGATACCCCATATCGTTGAATTCCAGTCCGGGTGATTTCCAGTTGAAGAAAATTCCATACTGGTAATTGCCCTGACCGAATTTGCCAAGCACCAAACTTCCACCATGTCCTGTAAGGGAATTTCTGGCAGAATCCACAGAAACATAATCGGCATCCGGTCGCTGATAATACCTTGCAGAAGACCGCTGTGTATTGATTATAGCCTCTTCATCACCCCGCACATGACTGAAGATAGTCCTTGCTCCAAGGAAATAGGTTTTGTTTTTCCACTGATGCTGAAAATTGAGGCCACCGGTATAGGCCTGGTCATGCATAAAGCTCAGATGATCCGCTTCGATTTTCCTGTTGGTAGCTGTGAAAATTCCACCCAGCAATGTATTGCCTTCATTGAAATCTTTCTCTACTCTTCCAAGGAAATAGTTGCTGAGGGGTTCGATGATTTCTGTACGAGTGTTGTTACCGTCACTGATTGTAGCTGATTCTTTATCGGTCATGCTTTCAAGTACCCCAACAGACCAGCCGTTTTTTGTTTTTCCGGTGAGCTTGGCTGCACCCAGAATGGTTGTATTATTCGGGCGATCCGTGTATTCACCCTCTTCTGTATAAGGATAATAGCTTGGTTTTCTTCCGATTCTGCGTGAATAAAAGAGGTTATCGTTCATAAAATCTCCGAACTGCATCAGTCTGAAGTTCATAATATTGCTACCCTCTATGAAAAATGGCCGTTTTTCTTCAAAAAAAGTCTCGTATGCACTGAGGTTTACCTCAGAAGGGTCGGCCTCCACCTGTCCGAAATCCGGGTTGACGGCAAGGTCAAGAGTGAGGTTATTGGTAACACCAAATTTACCGTTCAATCCTGCGTTGATAGTTTTGTCTTTACCTGTAGATCGAAAAGGGTTATCGGCTTCTTTTTCGAATCGCTCTATTTTGGCTACAGTATAAGGTGTAATAGCCTTTTCTTTCTGGGGTTCTATGTCATTCATACCATTGAGCGTTCCAAACTGGCTAACCCAGCCGCCGGCGTCCTGGGGGACAAGTTTCCAGTGCACTTCTTCGTTGTATCGGTATATGTTTCTTCTTACCTGGAACCCCCATTCTTTTTGACCTTTTTTACTAAAGCGAAGCTGGGTAAAAGGAATTTTCATTTCTGCCGTCCACCCCAGGCTGTCGATTTGGGTTTTTACATACCAAATGGGATCCCAGTTGTTATCCTGGTTACTTCCATCCTCGCTGGTTACCCAATCGCTTTTTACTCCCGCAGCAGTTACGTTAAATACAAAAGCGGTACGGTTATCGTTGTAGCTGTCAATATGAACACCCAGGTTGTCTCCTTCACGGTTGTCGCGTCGTGAAAGTCTTTTCACAACACTGTCGGGATTGCTGTCGTAAGCCCTTATGGCAAAATACAGGTAGTCATCGTCATGTAAAACCTTAAATACAGTTTTTTCCGAAGGTTTGCGACCTTCATACGGTTCTCGCTGGGTAAAATCATCAACCCAGGGAATTCCCTGCCAGGCTTTATCTTTAAAATTACCATCAATAGCAGGCGCCTTATCCTCTAACTTATGTACTTTATAGATTTTGTCCTGGCCCTGAACCAGGTTGCACATTATGATGAAAAGAAACAGTAATCCTGTAAGTTTAAAGTATTTCATGGCTATTTTCTCTTTAGATTTGTAATATCAAAATTCAGGCCAAACAATTTAATATATTGTATGTCAATGTATTGTATTTTTATTGTAATGTTTTCACTGCACGGAATCAGAACATGAAGTGTACGGTATGATACACTGAGCGAAAATCGCTCAATTTGAATTTTATTTTAAGGACGAGTTGGATAAAACGTCGCTGCATCGATAAATACTAAATTTTGGGTATAGATTTTTAACAGCCCGTGCAAGGGGAGAGGAATTGAAAGAGTATCATTCAATTAAATTGTCGTAGCTCTTTTCCTGTAACGAAGTTAGATGCCTTCACCCTGGGAGAAGTTCATTGTTTGAGCTTTCTGCTGAATAATCCTGGATTTTTTGGGAACACTTCTTGTAAGCCATACGTTACCACCGATTTCGGAACGGGCTCCTATGGTCACCCTGCCCAATATTGTGGCTTCAGCGTAGATAACGACACGGTCTTCAACAATGGGATGGCGGGGAATACCTTTTATAGGATTGCCATTCTTGTCCAGCGGGAAGCTTTTCGCACCAAGGGTAACCCCCTGGTAGATTTTTACGTGATTGCCAATTTCACAGGTGGCACCAATTACCACGCCTGTTCCGTGATCGATAACAAAACTTTCACCTATGGTGGCTTTGGGATGTATATCAATACCTGTCTCGGAATGAGCCATTTCGGTGATAATCCTGGGTAGTAGCGGAACTTCCAGTTTGTCAAGTTCATGAGCAATCCTGTAGTTTGTAATAGCCCTGATGCCCGGGTAGCAGAAAATAATCTCGGCCTGACTTTTTGATGCAGGATCTCCATTGTAGGTAGCTTTTACATCTTTCCCCAGCATCTGACGGATTTCGGGAAGTTTTTCAATAAAGCCGGCTGCTAGATGAGGCGCCCGGTCTTTGCATTTTTGACACTCTTCATAGGGTTTGTTGGGGCATCCGAAGCATATTCCTCTTCTTATTTGTTCGGTTATTTGTTCGTAAATCCAGTCCAGGTTATTTCCTACATGATATTTTATCGAACGGGTATTAATTTTAGATTCCCCGTAAAAGCCCGGGAAAAGCACGGAGCGAATCCTTTGAATAATTTCTTCCAGGATCTCACCGGATGGCATGGGCTTGCCGTGTCCGGGCATATAAACTATTTCGTGAAGTGAGGGCTCTGATAGTTTTTCGATTGTATGGTCCAGTGAATCTCTGTAGTCTTTTTGCATTTTATTCATTGTTTGGATTGTATAATGGGGTGCTTAAGTAACGTTCACCTGTGTCGCAAACTACAGCTACAATGTTTTTACCCCGGTTTTCTTCTCTTTTCCCGATTTCTATGGCTGCGTGCATGATAGCCCCGGAAGAAACCCCGCTGAAAATGCCTTCCTTTTGTGCCATTGCCCTGGTCATTTCCATGGCTTCTTCATTTTGAACGGTAAATACTTCATCTATTACTTCCTGGTTCAGAATATCGGGTATGAATCCTGCCCCGATGCCTTGTATTTTATGTTTGCCTGGCTCTCCGCCGGAAATTACAGGTGAATCGTAAGGCTCCACAGCCACTACCTGAACATCTTTTTTCTTTTGTTTAAGGATTTCGCCTACCCCGGATATCGTGCCGCCTGTACCTACACCTGCAACAAAAATGTCCACTGCTCCATCCGTGTCATTCCATATTTCCAGGGCCGTGGTTCTTTTATGCATCTCTACATTCGACATGTTTTGAAATTGCATGGGTATATAAGAATATTCGTAGTTCTCTGCCAGTTCATTGGCTTTTGCAATGGAGCCTTTCATCCCTTCTTCAGCCGGTGTGAGTACTATTTTAGTTCCAAAGGCCTGCAGCAGGTTTCTTCTCTCTATGCTCATACTTTCAGGCATGGTGACAATAAGCTTATATCCCTTCACAGCACATGTAATAGCCAGTCCTATACCTGTATTGCCACTGGTAGGTTCTATTATGACGGAATCTTTATGCAACAGGTTTTTCTTTTCTGCATCATCAATCATAGCAAAACCCAGGCGGTCCTTAACGGAGCTGCCCGGATTATAAAATTCAAGCTTTCCGTATATATTAGCCAGGCTTTTTTCAGCCAGCTTGTTAATTCGCACCAAAGGGGTGTTTCCAATGAGTTCTGTTATGTCTTTTGAAATTTTCATCTTTTTATTTTTTTATTCTCCATTATGAAATTAGCTTTGCTTCATCTTGATAAACAAGGTTGGATGATAATTGTTTTTAATGCTTTTTGTAATAAAGAATAATACATTCGTGTCAAAGGAAAAAATGTTTTTATGAGAAAATATACAGTCGTTTCGATTCTTGTTATGTTGATATTGGCAAGCTGTGGTTCGCAGAAGAATATAACCAGTCATTATGCGAAAAAACCGGTTGCTATTGATGGCAACCTTACCGAATGGATTGATAAATTATCCTATAATAAGGGTCAGAGTATTTATTATTCAGTGGCCAATGATAATAAGAATTTGTATTTTGTCCTGATGACCAATGACCTGGTTGTTCAGCGAAAAATAATGGGTTTGGGTCTAACCCTGTGGTTTGACAAGGAGGGTGAAAAGAATAAAACAAAAGGAATTAGGTATCCTCTTAAGCCTGACCGGGATGCATTTTCTTCACAAGATGCACAAAATATGCGGAAACCTAAAAAGCCAAACCTGAACACAATGGAGGTGGTAGGCTTTGAAGGACAAGAGGTCCAAAGGGTATCAATGGCTGAGAAGAGCGCAATTAATGTCAAAATCAATCATTCACCCGGCCAGTCGCTTGTTTACGAGGTCGGAATACCCCTTGAAAAGATATTTGAGTCTGGAATAGATTCCACTTCACAGGTGAGCATAGGGATAGAAACCGGTTACCTGGAACTGGAAGATATGTCCGGGAGAGCTCAGTCCGGTATACCCAGGCCAGGTAGTGGAGGTGCCCGGGGGATAAGGCCTGCAAGCAGGATGGGAATGAGACCCGGGATGAACAGAAATAATATGATGGACAAGATGAAAACCCCAACCCAACTTTGGCTCAAAGGGATTCAGTTGCAATTACCATTTAAAAAGGCTATCTGAAAGCAAAATTCAGCTATTTCTGTCAAGAAAATTCGTTAATACAACATCGGTTCGTCTTGCAATATTCGTTTCTTTTTATTACAGCCGAATACAAAATTCAGTCCGAAGCGCATATTAAAAGCCTGGCTTTTGTGCGGCCACAAACCAACCGAATACATATCCGACATGGTGTATAGCTGAAGTGGTCCAAGACGAAGGGCGATGCCCATACCCAGGTTATTATAGGCGTGGTTCATAATGCTGTAGCTAGCTGTGAAGGAAACTCCTCTGATAGGCCGGGTATTGGCTGTGAATGTAAAGCTTTGCTGCACCCTGTCACCTATAAATCTTGTTCGCGAAAGCAGTCCGAAGTCTACTTTGTCTGTAAGATAGTATCTTCCGCCAATATAAATCTTGGAGCCCAGGGTAGTGTAAAAACCATCCTCGTTATAGGTTGGTTCAATGGAACTTTCAAGTGAGTCCAGAATTTCCTGGCCCAAATCACCGTTTTCGTCACCTCCGGTAAATTGCGAGGAAACATCAATACCCGTAAAGGAGTATTGGCCGGTCACTCTGTAGGTATGCGCAAAATTCTGGTAACTGATAAAGCCTAAGTCAACAATGCTGGCTGAAATGAGAATGTCATCAGTGGGTCTGTAAGTAGCGCCGATATCAAACGCAAAGCCCGGATTGGTAAAAGCATCTGATATACCAATATCTTTTTCATTGATTTCATCAATATATCCCAGGCTGTCTGTCGTTATGCTTACGGGAGCAACTCCCTGCATTTCAATGTCGGCGGTAAGGCTCATCGAATCTCCTAATTCGCTGGTATAAAGGCCCAGATCAAATTTTTTGCTGGTAAAGCTGGTGATGCCATTAAGATATTTGGCTTTAAATCCTATTGAGAGATTGTCAAAAACATTTTGTGAATAACCAAGGGCTAATTCAACGTAATTGTTGGTATTAAGTGAAAAATTACCAAACTCGGCTGTTTCACCTGCGAATTGTTCGTTTCCCTTCAGAACCAAGCTTATAAGGTCTTTAGGAATAGCATAATTAAACTCTGATTTTAAGGTGGTTCCGAAAGTGAAATAGCCTTCGCCTGCCCTGAATCCAAAACTGAACAAATTTACGGATGATTCCAGAAAAATTGCATTCTTTTCATTGAGTGTATTCAGGAAATCATCAATTTTGGCATCGGGATGAAGAAAGGTAATCAGAGAATCGTTGTTGGGGCTTTGAAATATAACATCTTCATAATTCACAAAATCGTTTCCGAAGTTCATATTCAGTCCCGAAATACCGGGCAACCCAAGGAAAAAATTGCATTCAGGCTGCAAAGCAGGATTCATGGTTGTAATTTGCGGCAACCGGTCCATATGGTAAAGTGTCTGGCTGTGCTGGCTCTGAACTGTTTTTAGAGCAAAAAGAAAAAACAAAATAAGGATTGAAAAATATTTTTTCATGGGTTATGCCTGTTAAAATATTATTCTTTTATTTCTGTATAAGCTTTCATAAACATTTTAAACTTCATATCATAATGGGAATAAAACTTTACCTTTGTATCCTGGTTATAATCAGAAGTTCTCAATGCCACTGAGAAGATTGCATTTTTTACGTTTTGAAGGTTGTCCACCCGATCTTCAGTAATCGAAATTTTTGGGGAACTTGTGTTGGGAGTTGTAACTACTCCTTCTGAATCAACATTTGCTCCTGTGACCAGGTATTTGTCTCCACCGGTAAAGAGACTATCCACCATTACCATATTTTCATCGAGAAAATACAGTTGGATGTCTAAATCAATGGGCAGACCGTTGGTTATGCTTAAAGTTGCTTCCAGTTCTTTGATGATGTCGATATCACCAAGGGATCCTTCCAGGTCCATATCCATTGTATCTTTCATTTCCAGTCCGTCCATTTTAAACCACAGAGGGAGATTGACTTCAAAATCCACATTGAACTCACCATTGTCGGTTACGAAATTGTTCTCATCCCCGGTAGGTCCTTCAGGGTTGCTCACAGCAAAAGGCTCAAAAGATATTCTTTCCGGTTTGGAAGCGATAAACTCCGGCAGGTTACTGTTTTCATCGCTGATTTCCAGGGTTGTATTTTTTGTTTCTCCAATCTCGGATAACTCCGGGTAGTTAATTGTAAATGGATTTACTCCCGGGTCAAAAGTAAGGTAAGTAGTGTCGTCTTCTCCAACCTTAAATCCTTTAACATCTCTAATGTCTACTTCAACAGGAATACCCAGGCTGTTTTCAATGAAGAACTTGAGTTCCGGGGCAGCGAATTCGATGTCTCCTTCAATCTCATTAGAGAAGAAATCCAAATCAATTGACGATTCCTGAAGCAACAAGGTATCCTGGCCAAGGTAGCCGTAGGCTGAATTCAGGTCAATATCCCTTATTCTGGAGTCTACCTCAAGTTCATCATCAGCCTCAACTGCATATCCATCGTCATGCAGTACAAATTTATAGGCGATCGGAAAATAGCTTTTCGTAGGATCCTCTGGATCAATCAGGCTGGCTGTATAGTTTTGAAGGTTATCGGAAAAAGTAGTGTCAAAACTACCGCTGTTATCATTGATTGCGATAGTATCTCTGAAGGGTTCTCCGTTTTTGGTAAGATTTGGATAGGTTACAGTTAGTTCACAGGAATTTCTGTAGGTGTACCGGATATAATGTTCAAAAGTGAGGTTGTCTGCTTTTATTGAGTCCATCCGGGCCTCATCTGAAAATTGAAATTCAAAATTGATTGTATCTTCTATGGTGATTTCCTGGACTAATGAAGCAGGGATACTGTATTCTGCAGGCACAAAAAAGTGTATGAAATCCTGGTCGGGTATATTTAACTGGTCTTCTGCAGATTTTTGGATTAAATTATCACCGTACGAAAAATAATAGAGTCCTGTTGAGTCTTCTCCCAGAAAATCAGTTGAATCCACCGATTCCATAAGGTCGCTCATGGTGAGGGAGCCTTTTATCAGGGGAGCCGTTATCCCATGATTTAGCTGTATGTCCGAATCAAGCTTTTCGAGATCAAATTTGTCAAGGTTACATCCAGGGGTAAAAAAAATAATTGTAACAAAGACAAAAAGTATTGGTTTAGGCAGTGACTTTTTTTTCATGTCGCGAGAAGTATTATTTTTCAAAAATAATTAATTTACAGAATAATTGAATACAAAACTGTATTTATTTCCTACGATCAGATTGAAATTTCGTTTCGGTGTGTCGAGGTAACCTATACTGAATGGGGTGTTTCCTTTGAGTGGAAATCCATCGTATATTTCACCGTTTCCGTTGAGCAAATATATTTCATTGGCTTCTTCTGAAACAATCCCTAATTTCCTGTCTTTATATGAGAAGTGAAAATAGATGGGGGGATCTGTAATTTCAGAATCAAACTCCCTTGAAAACAGTTTTTTACCATTTGATTCGTATACTTCCAGCTTGTTTTC
The DNA here is from genome assembly GCA_964585385.1 of uncultured Bacteroidales bacterium. Lineage (GTDB taxonomy): Bacteria > Bacteroidota > Bacteroidia > Bacteroidales > UBA12077 > JAGXLC01. The sequence goes on from CAZPDP010000021.1 coordinate 16,023, forward strand.
ATCAAGGAATATGAGGTCTTTCAGGTCATCGCTGTTCATATCCCGGTAATCAAAATAATGGTTAGTCGTGAATTCATCAATTTTATTGGTTTTTACCTGTCCATCAAAATAGAGATAATAGACTGTTCCGTCTTTTGATGTAGTTACCAGTCTAGGTTCGGTTCTTGCATTTTTTTCTTCAAGTATAAAATGGTTGTTTTTCGATTGGGTAAATTGCTTTTCCGGTTTTACTCTTACTTCACCCCTGCGGTTGAGAATATAAACTCTGTACTGGTCGGCAAATACTATATAATCTTTGGTCCCAACCCTGAAATGCTGTACCGGTGAATTAACCCGGGTGTCTGTTTTATCAAACGCCCAGCCTTGTAAGATTTTACCTTCTTTGTTATAGTCATAAACTCTTTTGTTTGAGCAGGGGACAAATATTCTATAATCTTTGTTGTTATCATAGTCAAATACGGCGAGTCCGGCTGTTGAGGGGGAAGGGAAGTTTATGGGATAGCGTTCTACATAATTGCCCTCTCTGTCAATGAGATGCATTTTCGTACGGGTGCTGAACAGCATCTGAAGTTTTCCATTTTTGTAAAAGTCAATTTGGTATATCTCACTGTTGATTTTTTCGTCGAGTTGTTTTTTCCAGAGTACTCGTCCCACTTTGTTTATTAGGTAAATTTTGTTTTTGAGGTCCTGGACTACAATTTCTTTCTCACCCGTATAATGATTGGTTACAAAAGCAGGCTTGCCTTTTATGGTGGTGTCAAGGTGGCATTCCCATACGGTTTTGGGTTCTTCGCTTACTTTGGGAATGTATTTTATAAACAGGTTGTTGTAAATCATGTCATTGCTACCTATGAATTGGTAAGCAAAAGCCTGAAATTTTCTGATACTGCTGACATTTTCATTGATGCCTTTCTGGAGTGATTCATTCAGATAATTGGCAATAAGCTGGGGGGAGCGATACATGCTTGAGTAAAAATGAAAGTTTGAATTATTTGAAAGATAGTCATCAAATTGTTTGTACTGGGGATCGTTGACCAGTGTTTTGTTCAATATGTTGGAATAAATAAATTGCTGGAGCATCTGTGGGGATTTCCCGAAAACCACAAACTTGTCAATTATGGTAAACCAGGAGTTGTCCACTTCATTGAACAAACTACCAAAAATGTTTCCTATTAAATTATTGATGGGCATTTTGTAGGCTGTGTGACTGGTTCCCTCGTCGATTTTCAGATTTTGTTTGTAAGGAAGCTGATCGAGCTGGGTACAAGCTTGCTTTGAGAGTTCGCCAAGTGAATTTTCAGCAAATCTTTTTCCTTTGGTTTTGAGTATGATAAAAGCGCTGTTTTTAGGATTTTTGGCATTGCCGTTTAGAAAAGCTATCCCAATTTCCTCGTGCAGGAGATCATACATTTTTTCTTCCGCATTAAAAGCAAATTGTTTTGAAATTTTTTCCTGGTTTGCCTTATAATTATCAAGCTTTTCAGTGCTCAGCAGATAGTTTTTATACCGTTCAAGGTATTGTTTTTTATCGCTTATGCCAAGGTTGATAAAAGTAGCAGTGTTAGCTGGCAGAACTTCCTCAATTTCCTGGTCCACCGGTTCCTGGTTTTTGAAAAGATCCATCAGTTCAGACTCGTCCGAATCTCCTGCAGAAAATCCGTTTAGCAAAAGAGCATCCTCTTCAATATTGATATCAAGGGCGGACCAGTTTGCAAAATTTTTTATAAAATCCAGGTTGTTGCTGTACTTGTCATTTGCCGGGTTCTTAAGAATATCGGGAAGTTTTGAATAGTTTATATAAATGTTGCCCTCTACATTTTTACCTGCCGTTTCAGAAACTTTCCGGAAGTTTTTTATATCACTGATTGAGGTTTTTACCCCTGTCTGCCTGATGGCTTCCTCTACAATCAACCGGTTATTACCAACAAGCAGAACTCCTTCAATAAAAGCATAGGTTATAATGATGTGGCTGGATTTTTCAATGTAATGAACCTGGGTATTGTTATACATTTTAGATTGTATCTGGCTCTGTTCTGACAGCGCATATTGGTTAAAGAATTCTTCAAGATGCTTTTGCTCTCTCAGGTTTTCCATTTTCATAGAGAGCAAAAATTGTATTTTGGATTTGCCTATCTTTTCTCCGGCCAGGATAATTCTGCGATCCTTAATATTCTCCTTGAGGGTTTCATCCATTTTGATAAGAGAATCAATTTTATGAAGGTGGTTTGAAAATTGATTGAACGTATCAATATTTTTCAGTTCCTCCCAGATATTGTTGTCTTCGGTGAGCTTTTCAGCAAAATTATCAGCATCGTGTATATCTATAAAAAATGCTACATCAGCAGGGATAGTTTTAATAATATCGAATTCGGGAATTCTTTGTTTTTTCAGATATATCAATCCTGCTACAATGATTGCCAGCAATATTCCTGCGACTATAACCGAGGCCTTCTTCATAATTTTAACATTTAAAAAATAATCAACTTCAATTAATCTTTGTTTACTTTACATCATCCAATGGGTGAATATTTTAATCTGCGAAATTAAAAGCTCCTTAAAATTGACCGAAAATAAAAAATATTCCATTATGATTAAATCAATTTGCAAATATTCTCTGTTAATCGTATGGTTTTTGTTTTTCAGTAAGACGTATTCGCAGGATTTGAAAATTTTTGATGCTGAAACCTTAAAGCCGGTGGAAAATGTTGCAATTTACAGCAGTGACAAGAAAAAGTCTGCAATTTCAGACAGCGAGGGGTTGGTTTCGCTCGAACAATTTGATATGAATGATTCTGTTCATTTTCAACATCCTACTTATGTATCTATAGTCAGAACAAAAGAACAACTGAAGCATCTGAATTATTCGATTGCTTTAAATAAACGAACTATACAGCTCAGGGAGTTTGTAATCTCTGCCTACCGCTGGGAACAAAATATTGAGGAAATACCCAACAAAATTACTACAGTGACTGAAAAAGAAATTCATTTGAAAAGTCCTCAGACCACAGCTGACTTGCTTGGTACTTCGAACCAGGTTTTTATCCAAAAAAGTCAGTTGGGAGGAGGTAGTCCCATGATTAGAGGTTTTGCAACCAATTCCGTTTTGCTCGTGGTTGACGGAGTCAGAATGAATAATGCCATTTTCAGAAGTGGAAACCTACAAAACGTGATTTCACTCGATGCCCATTCAATTGAGAGTTCTGAAATAATTTTCGGACCGGGTTCTGTAACGTATGGTTCGGATGCCCTTGGTGGTGTGATGGATTTTCATACCAAATCTGTCAAGCTTTCCACCAGCCAGGAGGCTAATGTGAATACCCATGTTTTTACGCGGTATTCCACAGCTAATAATGAAAAGACAGGACATATCGGATTCAATTATGGAAAAGAAAAATGGGGCTCGTTTACCAGTTTAACCTACAGCGATTATGACCACCTGAGGATGGGCAGCCATTTGCATGAAGATTACCAGCGAGAAGTATATGTAGATCGTATCAACGGGCTTGATTCAATTGTTCCAAACGATAAGCCCAATCTCCAGGTTCCTACCCAATACAGTCAGTTGAATATTATGCAGAAACTAAGATACCGTCCATCGTCCGATTTCAACCTGATTTATGCTTTTCATTTTTCCGAGACTTCTGACATACCAAGATATGACCGTCTCATACAGCGAAGCGACGGGCAGCTGAAAAATGCTCAATGGTATTATGGTCCGCAAAAATGGCGTATGCACCACTTGAATGGGCAGTACAATTCCGCCGGAGCTTTATTTGATGATATGAAATTTTCACTGGCTTATCAGTATTATGAAGAAAGTCGGCATGACCGTGGTTACAGGGAAGACTGGCTTCGGCACAGAACCGAGCAGCTTGACATCGGCAGCTTTAACCTCGATTTTGATAAAGAAATGGGCGATGATCTGTTGTACTACGGGGTGCAATATGTATACAATTCCCTAAATTCAAACGCTTCCAGTGAGAATATTGAAACCGGACAGGTAAATCCCGAACAGACCCGCTATCCCAATGGAGATAACGACTACAATACATTAGCTGCTTATATAAGCTATAAAAATAATATCACCGAAAAATCAACTATGATAACAGGTATCCGGTATAGTTACTTTGATATCCATTCAACACTGGACACTTCTGCTGCCTATTATGAATTTCCGTTTGATGAGATGTCTGTCCAGACCGGAGCCTTTAACGGTTCAATTGGTTTTGTTCACAGACCCACAGAAAAATGGAAGCTCAATCTGAACACTTCCTCAGGGTTTCATGCTCCCAACATTGATGATATCGCCAAAGTATTTAACTCAGAACCGGAAAGTGTCATTATGCCCAATGAAAATCTGAAACCTGAATATGCCTATAATGTTGACCTTGGAATTAAAAGAACATTCCAAAACAGGGCCTCGCTGAGGTTAACCGGATTTTATACCTGGGTGAAAGATAAAATGGTCAGACGCACCGCTACTTTCAACGGAAAAGACTCAATTATGTATGATGGTGTTCTCAGCCAGGTGCATAAAGTCGTTAATGCTGAAAGTGCAACTATTTATGGTTTCAATGCAGCCCTTAATATGAGACTTGCATCTCATTTAAGTTTTGAATCGAATTTTACATGGATTAAAGGAGAAGATAATAATGGAGTGCCTATCAGACACGTTGCACCTCCTTTTGGGAATGTGTCACTGGAATACGATAAGGGTCCGTTGCGTGTTTTATTGAATTTCCGGTTTAATGGTAAAATTTCAAATGATGACCTGGCGCCCAGTGAGCAATCAAAAACCCACTTGTATGCCCTGAATGATACGGGTGAACCTTATAGCCCGGCATGGTGGACACTAAATCTTAAAGGCACTTATCAATTGAATGATTTTCTGTGGATAAATGCAGGTATTGAAAATATAATGGACGTCAGGTACAGACCCTATTCTTCGGGTATTGTAGCTCCAGGAAGAAACTTTATCGTCGCACTTCGGGCACATTTTTAAATGGGCACGAAAATTGTTATTTTTATAGGAAATAAATGATCTGTTAATCTATGTTCAGAAAAAAATTGCCGGGTTTACTGATGATAGTCTGCTTTGGTCAGGTTTTGCCGGCACAGCAAGATACAAATGAAGCAAGGAAAATGCTGGACTGGGATAAGAATCGATTTGAAAAAATTCTGAACCAGGAAACCAGTCAAGCTCAATCTGATCATGATGATAGGCATAAATACTATCTTATACCTGAAGATCTGCCGGATTGGTTTTTTAATCCATCAACCTGTGCAGGTTCTGCTAAATATATGATAGGAGTTTCTGACCCTGGCCTCGATTCTGCTGAAGCCTTTCGTTCTGCAATTTTAAGAGCTAAGGCATTATTTCTGCTCTCTGAAAGGATGCAGGTGGAGAACCTTTCTGATAATTTTAATGTGGCCAGGGAATTTAGGTCTGAATTTGATCAGTATTCAAAATACCTGGATTTTACCAGAATAACTGCTAAAGCACATTACTCGCCTGAAGATTTTGAGGTCAGGAAGAAATATTATACAAAATACGGAGAAGGTATTGTTTTGGTAGGATTTCAGCATAATTCGGATATAAAAGAGGATACACTTTCCATTTCCGGAGAGATTATGCAACTGGCCCGTGAAGACAACATAAGTTTGAAAAATACAGCATTCTGCAGGTTTGATTTGAATAACCGGCCCCGGCAAAACCAAAGCGACTCAAATGATATGCATTATATGTACAGAGCACAGGATAGCAGGTTTAATGTGATTTCAACATGGGACGGGGATACTATAGATTATCCATCGCACCCTTACCGATATTTTTCTTCAAGAGATTCATTAAAAGAAAGTGAAGATAAAATATATCATGGATTTTCTTCAGGAAGTGGTCTGTGGAATGCTTATATTAATTCACTACTGTCACAATTGACATACTACAACAAATACCTTGACAGTAGAGTTAAGACAACTTATGACAATTATACACAAAAGAACCAGGAAATTGTAAGGACAGTTTCGAGGAATATCCTTAATTTTAAACTTTCGGGTCTTGATATCATTGATCAGAAGCTTTTTTTACATTTGAAGTTCAACGGGGAAAAACGAAAAAAATAAACCTGCCTTTTTAAGATCTCAGATTTTGCTTATTTTTACTTCCTTTAATACTTTATTTCAAGGTGAATCAAAAAATAGAAGGTATGCCCAAAAATTACACAATAATAGAAGTGGATAGCCCCTCCCGTAAGAAAGAATTTCTTGAACTGCCGGTCCGGCTTTATAAAAACGAGGAAAATTGGATCAGACCCCTTGACGTTGATGTGGAAAGTGTTTTTGATCCAAAAAAGAACAAATTTTTCAGACATGGCGAGGCCGTCCGGTGGCTGTTGGTAGATGAGAATAATAAGTCGGTGGGCAGGGTTGCTGCTTTTTACGATAAAAAAACAGCGAAAAGCTACGAACAACCCACCGGAGGTATGGGCTTCTTTGAATGCATTAATGATAAAGAGGCAGGATTTCAGTTGATTGACCAGTGTAAAGAATGGCTGGAAAGCAAAGGAATGGAGGCTATGGATGGGCCGGTCAATTTTGGTGACCGCGACAGATGGTGGGGGTTACTTGTTGATGGCTTTAATTATCCGCCTAACTACTGTATGCCATACAATTTCCCATACTACAAGGATATCTTTGAGGCATACGGATTCAAAAATTTCTTCAATCAATACACATATTACCGTGCCATCAAAAAAGAAGGACTGAGTCCGGTTATTGAGGAAAAAGCAGAGCGGATTAAAAAGAATCCCAAATACCATTTCGAACATTTGGACAAAAAAAGACTGGAAAAATACACGGAGGATTTTCGTGTCATATACAATAGAGCCTGGTCAAGATATTCAGGCGTTAAAGAAATTACTTCAACCCACGCAAGGGCTTTAATGAAAAGTCTTAAACCTATCCTTGACGAAAGAATCATGATATTCGGTTATTACGAAGATGACCCCATCGCTTTCTTCCTGATGGTGCCCGATGCCAATCAAATTGTTCAATATTTGAACGGGAAATTAAATCTTCTGGGCAAATTGAAATTCTTATATCATAAGAAGTTTAATCCGCCCAATAAGGTGTTAGGCCTGATATTCGGGATTGTGCCCGAACACCAGGGAAAAGGTGTGGAGGGCGGTTTGGTGATGTCATTCGGTGATATTGCGCTGAGAAAGGGCTTCCCTTACAAGCACCTGCAATTGAACTGGATCGGGGATTTTAACCCGGCCATGATGAAGGTGGCTGAACAAATTGGGGCAAGCATCCTGAAAACTCATGTTACATACAGGTATCTTTTTGACAGAACCAAGCCATTTAAGCGGATGAAGAAGGTGAATTAATATCTAAAACACAGAGCCTCCGTAAACAAATTTCGTTCGGTTTTATATGTTTTCAACTTGGATTTAGGAGAATAATATGCAGTCAATCACAAATATATATAAAATCGGGTATGGTCCTTCGAGTAGTCATACCATAGGGCCGGTTAAAGCAGCCGGGCAATTTAGTGAGAAAAATCCCCGGGCGGAGTATTTTAAGGTGAAACTTTACGGGAGTTTAACTGCCACAGGGAGAGGCCACAATACTGATGTTGTCCTGCAAAAAGCTTTGCTCCCGAAAAATGTTAAAATTGAATGGAATAAGGATTCTCTTCCCCTGCACCCCAACGGGATGGTTTTTGAAGCCTATGACAGTTCGGATGAATTAACGGATTCATGGGAAGTTTATAGTATAGGGGGAGGCGATTTGAAAGACAAAAATGGATTGATAGGTGATGAAAAAGCCTATCTGTTCAACAGTTTGTCCTCAATCATGGAATGGACAATAAAAGAAGGACGCTCTCTATGGGAGTTTGTTGAAGAAGCTGAAGGCAAATCCATCTGGGATTTTCTCAAAGAAGTATGGCAGGTGATGAAGGATTCCATCACCCGGGGTTTGGATGAAGAAGGTGTGTTGCCGCCGGAAAAGCCCTGGATTGTGCCACCTACGCCCTGTTTTCCGACGGAGGCCATAAGATTTCCTTTGATAAGGCTGTTGATACCATGGCAGAGACTGGCAAAGATATCCAGAGTGCTTACAGGGAAACCGGAATGGGCGGACTGGCCAAAAAATGGAAACTCTTCAATCAATAGACCCGATGCGTTATGGTATCATCGATTTGGGAACCAACACATTTAAGCTTCTTGTAGCTGATGTGGTAAAAGGAGGAGTCATACAACCTGTAATGTCTGATGAAATCGGGGTAAAGCTTGCCATTACCTTGAACAGGAACTGTCAGAATTCCTGGGAAAAGTAAAAAAATTTTCTGTAAATACCCTGGCAGGATGTGCAGGAACCTTCGAAACGTACCGTTCCATATTGAATTATGGCTTCCCGGATACAATACCTGAAAGAAATCCGTCATTCCTGATTGATATGGAAAATTTCAATAAATTGTATGAGATGCTTGTATACTCTACATATGATGAGCCCAAAATGATTCCCGGTCTGCAATTATTTCGGGCGGAAATGATTGTATTAGCCACTATATTTGTTAATTTTATCCTTGAAAAAATCTGTATAGATCGTATTATACAATCCGATTACGCCGTAAAGGAGGGCGTTTTGGATAAAATTATTAATCCGTAATTTTTTACTTATGGCCAAATTATTAGCTATTGATGATGAACAAGCTATAAGAGAAAGTCTGAAAGAAATACTTGAATATGAAAAATATGAGGTAGATTTAGCTGCAGAGGGAGAGGAGGGTCTTGAGTTATTCAGGAATAACAAATACGAAGCTGTTTTACTGGACATTAAGATGCCCAGTATGGACGGCATTGAAGTACTGGAAAAATTAAATAACATCTCCCCTGATGTTCCGGTCATTATGATTTCCGGACATGGCAGTATTGATACAGCCGTGGAATCGATTAAAAAGGGTGCCTATGATTTTATTCAGAAACCCCTTGACCTGAACCGTCTGCTTGTAACTGTCAAAAACGCCCTGGAAAAGAAGGATTTGGTTAAAGAAACTAAGATGTTGAGGCGTAAAATCAGTAAAACTTATGAAATGATAGGCGACTCGGAGACAATGAGTGAGGTAAAAGATATGATTGCTAAAGTAGCGCCCACTGATGCAAGGGTTTTAATCACAGGAGAAAACGGAACGGGAAAAGAATTGGTTGCACGCAATATACATGACTTGAGTGATCGCAAGGATAAACCTTTTGTCGAAGTCAATTGTGCAGCAATACCATCGGAGCTTATTGAAAGTGAGCTTTTTGGACATGAAAAGGGAGCTTTCACTTCAGCTCATAAACAGAGAAAGGGCAAATTTGAACAGGCCCATGAAGGAACTCTCTTCCTTGATGAGATTGGAGATATGAGTCTTTCTGCCCAGTCAAAAGTTCTGAAAGCTCTGGAAGAGAAGCAGATTTCAAGAGTGGGCAGCGACAAAATTATCCAGGTGGATGTCAGAATAATTGCTGCTACCAACAAAAATCTGAAAGAAGAAATCAAAAAAAATAATTTCAGGGAAGATTTGTATCACCGGCTTAGTGTAATTTTGATACATGTTCCTGATTTAAACGATAGAAAAAACGATATTCCCCTGCTGGCTGACTATTTCAACGAAATTATTTGCGGCGACTATGGTATTCATAAGAGAGAAATTTCTGATGATGCCATAAAAGAATTGCAAAACATCAACTGGACGGGAAATATCAGGGAATTCAGAAATGTTTTGGAAAGGTTGATCATCCTTTGCGGAGAAAAAATAGAAGGAGAAGATGTTAAAAAGTTTGCTCAACCAATTTCTGAATAATTTGTTTATTTTTAGGTTTTTTCAATTCAACTTCTATGAAAGGGGTTTTAACATTTATTACTATTGTCCTGTTGTTTATGTCTTTTCCGTTAGCCGGGCAGATTGAGCATGGGGGAACTCCTTACAGCTTAGAAAAAGCATTTGTAAAAGATATAAAGGAGAAACAACTTCCTTCCTTTGACATTGAGGCGTTCATACAGAAGATAAAAGCAAGTCCTAATCAGAAAAAGCTTCCATTTGCACGAATGTTTGACATGAATATCAATCTGAAGAAGGCGTCCTCTGTACAAAGGCTTTCTTCAGGCAATCTTTATTTGTATTCGGTTTCTTCTCCCCGGGCCCATTCTCTCCAGGTGATTTTCTCTCAATTAGAAATCCCCGACGGGGCAAAATTGTTTGCTTATAATCCCTATTCAGGTCATATCATCGGAGCCTTTACAAGTGAAAACAACAAGAAATCACGGAGGCTGGCATTATCTCCGGTAAAAGGTGATAAGATAATTATAGAATATTTTGAGCCTCATGATGCACCATTTAATGGGAAGTTGGTTATTGGGCAGGTGGGACATGGCGTGCTGAATATTTACCAGGCAACAGGAAAAGAAACGGCAGGCATCGGGGATGCCGGAGAATGTAACAGAAATGTTGTTTGTCCGGAAGGAGAAGGTTGGGAAGATGCGAAACAATCCATTGCCCGACTCATAACTGGTGGTTATTTGTGCACAGGCGTCCTGATGAACAACACCAATTTCGATGGAAGACCCTATATGTTAACAGCCAACCATTGCATTGATGATGAATCCATTGCAGATGACGCTATTTTTCAGTTCAACCTGGAAAGCCCGGAATGTGATACAACGTATTACAACGAAAACATTCAAAGCATCTCCGGAGCTAAACTGATTAGTACCGCACCGGAAAATAAACTGGATTTTGCTCTGGTCGAATTAAGTGAACCGGTTCCGGTAGCGTATGAGCCCTTCTATGCGGGATGGAGTCTGGATACTACCAATATTACAAATACCACATGCATCCATCATCCATCGGGTGATCTGAAAAAAATAACCAAAGACTTTGAACCTCCTGTTACCGATAACTATGGAGCAGGCTATGATCAAAACACTCACTGGAGGGTTAAAGAATGGGATGTAGGTACGACTGAGGGTGGCTCGTCCGGGTCTCCTTTATTCAATCAGTATCAGCAGGTGATAGGGGACCTTACAGGTGGTGAAGCAAGCTGCGATTACAATCGCAACGATTTCTACCAAAAATTCTCCGTATCCTGGGATGCTTTTGGTGAAGAGGAGCATCAAATGGAGCACTGGCTGGATATTAATGAAACAGGTTTTAATGAACTCGGGGGATTTAAACCCTATGAAGCTTTCCCTTCAAATTTAAGAGTGATCAGTAAAAATTCCACTAACAGGCTCAAGTGGAATGTTATAAAGGAATATTCAACGGTTTCCTATTATGAAATCTTTCGCAATGGTAACAAAACAGGAACAACCACGGAAACAACATTTATCGATGATGTCCCTGTTAAAGATTCGCTTTATTTTTACCAGGTCAGGGCTTATAAAACAGATGATAAGTATACCGGCTTCTCCAAGAGTGTGGGTGTTATACCTGTGATGCCACGTATTATTCCTTATGATTATTCTTTTGAAACTTCTTCTTTTAAGGATTCAGCCTGGTATAATTTCACGCTTCAGGGAACGGGGGAATGGGTAATAGATTCAAGCGGAGCTGAAATACCGGCTGATGGAGATAACTATGCCCGTTTTAGCGGGGTGAGTGGAACAAAATCAAGACTTATAAGCAGAAAGCTGGATTTGGGTGTAAGTAAGTATGTAATTCTGAATTACGATGTCGGTTTGAAGGAAAACCAATCAAACGTCGATGAGTTAGGTGTATTTATTCGTTATGCAGACTCATTGCCCTGGAAGAGAATTTACCATTACGACAGGAAAATCAATGGCTGGCTGGAAGAAAGTCTTTATCTTCCCAAACCTACTAATAATTATCAGGTTATGTTTGAAGCTATTTCTCATGAGGGGGGAGGAATTTACCTGGATGATATCCGTATTTCTAATGACCCTGATGCAATAGAGCCTTCATTCAGTGCTACCCAATTGAATATCTGTAATACTGATAGCATTGTTTTATCGCTGGATACCGTTAATGTATTTAATAGTTACCACTGGGATATGGGATATGGTGCGGAACCGCGTTATATTGAAGGGTACGGGCCCCATGAAGTGAAATACACATACCCCGGCAGCAAAACCGTTAAACTTACAATCAACGGTAAATATCAGAAAGTCAATGAGGACTATATAACTGTATGGGAAGTGCCTGATCCTTCCATAATAACCCAGGGAGATTCTCTAATCTCAAATTACGATTCGGGAAATCAGTGGTTAAGGGATGGAGATTCCATACAGGATGCGACATCACCTGTTTATATTGTAAAAGAACCCGGGACTTTCAGGCTGAAAGTTACCAATCAGAACGGTTGCACAGGAGTATCGGAAGAAATAGTCATTAATAATGTTGGATTTGACGATCCTTCAGACAATGAGCTTAAATACAATATATATCCTAATCCGGTTGACGACAACCTGGTAATCGAAAAATCCGGACGTTTTGATCATTCGGGTCATATTTACTACAGAGTTTTCAATGTCACGGGAAGTATGGTTATATCCGGAAACCTGGTACATGAAAAGCAAACCTTATCTACTGCCAATTTACACCCGGGTATATATTTCCTAAGGATTGATTCTGAGAAGCAAGGGAGTTATACACATACATTTGTGAAAGAATAAAAAAAGAGACTTATCCAACGATAAGCCTCTTCTTTTCTTGTAAAGGTAAAATTATTTTACTGCGTCGACAGCTTTTTTCAGGGCCTTCTCCAGGATTTCTTTATCAGGAGTATTGATGAAATTCTTTTCCATCATCATATCGATTGTCTGTCGGGTAAGGCCAATATCTTCCAGTGTCTTGTTATAAATGGTATCCCAGTCGGTATCGACTCTGGCGACACCATCCTTAACAGCCTGCATAGCCACATCGGCAGCTTCATAAGCAAACATGTCGGTTTCGTCCATTTTTGGCATAATATAATCCGGGTTGATGCCTTTCTTTTCAGCATAGTTTGCCATGGAGTAGGAAGCAGTAACGGCCATTTCATCAGTAACACTTTTCGCTCTGACAAGTAACGCTCCTTTTAGAATTCCGGGGAATCCGAGCGAATTGTTAACCTGGTTGGCAAAGTCTCCTCTTCCGGTAGCAGTAATATATGCACCTGCTTCTTTTGCCGCATAAGGATAAATTTCGGGCACAGGATTAGCGCAGGCGAATACAATGGGTTTGCTTCCCATCTTCCTGATCCATTCAGGTTTGACAACATCCGGCCCAGGCTTACTCAGGGCAATCAGGGCATCTGCACCTTTCATTGCCTCTTCAATATCAGTGATTTTATCCGGGTTAGTCTTTTCGCACAATTCCCATTTGCGATAGAATCGTTTATCCGCTTTGATATCGTCTCTTCCTTTGTGAAGAGACCCTTTGGAATCAAAAAGAATCATTTTTTCCGGATCAACGCCTGCTTGTAATAGTAGTCTGGCGATGGTTGCATTGGATGCGCCGGCACCGTATAGTACTATCCGTATGTCTTTCATTTCCTTTTCAACAATTCGCAATGCATTGATGAGACCGGCTACAGTTACTGCACCGGTTCCTTGAGCATCATCGTGCCAGACAGGTATGTCGCAATCTTCGCGCAATGTATCCAGTACTTTGTAGCAGTTTGGCTGGGAGATATCTTCCAGGTTCACTGCACCAAAACTGGGCTCCAGCATCTTTACAAAATCAATAATCTTGTCCGGGTCGTGTTCTTTTTTGTCATTATAACTGTTCATACACAGAGCTACGGCGTCAATTCCGGCCAAATATTTCATCAGGTAGGCTTTTCCTTCCATTACTCCCAATCCACCCGGAGGAGTTACATCACCGTCTCCCAGAACCCTTGTTGAATCTGAAACAACGGCTACCATATTGCCACGGTTTGACAGATCAAAAGATTCAAGATTATTATCCCTGATGGATGTGGAAATTTTACTTACGCCAGGCGTATACCAGACATTAAACCAGTTAAATCCATATACACCTGCTTTCGGCAGTGTTTGGATTTTTCCGCCGTAAAATTTATGGGATAAATAGGCCAATTCTTTTAAAAAGACTGTCTTTGCTTTTGCTAATTGCTCCTGAGAAAAATCATCAGGAAAAATTTCATTTAGATTTGATAGGGAAAGATCAATGTTTGCCATGGGCACCTCCTTTAAATTTTATGAGTAACGTTTACAAACAAATTTAAAAAATATTACTGGTCTGGGTTCTGAAAAAGAATTGTTTATTGCCTTCAGGCATTATGCTATTAAACATATTCCTGAGGCTGGATAAAAGGTTTTTCGGGTTCTGGCATGGGCTTTACCAGAGATTTACAATCTGGTGTTTTATGCCTCTGTAATGGTAACTACGATATTACGAATGGACCTGGGCCCGTCAAATTCACACAAAAAGATGTTCTGCCAGGTAGAAAGCCCCATTCTGCCTTCAATTATAGGGATGGTTTCTCCTGGACCCACCAGGCCGGATTTAAGATGAGCATCTCCGTTATTATCCTGGGCATCATGCTCCCATACTCCTTTTGGAATTAGCTGCTTCAGCAGTGCTACTACGTCGTTCTGTACCGATTGATCCCAACTTTCCTGTATCATAATACCGGCGGTTGCCCCCTGCACATAGACTGAAGCTAAGCCCTGCTTTACTTTACTCTGTGCCACAATCTTTTCTACTTCACTGGTTATGTCATAAAGTCCGTTATGTGCGTCTGTTTTGATTCTTATAAATTCCTGCATAATTTTCTTTTTTTAGTTACCCAAAAAATAACTGTAAATATTCAAAAAGTCAAACCGGGTTGAACTGATTTTTTCAAATAGTTATTATCCAAATTGAGCGATTAGATGGTTTTCTGATTTCTGAATGGTTTAATAAAAAGATTATGAATAATGCTGATTAGATTGCTTCCTGTTAAAATAAAATTTTCGTTGTTTCATCTATTTGAATAGTTTTTCTATTTTCGCAAATCATAAAAATGTTATTGTATCAGTAAATATTCAGGTCTTATGGAGTATAGTTTTCATGAAATAGAACAGAAATGGCAAAAGCACTGGGATGAAAAGAAAATCTATAAAGTAGAGGTTGATCAGTCCAGACCCAAATATTATGTGCTCGACATGTTTCCTTATCCATCCGGAGCCGGTTTACATGTAGGACATCCATTGGGATATATTGCGTCGGATATTTATTCAAGATATAAAAGAATGCAGGGTTACAATGTATTGCACCCGATGGGTTATGATGCATTTGGTTTGCCTGCTGAGCAATATGCAATACAAACGGGCCAGCATCCGGCTACTACAACAGACCGCAATATTCAGCGATACAAAGAACAGCTCGTAAAAATAGGATTCTCCTACGACTGGGACAGAGAACTGCGAACTTGTGATCCGGATTATTACAAATGGACACAGTGGGCATTTCTTGAAATGTTTGAACACTGGTATAATAATAAAACCGATAAGGCTGAACCCATTGAAAAACTGGTCTTGATATTCAATAAGGAAGGTAACAGGAATGTTGATGCATCATGCAATGAAACGCCTTTATTTTCTGCTGAAGAGTGGAAAAATATGTCTGAAAAGGAGCAACAGGAAATTCTGTTGAATTATCGTATTGCCTATCTGGCCGATACAATGGTGAACTGGTGCCCGGCGCTGGGTACCGTGCTTGCCAACGATGAGGTGAAGGAAGGGTTGTCGGTCCGGGGAGGGCACCCTGTAGTTCAGAAAAAAATGAAACAATGGTCATTGAGGGTTACAGCTTATGCAGAGCGTTTATTAAACGGGCTCGACAAACTCGAATGGTCCGAATCACTCAAAGAAATCCAGAGAAATTGGATAGGCCGATCTGAAGGGGCTGAGATTTTATTTGATATAAAGAATTCCGGGAAACAGATTAATGTATTTACTACCCGGCCTGATACCCTCTTTGGTGTGACTTATATGGTTCTGGCGCCGGAAAGTGAACTTGTGGATGAACTGACTGAAGAAACCCACAAAGAAAAGGTAAACGATTATATTGAAAGGGCTAAAAAACGGTCAGAAAGAGAAAGACAGGCAGATACAAAAACAGTTAGCGGAG
Source organism: uncultured Bacteroidales bacterium (assembly GCA_964585385.1). Classification (GTDB taxonomy): domain Bacteria; phylum Bacteroidota; class Bacteroidia; order Bacteroidales; family UBA12077; genus JAGXLC01. The sequence continues at coordinate 32,143 of CAZPDP010000021.1, forward strand.
AATTTACAGGAAGCTATGCATTGCATCCGTTCACAGGAGAGGAATTGCCAATATGGGTGGCCGATTATGTGCTTATCGGATATGGAACCGGAGCAATTATGGCTGTTCCTGCTCACGACGAAAGGGATCATAAGTTTGCGAAACATTTTAATTTGCCCATTATACCTGTTATTGAAGGAGGAGATCCCGACAAAGAAGCTTTCGATTCTCTGGAAGGAAAGGTTATCAATTCTCAGTTTATAAATGGAATACCGGCAAAAGAAGCTATTCCAAAAATAAACGAAGAGATAGAAAAGCGTGGATTGGGAAGGAAAAAAGTGAATTACAGGCTAAGGGATGCCATTTTCAGTCGTCAGAGATACTGGGGAGAACCTTTCCCGATATATTATAAAGATGAAATGCCATATCCTTTGGACAAAAGCAAGTTACCTCTGGAATTGCCTGAGGTTGACGCATTCAAACCTACCGAAGACGGGAAACCACCCCTTGGGAGGGCGAAAAACTGGGAAACTGAAGAGGGATACCCTCTTGAATTAAGTACAATGCCGGGTTTTGCAGGCTCTTCAGCTTATTACCTGCGGTTTATGGATCCGCATAACGATCAGGCACTTGTTTCTAAAGAGGTAAATGAATACTGGAGAGATGTAGATCTATACATTGGAGGTATCGAACACGCTACAGGACACCTGATTTATTCCCGCTTCTGGAATAAGTTTCTTTATGATATTGGTTGGGTGGTAGACTCTGAACCATTCAAGAAACTTATCAATCAGGGTATGATTCAGGGGCGGTCCAATTTTGTTTACAGAATTAAAGGAACTCAGAAGTTTGTTTCTTATAACCTCAAAGATCAGTATGATGTACAACCACTGCATGTGGATGTAAATATTGTGGATAACGATGTGCTCGATATTGAGGCTTTCAGAAAATGGAGTCCTGAATTTAAAGATGCTGAATTTATCACCGAGAATGGCAAATACATCTGTGGATCGGCAGTTGAGAAAATGTCTAAGTCCCTCTATAATGTGGTAAACCCGGATGACATCATAATGAATTATGGCGCCGATACCTTGCGCATGTATGAAATGTTTCTCGGTCCTATAGAAATGTCAAAGCCATGGGATACCAATGGAATTGACGGGATATATAAATTTCTGAGAAAATTCTGGAGAATGTATCATGATGAACAGGGTAACTATGCAACCAGTGATGAGGAACCCAGTGAAGACGAATTGAAAATCCTTCACAAAACAATAAAGAAGGTGAAAGAAGATATAGAGCAATTCTCATTCAATACCGCCATAAGCGCTATGATGATAGCTGTAAACGATCTGAGCGGGTTGAAATGCAATAAGAAAGCTATCCTTGAACAGTTGATTTTGCTGGTTGCTCCTTTTGCACCTCATATTGCTGAAGAATTGTGGCACAGGGCAGGACATGAAGAGACTGTTGTGATGCAGCATTTTCCCGAATACAATGAGGAATACCTGAAAGAGTCAACCATAGAATACCCTGTTTCTTTCAATGGCAAAATGAGATTTAAGCTGGAACTGCCTGTTGATATAGATCAGAAACAGGTTGAGGAAATTGTCAAGAATCATGAGAAGGCCCAAAAATGGCTGGAAGGAAAAGAACCGAAAAAAATAATATTCGTTCCAAAGAAGATCATTAATGTGGTTGTCTAAAAAAATCAGGTTTCAGAAAGTTACCAGGGAAAATGCCCTGGCTGTATTGAAATCTTACAGCATCATTACAGTCGGTTTGTTTATTAATGCTATTGGCTGGACGGTTTTTTTAATACCTGCTGAAATAACCGGAGGTGGTATAACAGGTGTGTCTTCACTTCTGTATTATGCTTTCCAATTCAAGATAGGGCTTTCTTATCTGATTATTAATTCAGTTTTGATACTACTGGGAATCAGGGTGTTGGGCAGAAGTTTCGGGATTAAGACAATTTTTGCTACAGTTGTGTTGTCTTTGTTTTTGTCTATTCTGGAAGGTCTTGTCCCGGAGCCGATAGTGGATGAGAATTTTATGTCAGCTGTTTTGGGCGGCATTCTTGCCGGTGCTGGTGTTGGCCTGGCTATTAGTCAGGGAGGAAGCACCGGAGGTACCGACATAATTGCCATGATGATCAATAAACACCGGAATATCAGCCCCGGGAAAATTTTACTGTATCTTGATATTATCATTATTACTTCTTCATATCTGATTTTTAATTCCATTGAAAAGATTGTATATGGTTATGTGAGTATGGCAGTTACTGCCTATGCTATCGACATGGTGTTGACCGGTGCTAAAAGAACGGTCCAGATGTTCATTCTTTCCAAGAAATATGAAATTATCGCAAACAGGGTGGGAACTGAAGTCCGAAGAGGAATAACGATTCTTAATGGAAAGGGCTGGTACACACAGGAAGAGACGAAAATTCTTATGATCCTGGTTAGAAAGCAGGAATCCAACCATATACTAAAGATTATCAAGGAAACAGACCCGGATGCCTTTATATCTCTGGGTAATGTAATGGGGGTTTATGGGTCTGGTTTTGAGAGGATTAAGACGTAAAATGTTTTCAACTTAGCGTTTAATGGGAGAGATGTTTAGATTTTTCACTGAAATCCACTATATTTGTATTATGTATAATTTCGTTTGATTATGGCCTACAAGAAAATGTTCAGTATCAGTTTTTTATTTCTGATTATACCTTTCGTATTCCTTTTATTCAACTCCAATGATACTGTAAAAAATTCTGAAGATATTTTTAAAAAAGATATTGACAAACACATCCTTTGCCAGAACCCCAATACTGAATTTGAGATCATTATAGATTCCTTCCAGGTAAATTCAAAACGTATCCGATGGAATCAAAATCTTGCCAGCATTCTGAAAAACCATAATCTTGGTTCCCATTCGGTCAGTGAAGTTACCAAAGTTATTGACAAAGCATTTGATGTTACAAAGATAAAGGCTGGAAACCATTATCACTTTTTTTATTCCAAATATGACTCCTCTGCTGTTCCCAGGTATTTTGTATATGAGCATACACCCACAATTTATCTCAAAGTGAATTTCGGAGAGAAAGTTTCAGCCCGCAAGTTGGAGAAAGAGACACGGGTTGAGAAAAAAACCTGCAAAGGGACTATCCAGACAAGTTTATGGGAAACCATGGTTGAAAATAATATAAACCCGGTTCTGGCTATAGAGCTTTCAGAGATATATGCATGGAGCATCAACTTTTTCGGCCTGGAAAAAGGAGATGCTTTTGAGGTGATATATGAGGAAGAATTTGTTGACAGTACTTCGATAGGCATAAAAGAAATTGTAACAGCTTCTTTTGAACATAGAGGCGAAAAATTCTACGCTATACCATTTTTTCAGGATAGTGTCAGAAGTTTTTATGATTTGGAGGGTAAAAGTTTACAGCGGGAGTTTTTAAAAGCGCCGCTCAGATTTTCCAGAATCAGCTCAGGGTATTCCCTAAGCCGTATGCATCCTGTTTTGAATTACCGCAGACCCCATCGGGGAATAGATTATGCAGCTCCGGCAGGCACACCAATCCATGCTATAGGTGACGGTGTTGTAATAGCCAAAGGATATACCAGGGGAGCGGGGTATTATATAAAAATCAGGCACAATAGCCTTTATACTTCCGGTTATAACCATCTTTCGGGCTATAAAAGAGGGATTAGAAAAGGGTCAGAAGTAAAACAAGGGGATGTGATTGGATACGTAGGAAGTACGGGTTACTCTACAGGTCCGCATCTGGATTTCCGTTTCTGGAAAAACGGACATCCCATAAATCCGCTTAAAGTAAAAGCACCCCCGGTGAAACCTGTGAAAAAAGAAAACATTAAAGCTTTTGAAAAGGTGAAAAATGATTATCTGGAGATGCTTAATAATATTGAGTCCTAGAAAATTATTTCCTCCATTTCAATTACCGGAAATTGTCTTAAGATATTAATTATATCTAAGCACTTCATAAGCAGGGATTATCGTATGTTTTGACTTATTAAAAATATTTCTCTAACTTGGTTTTTAAAATTACAAGTAATTCCTGTGATCATGAGAAATTTTAAGCATTTAGCCACTTTTCCGGGGCTGCTTACTGGGTTTGTTTTTTTTATTTTCACCTCGTGCAGCCCTGAATATATTCCTAATGTTGTAAATACCCCAATGTTTGATGAAATGGGAGAATTACAGGCCAATGTATCTGCCGGTGTAAGCGGCACAGATGTACAAGCAGCTTATGCTTTAACCGACCATGTTGGTTTAATGTTAAATTCAAGTTTCAGAGATGAGGTGAGCGATACTTCCCGGGATTTTCATAAACACACCATTCTTGAATTCGGACTCGGATACTATGGGAATATAAGCGATTATGGGCGCTATGAGATTTATGGAGGCTATGGGGGTGGTAGAATTAAGGGATTTGATGAAGATAACGTTTTTGATTCCCGGATAACAGATGCTCTGTTTGGAAAGATTTTTATTCAGCCTTCCATTGGACTGAAATCCAATTATTTTGATGGAAACCTCGGAGCCCGGTTTGCGATGGTGAGAGTCGATTATAAAAACAATCCCGAGGGGTTGAATGAAAAATTTCAACCTTTTGTCGAACCTGTAATAACCGGGCGGCTGGGTATAAAGAATGTTAAAGTGGTAAGTCAGTTAGGTTTTTCACTGCCCTTAACAGATGAGTATGTTTTCGATTATCAACCGTTTATATTTTCCCTAGGGTTGCATTTTAGAATTAATACAATGAACCTGGGTTCTGAAGATTAATCCTGGTTATTTAAAAGCAATTGCTCAATAACTTTGGGGTATTCCTGGTATTCCAGCTTATGTACTTTTGCAGCTATGTCTTCGGGAGTATCCCCTTCTTCAATTTTGCATTTAGACTGATGAATGATGGCGCCTTCATCATACTTCTTGTTTACATAATGAATGGTTATACCGGTTTCTTTTTCATTGTTGGCCTTGACAGTTTCATGCACTTTCATTCCATACATACCTTTCCCTCCGTATTTGGGGAGTAATGCAGGATGAATATTAATAATCCTGTCAGGAAAAGCCTTTATCAGATGCTCCGGTATAAGGATAAGAAAACCCGCTAATACAATGAGATCAATCTTATTTTCAACAAGAATGTCTTTTATTTTGTTGGTATGATAAAGATCGTCCTTTGAAAATATTATGCAGTCAAGCCCAAGCTTTTCAGCCCTTGAGATAACATAGGCGTCTTTTTTGTTTGTTAGAATTAGCTGAACTTTTATATATTTGTGCTCCTGAAAATATCGGGCAATATTTTCAGCATTTGTACCTGATCCTGAAGCGAAAATGGCGATTTTTTTCATTTTGGGAAATGTTTTGAAAACAAAATTATTGAAATCAATTTATTTGCCCAGCAGAAATTGAATTATTAATAAAAAAATTATATTTGCTTCAAAAAAAAACTGTTTTTTTTTGTTATATGAAAGGGAATTATATTTCTTTGCACTGTTTTAAAAATGAATTATTAACCAAAATTTAAAAGCTATGGCAGATATCGCATCAAGAGTAAAAGCAATTATCGTTGATAAGTTAGGCGTTGAAGAAAATGAAGTAACAAATGACGCAAGCTTTACAAATGATTTAGGTGCTGACTCACTTGACACTGTTGAGTTAATCATGGAATTCGAAAAGGAATTCAATATTTCAATTCCTGATGATCAAGCAGAAAACATTAGCACTGTAGGAGAAGCAGTTAAGTACATCGAAGAAAATGCTCAATAATTATAAACTTGTTTTAAATTTTGATCAATATGGCTTTTAATCGTGTTGTTATAACGGGAATCGGTGCTCTTACACCAATCGGCAGTAATCTCGATGATTATTGTAAAAATTTGATGGATGGTGTTAGTGGTTCAGATTGGATCACCCATTTTGATACATCAAAATTTAAAACAAAGTTTGCTTGTGAAGTAAAAAATTTTGACCCCAAAGAGCATTTTGACAGAAAAGAACTCAGAAAACTGGACTTATATTCCCAGTATGCAATGGTTGCTGTTAAAGAAGCTTTAGGAGACTGCGGTATTGATCTGGACAGTATTGATCGAACCAGAGCCGGAGTTATTTGGGGTTCAGGTATTGGAGGAATAAACACCTTCCTGGAAGAAGTAAGGAATTTTGTAAAAGGAGACGGTACTCCAAAGTTCAATCCATTCTTTATCCCGAAAATGATCGCAGATATTGCGGCCGGGCACATTTCTATGAAATATGGACTCAACGGACCAAACTTTAGTACCGTATCAGCTTGTGCATCTTCATCTCATGCAATAATTGATGCGCTTAATTATATCCGGTTAGGAAAAGCAGATGTTTTTGTTACAGGCGGTTCCGAAGCTTCTATTAATGAAGCAGGAATGGGTGGTTTTAATGCAATGCAGGCAATCTCCAGGAACAATGAAGAGTATAAAACCGCTTCACGGCCTTTCGATAAAACCCGGGATGGTTTTGTGATGGGAGAAGGCGGTGGTGCCCTCATTCTTGAAGAATATGAACATGCCAAGAAACGGGGCGCAAAAATCTATGCTGAAGTTGTTGGAGGTGGAATGTCTGCTGATGCTTATCATCTTACTGCACCTCATCCTGAAGGAAAAGGAGCCAGACAGGTTATGATTAATGCCCTTGATGACGCGGGTATAAACAAGGAAGAAATTGATTACATCAACGTCCATGGTACTGCTACACCTGTTGGCGATGTCGCCGAAATTAAAGGTATAAAAGAAGTGTTTGGTGACCATGCTTATGATCTGAACATTAGTTCAACAAAATCAATGACCGGTCACCTGCTCGGGGCAGCAGGCGCTGTCGAACTTATTGCAGCCATCTGTGCGATCAATAAAAATGTGATACCTCCGACCATCAATCACCATGAAGATGATCCGGAGCTTGATAGCAAGATAAACTATACCTTTAATGGAGCTCAGGAAAGAGAAGTAAATGTTGCAATTAGCAATACATTTGGATTTGGAGGTCATAACGCCTGTGTTGTAGTTAAAAAATTTGATAAATAATTTGCTGATACCTTTCGTAAAAAATTATTTCTCCCCGGAAAAAGAATTTTACCTTTTATTATTGCAAGTATTAAAATACAGGCCTAGGAACATAGGCCTGTTTAAACTTGCTCTGACCCATAAGTCGGCCTCTAAGTCGATATACAATCAAATTTCCTACAACAACGAGCGCCTCGAATATTTGGGTGATTCAATTCTTAATACCGCTATTTCTGAGATTCTTTACAAGCAGTATCCCTACAAAGACGAGGGCTTTCTTACTAAAATGCGCTCCAAAATTGTGAGCAGGGAAAGTTTGAACAGGCTCGCAAGGGAAATGGGGCTTGAGAAAATTTTATTTTTCAATAACGTAAACTATAATACAACCAATATTCCGGGAAATGCCCTGGAGGCTGTTATCGGGGCTATATACCTGGATAGTGGTTTTGAAAAAACAAAAGCTTATATCAACCGGAAAATTATTATTCCTTTTGTGGATTTTAAAAGTTATGAAGAAAATATTTTTGATTATAAGAGCCATTTAATTGAATGGAGCCAGAAAAATGATATGAGTGTTACCTTTGAAGATATTCAGAGCAATGAAGAGAATCCCCAAAATCCAATTTTTTATAGCAAAGTAAAAGTGTTTGATAAAATTTTGGGCAGTGGTTCCGGTTCCTCCAAAAAAGAAGCCCAGCAGGAAGCCGCTAAAAAAGCATTTGAATTGTATATCGAATCTTGATAATTTTTCTCAGAATTCTTTATATTGCGGCATGGCAAAGAAGATTCACAAATTGAAGAATGTTGTGCCTGAGGTATTTAAAATAATCTGTATTGCTTCGCATCAGAATGATTACAGACTTTCATGGGCACTTAACGAGAAACTGAACATCAATCTGAAGAGGGTTGAAGATCATCAATTGCAGCTTCCTCAAAATAGGGGTACACAGAATTTCTCGTTGTATGCATCTGACCCGGATGAATCCCTGGTAGTGTATCATCTGATCTCCAATAAAAGTGAACAGGGATATCTGCTAAAGAATATGAAAAACATCGATTATTTTCTTAAAATATCCGGTGAAATGGAAAACATTTCACTCCCTGACTTGGTTGGTAAACTTAAAAGAATACCAATCATTATTACGGCTTTTGAACTGGAAAATCCTACTCAAGCTCAAATGAAAAAATTTAGTTTCTAAAAGACATACGTTATGGCAATAAACTTTAATCTGCTCAAAAAGGTAAGTGAAACACCAGGAGCCCCAGGGTTTGAAAAACACATCAGGAATCTGATTATTGATGAGATAACAGATTGGGTAGACAAAGTTGATATTGACAATATGGGCAATGTTATAGGGTTTAAGAAAGGCAATAACAGAAAAAAAGTTATGCTTGCAGCCCATATGGATGAAATAGGTTTCATTGTAAATCATATTGATGACAACGGTTTCCTGAGGTTTATACCTCTCGGTGGTTTCGATCCCAAAACACTTACTTCCCAAAGAGTTGTTGTACATGGAAAAGAAGATCTAATCGGAGTTATGGGTTCAAAACCGGTACATGTAATGTCCGATGAAGAAAAGAAGAAAGCCCCCAGGATGGAGGATTATTTTATCGATCTGGGATTGAAAAAAGAGGAAGTTGAAAAATATATTACGGTTGGAGATCCCATAACCCGTGAACGAGAACTTATAGAGATGGGTGATTGTGTGAATGGTAAATCACTGGACAACAGGATTTCTGTGTTTGTATTGATAGAAACCCTTCGAAGGCTTCAATCAGAAGAACTTCCTTTTGATATTTATGCCGTATTTACTGTCCAGGAAGAAGTGGGAATCCGGGGCGCACAGGTGGCTACCCAGGAAATCCAGCCTGATTTTGGATTTGCCATTGATACGACAATTGCTTTTGATGTACCCGGTGCACAGCCCCACGAAAATGTTACAAGACTTGGAGAAGGAGTTGCTGTGAAAATACTGGACTCAACAGCTATAGCCGATTATAGAATGGTTGAATACATCAAGGATACAGCAGAAAAAAATAAAATTAAGTGGCAACCGGAACTTTTGGCAAAAGGCGGAACAGATACCGCTATGGTTCAACGTATGACTAAATCCGGATCTATCGCAGGAGCCGTTTCAATACCCACCCGGCACATTCACCAGGTAATCGAAACTATACATAAAGAAGATATTCAAAGAAGTGTCGAATTGCTCAAACATTGCATCCTGAACCTGAATAAGAAAGACTGGAAGCATTAACGCTAATAATGCAAAAAAAAGGAAACAACTTTCGCTGTTTCCTTCCTTAACCCTAAAATTTTGATTGTCTATGAGAAACTAACCCAAAATTTCACAGACAAAAGTAATCCAGTATCCAGTTAACTCGTTGAAATAAATGTTAAATCATGTTAAAGTTTTTCCATAGAACTCATTTACTGAGTAAATTTGCAGTGTTATGAGTAAAAAGACAATTTGGATTGTTACGTCGGTGTTAACATTAACACTTATCGGATTATTTGTGCTTCAGGGGTTTTGGATTAGAAATGCGTTGAGAATCAGTGAACAGCAGTTTGATCAGTTGGTGAACAAAACGCTTGATAATGCCGTAAAGCAGCTGGAACAGAAGGAAATGGTTTACCAGATTGTGAATGAGATTGATCCTTATGAAAAAAATTCCGGTGACAATTCGGTAATTAATTCCCATATCAATAAACTTCAGCAGAAGAAGTACTCCTTTTATCAGTATGATTTGGACAGGGAAATTTATAATCTGAAGAATCTGGACTCGGTAGATTTTACTACAGAATTTGAATTTAAAGGAAGCAAGTCAATTAAGCTTAACTCAGGTAAAGTTTTAAATATTTCAGATAAATTAAAGAATCAGTTTATCAAGAACCAGGTGGAACCCGGATTAAATACCGATTTTTCAGAAAAGCGAATATTTGTTGAGAATATTGTAAATAAATTAATCCAGGTGGATGTAGGCCTTGAAAACAGGTTGGATAAAAAGACCGTTGATGAGGTTCTGAAACAGGAATTTAGGGAAAACGGTATCAAACTGGACTATGAGTTTTCTGTTTTAATGAATAATGACAGTACTTTGTTTACTTCCGATGGGTATAATCCTGAAACTTCCGAAGTGACATACAAGGATCGTCTCTTTCCGAATGACGTGATACAGCGAGACAATTACCTGAAAATATATCTTGAGGGAAGAAACAAATACATCTTTAAATCAATGGGATTCATGATAATCGTTTCTGTCATTTTATCCTTTATTGTAATTATTGGGTTTGCTCTCACAACGCACATTATGTTTAAACAGAAAAGATTGTCACGTGTGAAGAACGATTTCGTGAATAATATGACCCATGAATTAAAAACCCCGATTTCTACTATTTCTCTGGCTTCACAGATGCTTAAGGATAATTCAATTCCGGAATCTGCTAAAAATCTGGGTAATATTTCCAGCATCATTGATGATGAAACTAAGCGCCTGAGTGTCCAGGTAGAGAAAGTTCTCAAGACCGCCCTTTTTGATAAGGGCAAAGTGAAAATCAAACCTAAGGAGTTGAATATTCACAATATAATTGAGAATGTACTTAAAAGTTTTTATATTCAGGTGGAAAATCAGGAGGGCATCATTGAAAAAAACTTAAGTGCAAAAGATTATTATGTAAAGGTAGATGAGGTGCATTTTACCAATGTTATGTTCAATTTGCTTGACAACGCAGTGAAATATAGTTATGAAAAACCCCATATCAAAGTGGAAACTTCCAATCAAAATGGTAACTTATTGATTTCTGTGCAGGATAATGGAATTGGTATCAAAAAGAAAGATCAAAAAAAGGTCTTTGACAAGTTTTACCGGGTTTCAACAGGAAACCGACACGATGTGAAGGGTTTTGGCCTGGGGCTCAATTATGTGAAGAAAATGGTTGAAGAGCACAATGGAATTATAAAACTAGAGAGTGAATACAAAAAAGGAAGCCGGTTCGAAATAGTTATACCTAATAACAATCATAAAAGTAATGGAAAAAGACAAAGTTAATGTTCTGCTCGCCGAGGATGATGAAAATCTCGGTTCACTCTTAAAAGAATATTTAAATGCAAAAGGATATACCACCTCTTTGCTGCCTGATGGTGAATCAGCACTTGAAACATTTAAAGGCAATAATTTTGACCTATGCATCATTGATATCATGATGCCCAAAATGGATGGTTTTACCCTGGCCAGGGAAATTAGAAAAATCAACACCTCGGTTCCCTTCATATTCCTAACTGCCAAAACACTTAAAGATGACGTGCTGGAGGGGTTCAGTATTGGCGCTGATGATTATATTACCAAACCATTCAGTATGGAAGAACTTCTATACCGAATAAAAGCCATTCTGAGAAGAACCACTACAACCGACGATAAAGATAAAAATGAAGAAGTTTATAAAATAGGGAAATATACATTTGATGCAACAAAACAAACGCTAACCATCAACGGGAATACCAAAAAGCTTACCACAAAAGAGAGTGAACTTCTTAAACTTTTGTGCAATAACATGAACCAGATGCTTGACAGGAACTACGCTCTAAAAACTATCTGGGAAGATGATAGCTACTTTAACGCCCGAAGTATGGATGTGTATATAACCAAATTGCGGAAATACCTGAAAGATGATTCCTCTATTCAAATTCTGAATGTCCATGGAAAGGGCTATAAGCTGATTACTTAGTTCTGAGAGTATAATATTCAGATTATTTCTTTTTCAATATTCCGTGCCGAAGCATATTTTACAAGATACTTTATTAAAAGTGCTGTATAAATTTTAAGTTCGCTTTCGCCATTAAACGATATAATATTTACAGAAATCGAACTGGTTTCATGGGTTATTTTGACTCTTTCTGAATCGCTTGTGGGGCTGCCGATTTTTCCTTTCTGATCTTCAAAAACGGGAAGGTTTTCAACATTCAGCTTCCCTCTTCCAATTCCAAAATATTCATCGTCTTTCGTTCCAATGATAAATTGCACTGGTGGTTCAACTTTTTCAATATCAAATGCACAAATGGGAAAATAGCTTTTCAGTGAAATCAGGTTGTTAATATCCACAATATTGTTGACAAGATACAACTCTTTCCCTTTTACAATACGCCTTAGTAGTGCCTCAGAGGATAGTCTGTAACGAGCCGGATCTTTGCCAAGTTTCTTGTAGGCTTTTCTGCCTTCTCTTATGGGGGGAAATGTGCTGATGTCTTCTACTTTCAGGTTTTTCCTTATATTTTCGGAGACATCATAGATTTCTTCTTTAAGTTCTTCTTTGGATTCAAAAACATCAACATCGCATGAAACTGAACCTATGGTTGTTAAAGGCCATTTATCATTGAACTCCTTGCTTATTTTTATTTCCAGCATAACTTAACAAATTGAATGAAAATCCGGATTATGGTTTTGGTAATTTTTGATTACAGATTGAGCATTTCAATTGGCATAACAATATACACATAAATGCGGACAAGTGTTGTACTCACCCATATTTTTTACTTTAAATACACTTAAATGCCTCCCTTCGGCCCTTATCTTCAGATATTCTTTTTTATAAGAGTTGATTTGGACAAAGCTGAAGACAAGTTTTTCTTTACAGGAATAAACCAGGTCTCTAATGTCCTTGATTTGATGGGTGAGTTCATTGAGGTCTGTTTCCGGAGTTAAGATGACTGGAATAAAACGCCGAATAACTTTCTTATTAGCAATTTCATCAGATAATTTCCGGAATGCATTAAATTTTTTGTGAAGAGGTGGTAGAGAAGGTTTCAGACCAATCTTTTAAACTCAAACTATCTTTATTTATTTTTTATGAAGTATCTTCTCAACTATTTCAACAGCAGTTTCGACGTATTTTGTACATTGTATTTCAAAAACTTTCTCTTCATGCGCTTTTTGTCGCTCATCTTCATCCCTGAGATTATAAGGAATCAGGTTTTTACAACTTAACGCCCCGTTATGTTCGGTGAATTGCTCGAAAAAATTTCTGATGTTCTGATTTAGCTTTTCTTCTTCTTCTGTGGTTTTTGCCTCAATGAGAGAGCTTAATACCATAACTGAACCCGCAACGGCTCCGCAGGTTTCCTGCATTTTCCCCATTCCACCCCCAAAACCTTTTGCAATATTAATTAAGGTATACTTTTCAGCTTTTAATTCGTCTTCAAAAGCTCCTGCGACAGATTGAGCACAGTTATACCCATTATTAAACAAACTGGCAGCCTTTTCTTTTCTTTGCATTTGCAGGAATGTTTTCGTGAGCGAAAATCGCTCAATTTGGGTGTAAAGAAAATAAAAAACCCTGCATTTTAAAAATACAGGGTTTCTATATTGGACTTATTTATTTAAGTGGTTTGTGACAGAACCACCAGTCATAGCAATCGTATTCTTCCATACGTTTTTTGGCAGTTTTTTTATCGGTTGCCGGAGGTATGATTACTCTGTCTTGAATTAGTTCGTTTTCAGGCCAGTTAGCTGGTACGGCAACACCGTTTTCATCAGATACCTGTAGTGCTTTTACGGCCCTTACAATTTCGTCCATGTTTCTTCCTATCTCTTGTGGATAGTAAAGAATCAGGCGAATGTAACCTTTTGGATCAATGATGAATACGGCACGTACAGTTTGTGAACCTTTGCCAGGATGAATCATTCCTATCTTCTTTGAAATATCGCCATTTGCATCCGCAATGATAGGAAATGGTATTTCAACATCCAGTTTTTCTTTAATCCATTCATCCCACTTGATGTGTGAAAACACCTGGTCGATTGACAAGCCAATAAGTTCGGTGTTTATTTCATCAAATTGCTTTTTACGCTTGGCAAAAGCTACAAATTCTGTTGTACAGACAGGTGTGTAGTCAGCAGGGTGGCTGAATAGTACAACCCATTTACCTTTATAATCCTCAGGAAGTTTAATTTTTCCTTCAGTAGTTTGCACTTCCATTTCCGGAAATTTGTCTCCAATAAGTGGAAAGCTGTTCATTTCTTCTTTGTGTTCCATAATTTTTAATTTTACGTGTTTAATTATTAAATTTTCCGATTATATGTAGTTTTATATCCTCAATATTGAAATTGGGAATATCTTTCTTCTCAAAATATTCTCTTAAGAGTTCATTTAACTCTTCATCATAGTAATCTGCTATACTGTCTGTTTTTACACAATACAAGTGATGATGTTTTTCCAGCACCGGATCGTAACGCATAACATCATGCTCTGTCTTGACTTTTTTAATAAGTCCCTTACTGACGAATGTTTCCAGCGTCTTGTAGATAGTACCCAATGAAATAGAAGGATTTTTCTTTTCGATATGTTCTTTAATCATTTCGGCAGTCGGATGATTGTTGATTTTTATAAGAGCCTCATAAACAGCAATTCGCTGAGGGGTAACCTTCAGTCCGCTTTTTGCTATTCTGTCTCTTATTTTTTCAATTTCTGCCATAAAGAACGATTTTTAAATAAGAATGATTATTAACTAGTAAATTTTCTTTAGTAACATCTGTGTTTTTATTTTGTTCAAAAAAGAATAATTTTCTGTCGGAGACAGGAATAATTCTTGAACGGCGAAGCCCTCAACGAAGTTAATTATTCGGGTTAAAGAACAGGAAATTTTTTTCCTGATAAATCTTTGCTTCAGGTAATTATAGAACATCAATTCCCAAATACCTCATTTGAGCTTTTATAATGGCAGATGAATTTTCTTTTAATAAAAAAGAAGTATCGTTAAAGTCCGGAGAACCAAATTGGGTTGTAAGATTCTAAAAACCACAGCCTTCTTTTCTGAATGGTTCTAAATTATAAATAATTTCATTATAGTCTCCCTGAATTCATTATTTTTGAATAAAACCTTAACTTAATTCTTATGGCAACAGTAAGTGACAAAGCAATTCAGGATATTACCGATTTAGAAGAACTGGAAAGCATTATTAAACGCTGTGATATCTGCCACGTCGGAATGGTTGATGAAAACCGGCCTTATGTGCTTGCCTTTAATTTTGGTTATGAAGACCAGACCATTTGGCTCCATTGTGCCCGGGAAGGACGAAAGCTTGATATATTAAGAAAGAACAATAATGTTTGCGTGGAATTTGATACGGACCACAAGCTGTTTGCCAGGCATGAGCAGGTAGCCTGTTCCTGGAGATGGGCCTACAGGAGTGTTGTTGTTGAAGGTGAAGCGATATTTGTGGATGATTATGATGAGAAAGTGAAGGGACTGAATATATTTATGAAAAACTACTCCGACAGAGAGTTTAAATTTTCAAAACCTGCTGTAGATAACATTCAGATTATTAAGATACCGGTAGCTTCTATCACCGGCCGTTCATTTGAATACTATAAATAGTCCTCTATGAAAAAGTTAAAAAATCCTTTTGTCTCAATTGACGATTTTCAGTGTTTTGGATGTGCGCCGGATAACCATCATGGCTTGAGAATGGAGTTTTATGAAGATGGAGAATACCTTGTAAGTGAATGGAATCCCAAATCTTTTTTACAAGGTTACGGCAATGTGCTTCATGGTGGTATTCAAACAACGCTTATGGATGAGATAGCCAGCTGGGTGGTTTATGTGAAAGTAAAAACCGGTGGAGTAACTGCCAACCTTGATGTGAAATTTAAAAAAACTGTATATGTTAATAAAGGAGTATTGACCATACGGGCTAAACTTAAGTCTGTTGATAAGCGGTTTGCCCATATTTTTGCCGAAGTGCTGGATAATGAAGGCAATGTATGTTCAGAATCCAATCTGAGATATTTCGTTTTTCCGGAAAAGGTTGCGAGGGAAAAGCTTTATTATCCCGGTCATGAAGCCTTTTATGAATAAAACTCATAAACCAAGAGACCTTTTTACTGCTTCTGAAAATCCGCAATTCAGATTGCTGTTACATACAGAATATTGTTCTTTTAATTCCAGGGGGGCATTTTCTACTACAAAGCTTTGAGTGGTAAAATCCAGTAAATCAAGATCATTATAGTCGTTTCCTATACCTACGGTTTTTGTAGGGTCAGTATTAGTGTAGTCACAAAGCCAGGCCACACCATGTCCTTTGCTTACATTTTCAGGAAAGATTTCAATCCACAGGGTTTCTCCATCGAGCGGAGAGGTTGTTCTGATGCATTTTGTTTGGTTTAGCTTTTCGGATATGCTGTCGTAATGCTCTTTCCCTTTATCGGGTATAACTATTATCTGGCTTGAGTGCTCATATTTCTCTTTTTCAGGATTAAGAGGCTCGGCAAATTCTTCGTAAAGATGATATCTCCTGCTGAAATCGGGATTTTTCTTCCCTGTTTTATAATATAGAAATTTGTGGTTTTCTGGAATAACTTCATGGATCATGAAATCTACATTTTCCTGAATTAATGTATTGGCAATTTGTTTCACCTGGTCTTTTGGGAGGTATTCCGAATGAATAAGGGAATGTTTTCTCCAGTTATATATGCCTGCCCCTGATGAAAAAATCAGGTAATCCACAGGAAAATCTCTTGGCAATATTTTATTTATACTGAAGTAATTCCTTCCTGTGGCAATCACTCTGAGGATACCTATATCTTTCAATAATTCAAGTGTTTCCAGGTCTTTTTTATTAACAATTTGGTCATTGTTAAAAAGAGTTCCATCCAGGTCCGTCACAATCATTTCAATGTTATTATTCATTTGGGAAGCTTTTTCCAGTGTTCAATCATAGGTTCCATTTTTTCGGTAAGATCTACAAAATGGAAGTCCGGAAACTTGCTGTTTGTAGATAGAACAGCAGTTGGGAGAGGACATATATGTATTCCCATCCTTGACAAGATAGGGATAATAACGGTAAGACTGGCTCTGCCAAAACCCGATATGTCGTGGATTGCTGCTACTTTTTTTACAGGTGTGCTCATGACAAAGTGTTTTAGTGGCTTAATGAATTTTTGGCAAACTTAATGGTTTCTTCAAAATCTTTTTCAAGGCTTTGATTAGAATTTCTTGCTCCCTCAATAACTTTTACAGCCCATTCAAGATAAGTTCTTTTCCTTTCTATAGTCCAATCTGGAGGCGGGTTTTTTATCATGTCCCTAATATTGCATATTTTGTCTGCAATTTTAAGTTTTTTTGCTTCAGGGCTTAATCCAGGAGTGTTGATTATCTGAAGATCTTTTCTTTTCTGGTAGGGAAGCGATTTATCATCGGAAACTTCTAGTACAATTCTCAGGACTTTTTCTCCAAAGTTTTCTTTTATGTGAGACGAGATTTGGTCTATTTCTTCTTTATTGCCGGCTGTATCTTCAATTACATCATGGAGTGCTGCAGCAGCTAGTAGATCCGTATCCGCCTCTCCATGTTTTGCAAGTACATTTATAACACCAATCGGATGATTGATGTAAGGTGTTTTATTATTTCCTTTTCTTGTTTGGCCACTATGTCTGATTGAAGCTAACTCCAGGGCGCTAAATACTTTAGTCCAGCTATACATTTTGGTTTAATTTTGTATTGGATGAAATTACTAAAAATCTTACCTGTAGGGGTATTTTAAAAGATAAATTTTTCTATAAATGTATTTATTAGAACATAATCTGAAACCGGTTGTTTAACCTGCATTATTCATAA
>CAZPDP010000022.1:0-49615 GCA_964585385.1 uncultured Bacteroidales bacterium
ATAATCACTCGGCATCAACTCAAAGCACCTCATTATTATTTTCAACTTTAAATATAACAATCTTTTTGGCTGTCTATCTGTTAAGGGATAATCAGTGTTGCATACTTATATATCCCTCAAATTCCGGGAAGAATTTAGAAATATCTCTCAGATCAAACCTATGGAGAATAGATTCTTTGGGCTCTCTTTCCAGGAGAAATTCAAATGATTTCTTAATTACTTCCTCTTTGGGAATAATTCCACCGGTGATTTTTTTATGAAATTTATCATCCAGCATTACAGTATGAGTAGATTCAGAATTGTCTTCTTTTACTGTTACCTGAAATGTATTTTCTTCCTGTTTATTTACGGTTATCATAAGCTTTTTTTTTTAATGTAAGAAGATATTTATTTTCAATGTTTTATCAAAAATATAACATGTGCAGTAGAAATGCAATTACTCCTTGATTTATCTATCTGTTTATTTTTTGCAACGCTCTATAATAAAATTGATATCTTCAAAACAACTCTTTCAGTCTTTGTGTATTTTATTGTTTTAGAGTCTTAGTGGCATTTTCTTTTCTGCCACAAAGGTATTTATGTTTGAAAGAAGAAAGTTATCCCTGACTATCAACCGTGTTATAGAATACAACCCTTTTAATAAGGTAAAGCGTTGGTTAGAACAATCTACGGTTATAACCTCTTGGGGTGTTAATAAACATATTCTTATAAGACGCTATCTGTTAGATTATAGTATGTGTTGAGGTTTTGCTTTTATACATTAATCGTAATTTTTTTTGACAATATTTAAATTATTAATATTTTTGACCAAATGGTTAAACCAAATAATTAAACCAGTTAGTTTAAAAATGAAAGACAAAGAAAAAAACACGGAGCATAAGATTCTTGAAGCTGCTAAGAATGTTTTTTTGAAAAAAGGAATGGCAGGGGCAAGAATGCAGGAAATAGCTGATGGGGCTGGGATAAATAAATCTTTGTTGCATTATTATTACAGGAGTAAACAAAAACTTTTCCTGGCGGTATTTCAGTTTGCTATACGAAGCTTTGTTCCTGAGATCCGGGAGATTATTGCTTCTCAAAAGCCCATCGAGGAAAAAGTGGAGTTGTTTGTCCGCGACTATATTGATATCTTATTGGAGCATCCGTTTGTCCCCATGTTTATTATCCAGGAAATTCAAAGGGATCCGGACACTTTGTTCCAAACTTTTATTGAGGCGGGCATTCAGCCGGAAATAATTCTGAAGGAATTTCAGGAAAGTATGGATAAAGGCAAATTACAAAGATTGGATCCAAGAGAACTAATGATTAACATCCTTTCTCTTTGTATTTTTCCTTTTGCCTCAAAACCTGTAATGCAGAGGATTTTTTTTGATAATAACCCTGAAGCATACTATCAATTCCTGAAAAGCAGAAAAAAGACTGTTAATGAATTCATATTAAATGCTATAAAAAAATGAAAAGATTAGTACTCATTTTAAGCTTGGTTATTGCCGTCTTATCACTGGAAGCCCAGGATTCACTTAATATTTATGATTGTTTCCGGGCTATGGGGACTAATTATCCCAAAACTGCAGAAAAAGACCTGATTCAAGAGAAAAAACAGCTTATGCTTCAGAATGTATCAACCAGGTGGTATCCCCATGTAGATCTGAACGCACAGGCTACTTACCAATCGGATGTGGTGGAAATTGAAGTTCCCGGTCAGACCACAATTCCATTTGACTTTCCAACACCATCGAAAGATCAGTATAAGGCTACGCTGGATATCAATCAGATGCTTTATGACGGAGGCACGATTAAGTACTCCAGGAAACTGGAAAAACTAAAATCTACTGTGGAAGAACAATCTGTGGATGTAGACCTGTACCAGGTTAAAGACAGAATTATACAGGTTTATTTTGGGATCCTGCTTCTCAAAAAACAAAAAGAAATATTGGTAACCACCAGGGAGGAGTTAACCAGGAAAATGGAATCAGTCAAATCCGGGGTAAATAACGGAGCATTACTGCCCTCTGATTTGCAAACATTACAAGCTGAAAAACTCGAACTGGAACAAAACCTGGATGATGTTAGCAATAAAATTAACGCGAATATCCGAATTCTGGAGGAACTGACCGGTTTGCAAATCCAGGAAAAAACCGGCTTTCATATACCTGATGTTGAACTTGAAGCGAAATCTACATTTAACAGACCAGAAAATGAGTTATTTACCAAGCAGAAAAAACAACTGGAAGCCAATAAAGCCCTCATTCAATCTCAGAAAATGCCAAAAATTCATGCTTTTGGGCAGCTGGGATATGGTAAACCCGGACTCAATATGCTTCAGGATGAATTTGACAGCTTTTATATTCTAGGGGCAAAATTTACCTGGAATTTATGGGACTGGAACAAGAATAAACGATCCAGGCAGCAATTGGAGGTGCAAAAGCAAATTGTTGAAGTCAGGCAAAAAACGTTCGACAAAAACATTTCTATAGCTTTAAAAAGCATAGAGTCGGATATTGAGAATTACAAACAAGCCCTTGAGCGGGATAAACAAATTATTGATCTGAGAGAAAAAGTGATTTCCAGTGCAAAATCCAAACTGGAAAATGGTGTAATAACTTCTGCCGAGTACATATCAGATTTAAATCAACTAAAAAAGGCAAGAATAACTCATGAACAGCATAAATTGGAACTGGCAAAGTCAAGACTGGATTATCTGATGACTTCCGGCAATTTAGACATGACAGAAAATAATAAGAATCAACACTAAATGAATAAATATTAACCGATTAAAAGAGAAAAAATATGAGATCCATAACATTGTTCATTATAGGCCTTGCAGTATTAAACGGATGCAACAGGAACGAAAATAAATCGGATGCTTATGGCAATTTTGAGGCGAGAGAGATTATGGTTTCCGCAGAATCTCAGGGAAGTATCTTACAACTAAATCTGGATGAAGGGGAAAAGCTCAAAAAAGACAAGTTAGTTGGCTGGATTGATACATCTATCTTTCAAGCTAAAAAAGAACAACTTATGGCTAAAAAACAGGCTGCTGTGGCCAGGCTAGACAATATCGAATCCCAGGTTGCTGTTCAGGAGGAGCAAATTGAAAATCTGAAGACAGAAAAAACACGTATTGAAAAAATGCTCAAAGATGAGGCTGCTACAGAACAGCAGTTTGACAATATAAATGGTAAACTTAAAGTAGCCAGAAAACAACTCCAATCCATTAAAACACAGAAAAAAAGTGTTTTTCAGGAAATAAATGTTATTGATGCTCAAATAAAAGAGATAAACACAAATATGGACAACTGCCGCATTAAGAACCCGATACATGGAACGGTTATTGAAAAATATATGGAAGAGGGTGAATTTGCAGGTCCCGGAATGGCAATTTATAAAATAGCAGATCTGAATAAAATGGATCTCAGGGTATATGTCACAGGAGCCCAATTGCCTCATATTAAAATCGGTCAGCAAGTAGAGGTATTGATTGACAAAAATGAAAAGGAAAATCAGAAGCTTACTGGTGAAATTATTTGGATATCCGACAATGCAGAATTTACACCTAAAATTATTCAGACCAAAGAGGAACGGGTTGATTTGGTATACGCGGTGAAAATAAGGGTTAAAAACGACGGAAGTATTAAAATAGGAATGCCTGGGGAAGCGAATTTCTAAAAGTAGGCACTATGGGAGAAGATAGAGCAGTAATCGTAAAAAACCTGAAAAAGAGCTACAAGTCGGTCAAAGCCATCGAGAACATCTCTTTTGGAGTAAACAAGGGAGAAATATTTGGCTTGATTGGCCCGGATGGAGCTGGAAAGACAACTATTTTCAGAATTCTTACCACTTTGCTGCTTCCTGATTCCGGTGAAGCTACCGTAAAGGGATTGGATACTGTGGCAGAATACAGGGAGATAAGAAAAATTACGGGATATATGCCAGGCCGGTTTTCTCTATATATGGATCTTTCTGTAAAGGAAAACCTTGAATTTTTTGCCACTATTTTTGGTACTACAATCGAAGAGAATTATCATCTTATTAGGGATATTTACCAGCAGATAGAGCCTTTTAAAGACAGACTTGCACGGAATCTGTCAGGAGGTATGAAGCAAAAACTTGCATTGAGCTGTGCCCTTATTCATAAACCGGATATTCTGGTATTAGATGAACCTACGACGGGCGTTGATGCTGTCTCACGGAAAGAATTCTGGGAAATGCTGTTAAAGTTGAAAGAGCAGGGGATAACTATTTTGGTGTCCACACCTTATATGGATGAGGCCAGTCAATGTAACAGAGTTGCTCTGATTCAGAATGGCAGCATACTCTCTATAGATACTCCGGACGGTATTATTAACGCATTCCCTAAAAAGCTTTATAGCATCCGTTCAAACAATCTTTATAAGCTGCTCACCGATCTCCGTGATTATGAAAAACTTGAATCGGTTTATCCTTTTGGTGATTCCTTGCACATTACTTCAAAAGAGGAAGAAATAGACAGTGAAGCTATACAGAGTTTTTTAGATAAGAGGGGTCATCAGTCTGTTCAGATTAATAAGCAAAAGCCTGGCATTGAAGATTGTTTCATGGATTTAATGAATCGGTAATTATGAATCCTTCATTGATAATAGATGTAAAAAACCTTGTAAAAAAGTTTGGCCACTTTACAGCCAATGATAATTTGACTTTTCAGGTTAAAAGAGGGGAAATATTTGGTTTTCTGGGTGCAAACGGCGCTGGCAAGACCACTGCTATAAGAATATTATGTGGTCTTTCTTCTCCAACTTCAGGTGAAGTTTATGTGGCCGGTTACAATATTTATAAGGAGGCTGAGAAAATTAAGAAGAGTATTGGCTATATGAGCCAGAAGTTTTCACTTTATGAAGATCTTACTGTAAAGGAAAATTTTCGTTTCTATGGCGGAATTTATGGATTACCAGGCAAGAAAATCAAGGAAAGAACCCAACAACTTCTCGAAAAACTCAATTTTGCCCATGCAATGGACAAGAAGATAGCCGAAATTCCCCTTGGCTGGAAACAAAAACTAGCATTTTCCATAGCTATCATGCATGAGCCCGGGATAGTTTTCCTTGATGAACCAACAGGCGGTGTAGATCCCATAACAAGAAGACAATTCTGGGAAATGATCTATGAAACCGCTTCCCGGAATGTAACAGTTTTTGTTACTACTCACTATATGGATGAGGCAGAATATTGTGACAGGGTTTCAATTATGGACAGGGGCAGGATAGAGGCTCTTGATACCCCTAATAACCTAAAAGAAATGTACCAGGCGGATAACATGGATGATGTATTTGTAAAAATTGCACGCTAAAAATATTGAAACAACATGAAACGGTTCATTGGTTTTGTAAAAAAGGAGTTCATACATATATTTCGCGATGTCCGAACATTGCTTATTTTATTTGGTATGCCAGTTGCCCAGATATTGATATTTGGTTATGTCGTAACCAATGAAATAAAAGAAGCAAAGATTGCGGTATACGATAAATCCCGGGATCCGATTACAAGAGAAATAACAGATAAGCTGGTTTCTTCGGGTTATTTCATATTGCACAAAAGAATCCACGATGATAGTGAAATTAAGTCAACTTTTAAAAAGGGAGAAGTAAAAGAGATAATCGTTTTTGAACAGGATTTCGATAAAAAGCTTACAAGGGATAAGTCGGCTAAAGTACAACTATTGCTTGATGCTACAGATGCCAATATGGCTAATTTGCTTCAGAGTTATACAGCAGGTATTCTTCAGAATTATTCACAAAACATTAGGGTGGAAAACAGCCAGGTACCGGTTATTAAGCCGAAGCCCCGGATGTTGTTTAATAATGAATTGAAAGGGGTTTATATGTTCGTTCCCGGAACCATGGCGCTTATTTTGATGATCGTATCGGCTATGATGACCTCTATTTCAATTACAAGGGAAAAGGAGAATGGATCCATGGAAGTTTTACTGGTATCGCCCCTTCGTTCTCTCCAGGTAATAATAGGCAAAGTTATGCCTTATGTTCTGCTTGCATTTACTAACGCTGTTGTTATCATTGCTTTGGGTTATTTTGTTTTTGAAATGCCAGTAAAAGGGAGTCTGCTGCTATTACTCACAGAAACTTTACTTTACATCGTCATGTCTCTTTCCCTCGGAATTTTTATTTCAACGATGAGTAACACACAGCAGGTAGCCATGTTTATTTCTATGTTTGCACTTCTGCTTCCGACAATGCTATTATCGGGTTTTATTTTCCCAATTGAAAATATGCCATGGCCGCTTCAATGGCTCAGTGTTATAATCCCGGCAAAGTATTATATTATTCTGATAAAGAGTATTATGATTAAAGGTACGGGATTGTTGTATGTCTGGAAAGAGACCCTGGTACTTCTCGCTATGACACTAATTTTTATAGGATTGAGTGTAAAAAAATTCAAAATAAGACTAGAATAACGATCAGTGCTAAATAATACAATATGAAAACTATTTTGTATATACTGCAAAAAGAATTTATTCAGATATTTCGTAATAAGACTATGTTGCCCATGATTTTTCTTATGCCTTTTGTTCAGTTATTAATCCTGGTTAATGCGGCAACCCTTGAGATGAAGGATATTGATATGTATGTGGTTGATCAGGATTTATCAACTTCATCCAGGCAATTGGTAAGCAAATTTGAAGGTTCTCCTTTTTATAATATTGTTGACAGGTCATTTAATGTGAAGGAAGGTAAGAAAAGATTATTTACGAATGAGGCAGATCTGGTTCTGACTATCCCAAACAATTTTGAAAGAAATTTAAAGAATGAAGGTGAAAGCGATATTCAGTTGCTTATAAATGCAATTAACGGAACCGCCGCAGGATTAATCAATGCTTATTCTTCATCAGTGATTTCAGATTTCAATAAGAACATAATCAGCCAATGGGTAAATAAACCCCAGATTGCACAAGCCAACCCGATAGATATTGTTTATTCTTATTGGTACAATCCAGAAATGAACTATAAAATTTACATGGTTCCCGGTATACTTGTTATTCTTGTTACAATTATCAGCTTGTTTTTAACAGCCATGAATATTGTACGCGAAAAAGAAATGGGTACCATAGAGCAGATTAATGTAACACCTATTAAGAAATACCAGTTCATTATTGGTAAGTTACTACCTTTCTTGATAATAGCTCTTATAGAACTTGCTTTTGGTCTCTTCCTGGGTAAAATTCTATTTGATGTTCCACTGGTTGGTAGTATACCTCTTTTATTTGGATTTACTGTTGTATATCTTCTTGTTATACTGGGTTTTGGTTTGTTTCTGTCTGTTATATCAGAGTCACAGCAGCAGGTAATGTTTGTGGTATTCTTTTTTATGCTGGTATTTATTTTAATGAGTGGAATTTTTACTCCCACAGAGAGTATGCCCGACTGGGCCAATAAGGTCAACGTAATTAATCCAATAGCTTATTTTATGAGAGTTATCAGAATGATTATGCTTAAGGGGTCAGGCTTTAAGGATATTCTTCCGGAATTTTACAGTTTGCTGTTTTATGCTATAATTAGTTTAAGTCTGGCAGTATGGAGGTACAGAAAAGTAGCTTAGCAGTCTGCATGCTTTTAAGCTAGCTCAGGTTTATCTCACCTATTCAATTGTCCCGGCTCCTAATTGTGTATATTTGCCAGGATATTAAAAATCTTTAATACATGATTACTGGTGATAAGATAGTTATCGGCTACAATAAAATGGTGGGCAATTTTTTGTTTCATCTTATATTTTGGTATGCTGCTTTTTTATTTTATGTATTTCTTACAGATGACAGCCAGCTATTCATTGGTCATTTGAATTTATTGGGTATATCCGATATTTATTTTATCCTTCTGGCCCTAAGCATAGTTTTATCCATCTTATTTACATTCCTGGATGGAATGTTTACAGATCGTATACTGCGTATATTTCCAAGAAGACTTGTAATATTTATTAAATCGGTAATCTACTTTTTATCAGCATTTTTATTACTGCTTCTTGCGGCAGAAGTGCCCATTACATTATTGAATCAAAAGAAATATGATGAAATATTAAATCATCTGCCACACCTGGACACTCGTTTTATTCGGTTTTTTGTGTATTTCTACCTTGCAGGTTTCCTTGTTAATTTCTTAAAAGGTGTAAGGCAAAAGGTCGGGAAAAGAAATTTCAGAAGTTGGGTATTGGGATTACTCAATAAACCAATGGAACAGGAGCGTATTTTTATGTTCATTGACTTAAAATCCTCTACTTATTATGCTGAAAAACTGGGACACAAAAAATTTAGCCACCTTAT
Source organism: uncultured Bacteroidales bacterium (assembly GCA_964585385.1). Classification (GTDB taxonomy): domain Bacteria; phylum Bacteroidota; class Bacteroidia; order Bacteroidales; family UBA12077; genus JAGXLC01. Next base: position 8,309 of record CAZPDP010000022.1, read on the forward strand.
TCAAGATATTTTTAATGATTTGGAGGTAGTGGATAATTATAAAGGCGAAATTTATCAATATCTGGGAGATGGAGCCATTATTTCCTGGAGCATCAGGCAAGGGTTGTATAAAAATAATTTTTTGCAGGCTTTTTATGCTTTCCAAAATTTAATTCATAAAAGAAGTGGGTATTACAAAAGAAAATACGGAACTGTACCCTCTTTCCGGGCAGGAGCTCATTCCGGTAAGGTTATGGTGTTGCAGGTGGGGCACATTCGCAGAGAAATATCCTATAATGGAGATACGGTAAATACAGCAGCACGCTTAGAGTCTTTATGTAAAGAGCATAGACAGGAATTTATGATATCGGAAAATTTATACAAGATTCTGAAGAGTAGTGATGGCTATAAATTCCGGGAATTAGGAAATATAAAACTTCAGGGAAAATCCCGCGGAATTAAAGTATTTGGGGTAAAACCTTTGAAATAATCAGCATTCCAGGAAGAATCAATCAAGGTTGTTAAATTATAAGGAAATCCGAAATTATTGTATTCAATCCTGTTGTATAAATATTATTTTTGTAAATTGAATGAAAAATAATTAGTTAAACCAATGAAAAATTACCTCATTTTCGTTTTATTTATTGGCTTGGTTTTTATTTTCACTGACTGTATAAAGAAAGACAAGCAATCCATTAATAGAGCTGTCTGGAGCAGTGCCGACCCATTGGATATTCCCCTGAAAAGGAGACAAAATGAATTTGCTGAAGGAAATAAGGTATTTAACTCATCTTTTGAAAGCGGAAGGTTCTTTAGGGATAATATTGATACCTATGAAATTGATGGCTGGAAAGAAATAGGGGAGTCTGCCAATGAAGTTGAATGGGTGGATACAATCAACAGGGAATTTAATAAATCTGATGTCTACGAGGGGAAAAGAGCAATAAGAATTCGAAATAACAAGACCGACGAAACAGAATTCCAGGGCCCTGGAATTCTTAGTGATTATATAAAAGTAATACCGGGAAATTACCGCTTGAGTTTTTACATCAAATTACGGAATATCTGCTCTAACAAAAGCAGATTTGGAAATCGTCTGATGGATGCAATAAATATCCGGGTGCATTTTTACGATAAAAATAAAATAGAGATAAGTGAAGAGATGATTAACCCTGAAAACGGGAAAAAATTCGATAATGGATTTAAGGCTTTTCAATTTTCCGGATTCTGGCAAATCGATTCTCTTGATTGGACAAAAGCATTGGGCATATCCCACAAATTTCCGTTTTTTGATGGTGATATACCTGATGAAGCAAAGTATGTGAGGTTATTTCTAGGTTTAAAAGGAACCGGTACAATGTGGATTGATAATATCTCTTTTGAGTATACACAACATAATTTTTCTCTTGCGGAAAGGTTGAATTCTTATAAAAATAAGGAGTTTAAAAATTATGAACTGATCCTCCCACAACCCAAAATGGTAGAACCGGATCAAGAACTTAGAATTTACAATCCTGCCCTTATCTCCAAATTGCCAATTATTCTAATCCCTCAAAAACCAGAGAAACTTACATTGCATGCTGCAAAGAACCTGGAAGGAAAGATACGGCAGATTCTGAAAAAAAATGGTTATGAAGCTCAAATTCCTGTTGTTTCCAATTTAAACCCGGAGTCAGTCAGTAATTACAGCTTTGTTTTTTCAATAGGGAAAAATGCTTTAAACAAACAGAATTTTGAATCTTTGCCTTATTCAGCCATTAAAAATCATTCTGAAGGATATTTTATAAAACGTATAGATGACGCTTCAAATGTGATAAGCTTATCAGGCAACAGCCCGGCAGGAGATTATTACGCCACCCAGACATTCCTCCAATTGCTTTCAGATACAAGTCTTATCTTTCATCATGCAGATGTTGTTGACTACCCAGGTTATAAAACAAGGGGAGTTTTTATTAATCATAAAGATTCCAGTTTACAAAACCAACTGGAAAATCTCTACCATTTGAGGTATAACCAGCTTTACCTTGATGCAAATAAGACTAGCGACTTTGAGGAATTCCAGTACTTTGTTGATAAAATTGCTAAAATAAAACAGGATTTTCTGCCATTTACGACAGGTATTTCTGTTAATCCCTATCTTTCACCATTTAAGAGCTCCCAAATTCATACTGCCAAAATTTCGGATAAAAATGAAATTAGCCGTTATATAAAATATGCATATACCAATAAAATAGACAATTTCTTATTGAGGATGGACAGCACAGTCAATACAGAGAAGATGTGTTACTGTAATTTTATATTTAATGAATCAAACGGGAATCATATACAATACAGAAGCCTTGTTGATGTTCACACAGATTTTGTTAACTCCGTTCTGAAATGGACTTCCCATCATGGTAACGTCCACCTGATGCCTGTTTGGTACCGAAATGACTGCATCAGAAGGAGCCACGGAAGGGGAGAAGCTTATCTGGAGGAAATCTCCAACAGAATGCCGGGCTCTGTAAATTATTTATGGACAGGAGCTTCTGAGAATCCTGTAATAATTGATAATATCGAAGTTGAAAGGTACCGGAAAATAACCGAAAGAGAACCAGTGCTCTTTATTAAAGATATAAACCCCTTCTCCGGTGAACAAGAAGGTGAATTACAAAAGCGATATGCACCCGGAAAACTGCGTATGAGTAGTATTTTTGAACATTTTGAATTGTATATACCCGACAGCTTTCATGAAAAAACCAGACTTCCTGCATTGATAACAGAGGAAAGTCATTCAGGCTTCTGGGATATCATAAAACTAGCAACACTGGCTAATTATATGTGGAATCCCGATAATTTTAATCCGGATGTAGCCTTGTTAAAAGTTCTAACATCTTATCTTGATAAAGAAAAAGCGTTTGCACTCATTGAATTTAATGAGCTTTACCAGGGTATTTATGAGATGTGCATAAAAATAAATGTTCAGGGAAAAAAGAAAAAATTTATCCGTTCTGCAGAACAATTCATTGCACAAATGGATGAATTGCTGGAAAATTTTGACAGTTTGATTCAGAATCCTGAAATTCAGGAGGAATTAAAATTAAAGAAAGAAAAAGCAGAACGGTTGTATCACAGAACAATTCAGAAATAAAAAATTGTTGGTAAATGGTTGAAAAGCTTTGATAAATCCAGATGGTTAGTAGCAAAATTATTTTTAGCTTTACACTCTAAATGATAATATAAAACGATGCAAGGAGATTACGAAAATCTATTTAATGGAGGCGATTTTGATCAATTGATTGACCGTTATGAGGAGATGCTCAAAAACGGTAATACATATTACTTTGATGTTGAAGATTTTGAGCAGATTCTGGATTATTATATAGATGTTAATCACCTGGGCAAAGCCTTACGTGCTGTAAAATATGCCTTTAAACTTCATCCTTATGCAGTATCTCTGAAAATTAAGAAAGCTCAAATCCTGCTTAAAGATAAAAATCCAAACAGAGCACTAACCACCCTTAATAGCATTGAGAAGCTGGAAGCAAATAACAATGAACTTTTTATAACAAAAGGGCATGCCAATGTGATGATGGGAAATACAGCGCAGGCCAAAAAAGAATACAGCAAAGCTCTTGACCTCATAACAGACAAGGATGAGGCCGTTGACCTTATGCAAAATATAGCCCATACTTTTCAGCTTGTTAACAACTTTGAGCTAGCTTTGTCTTATTTGATTAATGCACTTAAACTTGATAATGATAATATCTTTATATTACAGGATTTAGCTTATTGTTACGAGAAAATGGATGATCTGGCTTCCAGTATCGTATATTATAAAAAATATCTGGAGCTCGATCCGTTCTCTGAAAATATCTGGTATTCTCTCGGTAAAGTCCACCAGGCAACTGGTGAATTAGAAAATGCAATTAAAGCATTTGAGTTTGCTCTTGCTATAAACCCGCGTTCAGTTGACTCGATTTATGAAATTGCTTTGTTATACGAAGAGAATCTTCAGTTTGAAAAAGCTATAGATTATTACCTGCAGTTTCTCAATTATGAGGATGAATCTTCTGAAATACTCTCCAGTATAGCCAATTGTTACAATTACCTTGATAATTTTAAGGATGCCCTGAATTATTACCACAAAGCACTTGAAATTGACTCCTTTAACCCGGGTTTGCATCATGGTATCGCTACTGTACTTTTCAAGAAAAAAAATTACTGGGATGCTTTATTCTATGCTAAACGTTCTACTATAATAGATGACAGCAACTACAATTATTTTGTATTGTATGGAAGAATTGCATCCAATCTCCACTTAAAAAGCGAAGCCATTACGGCCTTTGAAAAAGCTGTGGAAATTAAGCCCGAACTTTTTTATAACTGGATTTTACTGGTGGACGAATTTATCAATCATTTTTATTACAGGAAGGCTATAAATGTCCTTGAAGAAGCTCTGGAATATCACGAAAAGAGCGCCCTTTTGTATTTCAGACTGGCAGCATTGAATTATCTTGAAAAACAGACCCTCTATGCTGTTAAATACTTTAAATTAGCAATGAAAATAGACCCTAAACATAAGAAAGAATTTTTCAGGATTTGCCCCCAGGCAAAAAAATCAAAAGAAATCACCAAACTTATTCAGGATATTACCTACAAAGACCAAAGCTAGTGTTTTTCCTGATACAACCTTCAGATATAAACCCATTAAAATTCTTAAACAATAATCTCTATGACCAGACGATCGTTTAAAAATTATTTCATGCTGATATTGAAAGGAATGGGCATGGGAGCAGCCGATGTTGTACCTGGTGTTTCAGGAGGTACAATAGCCTTTATAACCGGAATTTATGAAGAATTGGTATATTCTGTTAAGTCAATAGATTTAAAAGCTGTAAAAACCATCTTTTCAAAAGGTATACCGGAATTCTGGAAAAGTATAAACGGAACATTTCTTCTCTCTGTCTTTGGAGGAATACTTATTAGTGTTTTTTCCCTGGCCAAATTGCTTGAATTTTTACTGCATACATATCCCATACTCGTCTGGTCATTTTTCTTTGGATTAATAATCGCTTCTGCAATATATATTGCCGGAAAAATTAAGAATTGGAATGCTCAGAGAATTATTGGATTGATAATGGGTATTGCAATAGCCTATATAGTAACCATGCTAACTCCTGCTCAAACAACTGAAACATACTGGTTTATTTTCCTTTCTGGGGCGCTGGCTATTTGCGCCATGATTCTTCCAGGCATCTCAGGTGCTTTTATCCTTTTACTGCTTGGAAAGTATCAGTTTATTTTAGCTGCCATAGGAGAACTGAATGCCATAATTCTTCTCATTTTTGCTGTTGGAGCAATTTTCGGACTTATTAGTTTTTCCAACGTTCTGTCCTGGTTTCTCAGAAAGTTTCATGATACCACTGTAGCCATTCTTGCAGGATTTATGATTGGATCTTTAAATAAGGTCTGGCCATGGAAAAAAACAGTTACAACCTTTGTTGACAGGCATGGAGAGATTCAGCCTCTGATCCGGGAAAATGTCCTGCCCGGAACCTATGAGACAATTACCGGGAATGAATCATTTCTTTTACCTGCTTTACTTATTGCTATAACCGGATTTGTTTTTATCTTTGGTATAGAACGACTAACAAGTAATGGCAATAAGGTATGAATCTCTATGGATTGATTGGTTATCCTCTTTCCCATTCCTTTTCTCCCGATTATTTTAACACAAAATTCGAAAAGGAGAAAATAGAGGCGGTTTATAAGGCTTTTCCAATCAAAACAATATCCGAATTGAAGAGTATCATTCACGAAAATCCAGGGTTAAAAGGATTAAATGTTACAATACCTTACAAACAAGAAGTCATTGAATATCTTCATGAAATGGATGATGAAGCTGCCAAACTTCAGGCAGTAAATACAATTGCAATTAACAGGAGACAAAATAACCTTTTCCTGAAGGGATACAATACGGATATTTACGGATTTGAAACTTCCATCAAAAAACTTATCAAGGACAGAAATATTACTAATGCCCTTATTTTAGGAACAGGAGCAACCTCAAGGACTGTCATTCATGCACTTAAAAAACTAAGCATTAATATCTACCAGGCAACCAGAGGTAAAACTATAGAACAACAGAACATTCTGAATTATGAAAATATCCCCAATGAACTAATTATTCAAACACAATTTATTGTTAACACAACACCCCTTGGTATGTATCCTGATACCAACAGATTGCCGAGAATACCCTATGACTGTATTACTCCGGACCATATTCTCTATGACTTGATTTATAATCCATCCCGTACCTTATTTCTTGAAGAAGGAGCAAAAAGAGGAGCCCTGGTCAAAAACGGCTACGAAATGCTGGTTATGCAAGCTGAAAAATCATGGGAAATATGGCAAAGTCATAGTTAATCTGATTTGCTTCTTTATTTTTTCAAAAAATTGTTGTGAAAATCATTTAACCCTGATATAATTCATTGTTTCTTTTATTCAAAATAAACAATTTTGATTATCTTTACGTGCAAATTGTTAAATGTATAAATAATTGATTTACAATGGATTTGATACAAAAAATAAAAGCAAGTGCGAAAAATTTAAACAAGCGAATTGTTCTCCCGGAATCTACAGAAGAAAGAACACTCAAAGCAGCAGATATTCTTCTTAAAGAGGGTATTGCCCAAATCATACTCCTCGGAAACCAGGATGAATTGATTAATAAGGCGAAAGAGTTGAACCTGGATAATATTGAGAAAGCAACTATCATTGACCCAACGAATCATGATAAAAAGCAAACCTATATCGATTTGTTGCTGGAACTCAGAAAACATAAAGGTCTGAAAGAGGAGGAGGCAGCTGAACTTGTTGAAAACCCTCTTTATCTTTCAACACTCATGATTAAGAATGGTGATGCAGACGGAGAAGTTGCCGGAGCTGAGAACGCAACAGGTGATGTTTTACGGCCTGCATTCCAGATTGTAAAGACTAAGCCAGGTATAAGTGTTGTATCCGGCGCATTCCTTATGACTTTGAAGGACAAAGAATTTGGTGAGGATGGTCTTATGGTATTCGCTGATTGCGCAGTCCATCCAAATCCAACTGCAGAAGAACTTGCTGAAATTGCAGTTGCAACCGCAGATACAACAAAAGCAATTGCTGGTATTGAGCCTAGAATTGCCATGCTTAGCTTTTCAACAAAAGGAAGCGCAAAGCATGAAATGGTCGATAAAGTTGTGAATGCAACGAATATCGCCAAAGAAAAACGACCCGATATTAAAATAGATGGTGAATTACAAGCAGATGCTGCGATTATTGATGCTATTGGAAAGAAAAAAGCACCCGACAGCGAAATTGCAGGTAAAGCCAATGTTCTGATTTTCCCTACACTGGAAACCGGAAATATTGCCTATAAACTGGTTCAGAGAATGGCGCATGCTGAAGCGACAGGTCCTGTATTACAAGGGATGGCAGCCCCAATCAATGATCTTTCAAGGGGATGCAGTGTTGAAGATATTGTTAACCTCGTGGCTATTACCGCCAATCAGGCTGGTAACGAAAGCTAATTCATTATAATAAAAAATAACAACAGTTAAAAGACAAAATAAGCATGAAGGTATTAGTTCTAAATTGTGGCAGTTCATCAATAAAGTTCCAGTTATTTGATATGGAGAAAACTACTGTTCTTTCGAAAGGAATAGTAGAAAAAATAGGTCTGAAGTCTTCTTTTCTAAAGCTTGAACTGAATGGTGACAAAAAGAAAATTGATGTAGACGTACCCGAGCATACAAAAGGTATTGAAGACATTCTTAATATACTGGTTAGTAAGGAACACGGAGCTTTAAAAACTTTGAATGAAATTGACGCAGTAGGGCATAGAGTAGCTCATGGTGGAGAAAAATTCAGTAAGAGTTCTCTAATCACTGAAGAGGTAATTAAGGAAATAGAAGGTGTAAGTGATCTTGCTCCTTTGCACAATCCCAATAATCTTAAAGGCATTTATGCAATTCAGAAATTACTCCCGGATCTTCCGCAGGTAGCGGTTTTTGATACTGCATTTCATCAAACGATGCCCAGTTATGCTTACATGTACGGTTTGCCTTATGATATGTATACCCAATACGGTGTGCGACGATATGGATTCCACGGCACAAGTCATAAATACGTAGCAAGAAAAGCATGCGAAAAGATCAATGTGGATATAAAGGATAAAAAAATAATTACCTGCCACCTGGGTAATGGCGCTTCTGTGGCGGCAATTCAGAACGGGAAGTCTATAGATACATCAATGGGGCTAACCCCGGTTGAAGGTCTGATTATGGGGACACGTTCCGGTGATCTGGACTTGGGTGCATTCATCTTTGTAATGGAAAAAGAAGATATGCATCTGAATTGTGCAAAAAGTATGATTAATAAACGCAGCGGAATGTATGGAATTACAGGAGTGTCTCCTGACATGCGTGAAATTCGAGAAGAAGCAGAAAAAGGAAACGAGAGAGCCAAGCTTGGTTTGGAAATGTATAGTTACAGAGTCAAAAAATATATTGGCTCCTATGCGGCAGCTATGAATGGGGTGGACATGATTGTTTTCACAGGCGGTATTGGAGAGAACGACTGGGAAACAAGAAGCGATATTCTTAATGGTCTGGATTACCTGGGAATTGAATTTGATGTTGAAAAGAATGACGGACGAAAAAGTGAAGAAACTCTCATAAGTAAAGACGGTTCAAAAGTTGATGCCCTTGTTGTTCCAACGAATGAAGAGCTGGTGATTGCCCGTGACACCCAGGAGATTTGTAATCAGCGTATAGATAATAACTAAAATCGAAGGATACATGGAACTCAAATCATTAAAGGATTTAATTGATATTGCCAAAAGCAAAGAAACCAAAAGGCTGGCTGTTGCCGCTGCAGAAGATAAAGCAGTGCTCCAGGCTGTTAAAAGTGCTACTGAAAATGGCATCATAATTCCTGTTTTGGTGGGTAACAAAAAGAACATAAAAGATATTGCTGAAGAGATAGGTTTTGACATCAGCAAAGTGGATGTTTATAATGAGGAAGATCCTGCACAAGCCTCCGTTAAAGCTGTTTCTCTTATTAAAGAAGGTAAGGCAAATATTCTGATGAAAGGGCTTGTCAGTACTGCGCCTCTTTTAAAGGCAGTTCTTGATAAAGAAAATGGACTCAGGAAAGGCAATACATTAAGCCATTTTGCCTTGATCGAATCACCCTATTACCATAAACTTTTTGGTGTTACAGATGCAGCAATGAATATAGCTCCTGAACTCCAGGAAAAAGTAGATATTTTGAACAACGCGGTAGAGGTTTTCCATGGTCTGGGTAAAGAAAAACCCAAAGTAGCAGTTATTGGCCCTCTGGAAGTAGTTAATCCAAAGATTGAATCTACTACGCATGCTGCTATTCTGGCAAAAATGAACAACCGTTGCCAGATTAAAAATTGCTTGGTTGATGGACCCTTTGCAATGGATAATGCGATATCCAAAAAGGCAGCAGAGCACAAAGGCATAGAAAGTGAAGTGGCTGGTGATGCCGATATCCTTATGACTCCGGAATTAAACAGTGGTAATATTCTTTATAAAACTCTTATATTTCTTGGTGGTTGCACTTCTGCTGCAGTAGTCATGGGTGCAAAAGTGCCTGTAGTTCTTACTTCAAGAGCTGATACGGAAAAAAGCAAAATGATGTCTATTGCACTGGCAGCAGCAATGTAAGTTTAATATTGTAACTAAAAATATACTATATGGAATATTATTATGTTTTAGCGATAAATCCCGGTTCCACTTCAACAAAAATTGCTGTATATAAAAATGCAAAATCTGCTTTTTTGAAAAACATTAAGCATACAGCAGAAAACCTGAAAGATTTTGAGAAAATTTCTGATCAGTTTCATTTCAGAAAAGATGTAATTTTGAATGAACTGGAAAGCGCGGATATCGAAATAGAAAAAATTTCGGCCGTGGTTGGCCGGGGAGGGCTGGTAAAACCAATAGAATCAGGTGTTTATGAGGTGAATGAAAACATGAAAAAAGACTTGAAAGATAGCCCTCTTGGAGAACATGCCAGTAATCTTGGCGGTCTTATTGCCTCCGATATTGCTGAATCATTACCCAACGCTCGTGCTTTTATTGCTGATCCGGTTGTGGTAGACGAAATGCAGGATGTAGCAAGGCTCGCAGGTCACCCCGAATTTATAAGGCATTCCATTTTTCATGCCTTAAACCAAAAGGCTATAGGAAGAGCTCATGCCAAGTCACTTGATACAAATTATGAGGATCTGAACCTCATTATAGCCCACCTGGGAGGTGGTATTTCAGTTGGTGCTCACAAAAAAGGCCAGGTAATTGATGTTAATAATGCGTTAGATGGCGATGGACCATTTTCCCCGGAAAGAAGTGGTGGTTTGCCCGTTGGACAGCTTGCAAAACTTTGTTTTAGTGGCGATTATACTCATGAAGACATCAAGAAAATGATAAAAGGAGAAGGAGGCTTTGTAGCTTACCTGGGAACAAATGATGCGTATGAAGTGGAAATGATGGTTAGAGACGGTGATGAGAAAGCCAAATTAGTACAGGACGCTTTATGTTACCAGGTTGCTAAGGAAATAGGATCAATGAGTACAGTGCTCAAAGGAGAGGTAGATGGAATTTTACTGACAGGAGGTATGGCGCACAACCCATTGCTGGTTGATTATGTGAGAGATATGGTGAAATTTATTGCCCCTGTTTCTGTTTATCCCGGGGAAGATGAGATGAAAGCGCTGGCAATGAATGGGCTAAGAGTACTGAGAGGAGAAACACAGCCGAAGATATACAATTAAGAATACCTCATTAAAAAGGCTGCCGGAAAGGGCAGCCTTTTTTGTTCTTTTCCCGGGTTTAATTATTTAAGGAAACGGGTATTAACTTGCCATTAAAATATTTCCATCCGTTAATGCAAAATGATTCTTATCTTTGTAATACTATAAAATGAATAGAAATATGAAACAATATATTCTGATTATATTGCTCGGCCTTTTTTCTGTGACCCTTTACGCTCAGAATGATGATGAAGATAAAAAGAAGGATAAAGAAGAAGAAGACAAGGAGATTAAAGAAAATTTCTTTTTCGGAGGTACTATCTGGGCCCAAATCTCCAATTTCAGGACTCAGGTTGAAGTTGCACCCATAGTCGGATATCATGTGACCCCGCGATTTGATGCGGGCGTTGGAGGGAGATACATTTACTACAGAACAAGCGGTGATCTTGTTGAAAATTTCTCAAGTCATATATACGGGGGAAGTGCTTTCACACGATATGTTTTAATTCAGAATTTAGGCGATTTCCTGCCATTTAACATTCAGGGCAGGCTCATAGGTCATCTCGAGTATGAAGGGCTCAGTATGCCCTCTTATATTGATTTTACAAGAAAACGCTCCGAAAAAAGGTTCTGGGCACATAACTATCTGGTTGGAGGAGGGCTGCAGCAGAAAATAGGTAAGAAAGCCTATTTGAACTTACTTATTCTCTATAATCTGAACGAAAAGAGTTACAGCCTTCATAAGAATCCTATTATACGTATCGGTATTAATTTTTAAGGGTATTTGTATCTTTTACTTTATCCTGCATAATTCTTGAATTATTCGGGTTAGAGTATTCAGAAAAAATAGCATTTTTCTTTAAGGTTGACCATAAAACCAGGAGGGCTATCGTTGCTGTAAGAAGATCAGCCAGCGGAAAGGCATACCATATTCCGTCAAGACCAAGATTACCAATGCCGGGTAGAATGAGAATTAACGGTGTAACCAGTAAAACCCATCTTAAAATTGCCAGTAAAAAAGCTGATTTGGCCTTTCCCATAGCCTGATGAATACCCGTGGCACTTATAGAAATTCCGATAAGCCACATCATCGATATCACAATTCGCATAGCTCTTGTTCCTTCTTCAAGCAATGTATTTTCATGGGTAAACAAGGAAAAAATTTCCCTGGTAAAAATCTCGAAAGCTGCTATGGCTGCAACTCCATAAATTACAGAATAAGTAAATCCCAAACGAATGGTTTTGAGAATGCGATCATATTTCTGTGCACCATAATTATAACCAACTATCGGTTGCATTCCCTGGTTAAGACCAAACAAGGGCATACCAAGGAAGAGTGTTGTTTTGTAGATTACCCCGAATATTGCAATAGCCATATCACCTCCATAAAAACCAAGCGTATGATTGAGTGCCACATTAGCAAGGCTGCTTGAGGATCGCATACCAAATCCTGAAAGACCAACAGAAATGGTGGGTTTCAATATTTTTTTGTGGAGCTTAAAGTGTCTTAACTTGAGTTGAATGATACTTTTTTTACTTGAAAAATAAGCAATCAGATAGATAAAGGTGGTAAATTTTCCAAGGATTGTTGCTAAAGCTGCTCCCTGAATACCCATTTTCATGGGAAAAATGAAAATGTAATCAAGCACTACATTAACCAAAATGCCAATAAGCATTGCATTCATAGCGCTTTGGGCATTTCCTTCGGCTCTGACATAATTACTGGTACTCACACAAAACGGAAACCAAAGCATCCCGATAAATATAATCCTGGCAAAATCATGGGCATAGGGTAGTATGCCATCTGTTGCACCAAATAGCCGTAAAATAGGAACTGTAAAAAGTTCTCCTGTTAGCGTGAAAAATATTCCTACCAGGAGAATCATGAATACTCCATTTCCGGCAATTCTGTTTACTTCGTTTTCTTTCCCGGCACCAAGCTGACGGGACATCAGAGTGGCTGTTCCGATACCTATTAGGTGAGCAAATGAAGAAACTATTGCAATGATGGGCAGGACAATGGCAACCCCTCCAATGCCAAGAGCACCAACACCCCGGCCCACAAAAATTGTATCTACAATATTATAGATGGCATTAGCAAACATGGCTATCATGGAGGGAAATGACAGACGCAGAAGAAGACCCTTTATATTTTTATGCCCCAGTTCATAGTGCTTTTTATTGATCTGTCCTTTTCTGTCCATATAAAAAAAGTAGGCTGGTTTGATTTACCAGCCTACAAAAATAATCATGTTAATGTTTAAAACTAATGTTTAACTTCAAAAGTAATCTTGGCATTGATGCGATAAGCAACAACATCTTTACCTTCTACTTCTGCACTCATCTCGGCTATGTAAACCGAGCGAATGTTCTTTACACTTTTTGAAGCTTCTGTTACTGCCATTTGTGTGGCGTCTTCCCAGCTTTTGTCTGATTTTGCTAAAACTTCAATCACCTTTAGTACGCTCATAATGTTATTTTTTTAAAGATTTCTTATCCTAAAATATAAGAAAGAAAAACGATAATGTCAATAAAAAATGAGCGAAAATCGCTCAATCTGGGTTAAAATAAGAAATAGGGAAAATTATGGGGAAATTGAATTTTTATTCCAATTCTTTTTTCATGTGTGCCATCTTAATGGCAGCTGCAGCAGCCTCGTCACCTTTATTGCCGTGTTTTCCACCTGCCCGGTCTTTGGCTTGCTGCAAATTATCTGTTGTAAGTACGCCAAATATGAAAGGCTTATTGTACTTAAGGTTTAATTCGGTGATTCCATAGGTAACACTATCGCAAACATAATCGAAATGCCGGGTTTCGCCCTGGATAACACATCCAAGACAAATGACAGCATCAAGTTCCAGGTTGTCTGCTAAAAGTTGTGCCCCCAGAGTAAGCTCAATGCTACCGGGGACGCGTTTTATGATAATATTTTCTTCTTTGGCTCCGTAATCCTTCAAAGTTTTTAATGCTCCCTCCGCCATTGCTCCCGTAATTTCATAGTTCCAGTCTGCCACAACTATACCAAAGGTAAATTCCTCTGCTGAAGGTATTTCCATTTGACCGAAATCGGAGAGATTTTTGAGATTCGTTGCCATAGGTGTTTTATGACTGCTTTTTTAACGTTTTCAAACGGGCAATACTTTTATCGGCTTCTTCACTTTGACTTGAATTCGGGTAATCAAGTTTTATGCTCTCATAAAGCTCAATAGCCTCGTCATATTCACCTTTCTGCTCAAAGGCAAAAGCTGCTTTACTCATATAGAGTGGTGTGGTAAACTGATTATCATCTTCTTTAATGGCTTCATTATAATAATCAAGAGCCTCGTCTACTTCTCCCATTTCCATATAGGCATCCCCAATAGCACCAAGTTTTTGGGGCTCAAGAATTTTATCATTAACGCTGAAATCTTTCAGATAATCAATGGCTTGCTGGTACTGAGCAGTTTTCAGATAGGAAATACCCACATAATAATGAGCCAGGTTAGCAGATTTCGTGATTCCATATTCGTCAATTATATCCAGGAAACCAAGATAGTTCCCGTCACCATTCAAGGCAAGATTAAAAGAATCTTGTGCAAAATATTGCTCTGCTCTGAACATTTGACCCTGGGCCTCTTTTTCCAATGGATCAAGATAATATCTGTTGAAAGCAAGATAACCTGCTACAATAATCAATATTACCAAAACAATTGTGGTAAGCAATTTCTGATTCTTTTCAATAAACTGTTCTGACCTGCTTAATACATTCTCTACAGATTCAAATTGTTCCGGTGCAGAATCTTTTTTCTTTTTGCTCATTTTCTAATATTTTTTTTGTCTATTTTTGATTTCAAACTGCAAAAGTAATTTTTTTGACTTGTAAATTGAAATAAACTCAAATAAAATTACTGGCAATTTCATTATTTCTTTATTTTATAATTGTTTTGCACTAAAAATTATTTATGTACCTTGATTCATTATCGCTTACTTATTACAAGAATTATGAGCAGATAGAACTTTCCCTGGCACCCAAAATTAATTGTTTTGTTGGGCAAAACGGGGTCGGCAAAACCAATTTACTGGATGCTATTTATTATCTGTCGATGTGTAAAAGCTATCTTAATCCTATAGACAATCAAAATATTAAATACGATCAGGAATTTGCCGTGCTTCAGGGGGTCTTTATTCTGAATGAGAAAAAAGAGAAAATATACGTAAGTATACAAAGAAATAAAAAGAAACGTGTAAAACGCAACAAGAAGGATTACCAAAGATTGTCCGAACACATCGGATTTTTACCTGTTGTTATGATTTCCCCGATGGATAGCAATCTTATTTCCGGAGGGAGTGAAGAAAGAAGAAAATATGTGGACAGGGTAATCTCACAGTACGATAAAGAATACCTGGAAGCCCTGATAAAATACAACCGGGCGCTTAATCAACGAAATCAGTTGTTAAAAACATTTGCAGAAAAAAGATTCTTTGACGCCGAATCTCTTGATGTTTGGGACGAGCAACTCATTAAGCTGGGAACGGTGATTTATCAAAAACGTATTCAATTTACCAATGAGTTGGTTCCTGTGTTCCAGAATTATTACAACACGATTTCCAATCAAAGAGAAAAAGTAGGACTGAAATATAATTCGCAACTGAATGATAATGATTTAAGAAAGTTATTATCGGATGCCATGGAAAAAGACAGAATTGTTCAGCATACTACTGTGGGTATACATAAAGATGATTTGGAACTTACTCTGGAAGACCATGCCATCAAAAAGGCTGGTTCTCAGGGTCAGCAAAAAACCTTCCTGGTGGCTTTGAAGCTTGCTCAGTATAATTTTATCAAAAAAGTAAAAGAATTTTTTCCCATCTTGTTACTCGATGACATTTTTGATAAATTTGATCAGGAACGCGTTGAAAAAATTATCGATCTTGTTTCTGATGAAAACTTTGGGCAGATTTTTATAACTGATACCAGTGAAAACAGGTTGGAAGTACTGCTTAAAGATGCTTCCATTCATTACAAACTTTTTAAAATCGGGCCCAATGCTAACATAAAGGTAAATGGTAATCACAATTAATTATGCGTAAAAAAAATACTCAAAAATTATCAGATGTGGTAGACAGCTACCTGAAAGCAATGGATATTGACGGGAAACTTAAAGAGGTCAGGTTGATTCGTTCATGGGAAGAAATCGTAGGGAAACTTATCGCAAAAAAAACGGACAATATTTATATAAAAGAACGCAAACTCTTTGTGCATCTCAATTCATCCATTGCCAGGAATGAGCTTTCCATGCTCAAGGATTCTCTTATTGAGCATTTAAATGAAAAAGCAGGTGATAAAGTAATTGATGATATAATACTGAAATAAGCTGCTCAGTCATCAAATATTTTCTAAAGTATCAATTCAGAATGGGAAAAGAAAAAATTTACTTCACGTATTCCATTTTCAACTGAATCCGAACCGTGTACGGCATTTTTTGTCTTATCAGTTCCATAACTCCAACGGATAGTGCCTTCTTCTGCTTCAGCAGGATCCGTGGCTCCCAGTAATTTTCGCAAATCTGAAACCGCATTGTCTTTTTCCAGTGCCAGAACAACTATTTTCCCGGAAGTCATAAATTCTATAAGTTTTGAAAAAAAAGGCTTTTCAATATGAATATAATAAAAAACTTCAGCTTGTTTTTGATTTAAAAGCATGGTTTTCAAGGCAATAATACTAAAGTCAGCTTTGCTGATCCGATCTATAATAGATGAGGTGTATTTTTTTTTGAAAGCTCCAGGTTTTATTATTGCTAAAGTCTGCTCCATAATTCTTGAGTTATTTTTTTCTAAGTTAGAAATTATAGAATGGTTTATCTAATTTTTTAGGAATTATTTTAAATTTGAGTTTTTTAATATTTTAAATATAACATTTTGTGAAAAATATAAATGGACAAACAATAGATAAGGTCAAAAAATATCTGACTCATACCGATAACATTCTCATTATTACCCACTATAATCCGGATGGAGATGCCATTGGTTCATCCCTGGCATTATACCTGTTTTTTAAGAAAAAAGGGTACAATGTCACAGTCATTGTACCCAATGCATACCCTGATTTTTTGCAATGGTTACCCGGCAGTAAAGATATTATTATTTACGATGAAAATAAAAACTTGTCAAACAGAAAGATAGAAAAGTCTAATTTAATCTTTTATTTAGATTTTAATGCCCCTGAAAGGCTACAGGAAATGGAATTCTTAACAACAGACACGGATGCAAAGAAAGTATTGATTGACCATCATCCTAATCCGGGTAATTTTACGGATGTTGTTATTTCTACTATTGAAGTCAGCTCTACTTCAGAGCTTATTTATGAATTTCTTACGAAGATTGGTGTTGAAGAAGACATCGATCAGACCATATCTGAATGCCTTTACGTTGGTATTATGACGGATACCGGTTCGTTCAGCTACAACTCATCATTACCCGACACCTATTATGTAGTTTCCAAGCTCATTGAGAACGAAATAGATAAAGATAAAATTTACTGGAAAGTTTATGACAACTATACAGTTGATAGAATGAGACTTCTAGGGTATTGTTTAAACAAAAAGTTGAAGGTTTATTCGGAATATGGCGCAGCTTTTATAAGCATTGCCGCAAAAGAGCTTGAGGAATATAATTTTGTGCCGGGCGATACAGAAGGATTTGTGAATTACCCTCTTTCAATTAAAGGTATAGTTTTTTCTGTTATATTTATTGAAAAGGAAGACCAGGTAAAGATTTCCTTTAGATCCAAAGGGGAATTTCATGCTAATGAATTTGCCGGGAAACATTTTAATGGTGGAGGACACAGAAATGCTGCCGGTGGATACTCTGAAACGACATTAAAGGAGACACTGGATAAATTTGTTTCATTGCTGCCTGAATATAAGAATGAAATTATAAAACACAGGATTTAATGTTGAAAATGAAAAGACGTTACATAGTTTGGATGATTTCGGGGATTATCCTCTTATTTATTGTATTTTTTTATTTTATTGTAAGTCAGGATAATGAAAGGGTTTACTTAGATGGAAAGTCAAATAAGTTGAATCCGAAAGAAAACCTGGAAAGTGTCAATAAGTTTTTAGTCCAGAAGGATAAGGAGCGCATCAGAAGTTTTATTGAGCGAAGAAGCTGGAATATGGAAAACTCAGAATCTGGATTATGGTATATGATATACGAAGAAGGGAATGGAAAAAAAATACAGTACGGAGATTTTGTCAGGGTGGATTATGAAATCCGGTTGCTTGACGGAACCTTATTATCTTCTTCAGAATCAGGTAAAGCCAAAGTTATTCATGTGGGAAGAGATGAAGAAGTAAAGGGTTTACATGAAGGGTTACAGTATTTAAGTAAAGGAGATAAAGCCAGGTTTATTATTCCTCCTCATTTAGCCCACGGTTTAATTGGAGATGGTGAACGAATTCCGGCCCGTTCAATCCTTTATTATGAAATTGAGATATTAGAAGTCTCTGAAAATAAAATCCAACCCTAAAACATTTGCAATAATCCATTATTCATTATATTTTTAGTGTCAAAATATCCAATATGACACGAGTAATAATTTTTATAAGCAGTATTCTATTTATATTGCTATCTTGCAATAAATCAGTAAGATATCCCGGTTATTCAAAAACAAAATCCGGTATCTATTATAAATTGCATTCTTTCGGAGAAAGCAAAAAGAAAGTCAATCCAGGAGATTACATTACAGCAGATATTACCTACAGTACCATGAAAGATTCCTCATTCTTTGATGGCAGGAGAAAGTTACAGGTTACCCAACCTGAATTTGCCGGTTCCATTGATGAATGTTTTCTGATGCTTTCTAAAGGGGAAAAAGCAACTTTCATATTACCTGCTGAACAATTTTTCAATAAAACACTGGAAACCAATACCCCGGGTTTTATGAGCAGCAATGACAGTATGAAAATAACCATTGATATGTTAGAAGTTCAGAGGCGGGATGAATTTCTAAAAGAGAAAGAGGCATTCCTAAACTGGATACAAGATTTTGGCGAATATGAAAGGGTATTGTTACAACAATTTATAGAAGAGAGAAAAATAGATGCAAAACCGACAAAATCAGGAATTTACCATTTAACCCTTGAAGAGGGAAAGGGACCGGAAGTTGAAAAAGGAGATACCGTTTTGGTTCATTATGAAGGTAAATTTCTCAATGGAAAATTCTTTGATTCGACTAAACAAAGAAAACAGCCTTTTGAATTTGTATTTGGTCAGAAATGGCAGGTCATTGAGGGTATGGAAGAGGTAATAGGCCTTATGAAAGAAGGAGAAACTGCGCTGGCGATCCTGCCTTCGGAAACAGCATTTGGTAAAACCGGGTCTTCTACAGGTATTATACCACCCTATACTTCTGTTATTTATGAGGTGAGTCTTGTAGATGTCAGAAAGAAGAAAGAGAATTAATATACAGGTTTCAGAATGTACCCTGAGAAAAACCATAACAAAGATGAATCTTTTAAAAGGTTTACCGAATTTATTACAGAGAGGGATGATATTTACAAATATCTGCATAACACAGATAACCAGGACACAGCCAAAAAAATCCTAACCGAAGGTTTTGATTTCGAAAGCCACCTGGATTATACTACTGATATGGTTACAGGAAATGATCCTATTGAAATCAAATACTTTATAATTAAAAGAAAAAGATATGGCTTATACACCATCCTAATTCAAATAGCTAAATCTACAGTTAATCATTATTCAAAGCAATTGAAAAACTCCAATTACCATTTTTCAGAAATATTGACTTTCCATGAGCCTGTATTGGGAGAAAATGACGAACCTGTATACAAGCTTCCTGTTCAGTTTATCAAAGGCTATTTCGACCATAATCTACATCAACCGGTATTAAATGAATCTTTTGACCCTTACTTCCGTTCACCCATATTTGATAATAACCTGAAAAAGTACCTCGATCAAGGAAACCTGCTTTGAATATGCAACTTTTTCATAGATCCTTATAACTGCGGCAAAACATGTAGGATTGTTATTTGTTTATTTTATTATAATTTTACCTGGTCAAATTCAAACCAAAAAACTAAGATTATGAAATTACTGGAAGGCAAAACTGCAATAATAACCGGAGCAGCAAGAGGTATCGGTAAATCGATCGCGTTAAAGTTTGCAGAAAACGGGGCAAATATTGCATTTACAGATCTTGAATATAATGAGAATATGAAAGCCGTTGAAAGTGAGTTAGAAAATCTTGGCGTAAAAGCCAAAGGTTATGCATCTGATGCAAGCAATCATGAACAAACTCACGAAGTGGTTGAAAAAATATTAGAGGAATTTGGGCAGATCGATATTTTGGTAAATAATGCAGGAATCACAAAAGATACATTACTGTTGAGAATGAGCGAGGAGCAGTGGGATGCAGTGATAAATGTTAACCTGAAATCTGTTTTTAATTTTACCAAGGCAGTTCAAAGGCAGATGTTAAAACAAAAAGCCGGTTCCATTATTAATATGAGTTCTGTGGTAGGCGTTAACGGTAATGCAGGCCAGGCAAACTATTCTGCCTCCAAGGCCGGTATTATAGGTTTTACAAAGTCAACCTCCAAAGAACTTGGCTCACGTAATATCCGGGTAAATGCTATTGCACCGGGTTTCATAATAACTGAAATGACCGGGCAGCTTTCAGAAGAAGTAAGAAAAAACTGGGAAAGTCAGATACCCCTTAAGCGTGGAGGAAAACCGGAAGAGGTTGCTGATACAGCCCTTTTTCTGGCCTCTGACTTATCCTCATACACCACAGGACAAGTCATTTCTGTTTGTGGAGGTATGAATACATAAACTTTTAGCCACTGAAAACTTCTTCAGTGGCATACCTTTTGTATTTTTATTGGTTATGTTATATCGAAGAATATTTATAATATTATTTTTTTCAGGACTCTTATCTATATTAGGTTGTTATCCGGTTTCACATATTGAAACGGAAACTCTCGAACCTGCAGAAATTGCTGTTCCTCAAAAAATCAACTCAGGAGTGCTTCTTCTAAAACAGCCTGTAAACGATTTTGCTAGGATTGAACAGGAAAATTTTCCTTCCAAAATCCTGGAAGAAGTAAAATACGGTATGGCAGATGTTTTGGCTAATTCCCCCAGATTTAGTGGTGAACAGATTAAGATACCGGAAAATGATGAAATTCAGGAGTTTACAAAAAAAGATACATTGACCTGGATTGACATGAAAAGGATTACAGATAAATTTAATGTGGATGTAGTTATAATGATGGATTATCTTTCCATGAATGATAAACTGGAAGATAAATATGCTACGAAAAAGGGTTTTATACAATACTATCTTAAGTTCGAAATAATATCCAAAGCACATTGGAAAATTTATTATCCCTACCAGGACCTTATGGTTGACGATTACTCTTACTCAGAGAAGTTTGTATGGGAAGCAATGGATCCGGATAAAAGAATGGCCATTGAATTGCTCCCGGATTATGATAAAACCTTCCGGGAAGCTGCTTATTGGACGGGTTACGACTATGCTAAAAGAATTTTACCAACGTGGCAGAAAAATACCAGAAGTTATTACAGCAGAGGAACCGAAAAATTGAGAAAGGGAGCTGAAATGGTAGAAAACAACAAATGGGAAAAAGCCATCGAAATATGGAAAGATAACCTGAAACATAGTGATGCTGAAGTGGTCAGCCGAGCAGCATATAACATTGCCTTTGCATTTGAAATGATGGGAAAAATCGATCTGGCCATTCAATGGGCTGAAAAATCTCTTTCGGTTAAAAACAAAAAAAGAACCAGGAAATATCTCGATAAACTAACAGATAGAAAGAAAAATCTTTCAAGACTGGAAAAACAGATTGACTGATCAAAAATCATCCTGTAATAAAATAGCAAACATATCCTGCTGAATTGATAAGATTTTACAACCTGACAGGCCTTATTCCAGGTTATTTAAATTTTCTTAATTTTGCCCCTAAAAATTTATGAATACACCGGAAATTCTGTTCTATGTAATTATTGCCATAATTGTCTTAGATTATTTAACGGACCAGGTTTTGGGGTACCTGAATGCAAAGTACAGGTTTAAAACTTTACCTCCTGAACTAGAAGGCGTTTATGATGAAGAGCGCTATAAAAAATCCCAAAATTATGAAGCGGAAAACCATCGTTTTTCAATAATAACCAGCACTTTTAACTTAATTCTTATAATAACCTTCTTAAGCCTGGACGGTTTCGCATTTGTGGACGATATTGCCCGTAGTCTGACAAACAATAGTTTAATTGTTCCACTTATTTTCTTTGGTATCCTGTTCCTTGCTCTGGATATTGTAAATCTGCCTTTTTCTTTGTATGATACATTTGTAATTGAAGAAAAATATGGTTTCAATAAAACCACTCCAAAGCTTTTTATTACCGACAAACTCAAAGGCTGGCTTTTAACTGCTATTTTAGGGAGTGGAATTTTATTACTTGTTGTTTGGTTTTATCATAAAACAGGAACTGAGTTCTGGCTTTATGCATGGGGATTAATTGTGCTTTTTACAGTATTTATGACTATGTTTTATACATATTTAATTTTACCCCTGTTTAATAAGCTTGAACCGCTGGAAGAGGGGAATTTGAAGTCAAGCATTATAAATTTTTGTAAGAAAGCAGGTTTTAAACTGAAAGACATTTTTGTGATGGATGGGTCAAAACGATCAACTAAGGCAAATGCCTTTTTCAGCGGCCTCGGCAAAAAAAAGCGAATCGTCCTTTTTGACACTCTGATTGAAGAAATGAAAAACTCTGAAATAGTGGCTGTTTTGGCACATGAAATTGGTCACTATAAGAAAAAACATACCCTGGTCAATATTGTAATTTCTGTTTTACAAACCGGAATTACTCTGTTTATTTTATCACTATTGATAAATAATCCGGTACTTTCCAGGGCTCTCGGGGTAGAGCAACCCAGTTTTCATATTGGTCTGATAACTTTTTCTCTTTTGTATAGCCCGATTTCTACCCTGATTGGTATTGCCACGAATATATTATCAAGAAAATATGAATACCAGGCGGATGCATTTGCTAAACAATATGGTTTAGGAAATAGTTTAATCAGCGCTCTTAAAAAGCTCTCATCCAAAAATTTAAGCAATTTAACACCCCATCCTGCTTATGTTTTTGTAAATTATTCGCATCCTCCCTTGCTGCAACGCATTCACTCCATTAATAATCAACAGGTAAAAAGTAAGTCATGAAAGCAGAAATAATAACAATTGGTGACGAAATTCTTATTGGGCATATTCTCAACAGAAATGCTCAGTGGATAGCAAATTTTCTCACAGAGAATGGTTTTGAAGTCATAAGGATTGTTACCCTTCCTGACCATAAAGAAGTAATTGTGGATTATTTCAAAGAAGTGAACGAGCGGGCGGATTTTGCTTTTATAACAGGGGGACTGGGGCCAACCAGTGATGATGTTACCCGGCTTGCCATTTCTGATTATTTTAACTTACAATGGAAGCTGAATGAAGAAGTATTTAAAAGACTGGAGGAATTTCTGCGAGAAAGGGAATACTCTATGTCTCATCTCAATGAAGAGCAGGCAAGAGTTCCTGAAGGAGCCCAAGTATTTATGAATTATATTGGAACAGCTCCAGGCATTTTGTTACAGAAAGGGGATACCCGGTTTATTTTTATGCCTGGCGTACATTTCGAAATGACAAAAATGATGGAGGAATCGATAATCCCCGAACTCAAAAAACAATTTGTTAAGAATTCAATAATCAATCAGGTGATTATCACTCAGGGAATTCCGGAAGCTTACCTTGCTGAGAAGTTAAAAGATTGGGAGAAGAGCCTGCCGAATAATCTCAGAATTGCTTATCTGCCCAGTCCGGGTATTGTAAAACTCAGGATTAGCGGTAAAAAACAGCAGGATGAAGACTTACAGCAAGTTATTGATATGAAAACAGAGGAGTTAAAAACAATAATTCCTGAATACTATGTTGCAAAGGGGCGAACAAATCTGGAGACACTCGTTGGCAATCTTTTAGCAGAAAATCAAGAAACCCTCTGTACTGCTGAAAGTTGTACCGGAGGAGGAATAGCTGCAAGGATTACTTCTGTACCGGGGTCTTCAGAATACTTTAAAGGTTCCATTGTTGCCTATTCTAATGAAATAAAGGAGAGATACCTTAATGTTCCGAAGGAATTAATAATGGAGCATGGAGCTGTAAGCAGGCAGGTAACGGAAAGTATGGCAAAAAATATCCGGGCGCTTTATAAAACAGATTATGGTATTGCTGTTTCAGGTATTGCAGGACCTACAGGAGGGACTAAAGAGAAACCATTAGGAACTACATGGATTAGTGTATCTTCAAAAAACAAAATTATTTCAAGTAGGTATCGCTTTGGAAATAAAAGAGATGTAAATACGGAAAAGACAATTAACACAGCCCTGAATATGCTGAGAAAACTAGCGATTGAAAAAAAGTAAAAGTTTTAGAAAATTCTTCATTAAAGATTTGATTATTTGAAGAAAATTAACGTAATTTGCAAACCGTTTAGGAAAATGAAAAACTAAGAAAAATGTCACGAATTTGCCAAATAACAGGAAAAAAGGGAATGGTTGGTAACCATGTATCGCACTCTAATAAAAGGGTTAAGCGAGTTTTTTATCCAAATCTTTTTAAGAAAAAATTTTATTATCCTGAAGAAAATCGCTGGATTACTTTAAACGTTTCATCTTCCGGAATAAAGATTATCAATAAAAAGGGTCTCAAAGCAGCTCTTGAAGAGGCTAAGGAAAACGGTTATATTAGGAATTATTAAAATTTTATAACATGGCTAAGAAAAAAGGAGACAGAGTTCAGGTTATTTTAGAATGTACAGAGCAAAAGAAAACTGGTGTGCCTGGAATCTCAAGATATATTACAACAAAGAATAAAAAGAACACACCGAGCAAGCTTGAGCTGAAAAAGTACAATCCATATTTGAAAAAGGTTACTGTTCATAAAGAAATAAAATAATTAAGTTATGGCTAAGAAAACAGTTGCAACATTACAGACCGGTAGTGGTAAAGACTACGTAAAATGTATAAAGGCTATCAAAAACAAAGAAAAGCATGGATATGCCTTTGAAGAAAAGATGGTTCACAAAGAAAAAGTGAAAGACTTTTTTAGTAAGAAATAATTTAAAAGCATACATATCGGAATGATTAAATAAAAGCTTTCTTTTGACAAGAAGGCTTTTGTTTATTTTATATTTTTGTATTCCCGGAAAATTAAAAATGATAAGATGGCTGTATTTGGTATATTTTCAAAAGATAAGAAACAAAGTCTGGATAAGGGTTTGGAAAAAACCAAGGAAAATGTCTTCAAAAAGTTATCCAGGGCTGTAGTTGGAAAATCGAAGGTTGACGATGAAGTATTGGATAATCTTGAAGAAGTGTTGATTTCTTCTGATGTTGGGGTAGATACTACACTCAAAATAATTGAACGAATAGAAGACAGGGTTGCCAAAGACAAATATATGGGAACTGATGAACTCAACACGATTCTGAAAGAAGAAATAAGTGGGTTGCTAAAAGAAAACGAGCATGAGATAACAACAGACTTTGATGCCAAAGAAGGGCCATACGTTATTATGGTTGTTGGAGTGAATGGAGTGGGAAAAACCACCACTATAGCAAAACTTGCCTATCAATTTAAACATTCAGGTAAAAAAGTATATTTAGGAGCTGCTGACACTTACAGGGCAGCCGCTATTGATCAGCTTGAAGTTTGGGCGGACAGAGTAGGGGTTCCGCTTGTTAAACAAAGTATGGGCTCGGATCCAGCATCTGTGGCTTACGATACATTAAGCTCCGCTAAATCTAACAGGGCCGACATAGCCATTATCGATACGGCGGGTAGATTACATAACAAAGTGAACCTTATGAATGAACTGGCCAAGATTAAACGGGTAATGAAAAAAGTGGTTCCCGATGCACCTCACGAAGTCTTGTTAATTCTTGATGGTTCAACAGGCCAAAATGCTTTTGAGCAGGCTAAGCAATTCACCAAAATAACAGATGTGAATGCCCTTGCAGTAACCAAGCTCGATGGCACAGCCAAAGGGGGTGTAGTTATCGGAGTTTCTGACCAGTTTAATGTACCTGTAAAGTATATTGGCATCGGTGAGAAAATGGAAGACCTTCAAATATTTAATAGAGAGGAATTTGTAGATTCTCTCTTCACACAATAGTTTACATTGATCATGCCAGATAAACCTAATATCAACCTTATTACCCTGGGTTGTGCTAAAAATCTTGTAGATTCTGAATATCTTGCAAAACAACTTAATGTTAACGGTTTCTCAATTGCTCATGAAAGTGCCGGTTTTTCAGATATTGTAATCATCAATACATGTGGTTTTATCAACGATGCAAAACAGGAATCCATTGAGACCATTATGCATTATGTGGAGGCTAAGAAAAGGGGAGCTATCAAACAACTTATTGTTATGGGTTGCCTGTCGCAAAGGTATAAGAAGGAGTTAAAAAAGGAAATTCCGGAAGTGGATGGCTATTTTGGAGTAGAAGAACAGCGTAATATTGTTGAGTTTCTTAATGCCAAATATAATGATATATACGCTTCTTCAAGAATGCTTGGTACTCCGAATCATTTTGCTTATCTAAAAATTGCTGAAGGATGCAACAGAAAATGTGCTTTTTGCTCTATTCCTTTAATAAGAGGAAATTATAAAAGCAAACCTATTAAATTACTTCAAACCGAAGCAAGCATTCTTGCCCGGAACGGTGTAAAAGAAATCAATCTGATTGCCCAGGATTTGAGTTCCTACGGTTTTGACATTTACAAAAAATATGCCCTTGGAGATTTGCTGAAAGAACTAGCTAGAACAGATATTTTCCAGTGGATACGCCTCTTGTATTTTTATCCGTCCAATTTTCCTGTAGATATTCTCGATATTATGAGAGATAATCCATCTATTTGCAATTACCTGGACATTCCCTTCCAGCATGCAAGTGATAAAGTTCTAAAATATATGAAAAGGGGAATAGACAAGAAAAACACATACAAGCTTATTGAACTAATAAAAAACAAGATACCAGATGTAAGTTTACGAACCACCTTAATGGTAGGTCATCCGGGGGAAACTGAAAAAGATTTTTATGAATTAATGAATTTTGTTCAAGATATAGAGTTTGACCGCCTTGGTGTTTTTGCTTATTCAGAAGAAGAAGATACCTTTTCTGCAAATAATTATTTTGATGCAATACCCCAATCTGTAAAGGAGGACAGGGTAAATGAAGTAATGGAAATTCAGCAGGATATATCTTACAAAAAAAATCAGTCAAAAATTGGAAATAACATAGAGGTTCTTGTTGACAGGGAAGACGGGGAGAATTACTATGCCCGATCAGAATCAGATGCCCCGGAGGTAGATAATGAAATCATCCTTCCTAAAAAATACGGAGAACTGGAACTGGGTTCGTTCTACCATTCCAGAATTGAAGAAGCATGGGAGTATGACCTTATAGCAAGGATTGTTAACAAAAAAGCCTCTGAATAACAATCCAGAGGCTTTTAAAAGATATCTTAAAAAAAATAAGCTGTTTAAACAAGTTTTTTAGCTGCTTCTATAGCAGAATCATAATCCGGTTCCTGTCCAATTTCAGGAACATATTCTGTATAAACAACCTTATCGTTTTGGTCAATCACAACCACACCACGCGCCAATAGACGCATTTCTTCAATCAGGAAACCATACTTTGTTCCAAAATCAACATCTTTGTGGTCTGAAAGGGTTACAAGCTTATCAATACCTTCCGCACCGCAATATCTGCTTAGCGCAAAAGGCAAATCATTTGAAATTGCCAGGATGACAATATCATCACTTAAATTTGATGCTTCCTGGTCAAATCTTTTGTTTTGTTTGGAACATACTCCGGTATCCACAGAGGGGAACACAGAGAGTATTTTTACTTTTCCTTTAAAATCAGAAAGTTTGGTTGGTTGTAACTCATTATTAAGCGCAGTAAAATCTACTGCATTATCCCCGGCTTTTGTTTCTTTTCCCAAAAGCGTGACGGGTTCACCTTTAAATGTTACTTTATTATTGTTTTTCTCCATAGCAACGTAATTTTGAATTAATTTTCGCTGTTCTTCTGAGCTTCATCTGACAACTTTTCGTTGTCATCAGTTTTCACTTTTTCTTGTTTGCCCTGCTTGCTTCTTTTAACATTAATCTGAATGGTATCATTTTCTTTATCGTATTCTACCTTCAACAGATCTCCACCTTTCACGCTATGTTTAATAATGGCTTCAGCCATAGGGTCTTCAACATGCTTTTGAATAGACCTTTTGAGTGGTCTGGCTCCAAATTGAGTATCAAATCCTTTATCTGCTACATAATCTTTTGCTTGCTTTGTAATCTCAATTTTATACCCCAGATTGGCCACTCTTGAATAAAGACCTTCCAGCTCAATATCAATAATTTCGTGAATATCTTCTTTTGAAAGAGCGTTAAAGATGATTACATCATCAAGTCTGTTGAGAAACTCAGGAGCAAATGAACGCTTCAGAGCTTTTTGAATGACACTTTTTGCCAGTTCATTTGATGACTGTGCTCTGGCCTGAGTATCAAAACCTACACCTTTACCAAAGTCCTTAAGCTGACGACTACCAATATTGGAAGTCATAATGATTATAGTATTTCTAAAGTCAACTCTTCTTCCGAGACTGTCTGTTAACTGGCCATCGTCAAGTACTTGCAGCAACAGATGGAATACATCCGGGTGTGCTTTTTCAATTTCGTCTAGTAGAATAACTGAATAGGGCTTTCTTCTGACTTTCTCTGTCAGTTGACCGCCTTCTTCGTAACCTATATATCCCGGAGGAGCGCCTACAAGTCTGGAAACGGAGAATTTTTCCATGTATTCGCTCATGTCCATTCGGATAAGATTATCTGTAGTATCAAACAGGTATTGAGCAAGAACTTTTGCCAGTTGGGTTTTACCTACACCGGTAGGACCAAGGAATATGAATGAACCAATAGGTTTGTTCGGATCTTTTAGTCCCGCACGATTTCTTCGTATTGATTTCACTACTTTTTCGATGGCATCATCCTGTCCAACTACATTCTTGCGCAATTCTTCATTCATTTTCATCAATCGAGTTCCTTCTGCTTCAGCAATTCGCTGAACAGGCACACCTGTCATCATCGCTACAACCTGGGCTACTTCTTCCTCTGTAACAGTTTCCCTGTTTTGTTCCAGCTCTTTTTCCCAGTTGTCTTTTTCTTCCTCAAGTTTGGCAAGCATTTTTTTCTCCGAATCCCTGTAATTAGCTGCTGATTCAAAGTTTTGATTCTTAACTGCCGATATCTTTTGTTGTTTTATTTCCTCAATCTGTTTTTCCAGGTCTATGATTCTTTTGGGAACAACAATATTAGAAATATGCACTCTTGAACCGGCTTCGTCCATGGCATCAATAGCCTTATCAGGCAAATGCCTGTCACTTATGTATCGCTGAGTCAAGTGTACACAAGCTTTTAAAGCCTCCTGGGTATAATTTACGTTATGGTGATCCTCGTACCTTTCTTTGATGTTGTTGAGAATTTCAAGTGTTTCATCAGGGGAAGTAGGATCTACCATCACTTTCTGGAATCTTCTTTCCAGGGCACCATCTTTTTCAATATGCTGCCTGTATTCATCCAGGGTAGTTGCGCCAATCGTTTGTATTTCACCACGTGCAAGAGATGGTTTAAGCATATTGGCGGCATCAAGAGAGCCAGTGGCACCACCGGCACCTACGATGGTATGAATCTCGTCGATAAAGAGGATAATGTTTTCATTCTTTGTCAGTTCATTCAGAATGGCTTTCATCCTTTCTTCAAACTGTCCCCGGTATTTGGTTCCGGCAACGATAGAGGCAAGATCCAACGTTACAATTCTTTTATCAAAAAGTACTCTGGAAACCTTCCTTTGAATAATACGTATTGCAAGACCTTCAACAATTGCGGATTTTCCGACACCTGGATCACCAATGAGTACCGGATTGTTCTTTTTTCGGCGGCTTAATATCTGTGCAAGCCGTTCTATTTCTTTGTCTCTTCCAACAATTGGGTCCAGGGCATTTTCTTCTGCGGCTTTTGTCAAATCCAGACCGAAATTGTCGAGTACCGGAGTATCAGATTTGGATTTACCTTCGGATTGCTGACTTTTCTTACCACCTCCAAACGGAATGTCTTCGTCTTCTTCTCCAAAATCAGCTTTTGCTTCTGTTTCTTTTTGCTTAGACTCCATTTCAATTCTTACATCATCATAATCGATATCGAACTCACTGAGAATTTGCGTTACGAGGCTGTTTTCATCTTTTAGAATAGCCAGAATCAGGTGTCCGGTATTAATTGTACTGCTGCTAAATGACTTAGCCTCCAGATATACCAACTTCAGCGCTCTTTCTGCTGTTTTGTATAAAGGTACATTTTCAGCTTCAGCAATTACTTTATCATCGGTTTTGATTCGGTCTTCAATCAGTTTCCTCAAATTCATTAAATCAACGTCAAGTGAATCCAGGATATCAATAGCTAATCCTTCACCTTCCCTCAACATTCCAAGCAAAAGATGCTCAGTGCCAATGTAGGCATTACCCAATCTTATCGCTTCTTCTTTGCTATAAGAAAGCACATCTTTAATTCGTTGTGAAAATTTTGCATCCATATATGTTTAATCTCCTTTTTTTCAAAATTTAAATTCCAAACGTAATAAAAGCGTTATTGTTCTACAAAAAATTAATTTTCTTGTTCAGTATTTTTTTTACCAAGCTTTGTACAAAAATACAAAATCTAATCCGAAATAATGAACAGATTATTGTTAATAAAGAATGATATTAATTGTTAGATTGGCAAGGAAAATTAATCTATTTTCGTAATTTTGAAAACTTATATAATCCAAAAATATTGTACTAAAAAAATATTTGAAATAGAACGCTATGGCAGAAGAAGAAAGAATGATCAGGGTCAATATTGAAGAAGAAATGAAGTCTGCTTATATTGATTATTCCATGTCGGTGATCGTATCGCGGGCTTTACCTGATGTGAGAGACGGTCTGAAGCCGGTTCAGCGAAGAGTTTTATTTGGAATGTCTGAACTGGGTTTATATTCTAACCGATCTTTTAAGAAATCGGCAAGAATTGTAGGAGAGGTGCTGGGTAAGTACCACCCGCACGGTGATTCATCCGTTTATGAAGCAATGGTCAGAATGGCTCAGCATTGGTCATTGAGATATCAATTGGTTGATGGCCAGGGTAATTTTGGCTCAATGGATGGTGACGGACCAGCAGCTATGCGTTATACTGAAGCCAGGCTTCAAAAAATATCAGCCGAAACACTGAAAGACCTTGATAAAGATACTGTTGATTTTCAGTTGAATTTTGACGATACTTTGCGTGAACCCACTGTATTGCCCACAAGAATTCCCAATCTGCTTTTGAATGGAGCATCCGGTATTGCTGTTGGAATGGCAACAAATATGCCACCACACAATCTGAGCAATGCTATGAATGCCATTATTGGCTATATTGATGATAATGACATCGAAGTAGATAAACTGGCAGATCTTATTCAGGCCCCGGATTTTCCAACAGGTGGCATAATATACGGCATGACGGGGGTTAGGAATGCATACAGGACTGGCCGCGGGAAAATTGATATTCGTGCAAAAGCTGAAATTGAAACAGACAACAGCGGGAAAGAACGTATCATTGTAACTGAAGTTCCCTACCAGGTCAATAAAGCCGAGTTAATTAAGCGGACAGCCGATTTGGTAAATGAAAAGAAAATTGAAGGAATTTCCAATGTCAATGATGAGTCGGACAGGGAAGGAACCCGAATAGTCTATGAGCTTAAAAGAGATGCCGTTCCCAATATTGTTCTGAATAAACTATATAAGCATACCCAGTTGCAAACCAGCTTTAGTGTAAATAATATTGCACTCGTTAATGGGCGGCCTAAACTTCTGAACTTAAAAGACATTATAGAAAAATTCATAGAACACAGGCATGAAGTAATCGTAAGACGAACAAAATATGAACTTAAGCAGGCGGAAGAGAGAGCTCATGTTCTCGAAGGATTGCTTATTGCTTTGGATAACCTGGATGAAGTAATTAGTTTAATCAGAGGATCTGAAACACCGGAAATAGCAAAGAATGGACTGATGGAACAATTCGAACTCTCAGAAGTTCAGGCAAAAGCCATTCTGGATATGCGATTGCAAAAATTAACAGGACTTGAAAGAGGTAAAATTAAAGAAGAGCATGCAGAACTGATGAAGCAGATAGAATACTACAAACGTGTTCTTTCTGATGAATCTATGAGGATGCAAATTATTAAGGATGAACTCATTGAAGTTAAAGAGCAATTTGGCGAAGGCAGAAGAACCACAATCGAATATGAGGCAGGAGAGTTCAACCCGGAAGATTTTTATGCCGATGAAGATGTAGTTATTACTATTTCTCATCTGGGTTACATCAAACGTACATCACTGAATGAATATAAAACCCAGGGCCGTGGCGGAGTAGGCGTTAAAGGAACAACCACCCGTCAACAAGATTTTCTGGAGCATATGTTCATTGCCAATATGCACAATACGATGCTTTTCTTTACGGAATCCGGTAAATGTCACTGGATGAAGGTATACCAAATACCTGAAGGTACAAGAAATTCTAAAGGCAGAGCCATTCAGAATTTAATAAATATCCACCCGGATGATAAAGTACAGGCTCATATTAACGTAAAGACTCTTGAAGACAGCGATTATATCAACAATCATTACATTCTTCTTGCTACTAAGAAAGGAATTATAAAGAAAACCAAGCTGGAATCATACAGCCGTCCCCGACAAAAAGGAGTTAATGCTATCAATATCAGGGAAGGTGACCAGCTTATCGGTGCAAAACTGACCAATGGAGAGAGTGACATACTTCTCATTTCCAAAGAAGGTAAAGCCATTCGATTCAACGAGGAAAAAGTAAGAAGTATGGGAAGAACGGCAACAGGAGTCAGGGGAATCACATTAGGTAAAAAAGATGACGTAGTTGTCGGTATGATTAGTGTTGAAGAACATGATGAAGATATTCTGGTAGTTTCTGAAAAGGGATTTGGAAAAAGGTCTTCAATCGATGATTATCGTGTTACGAATAGAGGAGGAAAAGGAGTAAAGACGCTAAACATTACTCCCAAAACAGGCAAATT
Organism: uncultured Bacteroidales bacterium; assembly: GCA_964585385.1. Taxonomy (GTDB): domain Bacteria; phylum Bacteroidota; class Bacteroidia; order Bacteroidales; family UBA12077; genus JAGXLC01. Next base: position 41,356 of record CAZPDP010000022.1, read on the forward strand.
AGTTGCAGCCAGGGGAGTAGCTGACAAAAATGATCTCATGGTAATTAATCGTTCTGGAATAACTATACGGGTGCCTGTATCCGATATAAGGGTCACAGGGCGGGCCACTCAAGGAGTGAAGCTTATCAACCTGAGAAATAATGATTCAATAGCAGCTGTAAGCCAGGTAAGAGTAGATGATGAAGAACAGAACAACAAGGATGATCAGGGTGAAAATTCTGAAAATTCTGACACTTCAGAAACAGATGTTAACTAACATACAGCATAATCTTACAATAGGATTTGAACAGATAAAATAATATTTATATTTTTGCGATATTATATTGAACTAAAACGTTAAAAATGAATAAAATGAAAAGGAAAAGTTTATTTCTACTGACAGCTTTATTGTCTGTGTTAATTTATTTAAGTGGATGTAGTGACAAAATGTATGTGAACCGAGCACTGACCTGGGCAGAAAACGGAGAAAAGCTGGACACAGCATTGCGTTCTGTTAAACACGCTACGAAGCTTGAGGATACAAAGAATTGGGCAAAAACATACTATGCGAAAGGCTATGTTTACCAAAAGCTTTATGAAACAAAGGAGGAAGAATTTAAGGATGTGGTTGAAGATCCTCTAATCAAATCTTTTGAGAATTATAAGAAAGCCCTTGAAATGGAAGGTGGGGAAAAATTTAAAGGCGGCATTGATGCAGCCATGTTTAGCCTTCATAAATACTTTATTAATGAAGGGGTAAATGGATTTAATGAAAAAAATTACGAAGCTGCATTTGAAAACTTTAAATATGCACTAAAGGTGAGTGATATGCCTGTTTTTGAAAACCGAATTGATACTGCCATTATGTTTAATGCAGCTATTGCTGCACAGAACATGGGAGACTGGGAAAAAGCAGCAAAATATTACGAAAAAACCGCCAAATATGGATATGAAGGATCACGATCCTACATTTTGCTGAACAATGCATATCTCCAAATGGGTGATACAACACAAGCAATTCAGGCGCTTCAAGATGGTTTTGATAACTATCCTTCAAACGATCAAATGATTGCAAGTCTTGTGAACTATTATCTGTTAAATTCAGATAAACCAGAGAAAGCTTTAAAGTACCTGGAAAGGGGTATTCAGGAAAATCCCGATAATCCGCAATATTATTCTGCAAGGGCACAGGTGTATGATAAAATTAATGAAACAGAAAAAGCCCAAGAAAATTACAAAAAAGCCATCGAACTTGATCCCGATATGTTCATGCCTCTTTATAATCTAGGTGTTCTTTATTTCAACCAAGGAGTCGACTTTGAAAATAAAGCCAATAAGACTAAAGATGAAGAAGAATATAAGAAGCTAAAAGAAAAAGCTAACAAGAAGTTTTTAGAGTCATTGCCATTAATGGAGAAAGCTCACCAGGTAAATCCTGAGGATATGTCTGTAATGACTACTTTAAAAACACTTTATTACAGGCTTAGAACTAAGGATGAAAAATATCTTGAAAAGTATAAGCAGATTGACCAAAAGATACAAAAAGCAAAAGAAGGTGAATAATTTAAAATAGTTTAAGAATTGAAAAGGGGGAGTTAAATTCTCCCTTTTTTCTTTTAACTATTTCTATTTAACATAATATTAATTATAGGACAAACATAAAAAATTATAACTAAAGCTCTAAATATGTTTAATACGTAAATACAATAAAAATTGAGCATTTCAGAATTTATTGAATGTATTTTATGTCCCTGAGAATTGAATATATGAACTTAACCATACCAATAGCATGAAATATTTGCTTAATGAGAAGGAAAATTTAATAAATAATCTAAACATTCTTTCTTTCTGGTTGTAAATTAACTGAATATAATAAACAACCTATTTTATGAAAACCTGCTTTCACAGCATTTCAAACCTGACAATTTCTTCATTAATACTTTTATTTATATTTATTCAGTGCACTGCTGACAATGAAGAAGATTTACTGCCCAAAGACCCTGATAAAGCTGAAATTGTGAGCATTGACCGCTTCAGTGATAAGGCCGGAACCTTGATGAAGCGAAGTGCAGATCCTACATTGCCCGATCCGGATGAACCCATTAATTTTGATAAAGCCCCATTCATTACCCGGGGTTTAGGTCCGGGCGGAAATGAGGTTAAATATTATAATTTTGATGTACAACCCCTTACACCAGCGCCAATATATGTTTTATTCCGTGAAGGCAGTGAAAAACCTGTTGAAAATCAACTAAACATCCTTAACGTAATTCCCGGAGATCCTGCTTATAGCGATTTCTGGCAGGTTTTTAAAGTAATCGTTCCGGAGAATTACACTGCCAACCAGGTAACCAGTTTACAGGATATCCAAAATGAAGGCTTTGACATTCAATCTACTTCTACAATTGTAAACTGTCCGGTTGTTCCTGAAGGTAGTACTGCCCAGTTAAGATATGGAGACGGTTCAGCCGGTCTGGACAGAGGTTGGTATCAGGGAAAATTAGCTTATTATTTCACTTTTGAAGAAAAAGCATTACAAGCAAACGAATCCGGACTAGTGCCCGTTTCACCAATATATGTGACATTTAATATCAACCCTAACCCGGATGATCCTTCAAGCGGACCTCCTTCAGGTTTTGTTACCGAACCTGGTACTAGTCAGACCCATAATGTTGTCGCTACACTGCCTTCAGATAATAATTATTCTCCTTTATGGCAGGTTCATGTTTACGACAACAAAGATTTTGATTCTGTCACGGATTTATCAACTGCAGAATCAGCTTCAATTCTGAATAATAATGCCGGATATGTAAATTGCCCCGTGGTTTATAAAGAATAATGGGTAATCTATAAGTTTAGAATATTTATATTCTGAAGCCAATCACTAAAACATCGTCAATCTGGGAATTATCGCCTCTCCAATCTTCAAAGGATTGATTAAGCAATTCTTTTTGTTTTGCTACAGGTTTGTCAGCAATTTCAACCAATTTCGTTCTGAGGTTTTTAGGCAGAAATTTTTTCTTGTGTTCCCCTCCAAACTGGTCCTGGTAACCGTCAGAATAAAGGTAAACCATATCATCTTCCTGAACTTTTACTTCATGATCAGTAAAATGTTCTTTCTCCTTTATGTGAATGCCTATTGGCATGGGATCACCTTTATGCCTTATAATTTCTTTGTTTCTTACAATAGTAAGCGGATTGTATGCACCTGCATAATTGATATTACGGTCACCTCTTCTGAAAACAACCAGGGAAATATCCATCCCGTCTTTGGACTGGTTTGAGTCATCCTGAGATTGCCTTAAAGCATTTTTTACCTCATCACGTAGTTTGGTTAGGATCTCACCAGCTGTAAAATCATTTTCCAACTGACTAAGAATGTGATTTAGCAGAGACGTTCCAAGCATACTCATGAAAGCCCCCGGAACTCCATGTCCTGTGCAATCTGCTGCTGCAACAATCACTTTGTCATATTTTGTGTTCAGATAATAAAAGTCGCCACTAACAATGTCCCTGGGCTTAAAAAGAATAAAATGTTCCCCCAGAAACTTGCTCAGGTAAGTTTCCGGTGGCAGTACTGCATTTTGTATTCTGCTTGCATAGTGAATGCTCGAAGTAATCTCCTTGTTTTGCTTTTCAATTTGATTTCTTTGTTGGACAACATTATCCCTTTGTGCTTCTATTTCATCTCTCTGAGTTTCTATTTCCTCCTTTTGCCTTTGGATTTCAGCCGTTCTTTTCCGGACCTCCTCTTCCAGTCTGTCCCTGTCTTTTCTTAATTTCCTAACTCTTAATTGAATAAACACATAAATACCTACTAATAGAAGAATAATAGCCGAAATAATAAACCATGTTGTTTTCCAGAACGGGGGTTTGATTATGAAAGAAAATCTTGATTCCGGACTTTCGATCCATTTTCCTCCTGCATATTTAACCTGGACAACAAACTCATAATTTCCCGGAGGTAAATTCGAATAACGGGTCATTCTAACAGAGGATTCCGGACTCCAGTTTAAATCATAACCTTTTAGCTTATATCGGTATGTAAGTTCACCTGATGATTGATACCACAAAGCATTATAATAGAATGTAATATGATTTTCATTGTATCTAAAATTCCTTTTACCAGGGTTGGCTTCTTCAAAGTTTACCATCTTTTGTGTAATAAAGATCTTTGGTTTCACCTGAATTTGTCCGGCAGCTTTGGCATCATATTTTATCAATCCATTGTTTGTTCCTATCCACATATTTCCATTGCTGTCTTTATAAAAGGAATTCAAATTGGGCTCCCAGTGAGCCACACCATCATTTTCTCCGTTGTATTCGAAAGAACTATCGCTGACATTATACTTGTCAACACCTTCATTACTCACGATAATCAGATTCCCGTATTCATCAGGTAATAAACTTTGAATTGAACTGGTTTTTAGTCCATTATTATTATTTAAAAAGATAAACCTCTCCCCTGTATAACCAACCAGAGCATTATCGCCTGTGTTAAACCATAAATTTTTATGAATATCTTCGGTTACCTGGTAAACCAAATCACTGTCAAATGATGAAGAACTATCGGAAAATGGTTCTAATTTCCCGTTTTTCAAATACATTACCCCTCCTCCATCAGTTGAAATCCATTTTCTGTCTTGCGAATCGATAAAAATAGAGTATATATAATTAGAAGTTAGACCATTATTAACTGTGTAATTTTTAAATTCATTATTTTTTTGTGAAAATTTTGATATCCCGCCTCCTAACGTTGAAAACCATACAACTTTATTTTTCCCGGTTATATTTATAACATTATTATCTGTTAACCCATCTTCCGTTGTATATCTTGTGTAATCGAGAGATTCAGGGTTGATACGGAAAACACCGTATCCATAGGTACCGCTCCAAATATAACCCTCATTATCTTTATAAAGAGATATAAAGGAGATCGATTCATAGGGTGTATTAGTAAATAGTTTTTCTTTCTGCAATACCCCCATTTTGCTAAAACCTATTCGATATAACCCTTTTTGAGAGGCTACCCAGTACTTGCCGGCATTATCTATTGTAAAATTAAATATGTGGTTAATGTCAAACCCATCCTTTTCATTCAGAAAAGTAAAATGATTATTTTTTCGTATGGATAAACCGCTTTTTGTTCCTATCCATATATTCTTTTCTCTGTCGAGGAAGATAGTATTTGTCCGTGAATCAGATAATCCTAAATTTTCATCATAATGCGAATAATGAATGTTATTTTCTGATTTCGGCTGAAATTTAATTATCCCATTTCGTTTCGTACTTATCCAGATTTCATTATCTGAATAATAGACAAAATTATTTATAGAACCATAATGCCAATCGGAGAAATAGGTGAATTGATTGGTTTCAAGATCATATTTGCATATCCCTCCATCCTCCATACCAATCCACAAATTTTCATTTATAATTATGAGATCTTTAACAATATTGTCGGGCAGTCCATCCTTCATTGCAATCCGGTTGACAAAGGAGTCTTTTTTGAAATTATAAATCGATATCCCCTGGTCTGTTGCCATGTAGAAATCACCTTTTCCATTCTGAGTAACGGTATATACGTAATTATCAAGCAATCCATCGCCGGTACTAATATTATAGAGCCGTTTACGATTTTCCCCCTTGTAATTATATATTCCTTCTCCATAAGTAGTAAACCAGAGAATACTGTCGTTTGCACTAAAAAATGAGGATATTTCATCTTTTGGGAGCCCTTCTTCAGGATTGAATTTTATAATCATACCGTTTTCCATGTAGCTTATTTTACCCGAAAAATGACCAATCCATATTCTTTCCTGTGGATCCTGGTGCAACGTGGAGATTTTGTTACTATAAAGGCTATCGCTTGTTGTAAATTTCTTGAAATCAACTCCGTCATATTTAAACAACCCGGAATTTGTTCCCAACCACACATATCCTTTTTTATCCTGTAATATTGCATTGACTTCAAGATCTCTACGGTCTTCCAGGATATTATATGATTCAAAACGAGGATTCTGAGCTTTAATGGGTTCATTAACGAATAGAGGAAGAATCAAAAAGACGTATTTCAGGAATTTATATTTCATTCTTTTGGTTTTAGTATCATTTCAACATGCACACTTACTTCTTCTGCAAGTTTCTGACTGACCACCGAAGGAATCTTAATATTATGGTCTGCGAGTAATACAGTAAAATCTGATTCAATTTTGATTTGATCGGGTTTCACTTCAAGTTTGGTTCTTATGATTCTTTCCTGCTCGACTCCATGACAAATGAAACTTCCTTTGCCTCTTACATCATGATTTCCAGGAGAATAAAAGCTGATATCTTCTATTATTTTTCCTTCGAATGTGGTGTAGGGATACTTTTCGGTTTCCAGGTAGTTTTCATTAAAATGTGTTCTTTGAAGCGAGCTGTTGAACCCCATGAAATCTTTCATTTTTACTCTAAAAGCAAAGGATTTTTCAGATGATTTTAATACACCTTCGACTTTATCCGCTTTTGCCTGGATCATCTCCAGCGGAGCATCAGAAGTGAAACGAACCTGCCCTTCAGTTACAACAAATAAATTCTGCGAATAGAGGCCTTTAAGTATAGTTATGAAAATAACAAGGAGTATAATTTTTTTCAAATACATAAAAAAGCTTTTAGATTTTACCAAAGACTCTGAATAGTATTGATAATTTCTATCGATACAGTACTAAAACATTATGCGAATGGGAATTGTTCGTATATATTTTACAATTCTTTCAATAATACCTAGCGAAAGCTGAATAGACGTATTATGTTAAAACCAAAATAAATATCGTCATTTAACCAGCTACCCGAGGTTTGCGGAATGAATAGTTTTTCTGTCATTCCCCTGGAATTTGAAAAATGTAGTTGAAATACATGTCCGCCTGCCTGGATTGAAACTCCTAAAGAAAGTGAATTATGATAATCCTCTGCGGTCTGGCCCGGTAACAGATAATAATATTCACCGGTTAAACCAAACCGGTTTGTAATCTGATATCGTGCCCCTAATCCTAATGCAGGAACGGTATTCTGGTCCTCTCTTTCACTCACCATATTACGGTGTACCAACACCGGTACTATCTGGGCCGAAAATTTTTCATTGAATTTCCGGGAAATGAACAACTCATGAACATAATTTAATCTGGCGGTGAAGGGATAATCAATATCAGGGTTAATCCAATCCTGAGTTCTCACGGCAATCCCTTCCAGCCAGGTAATTGTAAAGGGAAAGTTTTTTTCACCACTGGCCTGACGGGCTATTTTATATTTAACATAACCATCAACGATGTCAATGTTGTTGCTTCTTCCAATACCTAATGAAAGCCTGGGGGCAATACCGTAATCAAATCCAAATCGTATAACAGCCTGGTCAAGGCCATAGAGACTTTCAATTCCTGAATTTATTCTCAGAAACCGATGTGAAATGGTGAAAATCAATTCTTTCTGTTCGGGTATTTCTGAGGTATATCCATTTATTAGCCTTTGGCCTTTAAATGTACCTGTTATATATTCTGTTTCATTTTCATTGTCCATAGAATCCAGAACAGATAGTAGTTCTTGCGTTTTGCCCTGGTTCAAACTAAAGATGAGAATACTTAGAACAAGTAAAAAAAAATTTTGCATTGCTTTTGTAATTTAAAGTTGACAATAATTACTTCGGCATTCCATTCTCTATCCATGTATTAATCTTATTCAGATCACAATCACTCAATTTTTCCTGCTGATAAGGCATAGGGGTTAAACCTTCTTCATGATTGATTGCCTTCCAGACCAAACCTGTTCCTATGGAAGAAACAACATGATCATAAGAATCCATCACAATTCCTGCCTTGTAGGTCGAGAAAGAATTGTGACATGCTGAACAAACATCAGTAAAAATGTATGTAAGAGCTGAATAAGAAACATTTGCAGTATCACAATCAACAGATTCAAAAAGCTCTTCTTCGCTATCAAATGTACAGGAAAAATAAGAAAAAGACACAAGTGTAAAGATTAGGAATACAAAAATTTTTTGCATAATAATTCTTTTAGAGTAAAAATAGTGAATTTGAAAATAAAATTCAACAATATATAAGTTTATCAATTTAATCTGCATTATTCATAAATTTTTTAAATATGAATAAAATGCAGTTTAACCCCTTGCTCCGCCGTAGCGGCTATGCAAAGGCGATGCCGACTTAGGTGAACTTAAATTTTTGAAAAAATTTTTAGTGAACCTTAGTCGCTGTCGGAGACAGGAATAATTCTTGAACGGCGAAGC
>CAZPDP010000023.1:0-6431 GCA_964585385.1 uncultured Bacteroidales bacterium
TTATCACTATTGTCCGACTAAAAATTTAAACTGCTGATATTTTAAAGTAATTAGTTGAATATCAATATTAATTTTATTTTTTCAAAAAGGCACCCCATCAAAATTTCAAAGAAATTGCATCTTTAATTGATATCTATTGCCTCCAGGATCTATTAATTTTTTCTGATATTCACGACTGGTATTTCGCAACAACTGGTAAACATCCAACAGACTTATTAAATGGATTCGTATTAAAGAAGCAATCACCGAAAAAGCTTTTTTCGTTTGAGCAATTTTTTGCAACACCGTCATAAGAAGCTGAGCAATTAGGGTACACCATACCTGAGTATATATTGCATTGACATTTTCTCCATAGAAATAGTGTAGTTGAAAATTCTGTTTTCATCTTCTTGAACATAATCTCAATACCCCATCGCTTTTTGTAAAGAAAAGCAACTTCTTCAGCAGTGATCTCAAAATTATTGGTTAAAAATTCAAAGTATCTGTTCTTTTCATCCTGATAACAGACTTTTCTCAATCGCATGGCCTTTTTTTCATCTGTTTGCCTTTTGCCATTGTTGTCTTCTGGATAATATTGGATTTCTATAACCTCATCTCTTAAAACCTTGGCTACTCCTTTTTTTCTATAATGGTACCGTTTCGTCTCAATCAAAGTATATGAAGCATTCTTTTTTAAGCGGGTTACAAAATATACCTGTTGTTTTGTCCAAAGAGCAAATTGATGGTAATAGTTATATGCCTTGTCAAAAACAATCATACTGTTCGAAATGAGTTCAAGGCTTCTGAGGAAATTTTTATCATGCATCTTGGCTTCTGTTATTTTGATAAATCGTCCAACCGATTGAACGGCATCGATTAGCATATGCACTTTCAAACCTCCTTTCTTTCTGCCATCTCCCTTGGGATTACGCCCAACACCTTTTAGAATATCGCTAAACAAACGGATTGTTGTAGAGTCAATGAGTAGAACTTCTTTGAATGTCAGTCCATAAGTTCGGCTGTCCGATAAAAAAGATTGATATTTATCTACCAGTTTAAAATACAAATCCTCAAAAAATATACTGTCCCTATTACGGAGACCATCGCAAGCTGTGCTTTTAGCAGGGGCTTTTTCCAGAGCCAGATGATTTAGCTTACCACCTAAAGCTCGTAAGCCTTCACATATCTCAGTCATTGAGTCACATCTGCTGAAAATACCAAAAAGCATAGTTGTTAAATGTACCCGAGTTTTAAAGGCCTTATAATAATGATCGCTCTGATGCTTTTGTATGAGACCGTTTATGGACACTGCTTCCAAAAGATTTAAAATTTGTTTAAAAATCGGCTGTCCGACAAATTGAATTTCTTTATCTTTATCCATGTTGTAAGGTTTTGTTTGTCCTAATGCAAACTTACAACATGGGGCGAAACTTTCGGGGAGTAGCCCCATTATTTTTTTCTTTTTATTATTTTAGTCGGACACTACTGATAAATTATATATAAAAAATTTTACTTAAAAATTCCTATATTTATGAGGAGCACTAAAAAAAAAATTCCATCACCATGAAAAAACAAATTCTAATCATTCTTATCCTCCCAGTTTTCTTTTTCTCATGTAGTAATCTGACTAACAAAGAAGAAGAAAAGTTTAAAATCGGGGTGGCTTCTTTTATTCATGAAACCTGTACATTTTGTCCCCGACCTACCGGTATTGATGAGTTTGAACATTACGGACCGCCTTTACAGGGTGAAGAGGTCCTGAATTTCAACTCTTACATCAAAGGTTTTACCGACCGTACCAGTGAGTATGGAGGTGTTGAATTAACCGGACTTACTTCGCCCCGCTGGGCAAAAGGTGGCTCCTCAGGCAGCTGGATTACACAGGAGGCTTTCAATAAGTATACACAGGCTATGGTTGAAGATATTAAACAGAAAGGTCCTTTTGATGCCATCTTTCTGTCGCTTCACGGAGCTATGGCAGTGAAAGACCTTTTGAAACCGGAAGCTGAAATTGTGCGAAGACTCAGAAAAGCAGCAGGAGACATTCCTATATTTGTCACACTGGATCTCCATGCCAATGAGGATCACGAACTGTCGGATGCCGCTGATGCGGTTTTCATTGTAAAACGCTACCCTCACTACGACACCTATCTGCAGGGTGAAAGAGCCGGAAGGACTTTAATCAAAACGCTCCGGGGCAATTACAAACCTGTGATGGCCACTCGTAAACCGGGCGTCATAACACCCAGCGTTTACCAGGGAACAGGCGTCTCACCGGCTATGGACATTATGGAAAGAGCCAGAAGATGGGAAGCTCGCGAACCTTCAACTTACGTATCTGTGGCGTTTGGTTTTGCTTATGCCGATGTACCCGATGTTGGCGCGACTGTGATGGTGGTAGCCAACAACGATACAGCCCTGGCCAACAAAATTGCTGACGACATGAACGATTATATCTGGCGAATGCGATACGAATTCGCGGGTAAAAAACTCCCGAAAACGAAAGAAGGGGTAGCTAAAAGCATTGAAGCTGCAAGGGCGGGCAAAACACCCGTTATAATTGCCGACCACAGTGACCGGACAGGAAATTCAACTCATATCCTGGAAGAGCTCATCAAACAGGGAGCGAAAAACTTCTGCATTGCCACTATTGCCGACGAAAAAGCAATCAATCACTTAAAGGAGGAAAACTATCAGGAAGACGATAAAGTAAGTATGAAAATTGGCGGCTACGCGGATCAATACGCGGGGAATCCTGTACAGATTGATGGCAAACTGGAATTCTTCGGCGAGTATCAACATTTCGACCACCTTGCCGTATTGCATTTTGGCGATAACAACCGGGTGATTGTAACACCCCAGCTCCACCAGGTCACTACACCGGAAATATTCGAAACACTGAATATTGATCTGACTGAACTGGATATCATCTCGTTAAAATCCCGTGTTCATTTTCGACGAGGTTTCTACGAGACCGGGCTGGCAGGGGCTATCTTCGAAATTGATGCTCCCGGTTTGGGTCCGGCAGATTTAACCAAAGTACCTTATAAAAATATACCAAAAGATATATACCCGGTTTATAAAAGAGATTAATAAAAAACAAATAAAACTGCTACCCCATTCAGATTCAATCTTCTGAATTCTTTGATTATGCAACAATTTTTTTTAAATTGTTTAAATTATTAAATTAAACCATTGCAGAATGGGCGATTCGGAAAAAACAAAGGATTACGATCAGGAATTGTTCGCAACTTTACAGAGACAAAAGAAGGAATTAAAGGAAAGCCTTGAATATGCAAAAAATATTCAAAAGGCCATTCTGCCTCCTGCTGCTAATTTGGATCAGTTGTTTTCTGAAAATTTCATTCTCTTTCTTCCCCGCGATATAGTGAGTGGCGATTTCTATTGGTTCCGTAAAATTGATGAATTCACAGTTTTTACAGTGGCTGACTGTACCGGACATGGAGTTCCCGGAGCATTTATGAGCATTCTCGGCATTACCTTTTTGAATGAAATTACCAACCATTATCCGCTCCTTCCGCCCAATAGAATTCTCAACGCACTGCGCGAAAGAATCATGAAAACCCTGAATCAGACCGGAAAAGACAGAGAACAAAAAGACGGAATGGACTTATCTTTATGCATTTACGACGAGCAAAAAAGAGTGCTCCAGTTTGCCGGTGCCAATAACCCGCTCTATCTTCTCAGAGAGAGCAATATACAACAAATCAAAGGAGATAAAATGCCTATCGGAGTGAGTGGAGTGATTGAAGAATCATTTACAAAACATGAAATACAGATGAAAAAAGGGGACCGCATTTATCTTTTTACAGACGGTTACGCAGACCAATTCGGGGGTGAGCAGGATCAGAAATTTAAAATCAAAAGATTCAGGGAACTTCTTATAGCTACAGAGGAACTTGAATTAAAACAACAAAAAGATTTACTGAAAAAAACCATTATAGACTGGAAAGGAAAAAAAGACCAAATAGACGATATACTTGTAATGGGTATCGCGTTTCAATAAAAAAACAAACTAATGAAACTAAAAGCATTCAGGGTAGAAAACTACAGATCAATCATTGATACCGGATGGTGCAAACTTTCAAACGATAACATCACCGTGTTAATCGGACAGAATGAATCAGGGAAAACATCCGTACTCGAAGGGCTACAAAGCTTCTTCACCGGAAGCATATCAGATGACATTCTGAGGAGTGATTTGTCAACACCAAAAGTTACCTGTTCACTGAGACTAGATAATCAAAAAATAGAAGATATTATTGACTTTTCAAAGGTGCCGGAAGAAGCTGCCGGGCTACTCAAAGAACTCAAATCTATTAGTATTTCAAGAGAATGGGATGAATTGTTTGACAGTTTTGTGAGCGTAGAGGAGGAATCTATCAAAAAATTCTTCAGTAAAAAAGAAGAGAAGAAGGAGGAATCACTCAATAAAACCTATTCACAACTAGATGAAATTGCCAGGAATTGCCAAGAAAAAGAAAAAGAATACAATCAGCTAAAAAAACAATATGCAGAGCTCCGCTCAAAAACAGAAGAAATTAAATCTGAACTAAAATCCCAGAACAAAACGGCCCAACGTTCAAGGAAAGAGAAAAAAAGATTGGAAGCCGAAGAAAAAGCCAAAGAGCTGGAGGGCGCATTGAACGAAAAAGAAAAAGCACTAAAAGACACAGCAGAGAAAGTGCAACACATTTCGGAACAACTTCAGCAAAAAGAGCAGGAAAAAAAAATAGCAGATTATGCCGAATCTGCTAAAAGAGAATCTCTGCAACTGGAATCTGAGGTTGAAGAAACCTATGAAAAGGTGAAAGAAATGGAAGCTACTTACCACCTCATTAATAGTCCGAAAGAACAAAAAGCCAATGGATTCAGACTGGATGAAATTAAAAACAACTACCTAAGCACGACTAAAAAGCTAAACGAGAAAAAGAAACAGTACCAATACTGGGTGCAGGTGGCTGAAAAAATACTGAACGGAATGGCACAAGATAAAGCTGAAGAGGAGGTTAAAGCAGAAATTGAAGAGGAGGAAAAATACTACACCCTGGAAAGTCTGGGCAATATCATTTTCAATAAAGCACCTGTTTTTGAATTTTTTCATGATTTTAGCAGTCTGCTTCCCGACACGATAGACCTGGAGGATATGATATATGGAAAAGAAAATGTCAAAGGATACAAGGCGGTAAGAAATTACCTTGAAATTGCCAATCTGAAACCTGAATTTTTTGATCAGAAAAGCAGTAGAATCCTCAAACAGAAAATTGAAAAGCTGAACAAGGAAATCACCGTGGATTTCCACGAATACTGGCGCCAAACCATAGGAGACCAAAATAAAATTCAAATCTCTTTTGAACTGGAACACTATGACCACAACACACCGGAGAAGCTCGGTAAGCCTTACATTGAATTCTGGATTAAAGACAAAGACGAAAGGCTTTATCCCAAACAAAGGAGTAGAGGCGTAAGATGGTTTCTATCTTTTTATCTCGAATTAAAGGCCTTTGCCAAATACAAAAACAGAAACCGGGTCTTACTCATTGATGAACCGGCCATGAGTCTGCATGCCAGAGCCCAGGAGGATGTACTGAAAGTTTTTGAAGACATTAAAACGGAACTACAGGTCATCTATACCACCCACTCCCCTCACCTTGTCGATGTAAACAAACTATACCGGATACTCGCCCTGCAACGTACCGAGCAAAACGGATACAGCGAAACGCGAGTTTACGATACAAATTCCTTCAAACAAGCTTCATCCGATACGCTTTCCCCCATCTACAGTTTAATGGGAGCGCGGCTGAACGAACAGAAATTCATACAGAAAGAAAACAACATCATTGTTGAAGACATTGCCACCTATTATTACTTGTCAGCGCTGGCAAAAATTACAGGTTTAACCAAAAATCTTTATTTCATTCCAGCCTCTGATACATCACAGGTTATAACCCTGGCCAACCTGTTGCTCGGTTGGAAACTGGGGTTTGTAATCATCCTGGGTAATAATGCCAAAGGAACAGAAGTCTACGAATACTTCAAAAATCATCTTTTCAGGGGCAGCGATGAAAAAACCAAGCAAAAAATTATACGGCTTGAAAAAAATCAGAAACACATCGAAGACCTCTTTTCCACCATTGACTTTAAAAAGTACATTCTCAACAAACGAGTGGGGATTACAGAATCCAATTCCGACTACATCAAAAACAACAACCTCTCCCGCTCCTTTTTAGCGTCTGATTTTCTCTCATTGGTTGATAGCAAAAAACTAAAAATTGAGGATTTTGATGAACAGACACAGGAAAACATTAATGATTTGATCGATAAGCTGCAAAAGAATCTCGGCAAGAAGATTTCTTAATTATGAATGGAGAATTGAGAAGTATGCAGTGGCAGAAATCAGGAAGTGAGAGAATTTGGGATGTCTGGAATAA
>CAZPDP010000023.1:6531-47868 GCA_964585385.1 uncultured Bacteroidales bacterium
GCATTGTTTTCATCGGATGTTTGCTTTTGGAGAAGCGTGGGTGAGAAAGTGTGAGTGTGAGAATGGGAGAAAATGAGTATAGCTTATAATAAAAAAAAGCGTCAGAGATAATCTAACGCTTTTTGGTGTTAGCGGAGAAAGAGGGATTCGAACCCCCGGACCCTTGCGGGTCAACGGTTTTCAAGACCGCCGCATTCGACCACTCTGCCATTTCTCCGCTTGCAAAACTAAAACAAATGTTCTTTTATCCAAAGAAAAGATTTAAAAAAATAACAAAATCGTCTCAATGCCTTAATTCCATGTAGATACTTTATTAATTCAAGCACTGTTGCAATAAACTGTTGTTTTTCCTTTTTCTCAACTCTCAATTTCTCAGCGCTCACCATCTCATTTTCGCAAACTCATCACTTCTTCACTCAGCCTCTCAGTCTCTTAGTCACTCAGTCTCTCAGTCTCTTAGTCACTCAGTCTCTCAGTCTCTTAGTCACTCAGTCTCTCAGTCTCTTAGTCACTCAGTCACTTAGTCACTCAGTCTCTCAGTCACTTCTTCACCCAGTCCCTAGAAAATTTTTATTTTGAGAATATTCTCATTATATTTGTCACACTATGCCACGACAAAGACAAAAACGAAAAATAACGAGACCACCCGGATTTAATGGTTACAGGCCTTATGGTTCCGTAGAAAGAAAAAAGGAAGCGGTAGAATTGCTGTTTGAAGAAATCGAAGCTATCAGGCTGGCTGATTATGAATTTATGTCCCATCATGAAGCCTGCAGATATATGGGCATTTCAAGAGCTACTTTTGCCAGGATATACGAAAATGCCCGCAGAAAAGTAGCCAAGGCTCTAGTGGAAACCAAAGAGATAAAAACTTCAATGGGCGACATATTGCTGGAAAAATACTGGTATGTTTGCAACGACTGCAACGAAAGGTTCACAAAAGAAAAACCAGCCAAAACCTTAAATTGTCCCTCCTGTCATTCTGAAACAAACATTCAACCCATAAATTAAAACACAAAAAATGGATAATTTTCAATTCAAAAACTATCACAAAACCAAAGAGTTATTCGATGAACTAAGGAACTTTTTCGGACCCCGATGCACTGCTGTAAAAGTAAACGGTGAACCCTATAATTTTGTCAATTATCCGCAAAAGATATTAAAATTTTGTGAAGCGGTTCATTTCTCCTTCCAGGTCCCGGTGCAAATCAACAAAGACAACATAGATTGTCCGGGTGCCAGAAGGAATCTGGGCTTTGACAGAAATACAGACGAGCTTGCGAAAAACATTTCTATCAATGCAGATATGCCTTACTCATACATCAGGGAAATTCTTGATGAGATACCTCCTGTTGAAAAGCCGGTAGACAATATAATCCTTGGGCAGTCCGGTGAACTGCTTGATGAAATTGTGCCGGATGTTTACATAATCTACACAAAGCCTGTTATCATCACAAGATTTATCCATCAGCTCACCCGGATGAAAATGCAACCCTTTATTCCCCCGTTTTCTCTGAATTCCATTTGCGCCAATATTTTTGCAAGAAGCTACCAGTCGGGAGAAATCACCATCTCTTTTGGATGCCCGGATTCAAGAAATCACGGAGGAGTAAAAGACGAAGAAGTCATTGTGGGCATACCCTTTGAAAAAGCAGAATATTTCATTGAAAATAAAACCGGTGGAAAAGTTAAAAAAAAGTAAACATGAAAATACACGAAAACATCTACTCCACCGGCGAACTCGATAACATCGAGCAGGCAATGGTTGTAAAAACAGACAAAGGCCTGGTAATCGGTGTGGGGTGCTCGCATCCGAAAATGAATCACATCCTTGACACATCCTCACAGTTTGGTAAAATCTACGGAATCATCGGAGGACTAAATGGTTTCAAAAAATACAATCTATTCAGGAACATGCAGTTGATCTGTCCTACACACTGCACACAGCACATCCCTGAAATCAGAAAGCACTACCCGGATCAGTACGTTGAAGGAGGGGTGGGGCGCGTTATTGAAATTTAGTTGATTGGTGGTTAAATTGACTGAGTTGATTAAGTTTCTGATTCCTGTTGCTGCCATTGCCACTTCTACTGCATACCCAATTTCTCATTGTTCATTAAAAAAAAATTAACACGGAATCTTTTTAATGTGTCAACAAAATATAACTGGCATTCCATTAATCTGATAAATATTATAATTCATCAAGTTATTACATACGGTTGTTGAAAATAATAAACAAACCATGTATACTCACCGTAATCTGAAATAAAAAAGTTATGTATACTTCAGCAACCAGAGAAATATTGAATAAGGTAAACAATATCAATTACCAGGATGAAGTCCATATTGAGAGAACCTCAGAGACCCCGGAAATCCTGCTTAGCAAACGCAACGGAGAAATCAGGTTCCGGGGACGATCCTTGCCTGCCAATGCTAAAAGTTTTTATCTGCCTCTAATTGAATGGTTAGCAAACTATAAAGAAAATCCCACTCAAGGAACACGTGTTGTTTTTGACTATGAATATTTTAACACCGCATCATCAAAGCTGATAATGGGTCTAATTGAGGAAATAAAGCACATTGGTGAAAAAGACGAAAAATTTAAAGCAGAATGGCATTATGCCGAGGACGATGACGACATTTATGAAGCAGGAAAAGATTATGAAGAAATGACCGGTATTTCATTTGATTTTTGTGATTATGAATAAATAGGGGTTTTTAAAATGTAAAATCAGTAAGTAAGGCTCACCCGGGGTGGGCTTTTCTTGTTCAATAGCATTAGAACCTTACTTGCCTCTATTTGCAGGAATAGAAACAACCATCCTTTTCTCTTTTTTTGAATAAATTGGCTCATTCTTCCACAGGATATTCCTTTCCTATGGGTGAAGGATAAAAAAATTCAATGGCCGGGTATTAAAATTCGATGGGCTGTCATCAAATCTTATTCGTTCTCCAACAAAATGTATAGAACACGGATGACAGAGATTAAATCAGCACACATTAGCGAAACCTGCGTGAAATCATTCCCAAACGCCATTACTCCCCCCAATCCATCGTTCCAAACATCCCAATTTCTCATTTTCTCCTATTCTCACTTTCTCACCCACGCTTCTCCAAAAGCAAACATCCGATGAAAACAATACATCGGATGTTAGGGCAGGCCTTAACATACGATGTCTCCAGGTCATCGTATGTTTACTCCCGGGTAAGGCCATGGAAGATTTTAACCACAGAGAACCGGGAGGATACCCAGAGGGCCCCAGAGGCGGTTCTCTGTGTTTCTCTGCGGGTACTCCGTGTGCTCTGCGGTTTAAATAAAAGCGCAAAATCAGCGTATATCATCGAAATCTGCGAGAAACCATTCCAAAATACCATTACTCCAATTAATCCATCGTTCCAAACATCCCAATTTCTCATTTTCTCCTATTCTCACTTTCTCACCCACGCTTCTCCAAAAGCAAACATCCGATGAAAACAATACATCGGATGTTAGGGCAGGCCTTAACATACGATGTCTCCAGGTCATCGTATGTTAACTGCCGGGTAAGGTCATAGAAGATTTTAACCACAGAAAACCGGGAGGATACCCAGAGGGCCAAAGAGGCGGTTCTCTGTGTTTCTCTGCGGTCTGCTCTCTGTACTCTGTGGTTTCATAATATAAGCTAAAAATAAAGTCGAAAGGTGAAAGGTAATTTAATTTCAAAGTTGAGAAGATTAACAAATCCGGACAATTGCATTCGTCCCGATTTTTAGTATTTTAGCTTCCCAGTTAAAATTCTATATGAAACCGGATAAAGCCCTATCAGCTAAGTCCTCTAAAGCTCCTATTATTTATGGAAAAGACTTTCAAGATTGTAACAAGCCTTATTGTTTTGCTGATTCTTACTGTCAGTGTTTACGGACAACAACCAAGAATCAATTTTAAGAAATACAGAAGTATACCCGGTGACTCCACATGGATTGACGTTTACCAGACACTCTATTCCGGCCGGCAAGCTGAAGCGGAAGAAAAATATAAAGCGTTAAGTCAAAAATTACTCGAAAGCGAAAACTACGCATCCTACCTGTTTTTGAATTCGGAGTATTCCTACTGGCTGCGTCTGGCCGGCGGAAAGAGCCAACCCTCGGCTGATTTACTGGAAGATGCCCTCACTAAGGTTCGGGATAAGCTGCCGGAAGATAATTTTGACGTCCTTTTTGCCCGGTATTACCTGGTTTTGCATTCAGCAGAAGTAGAAGACAAACTGAAATGGGCTGATCGGTTTTTCCAAACGTATGACAATGTTTTTCCCAATAACAAACTGGTAAACTTTAATGCCACCGTTCATATGATTAGTGGTACAGCAAGCTATCATGCAAACGATATAAAACGTGCCTGGCGGCATTGGGACTATTGCAGAAACCACCTGGACGAAATCCGCGATCCATTATGGTTTATCAGAAAAGTAGCCTCATCAGTAAAAATGAGCCAGCCGGAAACTGCCCTGGCATTGTATAAGTACGTTTACGACAACATCATGGAAACACCCGGGAACTGGCAGAAAAAATTCACTGTTGCAGGGAATTATATTGTTCACCTCACCCGCTTAGGAAAGTATGAAAAAGCAATACAATATGGCGAAGAATCCTTGCAATTCTTTAATACCCATTTGGAAGAAATTAAAAAGCGAATGCGCCCTCACGCTGTTATCCATCTTGCTTTAATTGATGCATACATGAAAACGGGGCGCTATGACGAAGCATTCGAGGTAATGGAAGAAACGTACGATATATTACCCCAGTTGGGATACCAGGGGCAAACAAAATCTGCGCTGCAGGATAATAAAAGAATGTGGTTTGCCAATAAAGGCATGGTGGATTCAGCCCTGTCCTACCTGGAAAAAGCCCATCAACTGAATGTAAAAGTAAAAACAGACCCGGAATACATCGCTTACAATTACATGGATAATTCATTACAGAATGATTTCAGACAATTTGGCGATTTTTATACACTGAAAAACCAATACCGTAAAGCGAGTGATTATTATAAAAGGGCGCTCAGAGCTTCCAACCTGAAATATTATGAGAACATAGACGATACAACCTATTTGATTCCACCGGAAGAATTCAGGGGGGTGAATACCGAAACTACCATGAAAGTTGTGGATCATCTGCTGGATTGTTATACGGAATGGTATAAAAATACAGGCAACCAGGAATTACTGCACGAGATACTATATTATGCCAACTATGGAAACAATATTCTGAAAGAACAATTCAAATCCCTGGTTGACAAGGAGTCAATTCTGGCCACATCGGAAATGATGAAAAGGAATAACAGCCATGCCCTTTTTGCTTGTGAGGAGTTATCGGGAGACCGCCCAAAATATATTGACAGTGCTTTTGTTTATACTGATATGCCCCGTGCTTTTAGCCTTAGCTACCTGAAGCAGCTGAAAAACAGAAAATTGTCAGAAGAAGAAGATTCCCTGATGCTGGAAGTAAGCCGCTTAAGCGTTGCCCTGGATAATTACAATGAACCAGACACAACCGTTTCAAAAGAATATGTAAACCTGTTAATGGATTTATTAAGAGCTAAAATGCTGTTGAGTGACCTGTTTAATTACGAATCGAAAATAGTTAATTATAAACCTGAGGCAGAAGCCATAAAGAAGCAACTTGCTCCCAACCAGGCTTTGCTTAGTTATTTTATAACCGATTCGGTAATCTATTCCATCTGCTATACGGATGAGGAGCACTCCTTCAAAAGAAAGGCTGTCCCAGGTATTTACCAAAAAATAAGCAAGCTAAAAAGAAGTCTGAAAAGCGGAAGTTATACAGCAGAACAAGGGCGGCCGCTCTACGAGGATTTAATTGCTCCTTTTGAGGAAGAGCTTAACAATGTGACGGGTTTGAAGGTTATTGCAGATGAAAAAATGAGCGAGATCCCAATTGAAATATTAACCGATGCCAATAACCAGTATCTAATCGACCGATTTGCTGTTCAGTATTATTATTCGGCAAAAAAGATGGGTAACAAAGAGGTTTTTACACCCCAATCACTTTTAGCTGTAGCTCCGGGTTTCATGGAAAACGACCAGTTTTTTTCAGAGAATGTAAACAGGGGTATGCTCAATTCAGATGAGATATTCCGGGGCAATGAGGCCTCAGTCTCCTTAGTGCCTCTTACCTTCTCCATAGAAGAAGTACAGTCCATTAAGGCTCATTGTAAATCTAATAATATTGAAACAGCTATATTACGTTCCCAAAAAGCCACCGAATATAACTTCAAGCAAGAGGTGAAAGGCCGGGATATTATCCATATTGCCACGCATGGGATAAGCGGGAATGAATACGAAAGTGGACTGTTCTTTACATTTAATGAAAAAGAAAAGGAAGATGGCTTTTTGCGTTTACCGGAACTTTACCGGATGGACCTCGATGCTAACCTTGTTGTACTTTCTGCATGCAAAACAGCTTCCGGGGAAATCAAAGAAGGAGAAGGAGTATTGGCATTACCACGTGGCTTTATTTATGCAGGCGTCCCCAATATCATTGCCAGTCTTTGGAAGGTACATGATGAAAAGACAAAATACCTCATGGTACAGTTCTATAAACATTTAACCGAAGGTTCTGTGTCGTATGATAAAGCTTTACAACGTGCAAAATTAGATGGCATCGCGCAGGGATTTTTACCAATGGACTGGGCGGGTTTTATTCTTATCTCGGAGTGAATGGATTGTTTTATCAACCCGGAATAGTTGAATATGGATTTTTTAATTTTAGTTTTATTAAGCCTTACTGTAATTTTATGGGTTTGGGCTGCATACGATATCAATAAGTCAAAGGCCGCAAAAAGAAATCATCTTCTATGGTTCCTTTTAATTATTCTATTTCCTGTGATTGGGCCCATTATCTATTTTCAATTGAAAAAAAGGTTTTAGATGAGTACACACCGTCACTTTATCATTCATAAGCCTTATGGGTATCTTTCGCAGTTTGTGACCAACCAGAAAAAGCGAAAAAATAAAAAACTTTTAGGAGAGCTATATAATTTCCCTGCAGGAACGATGGCTGTTGGGCGTTTGGATGCCGACTCCGAAGGGTTATTATTGCTCACCACGGATGGTAAAGTAAGTAACCAGGTGCGCAGCAGAGAAGTGGAAAAGGAATATTATGTACAGGTGGATGGTGAAATTACACATGAAGCAATAGAGCAGTTAAAAAAGGGAGTGGAAATAAGCCAAAAAGGTAAAAAGTACAAGACTCTGCCGTGTGAGGCTGCCCGTTTAGACCCGGCACCTGTCTATGAGCCGGGAACAAGAAAAATACGAAGTGACAGGCACGGACCAACAAGCTGGCTGAAAGTAACAATAACCGAAGGGAAATTCAGGCAAATTCGTAAAATGACTGCTGCTGTGGGATTCCCGACGTTACGATTAATTAGGGTACGCATAGGGAACATCACATTGGATCAAATGGTTCCCGGAGAAGTAAAGGAAGTGGAAAGTTTCGAACTAAATAAAAAACAAGAATAAAGCACGTTATTATAGTTAAACCCAAATTCGGTGAAAATCGACAATTTCTAAGTCGTTAAAAAAGTTGTTCCCCTTTCTTTAAAGTAAATGAGAAAACAGTACCTTTTTCGGGTTCACTGCTGAAAGTCATGCTACCTCCGTTCTTCTCTACAAATTCTTTGCTTAGAACAAGGCCCAGCCCGGTTCCGTGTTCTCCTCCTGTACCCGAGGTTGTGTAGGTCTCATCAATACGGAATAGTTTTTCCTGTTCTTCAGGTTCAATTCCAATTCCATTATCCTCAACAAAAAATCTCACAAAACCGTCTTCAGGTTTATTATAAATTTTCACTGTACCGGTTTGTTCTGAATATTTAATTGCATTTGACAAAAGGTTTCTAATAATGGTCGTGACGGAGTTCGGATCGGCATAAACAAACAGATGTTCGCTAATATTGTTTTCAATCGAAATATTTTTACTGTCTGCATTAGGTTTTAGAAGCAATATGGTTTGCTGCACAATATCATTCAAGTAAACATTTTGCGGCTTGATTTCCAGTCTTCCTGTTTGTGAACGTGACCACTCCAACAGGTTAACCAGCAAATTATATCCTCTTTCGGAAGCAGTCTTAATATCATCGGCATAACTGAGAAGTCCGGGATTATCAACTTCTTCCAGTTTTTGTTTCAGTATCTGGGCATTGCCCAATAACGCATTAAAAGGGTTTTTGAGATCATGGGCAATAATCGAGAAAAACTTATTTTTTGTAGCATTTAACCGTCTGAGTTCATCGGCTTGTTGTTCAAGAGCTTCTTTTTGCTTTTGTATCTCTTCATTCCGTTTACTGAGCAGCCCATAGGCTTTCTTTTTCTGATTGTATTGCCAGTAAACTATTACAGAAAAAACTAAGAATACAATAATTCCGGAAATGTAGGCATAATTCTGGTATCTTTGCCGCTTCATCTTTTCATGCTGAAGGGCCTTTTCCTTTTCCAGCTTTTCAATCCTTAACTGTTTCTTTTCAGATTGATATTGAGCTTCCAGTTCTTCAATGGCTTTTGTCTTTTCCTTATTGAACAAGCTATCCTGGGTTTCTGAATAAATTTCAGATACTTCAAGTGCTTTCTCTATATTTCCTGTTTTTTTGTATACACTGATTAGTTCCTTTGATACGGTATTTACCAGGGGTATTGTGCCTATCTCTTGTGCCAGTTTTAAAGCTCTTTCCCCATTCTGCAAAGCTTTTGAAAGGTATTCCTTTCTCATAGCCTTTTTTTGCGCTGTGGAGTCGGCCATGTCTTCATATAATTCGGACACATTCCCCTCAATCGTGGCTATCATATTCTTATCGCCCAGTTCTTCAGCTATCTTCAATGATTTGTTATAGTATTCCAGGGCTTTTTTATATTCATCAAAGTTCTTGTAAATAATGCCAATATTCTGGTATGTACTTTTTAGAAATTGCCTCATTCCCAATTTTTCAAAAATATCAGAAGCTTCTATGTAATAGTTCAGCGCTGTTTTATACTCCTCCTCTTCTCCGTATATTACACCCAGGTTGTTGTATATGTAACCCTGTCTTACTTTGTTGCCAGTCTGTTTATAGCCTTCTGCTGCTTCCTTATAATATTTTTTGGCAAGGTCATAGTTTTTCTGTCGCCAGTGTATGATTCCTATGTTGTTGTTACAATCAGCAATGCCATTTTGGTGGTTTAATTTCTGAAATATCCCGATGGCCTCCTGATAATATTGCAAAGCTTTCTTTAAATCACCCTTAAAAAAATGAATGGTCCCGATATTATTTGTGGCTTTTGCAATACCAAGGGAATCGTTCAGATTCTCGTAAAGATTTAATGCCCGTGAAAAAAAATGGCGGGCTGTATCATAGTTCCCCTGTGCTCTGTTTAAAGTTCCAATCTCCTGGTAAACCCGGGCTTCCATTTTATTGTAATCAGCACTTTGGGCAACTTTAAGCGCCTGGTTGAAAAAATAAAATGCTGAATCCGAACTTTTATTCAGGTAGGTATTCCCTTTTTCGATTAGCTGCTCAATGTGTAAGGAATCATTCTGCATTTTATCTTGTAATAGCATACCAGGTGAAAAAGACAAGTGGAAAAAACCTGATAAAGAGATTGCTGTTAATAAAAGAAAAAATCTCATAGGCTATATCTTCGTTTGATGAATCAACTTAACAATTTATTAAAGAATATGATATTATCAAAGTTATTGTATTCTATAAATAAACATTTAAAGTTTCACATGGTTTAAGGATATAAATGAATAATATATTAAGACCTATTGCAAAGTATGATAAAACTCTAATATGGGGTTGATATCTTAAATATTCCGTGAGTTCGATATAAAAAATATCTATACTGCTGGTATTCAGATAGCCCCAGCCTTTAGGTTCGGGTTCACCTATAAGATAGCTGGAGATTTTAGAAAATTATTAATAAACATTAAGCAACTATGAACAAAGGATTCAAATTCGACCCACAGAAACTGGAAAAACTGAATGACCCGGAAAGGCTGGAGGATATTCCTCCCCGTTTTATTCTTGAAAAGATTGACATTTCTTCCCCGGAGGTAATCATTGACATTGGCGCCGGTACTGGTTTTTTCAGCAAAGAATTTGCCCGGATTCCCACAGTAAAAAAAGTCTATGCCCTGGATATCCTGGATGAAATGATTTCCTGGATGAACAATAACCTGGTTCAGGAATATGACAACATCATTCCTTTAAAAATGAAAGAAACAGCCACAGGGCTCGGGAATAATATGGCTGACATAGTAATCATGATCAACTTGTATCATGAATTTCATGAACCGGTTACAATGTTGAATGAGTCGTACAGGTTACTAAAAAATAAAGGCAAGCTTGCAATAGTTGACTGGGCAAAAAGAGAAACCGAACACGGACCTCCGGTTAAGAAACGCTATTCCCCCATGCAAATAAAAGAGCAAATAGAGACCACAGATTTCTCAAACATTCAAATCTATGAAAAAATGAAGAATCACTATTTAATTGTTGCAGAAAAATAAAAAACCCAACTTATGCCGGAAAAATTATTAAATTCCCCGTCAATTGTTGGGTTTGAAGTATTCTCTACTTATTGTAAAGGTATCTTTTTATTTTATGCGTAGGTGTCTTTTCAAAAGGCTCATTCCGTATAAAAATATTTTGGATACGAGCAAACCGACTGACATGAGAATTAATGTAGTTGTGGAGTTCATCCTTTAACTCATCAACTTTAGAATCAAAATAACTGGTAACCTCACCTTTAAATTCACGGTACTTTTGCTCAATCTCTTCCCGGTTGACATGGACCATGGCTACTAACTTGCCTTTCTTTTCCACCACGAGAGATTCAACCACATGCTTAAAATTATTAATGACCGATTCAATCTCTTCCGGATAAATATTTTCCCCCGTGTCTCCCACAATCATATTTTTGAGGCGTCCTTTTATAAACAGATTATTGTTTTTGTCAAAAACACCCAAATCCCCGGTTTTAAACCAACCATCATCGGTTAAAACCTCTTTTGTAAGTTCCGGAGATTTATAATACCCTTTCATTACATTGGCACCTTTTGCCCATATTTCACCCTCTCCGGTTATCTTATCGGGATTGTTAATTTTTAACTGAACTCCCTCAAGAGCTTTACCGGTTGATTGAAGAAGCGTATTATCAGCATTGCAACCTGCAAGTAAAGGCGAAGTTTCTGTAAGTCCATACCCTATTGCATAAGGAAATTTCGCTTCTCTCAGGAACTTCTCCACTGTTTTGTCAAGCTTTGCTCCACCAATTCCGAAGAATTTTAATTCACCACCGAAAGTCTCCCTGAGTTTTTTCCCCGCAACAAGATTCAGTTTTTTTCTTACGAAAGGTATGCTGTATAAAAACCTGGTAAAGGCGTTCTTTCTAAAATTCGGTAATATCTTGTTTCTGTATATCTTTTCGATAATCAAAGGTACCGCCAACATTAAAGTGGGCTGCACTTTCTTCAGGGCTGGGAGTAATACTGCAGGAGTTGGCGCTTTACTCAGGTAATAAACAGTAGCACCAAAAAACATAGGCAAAATAAACCCCAGGGTATTTTCATACGTATGCGCCATAGGCAATATCGACAACATCCGGTCGCCTGGCTTTACTCCCTGAATTTTTGTGGTTTTTACTGCGGTATACACTATATTCTTATGAGTAAGCATAACTCCTTTTGACTTCCCTGTTGTTCCGGATGTATAAATAATGGAAGCCAAATCATCTTCATGAACATCATACTCATTCTCAGGAGTCTCACCCTCTTTATAAGTCACTTCGTATTCCCCATGAAGTGCAGAAAAATCTTCTATGGATATAAGAATTAAACCCGGATGATTGGCTACATCAATCTTATCCCTTAGATTCGGAGAAACAAAAACTGCCTTTGCTTCAGAATGATCCAGAATATTCTGAATTTCTTTCTTCGAAAAATCCGGTAATATCGGAACTGCCACAGCACCCATAAAAGTTATGGCAAAATAGGAAACACCCCACGAAGGTCTGCTGGGACTAATGATTGCTATCTTATCGTTTTGCTTAATCCCCAGTTTTTCGAGGTAGGCTATAAGAGAATATACTTCATTCTCAACTTCCTTGTAAGTTTTGGGCTTCTCTCCTGCATATCCCAGAGCATCATAATTGTGATGCTGTCTTACTGATTTATTAAAATAGTAAGGGAGTGTTAATTTTGGGTTCATTGGGTTTATTGGGTTCATTGGCTAAAATTATTTTCTTAAAAATCACAAATTGTTGCTTTTGGATCTCAATATTCCAAACAAAAATTCGGAAATTTAGTTCAGGAATAAAGGTTGTCATCTTGCAAATCAAGTAAAAAACGTCCACAAATCATCATTATTTCGCTAAAAATTATAAAATTTTTTAAAAATATTGCACTAAGATACAAATATAATATATTCAACCATTTACAACAATTAATATTGCAATTATCATAAGATGAGATTGAAAAAAAACAGAAGACAACAATAACGCACCCGATAAGATAAGATATACCTAAGTTGAGCGGTTTGAACAGCCTTTCCCGTACACGGAGTGTCGGGAAGGTGAAAAACTTACAATTTCTTTGTCCCCGATACTTCGTGTACGGAGCAGGCAGTGAACGAAAATCGCTCAATTTGGGATATATTTACCAGGATAATTAAAAATTGCGAAATATTTAATAAAACATTTGATGATTTTGCTTTTTTTCTATAACTTGTATTAATGTTAGTAAGCACGGAATTTATGAGAAATAGCCAAAACGAAATAACCCAACAAAAAATAAAAGAATTTAGCTTTGGAACATTAGAGTATCGTGAAAATAATATATTTAAAATAAATATTAACGAAGATACATTTGTTAACGATCAGCATATCGAAGAATTTAGCAATGAAATCAAAAATAGAGAACAAGCAATGTATGGAATTTTGTTAAATGTTTCAAATTCCTATTTTTGTTCTGAAGAGATAGCAGTTAAGTTCAATAATGACGAGTATTTAAAGGCTATTGCAATTTTAGTGAAGCAGGAAGATAAATTACAAAGAAGCAAATTTATGCTTGAACTTGCTTCCCTACTGCCTAACCCATTTCAGGTACCTGTGAAATTTTTCAAAAAGAGCGACTTGGCTGAAGAATGGCTAAGAAAGCATCTTAGAAAAAAATAGATGCATTATCCTTTCTCTGAGACAAATTATTGAATATTTAAAACAAAAAAAATCCATCTGTCCTTTTTCATACAGATGGATTTACCATTAAAAAAAAATATACCTGAAAAATTAGTCCTTTAGTAAAAGTTTTTCAATGTTGTCAATAAACATCTGTTTGGTTGCCTCTTCAGTTTGTCCAATACCTGAATTCATTGTTGGCTTTCCTTCTAGAGGACAATAAAGAAATGAGGGTATGCCTCTGATACCAAAAACTGATGCAAGTTCCTTTTCCTTATCCACATCCACTTTATAAACATGTATCTGACCTTCATACTTTTTGGCTAAATCCTCAAGAATTGGGGAAGTAATCCGACAAGGGGCACACCAATCTGCATAGAAATCAACCAAACAAGGCTTATCTCCTGCAAAGTTCCACTCTTTATTGTTTTCATAGTCCATCACCTTATTCTTAAACTCCTCTTTAGTCAGTTGAATCGTAGCTTTTTCCGATTCTTTCGATTCAGATGACTCGACTTGATTGTCTTCGTTATTCTTTTCATCATCACTATTCGGGGCTGCCTGACAGGAGAACAAATACAAGGGTACTGTCAGTAAAACCAGTAAGATTAATCTTTTCATACTCATATTATTTAAATTAACATTTATTTTACGTACTCTCAGGACCTTCAACCGGTTGCTGCTTTTCAGATTTATATTTCTTAATTCTGCCATCTGCAAAATCACCGGCCAGGTATCCTAATATAGCTCCATAAATCGAAGAGTTGTACCATACGGAGGTAATTGGACAACTGCCTGAAGTACATCCAATATGATACCAATACAAATATCCCAGAATTGCTCCGGGGATAATCAACAACAAACCATACTTATGCTTTTTTAAAAATTGCTTCATCTATAACTTTATTTTTTATTCATCAATTTTTATACCAACTTATGCAAATATATAGATTTTTATAAATTTTATATAAAACCTGGGTGAAAATCAACTATAATTTAATTCTTATTGACCGGGGAAAATCAGCAGCCCCCAAACACCTAACCTACAATACCTTATTCGCTACAAGGAAAAATACTTTACAGGAGTTAAACTAGTGTAAAAAAGAAACTCAATATCTTATCTACCCCGCAGAGGTTAAACAAATCAAGCTGTATGGATTCTGCTTTGGTCTTTTCCGGACACAAATGAGTATATAATTCAGAATACACAGGAAACAGAAAAATGGCCTGGTGTCAAAGTGACTTGTAGGTTTGAAGACTCCAGAAAATTATTCATTGAAGATTCATTTACCAGAAACAGTACCACATCAAAAGCAAAAAGAAAGCCGCCTTGCAAAAGAAGGGAATTACCATATCCTTTAAACCGGTTTGAGTGTTTTGTAATATTCTTTCCGCGCTCTCTAAGAAATAATCCTGTGGCCATATAAGCCATATCAAGTCCCGCATTGAATAAAAGAATTTTGCTAAAGCTATTGTATTTCATGAGCATCTCGCTTGAACCGGTTATTAATTCAGGATTAGAAGCACCCAGGTAACCGGAAACGGCGAGTCCAGCATTAACGGTATTCCAAAAAACATTCATTTGATGGAAATAATATGGAACTCCCGATGTTTGAGACATGGAATAACCGCTGGCAGCAAAATTACTAATTGCCCAGGCGCCAAGTACCAGCATCCCCTTTTTCTGTATTTGCAGATGTTCTTCCTGAAACCTTGCCAAATTGTCTGCATCATTCTGACTGTATAACAGCAAAGAAAAAAAGATAAAGGGTATGAAAAGCAAATATTTATATTTCATAAGAAAAATATTTTATTAAAAACAAACGTAGAACAGTCCATACCCAACTCTTGTTTGAAAGATTTGCATAAAAAAGTATTTGATTTCAAAAGAAATTTTTATTTTTGTGTGCCTAAATCCAATGCCCAGGTGGCGGAATTGGTAGACGCGCATGGTTGAGGGCCATGTTCTCGTAAAGGGAGTGCTGGTTCGAGTCCAGTCCTGGGCACACTAAGAACTCTGGCGAAAATCGTCAGAGTTTTTTTATTTAACTGTCTGCTTTAAAAAGATTTATGTTTTTTTTGAAATTCCGGGTACAACTCTTCGCTTACCCATGTAAAGCCGGGCTCAATTGATAAGATTTTTTCGTAGGTTGATCTCGCTTTATCTATTGCCCCCATTTTCTGGTAGCTCTGAGCCAGCCAGGCGTGAGCATTGAGGTAAATCCAGCTGCATTTTGCCTCTGAATCATTATTTTCGAAACAGGCAATGGCTCTCTTGTAATATTCGGCAGATTGTTCATAGCTGCCTCCCAGGTACCGGGGCATGTGGTATTCAGCATTCCCCTTTTCCATCCAACCCTTTGGATTATCCGGATCAATCTCAATGGCATTATTAATGTGTTTCATGCTTTTGGGTCCCAAATAAATCGCCCTGGCTTTATTGATTCCTATTTTATAAGCTATAAATGCCCCATGCAAAGCTTCGACAGATGCTTTGTAAGCCTGATGATTTTTTAGTTTTTCTATGTATGGTTCAGCTTCTTCAATATAGTTTTCTGCAGTTTTATCCTCATCAACCCCAATTAAATATGCTACATAACCATAATACGCAACCAACAATTCGTTCAACAATTCCGGATCTTCATGATCCCGATATAACCTTTCAAGTTGATCGATCCATTCAGGCCATTCTGTCATATCCCCCTTTATATAGGCGGTGTAAAATTTACATTTATAATCTTCTTTGCCGGGAAATGCGTAGCTGTCCACACTTATAAAAAACAAAACCAGAATTAACAAAAAAAACTTTGTGTATAAAAATTTCAACTTCATCATCTGGTGCTCCTCCCTTTCCAGGTATACTTCCCGGTTAATCTTACTCCCACTCCTTTAATCAGTAAAACCAGGAAGGTTATCATCTGTGGAATATGCATGAAGATGTTTTTCCATGCCTGCTGCCGGGATGCAAGAGAAATAAATATCCTGATAAAAAGTATTAACGCTATATAAACGACTATCTGCCCTATACTCCCTGCAATAAGGACTGTTATTCCTCCAAATATCATTAAAGCGAAAAAGATGGCTGTTAAAATACTGCCTCCAAAGAATTCCACAAGATTCTTCGCAAAACCGTTTATTCCTTCCCTGTAAGAAGTGTACATTCTGCAAACCACATCGCTGTTCCCCAGCAATGTTGCCGTTTTCATCCCTAAAACCTTCATTTTGCGTATAATAAGTATATCTTCAACAAGGTTGGAACGAACTTGTTCATGCCACTGGTATGGGATGTAGCTCTCTGCTCTGAAGAACATAAATTGTCCGTTGGCTGCTGCCAGGGAGGGTCTTTTACTTTTTCTCACCAGGATAAGGGGCAATAAACTTAAAAGTATCCAGTTCATAAGCGGCACAGTAAGCCACTCTCCCATTGTTTGCATCCTTTGATGGGGAAAAATTGAAAGCAGGTCCAACTTATGAAACCTGACATAATACAATGCGCTGGTTATTAATTGTTCACTAATACGAACATCGGCATCGAGAAAAAGGAAATATTTGCCCTTAGCCTGACTGGCCAGATTATGGCAGGCAAAATTCTTACCCAGCCAACCTTTGGGTAAATCCTTCGCGGACAATAAGCGTATCCTGTTATCTTTTTCTTTGAATGCATTAATTACGCCTTCCGTATTATCGGTCGAGTGATCATTATAAACCAGTATTTCAAGATTGGAGTGCTCCTGTTTTGTCAAGTCCGAGAGCAAACCGGGAAGATTTTTCTCTTCATCGCGGGCTGGTATCAATACGGAAACCAATTCATTCCCTTTCTCACTTTTGTTGGGTAAATAAAGAGGTGATAAAACATTGATTACACTTACCAGGAACCGGATGAATGTAAAAATGATCAAAGCATATACAGCAATTTCACTCATCATGACTCCTGTTCAGTTTGTTCACTAACCATCTGTTTCATAAATTTGTTGTAGGCCTCCTGCATTTCATCAGTATCTGATGCATTGCCTCCCTTATAAACCTTTAACCCTAGGGTTAGCGCAGGTTTACGATGAGAGAAATAATCCACCAGCGCTACCATAAAAACAATATCCACTTCGTCTTTCAGATCATTTAAAACCGAGGTGATTCCTTTCTGAAATTTCACAGGATAGTTATACAGCGATTGGATTTCTCCCTGGGGATAAACCACTACAATATTGTTCTTGTCTTTCAGCAATCCTTTGGTATAATTGAGCGATTCAACAATATCCCTTGACTTTTTTCTGATTGAATAAGCACCTGCTTTGTTCAGAAAAGGCCGCGGTTCCAACTGTTCTTCCAGCATCATAATGTGAAACCTGCGCCTGAAAATCAAATTATTCAGGTAATTGGCAATAAAACCATCCCACCAGCTGAAATGATTACCTATTAAAAGGACAGGCCTCTCCTTTTCAAAGTATGTCCCTTTGATTTTAACTTCCCTGAAGTGCCGTTCAATCATAAACCGGCTGTAGAATCTGAAAAACTTTATAAAAAAGGGATTGTGTTTTGCTTTGATCATTTTACCGGTTTTTTCTGATACAATTTCCACCAGGGAGTCTGGGGATCGTTATGATGTTCGTAATGATATCCAAAAAAATAACAGGATAGCATGGCCCAGAGGTGATTCCGGGTTTGTGTTCTTGCATTGTAAGGTTTCATCTGATCTTTATGGGGTAATCTATGCGGTTTGAACACCCCAAAGTAAAACATTTGAAGAGTTCCCAGGAAGGCAGGAACAATCCAGAGCGTAAGCAACCTGGCATCATTAAACCAGTTGTGTAAAATATTGTAAGCTGCTGCCATAATCAATATTTGCCAAATAGTAACATACCGATACATAAAAATACCAAACCACCTGAAAAAATTCTGTGATTTCACGTAAAAATCAGGGTCTTTTTCAAGCGCGGGATACTGGTGATGCAGCGCATGATTTTTTATCAGGCGTTTGTAATTCAATCCCGCAAATAAAAAAGTGGAAATCCATCCCATTGCCTGGTTGATTGTCCTGTTGGAGGAAACTGTTCCATGCATGGCATCATGTCCTGTAATGAATAAGCCGGTAAAAAGATATCCTTGTAGCAAAATATGAAAATAAAACCAGGGAGAATACGGATCAACCGGAACAAAAAACAAGGAATAAACCAGGTGAGTAATCCATGCCAATATGATTATAATTGCGATTAAAATTCCCATTTGTTAAAGAGTTAAGTTAAGAATACCAAAAAACATCAGCATAAAAAAATACAGGTAACCTGCCACTTTGTTTTTCAGGCTGTTCCTGAAAATGATAAAAAGACTCATAAACAGAATTCCTATAACAAACCACGCTAAATAGTTCTGAAACGGTGGATGACCTCCATCCCATTGCCACATGCCTGTTTTCATAGCTACCGGTTCAAGCAGCAAATCAAAAATTAAAAGAAAAATGCCACCAAACAATAATCGCAAGAAATCATTGCTGGTCAGATAACTTGCTAAATAATAGCTGGTATAAACAATTAATACCCAATTTAAACCAATAATCAAGGGCGTATCAAGTATTTTTAATCCGAGCGTATCCTGGTAATTATATACACCAAAAATATCACCGGTCTTCACTCCAAAATGTTCTATAAAAAACCCTCCCAGGAAAATCAAAACAATCGAAATAATAAATTTCCCGTTCCAGGGTTCATGAAAAGCAAAGAGAAGCAATGCACTAATTAAAAGTGTTATTGGAGTAAGCTGAACATAAGCTGGTTTCAGTGCAGGAATACTTATTCCAATTATTCCCACTGCATAAATAATGAATAAAAAAATCCGTGCAAAAAATGCAATTTTTGTCTCTGTCATATCTTATATTTTTATTTTGTCTGTCACAATTTTGGCGGAAGCCAGACAAAGTGGAATGCCCCCTCCAGGGTGGACACTACCTCCCACAAAATATAATCCTTTATACTTTTTACTAAAATTCGGATGACGGTTGAATGCTGCAAATTTACTGTTGGAGCTGTTGCCATACAAAGATCCATGATAAGAACCTGTCACTTCTTCAATGCTTACAGGGTCATGTATCCTCTCAAATTCAATATAATCTTGCACATTTACCTGGAGCATCCTGTTGATTTTAGTCATTATATATTTTCTCGCTTCCTTCTTTAACTCACTCCAGTCCTGTCCTGTATTCTCAGGAGCATTGATCATCACATACCAGTTTTCCTTTCCCTGTGGTGCATCATTTTGATTGTTTTTGGAGCTTATAAAGATATAAATTGTAGGATCATTAAATATTAATTTCTTGTCAAATAGATATTCAAACTCTTTTGGATAATCATTTGAAAAAAGAATGTTGTGAAGGGAAAGCTCCGGAAATTCCCTGCCAATTCCCCAGTAAAAGATTAAAGCCGAAGATGATTTTTCCGGTTTAAGAACTTTATTCAGTTTCTTTTTATCATGAAGTAAATTTTGATAAAAAAAGTTAATATCTGTATTGGATATAATAATGTCCGCTTGATACGCGCCCTGATCCGTTACCACCTCTTCAACTTTGTTTTTGCCGGAAACAACTTTTTTCACCTCCGTACCAAACTTAAATTCAACACCCAATTTAATTGCCAGTTGATATAACGCTTCAATAACCCCGTACATCCCTTTCTCTGGAAAAAAAGCCCCTATGTTGTGTTCAAGGTGAGGAATAATATTTAGAGTAGCCGGAACTTTGTACGGGTTGGAACCGTTATAAGTCGCATAGCGATTGAAAAACTGAATCACTTTTTCACTCTGGAATCGTTTTTGGTTTGACTTATGCATCGTATTGAAAGCATCAATCTTATGAAAGTTGAAAAGAGCCTTCAGGCTCGACCTTCGCCATATATTCCTGGTATCATGAATAGAATTAAAAACGAATATATCTGCAGTTATATCGTAAATGGTTTTACTCTTTTCAAGAAAATGCCTTATGTTTTCCGGTCTTTCACCGGTCTTGCCTGATAACTCTTCTATAAATTTGTCTTTTTGAGAAAAAGCGCGAATTACCACCCCATCTTCGTAATAATAATTGCAGCTTTTTTCAAGTTCCCGGTAGCTGAAAAAAGCTCTGGGATCATCTCCGGCCATTTCAAAAAGTTCATCAACCATACCAGGCAGGGTAAACACTGAAGGACCTGTATCAAACCTGAAACCCTTAAATTCTATCTGGGATATTTTACCACCCGGCGAATGATTTTTTTCAAAAACCAAAACCCTTGCACCTTTAGCTGCCAGTCGGATGGCCGAAGCCAACCCTCCAATTCCTGCTCCAATTATCAATACTTTCTTTGTCATATATCTAAAATAATCGCTAACTTGTAAAAAAGATAACCCTGTTTAAGAATTTTAAATAATTCATTAAACAAAATTAACTATTTTTATGTTTAAGATAGCATAAAATTTTAGAAACTATAAAATGAAAAAGAAAGTTCTCATAGTAGGTACAGGACTGGGAGGACTAACAGCAGCCCTTCGCCTCGCCAAAGACGGATACCAGGTTGAAATGGTGGAAAAATACCACCAGGCAGGTGGCAGGCTCAATCAACTGAAGAAAGACGGATTCACTTTTGATATAGCTCCCACATTTTTCAGTATGAGTTATGAATTTAAGGAATTTACAGATTATTGCAGGATAGATCCGCCGTTTGAATTTATCGAGTTGGATCCACTATATAAAGTAAATTTTTCAGGTTCAGACCATTTTTACACCATTCATAAAAACCTTACAAAGCTGGCAGAAGAATTCAAACACATTGAGCCGGACTTTGAAAGAAAGATGAAAAAATACCTGAAAAGTGCAGGCCGGATTTATCATGACACAGAATATAAAATCATAAAGAAAAATTTTAAAAGTATTCCCGATTACCTGATTGGTCTGACAAAAGTGCCTGTAAGAAATGCACCGAAAATGTTCAGGACCATGTGGAGCGAAATGGAAAAACATTTTACTTCGTATGAGGTCAAGGTAATTTTTTCTCTTGTGGCCTTTTTTCTTGGCGCCACGCCTTTCGACACCCCGGCAGTTTTCAGTATGCTCACCTATACTGAAATGGTACACGATGGATACCACAATGTCAAAGGAGGAATGTATAAAATAGTGGAAGGACTGCTTCAGGAACTCGAAAAAGAAAACATACGGATTCACTACAATACAGAAATAACTGATTATATTTCAGAAAATGGAAAAGATGTAACAGGATTCATAGACCAGGAAGGTAATGAGTGGAAAGGGGATATATTCGTTGTGAATTCAGATGCAGCCTGGTTTAGAGGCAAAATATTCAATAGAAAAAACTATTCCGATACCAAACTGGATAATAAAAAATGGACACTGGCTCCCTTCACTATGTATCTTGGAGTTAAAGGAAAAATCGATGCCGGGCATCATCACAACTATTTTCTGGGTAACAATTTCCAGGAATACGCAGGCAAGATTTTTAAAAATTCGATAAGCCTTGAAAAGCCTTATTACTATGTGAATATAGCATCCAAATTCAATGAAAACACAGCGCCTCCGGGTCATGAAAATCTTTTCATTCTTTGTCCTGTCCCCGACTTAAGGTACAAACCGGACTGGTCAGACAGAGAAGAACTGGCCAATAACATTATGACGGATTTGTCTGAGCGTTTGAATTTTGACATCAGGAAAAACCTGGTTTCGAAAACTATCTACGACCCGGTTAACTGGAAAGACATGTTCAATCTATACCAGGGAAGCGGACTGGGTCTTGCGCATGACCTTAACCAGGTGGGAGGGTTCAGACCTAATAACCGGGATGAAAAATACAAAAATGTATATTATGTAGGGTCTTCCACTGTACCCGGTACCGGTTTGCCAATGGCAGTAATTAGTTCAAAATTAGCAACAGAAAGAATTAACAATGAGCATTCAACTATACCGAAAAAACAATTTGCAGGTTAGCAAATTCACAACCCAAAATTATAGCACATCCTTTTCACTGGGCGTGAGGATGCTGAATAAAAAAATCCGCGACCCGATATATGCTATATATGGTTTTGTTCGATATGCCGATGAGATTGTAGACACTTTTCACGATTATCCTCAGAAAGAACTGTTGGATGAATTTATAGATGAAACATACAAAGCAATTGAACGAAAACTAAGCACCAATCCGATAATTGACAGTTTCCAAAGAATTGTTAACGAATACAACATTGAGTTTGAACACATAGATGCCTTCCTGAAAAGTATGAAGATGGATCTTTACCATACCGAGTATGATAAAAAAATGGGAAAAGAATACATCTATGGCTCTGCCGAGGTCGTCGGTCTGATGTGTCTCCGAATATTTTATTACGATGACGATGAGAAATATGAAAATCTGAAATATTATGCCAGGAAACTTGGAGAAGCTTTCCAGAAGGTTAATTTTCTCAGAGACATTCAAAGCGATTATAACGAAAGAGATCGAATATATTTCTACCAGATAAAAGACAATGGATTTAATTACCTGGTTAAAAAAGAAATTGAAGACACCATCGAATCTGATTTTAACGAAGCATACAGGGGCGTTAAAATGCTTAAGAAAGATGTCCGGTTTGGTGTTTACCTGGCTTATATATACTACAGAATGCTCTTCAAAAAAATAAGAAAAACCGAACCCTCTTCTGTCCTTAACGGCAGACTGAGAATACAAAACAGGTATAAGTTCTATCTTCTCTTTAAAGCTTATGTAAGAAATTCAGCGAACCTCTTATAACATGGAAATTCAGCGATTTACATACCTGGGCCTGTTAATTCTCACAATGGCCTATCCTTTGGCAAAATCATTTGAGCCCAGAATTCAATTTTATAAAAAACTAAAGTATATACTGCCCGCTATTGTTATTACAGCTATCCCTTTTCTTATCTGGGATGTTTTCTTTGAACAATATCATATCTGGCAATTCAATCCGGAATATACTATTGGAATGAATATTCTTGGTTTACCCATTGAAGAATGGTTATTCTTCTTTATCATACCTTATTCCTGTTTCTTTATATACGAGGTTATAAATTATTTTACAGGGAATAAAAACATACCTCACATTAAAGCCATAACGATATTATTAGCCCTTATCTTATTAATTATAGGACTGACATACAATCAGTTGGATTACACTTTTGTTAATTTTGTCTTTGCCGCAATTATCCTTTTTGCCATTGTTTATATTAAACAAATTTATATTCGATTAACCTCCTATTTCAAAGGGTATTTAGTTTCACTTCTCCCCTTCTTTCTTATTAATGGTGTTTTAACAAAAATACCAGTTGTTTCATACAATAACCGTGAAAATTTAAGTTTAAGAATATATACCATTCCCGTTGAAGATATGGTATATTTGTTAAGCTTGTTATTCATTAATTTTGCGTTGTACGAAACCATAAAATATTATGCAGGAAGGAAGACTCCATCTCACAACAGAAATAGATGAACACTCAGGATTTTGTTTTGGTGTTATAAGAGCCATTGAAAAAGCAGAAGAATTGCTGGATAAAGGAGAAACAGTCTATTGTGTGGGAGAGATTGTCCATAACGATGAAGAAATTCATAGATTATCAAAGAAAGGTCTCATAACGATTGACCACAACAAACTAACCCGTATTAAAAATGCCAACATATTGTTTCGTGCTCATGGAGAGCCTCCTTCCAGCTATGAAAAAGCCAGGAAAAACAACAACATACTGGTAGATGCCTCCTGTCCTATTGTTCTGAAGCTGCAACGAGATATAAAAGAAGCATACTTAAAGGGAAAAAATATTTACATCTTCGGAAAGCCAGAACACCCCGAAGTGATTGGCCTGAAAGCCCAGACAAACGAAAAGGCTTTTGTGTTTCAACACCCCGAAGAACTGGAAAATATGAACCATCCGGAAAGCCTTACCTTATTCAGTCAGACCACCAGAAGCCCGGAACAGTTTCACAGAGCAGTAGCTATTTTAAAAGAAAAAGGGATAGATGTAAAAGTCAAAGATACCATTTGCCGGCAGGTATCCAACAGGGAACATGAACTGAAGACATTTTCCAAAAGACATGACAAGATTGTTTTTGTGGCAGGGAAACATTCATCCAACGGAAAAGTCCTTTACAATATTTGCAAAAAATACAACCCAAAAAGTTACTTTATCTCCCAATCCGAAGAGCTAAGAAGAGAATGGTTTGCAAAAAATGATTCGGTTGGTCTCTGCGGAGCCACCTCCACACCCCAATGGCTCCTGGAGCAAGTACAAGAAAAGCTGGAAAAATTATGAAATGACTTCCGAACGCAGCTCAACCAATACCCGGATCATTAACACAAACAACAGGGATTGTAATGGGTATTGTTCTAATTCTGAATCATAAAAAAAATAGCTCATCTCAATTATAATTATATATAATCGCTTTTTCTTTACTTGCTTTGTGTTTCTTAGCGTTCTTAGTGCCTTCGTGGCTATTTTCTGCCACTAAGAAATGAAGAATCAAAGAAACACCAAGATTTCCTCCAGAAAATTGTGAAATAATCAAAGTTCAATTCGTGCATTCGCGGCGGCAAATATTCAAAAAACAAAACAAATAAGGGAGGATGTTATTCTCAGTTTAAAATATTTTTATAAATTTGCACACACTTTGAAATACTGCCCGGGTGGCGAAATTGGTAGACGCGCATGATTCAGGGTCATGTCCCCGCAAGGGGGTGCGAGTTCGAGTCTCGCCCCGGGCACAATTTATTATCAATCCTCCGGGTAATAAATACATCTTACGAGAAACTTCCCATTCGTATAATTTAATTTTTCCACATATAACTTATCCTCCGTTAAATCGAGAATTTGCCAGACTTGCGATCTTTGTCTAAGCAAGATACTTCTTGAAGTTTTCACCTCCCAAAAATCATAGTCCAGCCCTCCAAAAGTAACCCTGCCATCTTCATGAAAAACGGTTGGAGCAGCTTCTATATATTCTACTGAACCCTCTTCCACTTGAGGAAGCCCCCATTCTGTTCCGATTAGATCATCGATGTTGTAAGCAAATTCTTCATCTTTCTCACACGATACCAGACAAAGAATAATGATGATATAAAAAAGTTTTGATTTCATTTTAGAGCCTATTTATCAACAACCAGAACCTCCACTCTTCTGTTTTTAGCACGATTTTCCTCTGTATCGTTTGGTGCAATTGGTTTTTTGTCTTTATAACCAACGTACTCTATATTACTAAAGCCATTTTGCATCATATATTTGGATACTGCCTTAGCTCTGTTAACTGATAAATCAGGATTATCAAGAGTCTCAAGTGCGTCTGAGTGACCGGATATTTGAATTCTTACATTGGGATTTTGTTTCAATTGTTCTATCAGTCTATCCAGTTCCGGGTAAGCATTATTAGGTATTTCTGTGCTTCCGGGGGCAAATTGTAAATTATTTAGTTCAATTTTTGAACCAATAATAATATTTCTTAGAAGAACATCTTTTTCAACATCCTGAATTGTAAGCATCTGGTCTAAGTTAAGCTTTTCTGAATAGAACCAATAACCCGGTGCAGTTACAATTAGGGAATAATTGGCACCAGTCATGAAGCTCATTGAGAATCTACCACTATTTCTGTCCGAATGAGTTGTTTCGACCGTAGAACCAGAGGTATTATCCACAACTTCGAGTGTTGCCCTGACTGGTTGCAATGTATTTTCATCTTTAACTGTACCGGTTAAATTTGTACGTTTCACACTCTGTACTTCAACATCTTCCTCGGTAAAACTTGGGGTGAAATTAATTTGCCTTCTTTTCTCATCAAAAATGAAGTTTACTTCAAACTGTTTATAACCATTTAGCTGAACTTTATAATTATTCTTTCGTAAGTCAAAGTGGTCTCTAAACACATTATTTATCGATACAGTATACAGATCAACACTGGGTGCATATAATACAAAACTGCCACTTCTGTCTGTAAGTGTGGAAATCTTTCGCCCTTTTGTATCTTCAGCAGTGATTTTAATATTTTGAACTGACACATTTCCCAAGTTAGATAACTTGCTTCGATTCAGGACAATTTTTCCAAAAATCTTATTTCTTTCAAGGAATGGTACATTAATCTCCCTGTCCTGATTCATATTCACAATAAATTCCTGCTGATCGGCAGAAAATTTGCCCGCTGCCTTCCCTACATTTTGCAAATTTATTTTATAAACGCCCTGCTCAATATTTTGATAGGACACATTGCCTTTCATACCTGAAAGTAACCTGTTTCTTGCCAAACTCCCGGTATATTCGTAGTCAGTTTCAATAGTATCAATTTTAGAAGGATCGAGTTTCTCAATATGGACCAGTATATCCTTTACACCTGGCTCATTATAATCTTTTTTCAAATTACCATTCAGGTCTTTATATAAATTGACATTAAGATTATAATAGCTAACACGCGGCTGATTCCAGCCAAATTGTTTCTTGAGCCTGAGTTCAAAATACGTATTACTATATGTATATGTCTCTGATCCAGCATCACTTATCTGTTCCTCTTCACCTAAAGAGGCCTGAAATGTGAAATTACCAATTAAATTCAGAATTATACCGTAATCAAAATAAAACCTTAGCTGATTACCAAAATTCATTCTGTGAGTTCTGTCAAAAATACTAAACATGTAATTAAGACGGGAGTCAAGTTCAATAACGTCTTTATAGAGATAACTTCTGTAATAGGGCATTAATCGGATAATCTGGCGAAATTCCCCCCGATAAAAATAGGTAAAATATTGATTTCCATTATAAGGGCCATAATAATACCTAAAAAAAGCACCCCAATCTTTTGTATAATAGCTTAAGTTAAAAACTGCATTAAAGAATTCCTCTCTTGTTTCTAACACATCGGGCCTGTTTGATTGCTCATATTGATCTATAAATGTGTATCCACTGGTAAGAGAGGTAGATATGGTTTTAAAGTTATCTATCTTTAATCTTGTACCTATCTTTAATTGGGGAGTATTAGAGATAAAATCAGATGCATCATCACTACTGTAAAATAAATT
Organism: uncultured Bacteroidales bacterium; assembly: GCA_964585385.1. Taxonomy (GTDB): domain Bacteria; phylum Bacteroidota; class Bacteroidia; order Bacteroidales; family UBA12077; genus JAGXLC01. The sequence goes on from CAZPDP010000023.1 coordinate 33,762, forward strand.
CGATTTGTAATAAGAATAGATAGGTTCAACAAAGGTATTAAAATCAGTACTGAATTTCTTGTTGGTATTTAAACCAATACTTCTTGAAATTGATTTTTTATCTGTATTTTCAACTTCATTAAAATAGTTTATCCGTTTGTAGGAATAATCTTTGACATATAAATTAAAATAAAAATTGTTTTTATAGGGATAATTAACATTGGCAAATATTCTGTTACGGCCTGCTAACTTTCCGAAGAACCCATCTGAACTATACCTGTTCTTCAGCCTTATTCTTACTTTATCAATATTACCCTCGTATCTCAATTTAGAGTAGTATCCAAAATTTTCCGGGTTGGTTACTTTTTTATCGTAGGTATCACTAAAGCCTACATCGGCTGATATTTTATGATTCTTAAAAAAATTCAAATTACCACCCCAAACTCCAAATAAAGTATTGAGATTTCGCTCATGATCCCGGCTTAATTCGAAAGTTCCATTAATAGTGTACTTGCTTTTTAAACTTTTGAAATTAATGCCATAATTGTCTATAGGGTAATATAAATTTTTCGAATACTTAACCCCCAGGAATGTTTTATTAAAAACATTATAGTCAATTAATATTCCGCGTCCTAAACCAAATCTGGATACAAAATTCACCCTGTCACCTGCTTCAACAGTCAATTTGGGGTCGTTGTACCTGAAATACATCCTTGATGACTTCCACAGGCTTACATCCTGTCGGTTATACTGGTAAAAATCATAACTGATATCCCGGTCATTTTTTAACAGAACATTACCCGCTAAACTTCCCGTGAAATTGCTTCCATACTGACTAAAAAAATTCTGAAGATTAAGTCCAACAATCAAAGGTATTTCACTATTAGGCTTGGTATGTTTATAAGTATTGGATAATTTCCTGAACCAGAATGTGGTCCCAAAAGAATAATTCTCAGAGGAAGCATTCAATTGAACTTTATTCAGACCTCTTTCAACTTCCCCATTTATTTCAGCAACATCAAACGAAATAATTGTATCGGTTCTGGCAGGCACCAAAAGATCCGTATTGAATTCATTATTCACTTCATCTTTCATTCTTATGCTACTTGAAGTAGAAAACTGCAGATTTACAACTTCATCAATATTCCCATCATTTTCAATCAAGAATGAAAAACTCCCTTTGCTGGTTTTCTGATCAATATATGAAACTCGTGTCAGAGGCCTAAAGCGTAAATCGCTATTCCTGGGGACCTTTATAAAACAATATGCTGTGGTTATGGGGTTTCCGGACCTCGAAGAGAGAGAGGCAACAATGGAATAACCAATTTCTCCTTTTACACTCCTGTTTGCTGAGGCTCTCAGAGGAACAAAAACAGTGTCCAGTGGGCTAAGATTTACCCTTTGTTCGGTATCGGTTATAAGACTCCAACCTATGGGTGTTTCAAATTTGAGATTAACAAAACGATTTTGTTCGGAAGTATTAATTATCTGCAAGACATTGAAAAAAGCTTCTCTGGGTTCGATTTGTATATTTTCTTTAACAAACTTAGCTTCAATACTATTGTAATTATTATTACCATTATTATTACCATTATTCAATACCTGGGAGTATGCAATATTAAGTGTATTGAAAAAAAACACGAGGAAAAAACCATATTTAATAAGTCGAGCAGACATTATAGAATTAATCAAACGTTTCTCCCGTTTTTACCATCTTATAAATCAGCAATACGTTGTAATATTCGGGGTTTTTACCTATTAATGCTGAATCCAGATGATAAGTAATATTTATCCTGTATATACCTTCATCTCCATCCTCAACTATTGAAGTCCAAGTATCGTCTAATGGTTGTGGATTCTTCTCAAATGTTAAAACCCCATTATCAGAAGATTCCAGACTATCAGCAGCACTGGCTTCTATCGACACTGATTTTACCGGTATAGTACTTCCTACAGGACTTGTATCAAAATTTAACGATTCCGTCTTAAAACCTAGACGCCATGTGTCAGTTTGTTTTCCTGAATTAGTATCTGTATATGTAATTTTTAATCTTGTCCAGTCCGAATAAGAAATGGGAGGGGTCTCGTTTTTGTATTGATTCAGGCTGAAAATCTTAAAATCCATATACCCGCCTGATTCTATATGTAATTGGTATGTAGGATTTATTTGCCCTTCTACCGGTGAAACGAACAAAAAAAACAACGAAAGATTAAAAATTAATATACATATTCTTTTCATTTAAACATTTTTAATATGTAACAATAAAGTCAAACTATAAATTTAAGAAAATAGTTTGACTTTATGTTGAGTATCAAATTCGAATATTAGCTTGGATCGGGTTCTAAAATAAAGAATACGTTTGTAGCATACCTATCTGCAGGGAAGTTCTGCCCTAATATAGGTTGTGGTGCAGTATTTGTGGTTCCGCATTCCCATGCTATTGTAAACTCATTTTTAGAAACATCCCCCGCATTTCCTGTATTGTTCGTTACAATATGATTACCAGTTGTGGCAGCTAATTGATTCGTTCCACCTTGTAATGTGCTTGTGGCATCTCCTCCCGATACTGTATATGCAAAAATTGTGGATGGCACGGTGTTAGCTGTACCTAAAGAGTCCGTACCGGACAAATCTGAATCTTCAGCATACATATCAATTCGGAAATTCACAGAGGAAGCGACATTAATGACTGTTTCATACTCTGCACTGGGTGCGATACCATTTTGATAATCATTAAGAGTATTGAATACAAATTCAATGTTTCCACCTGATTTAACATTCAATCGTAAAATTGAATTCAACGTTACTGCAACAGGTATAACCGCACGATCATCAACCGCCTGGCTATAGCTTTGAAGATTTACGCCAAGCATGGCGATAAGAAGTAAAATAACTAACTTTTTCATAACTATTTGGGTTTAATTAATATTTGAGTTCTAATAATTAGGGCAATTTAATCACATTTATGTTATAAATCAAGAATTCAACTGATTTTTCATCAAATTGTTCAATGAACTAGTCACCAAAAATATAAATTTTATCAATAATTAAGCAAGACTGATTTATTAAATGCATGATATTCCGTGGCGAACGTCCATTTTTAATTATTAAACGTATTTTACGCGTTTTGGGTTTCACCATTAAGCTTAAACCCTATCAGGATTACATCATCAATCTGGTTTTCCCTTCCTTTCATCCATTCCAACAACTTAACCCTAAGGATTTCCTCCTGCTCCTCCATGGGTTTCTGGTGGATTTCCAGCAATAAATTCTTTAAATTCTTCATGAGAAACTTCCTGTTTTTAGGACCACCAAACTGGTCAATGTATCCATCTGAAAATATATAAAACCATGTGGGTTTGTCTACTTCAATATTGTATTGGGTAAAATAGCGTTCCTTTTCTGTCTGAACACCTCCAATAGGTACCCTGTCTCCTTTTATCACATTCGCTTCTCCATCCTGAATATACAGCAGCGGATTTTTAGCTCCTGAAAACTGGACTGAGTGCTTCTTTTTGTTAATTACGCAGAGCGACAAATCCATACCATCCCGGTTGCTGGTCTCGTCCTGTTTCAAAGTACGCCGGATACCCTTGTGAAGTTCCCTTAAAATTCTTTCTGACCGGGTTATGCCGCTTTGTGTGATCTCATCAAGCAAATTATAACCAATCATAGACATAAAAGCCCCGGGGACACCATGGCCCGTGCAGTCTACAGCAGAAATAACAAACTTATTATTCTCAATAGGTAAAAAGTCTGTTTCTCCATTTTCATCTTCTTTCTTTCTTTCATCAAATTCCCCTCTCTCTTCGTATAAATCTAAATTGGCATCAATTTCCTTAAACCAGTAAAAATCACCGCTAACCATATCTACAGGCTGAAAGAGAATAAAAGATTCGGGTATATAATTTTTCAATGTTTCCTTGGGAGGGAATAATGCTTTCTGGATACCCTGGGCATAACTGATACTTTGGGTAATCTTAATATTCTGGTCTTCAATCTTATAAAAAGCCTCCTGCAATTGTTTGCTTTTTTTCTGAATTTCTTCGTTCTTTTCAGCTAATTCCCGGTTTGCCCTTTGTTTTGCCTTATTGCTCCTGTACATAACAATCAATAAGAAGATACCGAGCACCAAACCACCGGCTACCGAATATATAATAAGCTGCTGAACTCTTTGCTGAGCTTTCTGTCTTTCCAGGGTGGCTTCCTGGACTTTCATTTGTCTATCCTGTTTTTCAATTTGCAATTGCCTGAGGCTATCAAGCCTCTGGGCCTGTAAAATAGAGTCCTGTTTTGCCTGCACAACTTCCTGAATAGAATCCTGCCTTTCCTGATACCTGAGCTGGTTCAACTGCATTTGTAATTCCTGGGCTTGTTTTTCAGCTCTCGTCTTACGAATTTCAGCAAGATTTTCTTCCTCTTTTTCCTGATATTCTTTCTTCATAGTCTGTGAAGAGAGATATTCCTGGTAAGAATTGTACTTTTCCCTAAATTCTTGTGCTTTGGCTACATTTCCTATCTTGTTGTAATTCTTTGATAATTGATTGTATATATTGACCATTACCCTTGAATAATCTTCCTCAGTAGCAATTTTGAGAGCCTCCTCCAGCGACTGATTTGCTTTTCTTAAATCACCCTGCAAACCAACAATATAGGCATAATCAATCAATCCAGATGCAATCTCCTTTTTATCCCCCAGATCTCTTCTTATTTTAAGGCTTTCCTGAAAATACTTTTCAGCATTTTCAAGGTCCTCCATATCTGAATATATAAGAGCTATATTGCTGTAAATATTTTTAATGTTTTCCAGGTTATTTAATTTTTTATTTAGAGGAATAGTCTCCAGGAAATATTCAATCGCTTTGGTGGGATTACCATTTTGCCAATAGATAAATGCAATCTTATTTAATGAAGTAACCGCATTCTTTAGCTGATCCCTGTTTCTGTAATAGTCAACCATTTCCAGATATTTCTCTACTTCCTCCCTTTTATCCTCCGGCAGTGTTTGTACCTGCTGAGAAAATACTGTATGCTCAGCCAATGGAAGAATAAAAACGATTAGAAAAATAATCCTTATATTTTTAGTAATAAAAACAAGCATTTTTTTACAATATTAAAAACCAATAAAGCGTATAATAAATATAACAAAAAAAAGACAAATTACATTTTAACAAATAAGTTCTTTAATATTCTGAATAATTTGTATTTTTGTCCAATCATGCAATTTAAAAAAATAAAAATGAAAAAAACAGCATTTTTTGTTTTATTATTGATCTTCATCGCAGGAACTGTTACAGGTCAGGATTTTGAAGTAGCGCCAATTAGCTTGACTTTTACTGCTAATCCGGGTGAAACTGAAACAAAAACCGTTACAGTCAAGAATCATGGAAATCAACCTGTTTCAATTGTTTTAACATTAAGAGATTACCTGATTTACAAAGACGGAACAAGGAAAAAAGTGCCCGCAGAATCATCCAAGAATTCAATTTCCAAATGGATTACACTAAATCCTTCTTTTATGAATATAAACCCCAATGAGTCTATGAATGCAGAGGTTATCTTTCAGGCTCCGAATGATGATTATACATCAAAATGGGGAGTATTAAGTGTTGCAACAGCAAAAGAACAAACTTCGTTTTCTTCTGATAAAGAGTTTCAGGCTGGCATAGGTATATATGGAAGAATTGATGTGAATCTAAAATATACTCCGGCTTCAGAGATAAATAAAAACAAAAGAGTAAAAATCAGCAATCTAAAAGAAGTTACAGAACAAGATGATTCTCTCAGAAAATTTACTGCAAGTATTGACAATCTTGGCAACACGTTAACAGATTGCAAAGTATATCTAATAGCTTCCAATCTTAAGACGCTAAACGAGTATAAGTTCAACACAACAGAATTAACAGCTTATCCTCAAACCACAAGGACAGTTGAATTAGCTTTGCCTGAAAAAAAATTAGCAAAAGGTAAATACTCTCTATCTGCAATTTTAGATTATGGAAGTAGCGAAGCTTTAGAAGGAACCCAAATTACCATTGAAGTTAAATAAGACACATAAAGCCAATCGCCTTATAATCTGCAAAATTCTTTTCTTGTTTTTGTTCTTAATGGGAACATCTAATACTGCTGTTTCCCAAAGCAAAAAATTTTACCACTACTATTCCGGAAACAAGATCAAAGAAGTGTATCACGGATATATTGAGAATGGCGATACCATTAAGGATGGTCCTTATAAATACTATTACCCAAATGACACACTGGGGCAAAGCGGGAATTTCAAAAACAATAAGCTGGATTCTACCTGGTATATTTATTATAAATCCGGGGAATTAAAACAAATAATTCATTTCCAAAATAGTATAAGAAACGGGATATTTAAAGCTTTCTACAAAAATGGTAATCTCAAACAAAAAGGGTTTTATCAAAACGGTCGATTAAACGGAACATTTAAAACTTACTACAAAGACGATACTTTAGAATCCACAACCACCTATCAAAATGGTGTTGCCCATGGTATCTCGAAAATATTTTATCCAAACGGAAATTTATATGAAGAGGTGGAAATGGTACGGGGTCAGGCTCATGGTGAGTGGAAGCAATATTATGAGGACGGACCACTGAATTATAAGGGCCAAAAAAAATATGGAAAGATTGAAGATACCCTGAAAGTGTATTATAAAAACGGTAGTCTGCAGCGGATATCCAATTATAAAGATGGAGTATTGCATGGTGAATACACCGGCTATTATCGTGATGGAAGTATAATGATAAAATGTTTTTACCACATGGGAAATATTGTTGGTGAGTATGCGGAATACTATCAAAACGGGTATATTAAAGAGAAAGGAATATACAGTAAGGAAGGTAAAAAGACAGGCGTTTGGAAAGCTTTTTACCCGAATTCAAGTTTACATTCAACAGGTGAATACCAGGACAATAAGTATCATGGTATGTGGAAAGTTTATTACCGAAGCGGTTTTCTTAAACAAAAAGGAGAATACAACAAGGGGAATGCAACAGGTTTCTGGAAATTCTATTATCCAAACGGCCACATAAAAGAGTACGGAAGGTACTTAAAAGACAAAAAACAGGGTCCCTGGTTTAAGTGCAGTGAAGAAAGCAATATTCAAAATGTAACGAATTATATCAACGGAAAAAAGGATGGACCTGTTTGGAAAAAAGACAGCAGCACCAATGAGTGGAATAAGGAAATCCTATTAATCCAGTAAAACTCCCATTTGCATAAAAGGCTTTAAGCGCTATCTAACAAAGGTTTACTAACCCTAAAAAATTGTTAATTTGAAATTTAATTCTTCCTTTTTATTCCCTTCGGATCCCGCCAAAACTGGACAGGCTATGAGATCGCTCCTTCTCCGTAATAAAACTATGAAGGAGAAGCTTCGCTAAGTTGTCTACCAAACAACAAGGAAGTGAAAAAAGTCACCACTGGACTAAAATTTTGATAAATTGCGCGTTAGCCGGGCAAAATCGCGCGGGATAGGGAGGAAATAAGCGAGGGTAGGCTGATTTTTGCCTAGCGTTTTTTTGTTTCTTCCGTCGAATGTCGGACTTTGTTTTTTGGCAATGCAAAAAAAGAAAAACTAATGCAATATAAAGTAATGATGATAAAAGGAACCAAGTAAATTCAAACATGTTGGATTCGCTACGCCTGTTTGCTATAACCCAATGTATAAAAAGTCCGCTTTTAGGGGGAGGGGGACACTCGTTTATTCATAACTAACAAATTTGAAATCCACTCCAATCATTTCGGCATAATCCTCTCCAGCCTCCAGCATATCATCGTCATCTTCCAGGTAATGCCATTCAATAACCGAATCCGGATCGGTTTCCTGGAGTTTACTCACCTCTTCAATGCATTCCCAAATCATCTTTGAGGAAGCGGTATTAAAATACTCGAATTCAAATACTACTTTTGTCCCTGCAGAAGGCTGCTCAGCATAGGAAGTGAGCCATTCTTTTATTGGATTGTAGAATTCTTTTGCATTTTCAGGTAAAGACCTTCCTGAAAACTTTATAAAACCCTTCTCCTTGTCAAGAGTTATCTCTGGTGTCTCCTTCGTGGATTCAATTTGTAGCTTATCTGATGTCTTCGCGTTTTCCAATTTATTAATCAATTCTTTTATTGTTTGAGTTTCCATAATAATGATTTTGCTATCTAGTGAAACAATGAGGCTTATTAAAGGTTTATATAAGCAAGCAAAAAAATACCATGCTCTGTTTGTCAGGTATTTACAAGAATAAATTACCAGAAATTACGAATAATTCCTGGTAATCAAACAAAGTAATATGAAGTAATAAAAATAAAGGCATTCTTAATCAATCGTAGCTGTTATATTCAAAAGTAATATCTGTCATTTCTTCATAATCCTCTCCAGCCTCCAGCATATCATCATCATCTTCCAGATAATGCCATTCTGCCTTAAACTGTTTATCCTTTTCCGCAATTTTCGTTACTTCTTCAATTACCTCCATAATCATCTTGGAAGAGGCTGTATTAAAGTATTCGTATTCAAAAACTACCACTGTACCCGGGGCAGGATTTTCGGCATACTCTGATATCCATTGTTTTAGCGGATTGTAAAAACTTTTTGCGTCTTCAGGCATTGAACGTCCGCTGAATTTTATCAGTCCTTCTTTCTTGTTCAGAATAACTTCGGGTGTTTCAGAAGATGCCTTAATGTGAACTTCTTCTTTATTAACAGCTTCGTTTACTTCTCTCTGAATTTCTTTAGTTGCTATAACTTCCATAGATAATATTTTTTAATAACATACATATTCAAATTTAAGCTCTGACAATTCTTCAAATGTTTTACCCGAGTCTAAAATATCGTCGTCATCCTCCATATAGTACCAGTCTATTTCAATCTGGTTTCCTTTATCTTTCAAATTTTTGAAGGCTTTTACAATCTGAAGAATCATTTTCGAGGCTGAAGAATTAAAATATTCCAGGTCGAAACACACATAAGTTTTGTCATTGGGATCCTGTATATATTTTTCAACCCATTCCAAAATAGGTTCAAAGAAGGTTTTTGCATTATCGGGCATAGCCTTCCCTGATATTTTTATAATGCCTTGGTTTTTATCCAGGAATATCTTGGGAGTACGTTCTGATTCACCAATCTCCACAATGTCTTTTGATGGAGCATCTCTAAGTTGCTCAAGAATCTTTTTTGTCAATAACAATTCCATAAAATAGTTTTGATCCAAATTAGATAAAAAGACAATAACTCACAAGGACGATTTATTAAACGCCGGGGATATTTTGATAAAAGTATAGATTACGTGTGTAAACGTATTTAATAAAAATAAAGCACTTAAAAGCAAGTACTTACTCTAACTCTGCCAGTTCGAACTCGCAGCCGGATAATTCAGAGAAAGTCTTACCCAATTCATAAATATCATGATCATCTTCTGTATAAAACCACTTGATGTGAAGGTCATTTTTTTCTTTAATCTTTTTCAACCGCATTACAAGAGCAAGTAAAAGCTTGGAAGATGCGGAATCCACGTATTCCAACTGAAAGGTAACATTTGTGGTATTTGCCGGATTTTCAATATAACGCTCAATATTTCTGAGAATGAGGAAATAAAAATCATTGGGCCTAACCGGCATAGATCTGCCGGAAATCCTAAATTCTCCTTTATTAACATCAAGATATACTTCGGGGGTTCTTTTTGTAGCTGGTTTAGAAAACTCTGATGAGCTTGTTTGTTTCTGCAATCCCTTATCTGTGCGTCCCTTAATTGATGACATAATAGTAAATTTATGAATTATCAAAGATATAAAAACATCTATTTAGTATCCAGCAAAATTATTTTTAGTATTCGTTCTGATAATATCCGCATATTATAAATTATTAAACGCAAGTAAAATTAAAAAGGTGTTTATTATTCAACATTTTATGAACAAAAGACCCGCTAATCCAACACGCTGCCTCTAAATAACGTTATAATAAAAGCATGAAATATTAAATCTCTTTGAATTAACTGAGGATAAATATACTAGTTTTTAACAACAGCTTTATTTAAAACACGAAAATTTTGATAGGACCAGTACATCAATATCATTGCCGCTATTAAAGATAATACAGCAATCCCAAACGTTCCTGAAAAATCAAACAATTCATAGAAATATATACCTATGAGGGGTGCAAAAAGTCCTCTGGCCCCTGTGAGTGTCAGGTGAACGCTTTGATAACTGCCGGCTTCTTCTTTGCTGCAAAAATAGGACGAACCAATACTCCAGGACAATGCCATGGTGGCTGCAAATATTCCTTTGAAGATGATAGCTGTTAGCAGAAAATAATAAATCTGGAGGCCAAAAACAGAAACATAAAAGGGAAAATATTCAGTAAGGGCAATAAAAAGCAGAAAAAGGGCAAGTGCGAGATAAGTAAAAATCACGAACCTTCTGGGATCAACCCTGCCGATTATCTTTCCGAAAACAGGCAATAATATAATTGTCAGAATATTAAAACTGTTTTCATAAAATGCTACACTGGAATAATTCAGGTCCAGCGCTTCTTTGTAGAAAAGAGTAATCACAGCTTTTGTACTCATAAAGGCAAAACCATAAAGCATGAAGCTTATTTCATAATGGCGATAAGGTATGTTAAATCTGAGAATATTTACAAGATTTGCAAATGAGACTTTCACTGAATTCAAAAAAGATTTCTGAACGGGTTGACCGGTGTCTTCATAATCAATTCTGGATAATAAAAATATGGAGAAAACCCCTAAAATTCCTAACAAAGGGAAAACATAAATAAAGGCAAAATGGTCATAATCGAGAAGAATTCCATATAATAATGTAGTTACCAACATCAATCCTTTGTTAAAAGAAGTGGCAATACTGTAAAGTTTCCCGAATATATCATGCCGGTAATTATGCTTCAGGAGTAAATTTATAGTTGGAAATACCAACGGCCTTGAAACAAAATAAAACAAGAAAATGAAAAGAAAGATAAGGTGATAGAATGTCTCTTCAGATAACCCTCCTGCAGAATCAGGAAAAAGAAGAAGTAAAAGTAAGGGGGCATGTGTTACAATACCAACAATCCTGAGGAATCTTTTTTTATTGGGCGACCGCCTTAATAATTCATTAAACAATACAGAAAAAATCAGCACTACGACACTAAACTGAAAAAGCATTCCCAACTGGTAATTCGAGCCTTTCAAGCTTTTAATAAACACAAATTCATTCATTATCAATGCCCCTCTCATCATACCATCTATGATAGAATAACCCAGGTGCAGGCTGAAGGCTTTCTTTTCCTTTTCGTTTAAATTTTGTTGTAATCGCTTAATCATTATTGCATCATTGATACTCAGGATTCATTATGAGCGAAAATCGCTCAATTTGGGTTTAATAAACAGGCAAATTTAACGAAAGCTATTCTGAGAAAGAATGAGTTTTATTAGAATTATGAATTGCCTGCAAAATAAGTTTGAAAAAAAAACTTTAGTTTTGCTTAACTTATTTAACGAACTAAAGAAGCAGTATTCATGGATACTAAAAAGAAAAACAACAGATACGAAAGAATCTACAATCAATTAAAAGACCTGTTGCCCAAAACCAATGATACACTGGCAAGATTGTCAAGTATTGCAGCGGTCTTACACCACAAGATAGACTACTTTTTCTGGACCGGCTACTATTTTCTTAAAAACGGGGAATTGGTTGTAGGTCCGTATCAGGGTCCGGTTGCATGCCAGGAGCTTGAAAAGGGAACAGGCGTGTGTTGGACAGGTATTAACAATAAGGAAGCTGTCATTGTCCCAAATGTGGAAAAATTCCCCGGTCATATTGCATGCGACTCCCGGTCCAAATCAGAAATTGTGGTGCCAGTGCGGGACCGTAATAATGAAATAATCGGAGTTTTGGATATTGACAGCAAGGAGTTGGATTCCTTCGACGATACAGACCGCGAATGGCTGGAAAAAATCTTAAAACTTGTTTATGAGCTTTAAAGAATTAACCTGAATTGCATTATACTAATAAAATAATATCCTTTTATAAAATTCTCAATAAATTACCAATAAATCTACTAAATATTAGATTTGCCGGTTTATTTATACTACTACAACTTGTCTTTATAATTCCGGTTAAAGGTCAGCTAAACTTTGATTATTACCTGGAAAGAGGCAGGCAAAAATTATATTATTATAATTACAGCCAAGCCATTGAGGATTTTAATTTCATCATTGAACAAAAGCCTTATGCCCCCGAAGCGTATTTTCTTCGGGCTATTGCAAAATATAATCTTGGTGACTTCTACGGAGCAGAGCAGGATTATTCTAAAGCAATTGACTTAAAGCCCAATGCGGCAAAAGCCTATTATTACCGGGGTATGACACGCATTCAGTTATACAATTTCAACGGAGCTATTAATGACTTCAATAAAACCATTGATTTCGTTAATCCTGATGCAGAATTATTTATCCAGCGCGGCTATTCCAAATTCAGACTGGAAAAATACAACGGAGCTGTAGAAGATTTCAACAAAGCTATTCAGTATCATAATAAAGCAAAAAGAGCCTATTACTACCGGGCAGTGACTTATCTGAATACCCAGGATACTGCAAAGGCAATTGAAGATTTGACAACAGCTATAAAACTGGATAGCAATTATATCGATGCTTACATCAATCGTGGCCGCATTTATTATCAACAAAAGAAATACCCAAAGGCCCTTTATGATTTGAACAGCGCAGTTGAAAAAGACTCCAACAATTCAAGCGCTCTTATTAGTCGTTCAATGATCTATTATGAAACAGACAGCCTGCAGAGAGCTATGCAAGATCTCAATCATATTATAGAGATTGAACCCTCTAATGCTTTGGCTTATTATAACAGGGCGCTCCTGAGAACTGAAATCGGAGCTTATGATAAGGCTATTGAAGATTATAACCAGGTCCTCAAATATAATCCGCAAAACATTCTATCCTATTTTAACAGGGGACTCGTTCAAATGGAACGAAATGCCTATAGCAAGGCGATAAGGGATTTTTCTTTGGCCATCGATCTTTATCCCAACTTTGCTAAAGCATATATAAACAGATCAATAGCAAGAGCCAGACTTGAGGATTACCAGGGAGCACAAAGAGACCGGCAGATAGCCAGGCAAATCTACAGTGACTACAAAGATAACCAACTGGAACAAATCAACTTTGCAGATACTTCGGAGAATTTCAGAAGGCTCATTTCCCTCCAGGGAAGTAAAAACCTGCCGCAGCAATTCGGCAACCTTAAACAGTCCGTCGAACCATTCGATAATTTCACCCTGTATTATAACAAATCCAACAAGAAAAACGTGGTTTTCACTATTAACCAATATACTGATAACGACACTCTTGCCGGACAATTCAAATACCTGGATTCAGAATACCTGTTTGATTTCAATTTCAAGTCATCCGTTTCTACAGATGAGATTAACAATAAGATATCCGAATTATCAGAAAGTATGAAAACATATCCCGATTCAATTATCATAAAATTAAAATATGCCTTACTAAAAGGACTCACTAAAAATTACAACGAAGCAATTGGCCTCCTTACCGAACTTATTGAGTCAGGTGATACGCATTTCCTCAATTACTTTATCAGGGCGAATATGCGGAGCAAAATGATTCATTATATAAAAATGATGAAGGATGAAGCCAAGATTATTAATATTGATATAGATAACAATCTATTCGCTGACCAGCCAATAAAAAAAGAGGTAACCTACCACGACTACAAGAAAGTAATTGAAGATTATAATAAAGCTGTAAAGCAGGCTCCAAAGTTTGTTTATTCCTACTACAACAGGGCGAATACCAAAATTCAGAATAAAAATTACCAGGGAGCTTTAAATGATTATGATAAAGCCATTTTTCTTGAACCCAAATTTGCTGAAGCCTATTTCAACAGGGGACTAACTTATATATATCTTCAGAAAACCAACAAAGGCTGCATTGATTTAAGTAAAGCTGGCGAACTGGGAGTTGATAGGGCTTATACGGCAATTCAATTGTACTGCAAATAGTTACCGGGTAATTATAACAAAAAAGCCGGGTAAGCCAAAAGGATAAAATACTGCATTGCGTTCCCTAGCCCGAATAATT
>CAZPDP010000024.1:0-43053 GCA_964585385.1 uncultured Bacteroidales bacterium
CAACCATTCGGTCTCTTCCATACCTGGATGTCGGGATAACGGAAATTTCCAGTCCGAATGCAGTGGATACGGCAAGCAGCTATGATATTGTGGCGACTCTTAAAAATTTTCATACGGATAGCACCATCAACACAGCGACCATTTATTATCAAATTAATAGCGGTACCGAAAAAACCTATCACTTTAACGGGGCCATTGGCCCGTTGGCTTCGATGCCTGTTACAATAGGCAATGAAGCCTTTGCCGCTGGTGATTATACCATTGAGGCATGGACAGAATCAAATGATGAGTATACCGATACAATTACATCCAATGATAAAAGTACAAAGGAAGTTGAAATGGTTGATTACTTCCTCAGTGGAACCTACTCCATAGGAATTTCAGATACCTGTGATTTTTCAACCTTTTCAGAAGCTATAGATACATTAAATAGTTGCGGATTGAATGGGGATGTGACCTTTATGGTAGATTCGGGAGAATATAATGAGCAGATTGTAATACACGCATACCCGGGAAATGACCAATACAAAGTGGTTTTTGAAGGCGAAACCGGGGACAGCACTGATGTGGTCCTGACCAGTACCGGGACCACACTAGATTTCTCTGCTTCCTCACTCAAGCGCGTACAAAACGTAACATTCCGCAATATGACTATCTCTTCGAACGGTGGTGTTGCTGTTCAATTATACTATTATTATATCTACGATATACTATTGGAGAACAATGTTCTCTCTTCAGCTCAAAGTGATCAAAATATAGTATTAGCGCGCTCCCATCTTAAGGGTGGTAGTTTAACCCTTAAAAACAACCTGATAAACGGGGGTAACCTTGGTATTAATGTTTCAAAGTTTGCTCAGTTGGAAGCCGTTTCTGTATTGAATAATCAATTTAAGAACCAGTCTGAAAAAGCCATTTATATCGGAAATGCGGATCATTTAGTCATATCAGGCAATCATGTAGAGTCCGATTATTCTATTACAGGAGTCTATATTTACAGGGAGGCCGATACAGTTGATATAACGAATAATCAACTTGAACTATACAATGGTGGAAAAGGAATAGATATTGATGGCTATGGTTCTGGAAGCTTGCCTCTATCGCCCAATATAAGCAATAATTATATTCATGTTTACGGGAATGAAGCTAATATTGGAATAAATGGAGCATCCCCCCAATTTAGCCTGTATTACAATACGATTTATATTACCGGGGAAAATAATGCTTCCTATTGCCTGTATTATGAGGCTGATACGTTGAGGTCTTATAACAACAACCTGGTAAACGTGGCAAAGGGTCCTGCTTATTTTTTAGATGGAAATCAGTACCTTAAATCAGATTACAACAACCTCTACAGCAATGGTGATATCCTGGCCAATAACCGTATTGGCCTTTTTATGCTCCAGTATCATTACAAACTGGATTCCAACTCCATTTCTGTACCCATTCCATTGTTTACCCGGGATACTTCTTTGTATTCCCAATCCATCTATTTGGATGGCAGGGCGATCCCGCTGGGAGGATATACTTCGGATATTGATGGAGAAATACGTGATACAGAACATCCGGATATTGGTGCGGATGAGTTTGATCCGGGCAGGCTTCCTTTATCAGGAGAATATACTCTGGGTTCGGGAGGAGATTTCACTTCTTTTACTGACGCCCTGGATTCACTGAAAATGAGAGGAGCAGCCGACTCAGTTATTTTTAACGTGCTACCCAATACCTACCAGGAGCAGCTTTCCATACCATCGTTGCCGGTGCTTTCAGACAGCAACCGGGTTATTTTCAGGTCGTCAACGGGAGACAGTACCGATGTAACCCTCACGTATACCCCGCAGACAGGCGAGGAGCTGTATACATTGAATTTTGCCGGGTGTAACTTTATTGAATTCCACCAGATGACCCTGACTACTGGGTATACAGGAAAGAACCAAATCATTGAACTTACGGATTTTGCCGGGAACAATAAACTTTCCGGGAACCGAATCTTTCCTGCTTCCCATACTCAAACATTAGTTTGGGGAGTTCCTTTAGGCGATAATCATATTGAGAAGAATCTTTTCATTGGTGGTATGAAAGCTATACATTTCGAAGGATTGGATTTCATGCTTGGAAATAACGATAGTCTTTATCTTACTTATATAGACGAAAATACATTTTATGAGCAAAGAGATACTGCTGTTTTTTCTGAGAATTTTATGTGTCCGGTTATAAGGGAAAACTTTATTTATGCATCTGACAGCTCTATCCTGGGTATTGGAGTAAAGTTAACCAACCAGACAGATATCACAGGAAACCGCATTCATTTGATGAATGGAGGGACCGGAATTTTCATGGATCCAAATTATGTGTTTGAGCACCACTGGATAACCAATAACGAAATCCGTCTGCATACATACCAGCCGGATGCTGCAATTAGACTCCATAATAGCTCGATGGAGCTTGTTGAAATTTATAATAATACGGTTTACCTTACAGGAGACAATTCAAACAGTCTTTGTATAACCCATGAATATAGTCACGAAGGGGAGTACAGCATCAAGAACAACATTTTGGTTAATGAAGCCGGCGGTGTAACCATGGCTGAAAGCTACAGGTATGCAACAAGTGATTTTAATTGCTTCTATAATAACGGAACCTATTTGATTCATGGCAGTTCTACCCTTAAAGAGTTCCAGGAAGTTAATGGAGAAGAACTCAATTCTATTTCCCATAAACCGGTATTTTATAAAGACAGTATACTGTATCCCTTAAATCCTGCATTGGATAACCAGGGAACTACTATTTCCGGTATTACCGTGGATATTGATGGCAATCCAAGACATCCATCAAGTCCGGATATGGGAGCTTATGAGTTTACTACTTCCAGCCAGCCGATGAGCGGTGTTTATACCATTGGTTCATCGGGTGCTGATTTTATAAATTTTGAAGAAGCTGTGGATTCATTGATAGTGAATGGAGTTTCTGATTCAGTTACCATGAAAGTCCAGTCAGGCACGTATGAGGAACAGGTAAGAATTCCGGGAATAACAGGAACAGCGAAAGAAAAACCTGTTACCTTTACTTCCGAAAGTGACGACAGCACAGATGTGGTTCTGCAATATGCATCAAACAACCCAACGCATAATTACACCCTGGGGCTGAAACAATCGGATTACTTTATCTTTGAAAATATGACGTTTAAAGCGCTGGATTCCACCTATAACACTGCGGTGGCCCTGAGAGATACAGCGATCAATAATATGTTCCGGAACAACCGGTTTACAGGGTTTCCATTTACCACGCTGACCGATGACAGGAAACTATTCTCAATGAGTGGTGAAGGGTTTGGTAAAACAGAAATCATACGGAATAATTTTGTAAATGGGGGATATGGGATTTATGCCACTTGTGGAACCGGAGATAGTTTGCACATCATGGAGAATAAGTTGCGTAAGCCTTTTAATGGGATCCTTGTTGAGAAAGCTGATTATACTGAGATTCGAAAGAACAAGATAATCATGAACGATTCCATACCAGGTTCGGAGCGATTTGGTATTTCTCTATGGAATGATATGGATTTGATCGCGAATAACTTTATCTCCTTAAAAAATGCAGAGAAAGGTTATGGTATGCGATTGGCTACGGGTTCTGTGGGGGTTCTTTTTAACAGTATCTATTTAAATGGATTGGAATCCGGTACATCCGTTCTTGATTTGAATGCAAGCATTAATTACAATCTTTTGGAAATTAAGAACAACCTGTTCATTAATGATGCCGGTGGTTATGTATATGATAAAACAACGTCAGGTGCTCTGGATACTGCAAAGACTGAAAGCGATTACAATGTTTTCTTTACAAAGCACGAAAATCCTTTTGATGGGAACAGTTTTGAGAATTGGCAGGACCAACTTCTTCAGGACAGCCATTCCCAGTTTGCACGGGTAAGCTTTGTTTCTGATACCAACCTGCATGTGTGGGATCCCTACCCGAACAACAGCGGAACGCCATTGGCTGAGGTGACTACTGATATTGACGGCGACCTGCGCGATAGTCAGCACCCGGACATTGGTGCGGATGAATTTGATTATCCCATGCCCCTGAGCGGCACTTATACCATCGATTCCACCGGAGGTGATTTCATTAGTTTTTCAGAGGCCGTGGATTCGCTTTTATACTATGGAGTAGATGGCCCTGTGATTTTTGAAGTGGTAGACGGCATCTACCACGATGTGCTTGAAATAACTGAAATTCCATTGGCATCGGAGTGCAATACAATTACGTTCACATCTCAGTCGAAAGACAGCACGAAGGTTACCCTGGCGTATGACGCCGATGACCAAAACCCATACACCATTATGCTGGATGGCGCAGACTATGTCCATTTTGAGCATATGACCCTTTCCACCCTGGACGACAGCATTTCCAGGATTGTGCATTTTAAGAATGGAGCGGACTATAACCGGTTCTCAAACAATTTTATTCATGCAATAGGAGGCAATGGAGCGCTTATCTATTTTGAGACAGACATCAACAGCTTTAATACTTTTGAAAGGAATCTGTTTGAAGGTGGATTTTCATCATTTTACATGAAGGGAAGCGAAACCAATGGTAATTCAACCGGGAATGTGATACATGCAAATACAATGAAAAAAGGGGCATCCGGTGGTATTATTACCAGCTATCAGTCCGGTATGGAAATCACCGGCAATCAAATCATCAAATCTGAACTCACCGGCAATGAATGGTCGGGTATCTGGCTTGAAGACAATACCGGGGAGAACCTAATAGCGAACAACATGATTTCGGTCAATACGGATTTTATCTGTTCGGGTATTACCCTTAAGAATTGCACGAACCAAAACGTTTTCCATAACAGCGTTTTGATTAGGGGCAACAATAGCAGCAGCCGCGCCCTTGATCATCTGGGAGATGTGCTGACACAGCCGAATCTCATCAGGAATAACATTTTTGCCAACTATGCCAGCGGACCGGCCCTTGTAACTAAAATGAACGATTCAAATTACGACAATCTGAATACAGATTACAATGTATACTTCAGCAATTCAGATCGTGCATTTTATAACATCGACCATTTTGTATCCGGATTGGCTAACTGGCAGAGTGAATCCGGGAGGGACAACAATTCACTGGAACTGGCCCCGGGATTCCTTTCCGACACCAACCTGCACACCTTCAATCTTGAAATAGATGGCACAGGAGAATACAGGAGCGAAGTTACAGTGGATATTGATGGAGAAGCAAGAAATACCACTCACCCGGATATTGGCGCCGATGAGTTTGACATCAGGGCATTGGCCGGTATCTATACCATTGGAGGCAGTTCTCCCGATTATGAAGATTTTGCTTCGGCTGTTGAAGATATGCGACTATACGGAGTTCAGGATAATGTTACCTTCAATGTAGAAGCAGGTACGTATTCTGAGCAGGTTCAAATTAGCGGAATAGCCCGGATGGCCGACCAGGATTCCATCACCTTCCAGTCAGCCGGAGGCGACAGCACCCAGGTGGTGCTTCAGTACGAAGCCACCCATGCTGACAGCAACTACGTAGTTTGCCTGGAGAATGAAGACTACATTACTTTAAGAGGAATGACGCTGAAAGCAACAGGGGCCGATTATGGCCGTGTCGTTGACCTGAAGGGTAGCTCCAATAATCAATTCCTTAACAATGTATTTGAATCGACATCGGGTGAGACGCTGATCAATAAAGTGCTGGTGTATTCTTCTCCTTCAAACGAGGTGCTTGACAGCAACAACCTGTTTAAAAACAACCTGTTCAGCAGCGGAAGCTATGGGTTGTATATGAACGGAATTGCCAGCACAGTAGCAGAAGCAAACAACCAGGTGCTTGACAACCAGTTTAAAAACCAGGTTTCGAGAGGTATTTACATGAGCCACCAAAATAAACCGGTTATCAGAGGGAATACGGTTGAAACCCATACAGATGATACGTATTATGGTATCTATGTGAATGGTTCTGAAACCCCGCTTGATGTTCGGAAAAACCAGGTAAATGTTGGCGGAACAGGGGAAGCGCACGGAATATTTGTTGAAAACTGCGATATCACCGACGGTACGGAAGGATTTGTAGCCAACAATTTTGTGCACCTGGGTACGAGCGGCGACAGTTACGGAATCGAGACCAATTCGCAGGGCCAGAATTTCTATTTTAACAGTGTGAATATTACAAATGCAGGTACTTATAGTATTGCGCTATACTCTCAAACAGCCGGAGCCGGTTTTAAAAACAACATTCTGGTTAATCAGGCCGGCGGTTATGCAGGTTTTATCGTATCCGCAACAGAGGATGCCTTCGATTACAACAATTATTATACGGACGGAAGCATCTTTGTGAAGGACGGGGCAGAGTATTATGATCTGGATGAGTGGTATAATGCCAAACCGCAGCACAATGCAAACTCCCTTTCAGTTTTGCCCGAATTTAAGACCGACACCAACCTTCACCTGTTGCTGCCGTCAATGGACAGCGCAGGAATACCAATTTCAGGGATAAAAGAAGACATAGATGGCGATGCCCGGGACAGTAACTATCCCGATATCGGAGCCGATGAATTTGATGCGGTTTATTACAACCTGGGAGAAGATGTAACAGCCTGTTTTAACGATAGCGTTACCCTGGATGCAGGTGCAGGTTACGATGCTTACGAATGGAGCAATGGAGAAACAAGCCAGACCATCAAAATCGGGCCGGATGATTTGACAGGACAAACCGGTTATATTAAAGTAACTGTAACGCACGAAGGGTATGAGTTAACCGATTCTGTTGCCGTCACCTACTACAATCCCGTTGCAGATGCCGGCAATGACACAACATCTTGTCACGGCGCAACCATAACACTTGATGCAGGTACAACGCTGGATTGCGAATGGCATCACGAAACAGAAGGGCTGATTGCCAGCACTTCGAGTACAAACTATACATTCAACGACAGTTATTATAGTGACTCTGTCAGCTATGAAACTGATTTTGTGCTGAATGTAACAGAAAATGTCTGTACCGATTCGGATACACTGACAGTGACCGTTTATGCTGTACCCGAAAAGCCTGCTATCACAGAAGAAGATGGCCAGCTTGTATGCAGCGTGGAAGGCACAGATTACGACTGGTACAGGAACATGGAATTGCTCTCAGAACATACCAAAACCATAACACCGGGAGAAGATGGCATGTACGAGGTAATCGTATACAACGGTCCGTGTTTCTCCGAAATGTCTGAACCTTACAATTATGAGGAGGATGTGGATGTTGGAATCTATGACATGACCGATGAAGAGCGGATCCGTGTTTATCCCAACCCGGCAAAAGACAAAGTCTCGATACAGGCAGAAGGAATCCGTGCGGAAGTAAAAATCAAGCTGTTCAATGCCCTGGGAAGTCTTGTCAGGGAATATGAACCCTACAGTACGGATAATTCGCCGGAAAAAACACTGGATGTATCAGGACTCAACAAGGGCATGTATTTTCTGCAGGTGGCCTATGAGGATGAGACTTTTACCTTAAGGATCATCCTGGAATAGACGTTGATTCATAATAAAAACACCTCCCCCGGCAGCCAACCGGGGGAGATGTTTCTATAAACCAAAACAAGCAGATAAGGGGTTTTTCTAATTTTTTATCTCATCCCTGTACAAAATCAGCTCATCTTCTCCCATTTTCCAGATTTTGCCTCCCATGTCGTAATGCCGGAAATCTTCACCGTTGGGAATATAATCAAGGTAATCCTCGATTTCTTCCGATAAGCGAATATAGCTTCCCTCAGGGATATGGACGGTGATGAAAACCTGTTGCATCCTGAATTTTTCATAATCCGGGATAAGGTAGTAGGAATCCAGTTCAATCCCTGTTTCCTCCACTTCCCAGTTGTAAACAATTTTTTGTGCATTCCGGCCCGCATTGGACAGCGATTTGCCCCGTGAGGTTCTTTTTATGAGCAGCTTGAAATCGCCGGAAGCACTTTTTTCGATATCTATCCTGGGTGCCAGATATATGTTTCGCTCGTCATCAAAACCATACAGGGAGGTTTCATCGCTGTCGAAATGAAACTCGTCGATATAGTATTCGGGCTGCTGCTTTTCAGAAAGTTCTATATTGAAAACTTTCTCTTTGTCGTATTCAAGTTTTTCAGTCTGCTGCTTTGATGCACTAACAGAGAAATTGTTAAACTGGATAAAGCTGAGACCTGTAAGCGCAACCAGTGAGATGACCCAAAGAGCTATGCTGGTGATAAATACTGCTTTGTCGTTTCCTTTGGCTCCAACCAACCTGAAAAGAAGGTAGATGATAAGGAAAGCCGGAATAATGGCAATGAAAAAAGTGGTCGCTGTAAACACCGCTACAGTCAATGGGTCGAAAATGGTGTTAAAGAAAAGAATGAAGGGGAAACTGTCCCATTCGAAGTGGTGGAACAAATCAACCGGGTGGTCGGTTATGGTGATGCCCAGGAAGGAGAGACTTAGTACAATACCTGCAACAATCAATCCTATACCGGCCATTATCAGAGCGAATTTGAAAAGAAATATGAAGATTTTACCGATGAATGTGAAGATTTCATTCATTCCTTTGGAAACGGTTCTGTATTGTTCAGACCTCTGAAAGTTGTTCAGGTTGTCTTTTACTTCCGAATATTCTTTCTTCACTTTTTTCTCAATGTTCGAAATGGTAATGTTTTCTCCCCGCATTTCCAGCTTTTGTTCATACGTCTCTGCCTTGGGGAGAATGAGCCAGAGGATAATGTATATAACTCCGATTACTCCGTATCCAAGCAATAACAGTATGAATATCAAGCGAATCCAAACCGGGTCGATTGAGAAATAGGCCCCCATACCTGAAGCCACACCTCCCAGAATGGCATTGTCCGGATCTCTGTAAAGGCGTTTAGCATTTACTTTCTCTGTTTGCTGCGATTCAGTCTGTTCCTCCTCTTCGCTGATTTCTTCCGGTTCCCCCAGTTTGTCTATGATTTCCGTTACATCGTACAGTGTTATAACTTGTTTGCTCTCACTTAGTTTCAACTGGAACAATTCAGCAATCCTCAGTTCGATGTCTTTGATGATTTCGCTTCCTCCCGTTTGTTTTTCAAAAACACGGTGTATTTTATCCAGGTACGCTTTGAGTTTTTTATAGGCATCCTCATCCAGGTGGAAAATTATGCCGCTTATATTGATTTTAACTGTTTTTTTCATTATTGTTGGTTTTTACGTTTTTCATTGATTTGATTCACTGCTTTCTGAAGTTCTTCCCAGGATTCATCCATTCCTTCAAGGTATTCTCTGCCCTTATCGGTCAGGGAATAGTATTTTCTGGGGGGACCCTGGGTGGATTCCTCCCATCGGTATTTGAGTAAGCCCGCATTTTTCTGACGGGTTAACAAAGGGTACAGCGTCCCTTCTACTACTATCAGCCTGGCTTCTTTCAGTTCGCTGATAATTTCCGAAGCATAGCAATCTTTTCTTGATATAATGGCGAGTATGCAATACTCCAAAACACCCTTTTTCATCTGGGCTTTTGAGTTTTCAATTTTCATGTTGATTCATTTTACAGGTTGAAATTGTTTTTAATGTCTTCGTACTCGGACTTGGCCTTCTTCCTGAAGTGGGTAAAATCGAATTTTTCACCTTTCATTTCCCGTTTTTGGGCCATGGTAACTGCCTCTGGTGTTACAAGCCAGAGAATCAGGTAAATCAATATACCCGAAGCGAAGAACAGGGATATAATGATGAATATGAGTCGTATCAGGACAGGCTCTGTGTTGAAATACTCTCCGAGTCCTGCACAAACACCTCCAAGTATCCTGTTGTCCGGGTTACGATAGAGTCTTTTGGAACTTTTCATGTTTTTTTCCTCCGTTTTTGTTTGATGACTTCCCTCCGAAAAATCTTCCGGGTAGCCAATGATACCGATGGCTTCCTGTACATCTTCGAGAGAGACTACCTGTTTTTGCCCGCTTATTTTTTCTGACAGCAATTCTGCCAGCCGGGCTTCAACTTCTTCTATAATCTCCCTGCGTTCTTCTTTTGGAAACTGGTTTTCTATGGCCTCCAGGTAGCTGTTTAATGCTTCGTATGCATTTTTGTTGATGTGAAAAAGCATTCCTGCAAGGTTGATCGAATACATTTGTTTCATTTTTAAAAATGTTTTATATACATTGCAAAGATATATAAAAAATATAGTATTATGCAATACATAGTACTGAAATTTTTATAGTTCTTTTTGATTTTACGTTTATAAAGCTGATAACGAGTAGTTAATAAAATATTTATAGCCATCTTTTTTTCTGAATATATGACCAATAAACTTTGCGAACTTGCTGTTTCGTCTGCGTACTTTGCAAGAAAATATTATATTGAGTTTTCTTATAACCACATTCCGAAAAACAATCATATAAACAGCTTTAGTTAAGTTGGACTTACGTTTGAAAGGGTTTTATCTCAAATTCATTACCTTTGAAATAAAAAATGGAAAAAGAAGGCAGTTTGCTCAAGATGAAAACCAGGCAGGGCAAACCGGTTGAATACTACCTGAAAGTGGGAGAGGAACAAATCTACATGAATGAATTAATAGGGAAAAAGATTAAACTGCAATACCAGCATAAAATCAATTGTATCCGGTGCGGACGGAAAACCAGTAAGTCGTTTTTCCAGGGATATTGCTACCCTTGTTTCATCAGCGCCCCGGAAACCGACGAATGCATCCTGCGACCTGAAAAATGTATGGCGCATGAGGAAATTTCCCGAGACATGGAGTGGAGCAAAGAGCATTGCCTGATTGACCATTACGTCTACCTGGCTGTTTCCAGTGGTTTGAAGGTGGGAGTTACCCGCCACACGCAGGTTCCTACCCGCTGGATAGATCAGGGCGCTCAAAAGGCCATTAAACTGGCAAAGACCCCGAACCGTCATCTTGCTGGACTGATTGAAGTGGATTTAAAAAATCATCTGGCCGACAAAACCAACTGGCAGCAGATGCTCAAAAATATGGTAAAGCGACCCGTTGATCTTTTGGAAGAAAAACAAAAAGCCTCTGATAACCTCCATGAGGATTTGAGGCAATACCTAATCGATGACAACGAAATCGAGGAGATTCAATATCCGGTTGTGGAATACCCTGAGAAAGTAAAAAGTTACTCATTTGACAAACAAGACGCATACGAGGGAGTTCTGAAAGGCATCAAAGGACAATACCTGATATTTGACGGGGGAGTAGTATTCAATGTAAGAAAACACAATGGCTACCTGGCAACTGTCAGCACCGGGTAAAGCTATATTTTATTGTTCGCTTCATCTGCCTTCATTTCTTTCATGATTTTTTCAAGCTGTTTTCTTTTGTTTACCTCTCTGAGATTCCTTGCAGTTTTGGTATAGTATGAGTGTTGTTTAATAAATTCGATTTCAACTTTTTTCCAGCTTTCAAAAGAATCAATTTTGTTTTTGCTGCGCAGTTCTTTATACAGGTTATAAGCAACAGGAACAAAGTCTGTTCTTCCCAGGTAATCCAAATCGGCGTCGCAGATGATTTTTTCAAGCAGGTTATTGGGTTGGGGCGGCATTTTGGTAACCAGTATTAATTCGGCAATGCGGTCGATTTGAGCCTTTGAGTATCCATATTTAGGCAGCATCCTGTTGGCAATTTTTACTCCTTCCTCCTCATGATTGTCATAATTTATAATATGGCCCATGTCGTGGAAAAGCGCGGCAGTTTTGAGTAACAATAACTCTTCATCTGTTATGTTTTCGGATTTACCAATCAGCTCTACCTGGGTTACAACATCAATGGTATGCTTTAGATTATGATAGTATAGATCCTCAGGCAGCCCTTTGTCCAGTTTTTCCAGGATAACTTCTTCGAGATCGTTGAAGCGCAGGAGCTGGAGTTGTACATGGAAATTCCTGTTAGGCTGAAGTCCTTTAAGTGTTTCTGTAAACTGGGGTTTAAAGTTCTCCACAAAATACATGTCGATATCCCCTTTATTTTTTACCGGCATTTTACCCCTGTATTTGCAGATGAAGAAATCTTTCACCAGCATAAAAGTATTTCCTGTAATATTGATTTTACCTGGTTCCCCGGAAGCTTCCATCCGGCTGGCCATATTCACTGTGGTTCCCCAGATGTCGTATGTTACTTTGCTTCTTCCGATCACTCCTGCAATAATGGGCCCGGTATCGACGCCTATTCTTAAATCCCAGATATCCTTGTCGCCCTCTGAGTCTTCTTTCATCTTCTTCATATAAGCCTGCATCTCCATGGCTGCCACAATAACCTCCACGGGGTTGGTGTGGTTTTCCTCTGGGATACCACCGGCACACATATAAGCATCGCCAATGGTTTTGATTTTCTCAATATTGTATTTTTCTACTATGCTGTCAAACTCAAGAAAATACTGGTCCAGCTTGTCCAGCAGTTCCATAGCATTTAACTCTTCAATGTTTTCTGTGATTTTTGTGAAGCCTTTGATATCTCCAAAAAGGACAGTCACCATATTGTAGTGGTAAGGCCCTGCTTTTCTGCCCGATTTGAGCTCTTTTACGGTTTCTTTTGGTAGCAGTCTTTCTATCAGATTGTCCGCTTTTTCTTTCTGTAATAATACTTCCTCCGTTCTTTCGTTTATGATGTTTTCAAGTTTAAATCTTTCTTTGGCAAAAAAGTAGGCGCGCAATTTAAAAGTAAGGAACAATAAAAATCCGATAAAAATCAAATAGATCGTATAGGCATACCATGTTCTGTAAATTGGTGGTTCAATTTTGAAGGGGAATTCCACTAAATTCGACTCCGTTCCATATATATTCTTCGATTTTACTTTGAAAACATATTCGCCTTCTCTTAAATTCCGGTATTCTTTAAAATTCTGTATGGTATATTCAGACCAGGTTTCTTCGTGACCTTCAAGTATGGTGCTGTAAACAATATTATTCTCACTCAAATAATCGGTAGCAGCAAATTCGAATTCGATGTTATTTTGACTATACGATAGTTTAGGACTTTTTATCCTGGTTTTTATTTCATGATAATTGAATGAGAGAATCGAATCGTTGTTTGTTGTTATTTTATGAATGAGCAGGTTCATTTTATCAACCTTGCTGTCTTCCATCTTGCTGATATCCAGCCGTATTAGTCCGTTCGTTCCACCCACCCAGACAATGTCTTCTTTTTCAGGTTGTATGGTATTGATTGTGAATTTTTGAATCCGGTTGATAGGTAATTGTAATGTTTTCTTTGAAGTTCCGTCGTTAGAAATGATCAGTAAAGTTTTGCTTTGAATTTTATCCTGGGAAATGATATTAAACCAGATATTCTTTTTATCATCCTCAATTATAGGAAAAATCCAGTTAGAGGCATAGATTTCGGGAATAGCTGTATCTCTGTATATACGGTTTTTATCAGAGTTGAACTGATATAATCCTTTGGAAGTAGAAATATATATTCCCCGGGATGTGCTATATAATTTCTTCCATTTAATTTCTGCGAGACTGAATTTTTCCGGTGAATAACGTTCCCATTCAATTGCGCTGGAATAGCTTGAGAACGGCTGAATGATAATGACTCCGTGATAGAGTGCAGACAGCCATATTCTTCCTTCTTCATCTTCAGTTATGCTGTTAATCGTATAAGGAAGCCCTTTGATATCTCCCTGGTAAATAAATAAACCGTTTACATATTTGATTGCTGACAAACCATTTTCTTTAGCTATAAGCAATATATTGGGATTATTTTCGTATCGAAGGACAGATTTAAATTTCTTTTTGAATTTATTATAGAATAAAAATGCCTGGTCGCCCTGGATCTTAAAAATGCCATCTTCGGATGAAACCATCAGATCTCCAGAAAAATTGTATAAGTCATAACAATTGGTATTCAGTCCTTTTACTTTTCTGTAATAAAACTGACGGGTTTCTTTGTTTTCCTTTCCCAGAATGTATACTCCTTTTGACGTGGTGAGGTAGTATTTGTCATTAAATTTTTTTATGCTGTTGATATTTCCTTTAACTCCGTTGGGATGATTGTAGTAGGTAAGCCCGGAGAAAATTTCAATTCTGCTTAAACCACCGTCGTGGAGAACCCAGAGGTTTTTATCCCGGTCAATAAAGAGTTTGTTCACTTTAGCGTCAAACAGGCCATGGTCTTCATTCAGGTGTTCATATATTTGTCCGGAACTTGAAGATACAATAAGGCCATTTGATTGCGTGCCGATTAGAATTTTATCTTGCTGAACACAAATATCAGTGATTGTGATTTGATTCCTGGTTAGAAAATCGCTGAGAGGGGCACTCATGCTTTTATAGGTGCCTCTGGTTAAGAACCCCAGTCCCTTATTCTGTTCAAAAGCCAGCAGTATTGAATCTTCACTTAAAGATTCCATTATACTAATATCTCCTGGCAATTTTGAACCATCAATGATTTTTTTATACTGAAATTCAGATACATTAAAAGTAAAAAGCCCTTCATTTTTCTTAAAGATATAAACCACGGAATCAGCCGGGCTAAAGATTTTGGCAGAAGGTTTTATTTCCACTGTTTTTGCTGACGAGTCAGTCAGTATAATGATTCGGGTTTTATATGAAAGTACCAGTTTATCATTTACGGAATACAAGTTATTAATCTGGCCAATGGTATCGTTAAATATGCCTTGATAATGGGGTGGATGCACAATTCCGGGTTTGGTTCTTTCATAAACCAGTTGTCCGAAAGTGTTATAAGCTCCGGCATATATTTCACCTTTATGTTTTACAAGTTCAGGCACCCCTTTGGTTTCAAAAAGTTCCCAGTGATGCCCGTTATATTCAAGAATACCATTTGAGTTACCAATAAAAAGGATTCCATTCGTATCCTGAACTATGGAAACATTTTTATTCTCGATTCCGTATTTTTTTATATGAATGTTTTGAATATAAGGAATACCATTTACCCGGATTTCGTTGAGCTCTTGTGAATAGTGGGGTTTGGCCAGAAAAATGAACAGTAATACAGAAGATAATATTTTGAAAAAATGAATCATTGTTTGAAATTCTGGGAAAAAAGTTATATTATGGCTTGAAAATATAAACGGAAAATATACCAAATTAATTTCTAAAATGAAAATCGGAACCGGACCCGTAATTATACCCTGGGATTTTACACCAGAAGCTGAAAATGCTCTAAAACACGGCATTCGAATTGCCCGGTTGATTGATAAGGATATCGTGCTTTTGCATATTATTTCAAAAAAGAAGGATGAGAATAGACTGGAAAAAGAATTGAGAAGCATTGCAGAGGAACAAGCCGGCAAATATGAACATAATATTACCGGAAGCATTCAATATGGAAAGATTTTTACCGAAATAGGGAAATTTGCTCATGAAGTAGATGCAGAAGTGGTTATTATGGGAACGCACGGGGTAAGAGGAATGCAAAAAATTACAGGTAGCTGGGCTTTAAAGGTTATTGTTCATTCTGATGTGCCCTTTATTGTCGTAAAAGAACCTCCTGTAAAACCTGAGTATAAAAAAATTATACTACCTGTGGATTATTCAATAGAAACAAAGGAAAAAATGAACTATGTGA
Source organism: uncultured Bacteroidales bacterium (assembly GCA_964585385.1). Taxonomy (GTDB): domain Bacteria; phylum Bacteroidota; class Bacteroidia; order Bacteroidales; family UBA12077; genus JAGXLC01. The sequence goes on from CAZPDP010000024.1 coordinate 15,559, forward strand.
AATATTTGGATACGCTCTATAATCCACAGTTCATTATTTTTAAGCCCAATTTTACAGACGTTGGATTTATTCAGAAAACAAAGGCCAATATAGCTTTTTGCAAGCATTTTCTTGAAAAAAAAGATATTGATTATGAAGTGCAGATCGCTGAAGGGAAGAAGAATTTTGCCGAAGAAACGATTGATTTTGCCAAGAAAAGAAATGCTGACTTGATTATGATTGTTGCCTCCAAACATCTTTCGGTGACTGATTATATGCTGGGTGCCCATGAACAGTATATTATAGGAAATGAGGAAGGCTTACCGGTTATGGTTATTAATCCCAGAAAAGGACTGGGCAAATTTTCTTCATTTAACTGATTATTTTGTTAGATTTGGGAAATTTTTTATGAACTTAAATGTATGGATCTTCTTTTTGCTACTAACAATAAACACAAAATACACGAAATTATAGCGATTCTGGATGAATCATTCAGGATTCTGAGCCTTGAAGACATTGGGTTTTCCGGAGATATACCGGAAGATAAGAACTCTCTTGAAGAAAACGCACTTCAGAAAGCTGAATTTATTTATCATCGTTATGCAATTGATTGTTTTGCAGATGATACAGGTCTGGAAATCGATGCTTTAAACGGTGAACCCGGAGTTTTTTCTGCCCGCTATGCAGGGAAGGAAAAAGATTCCGAAGCCAACATGAATAAAGTTCTGAATTTACTTGAAGGGAAAAAAGACAGAACAGCCCGCTTCAAAACAGTCATCTCTCTTATTTTTAAAGGCAGGAGGTATGCCTTCGAAGGAGCTGTGGAAGGAAAGATTATCCAGGAGAAAAGAGGTACAGAAGGTTTTGGATACGATCCCATATTTCAGCCCGATGGCTATGACCAGACATTTGCCGAGATGCCATTGAGTATTAAGAATAAAATAAGCCACCGAAGCAGGGCCATAAGAAAACTTGTCATATTTTTGGAAAAACATACCCAGAATTTCTGAAATCCATTTATTTCCTCATTAAGATGCTTAATATGAAACTATCCCTCACTAATATCAAATATTTCTTATTGGTTTTTTTTTCTTTTGTCTGCTTTAATGACCTTTCTTCCCAGATAGCAATAGGGGACTGGAGAACTCATTTGTCTTATAATACAATTTCATGCATAACCGGTTCCAAAGAAAAGGTATATGGAGCGTCAAATGCAGGTATCCAGGTATATGACAAGGGGAGCAACAGCCTTGGAACTCTTGATGGCGTAAAGGGTTTGAATGATATAGGGATAAGTGCTCTTCAATACATTTCTGAAATCAATACGCTGGTTATCGGTTATAAAAATGGAAACCTGGATTTATTGAAACAAAAACAAATTACAAATTATCCGGGCATAAAAAATACAGTCAGCTCAGGAGATAAGCGCCTCCATGATATACTATATTTAAACGACCGGGTTTTACTGGCCTCTGACTTCGGAATTACCGAGTTTAATCCCTCTCTCGGTCAGTTTGGCGATAATTACTATATAGTTGAAGGTGATGTTATAAGAATAAATGACTTGGCAAAGGATGAACAATATATTTATGCGGCTACCGAACAGGGAATTTATTATGCGGATTATTCGGATAATCTTTTTCTTCCTTCCAACTGGAGCCGCCTCGAAACACTATCCTATTACAACCAGAATTACAAATTGGTGGAGTCTTTCAAGGGTTCATTAATAGTCGTCATGTCAGATTTCAATGAAGATGATGTTCTCTACCGTATTGATAATTTTTCAACTTCATCAGTTCTTCTTGATAACAAAGGCAACATAGAAAGTATTTATGCAGGCGAAACCGGTTTGTATGTAGCGACATCAACTGAGATAAGCGTTTTCAGCAATTCTTATGCGTTAACCGAGTCAATAGAAAGCTATCCTTTTGGTCCGGTGAATCCTCTCGCTTTGTTTGTATCTGAAAACGGAGATTTGTGGATTGGCGACGAAAATGTTGGAATGGCAAGAAAAAGCCAGGGCGGGCAATTTGAGCAAATCCTCAGAAACGGCCCGGCAACAGATAAAGTTTTTGACATTCAATCAGCTCCCGGATATATCTACGTTTCCGCAGGAGGTTTCAGTGCCAGTTTTAACAACCTGAATAATCCGGGAATGCTATATTTTTATTCAGAAGGGGGCTGGTCCAGCTATCAATTTGATCAATATGGAGATTTTACTAATATTTTAATTAATAAGGGCAATCCTTCTGATGTGTATATTGCTTCATGGTCTGATGGTATAATACGCTTTTTGAATAATGAACCGGAAGAGGTGTTTAATTCAGACAACAGTCCTTTGGAAAGCACCGGTAACGATACAAAAGTGCACAGCCTGGCAGGAGATAATAATGGAAATCTGGCCATGATTAATCATGGAGCTCAAAATCCGTTGCTTATTAAACTGAAGAATGATGAATGGGTTGAGTTGCCATTTGAAGAATTAGAGGGAACAATTCCGGAAGAAATTCACTGGGCCGAAAACAATTATATATGGGGTAGTTTGTACAATTCGTCCAATCTTTTTGTGATAGATTTAAACGAGACTTTATCAAATACAGAGGATGACCGGATAAAAATTCTGGAACCGTTGGATAGCAGGGCAAAACCATATACTGATGAGATATATGAAATTGAAGAAGACAGGGAAGGCAATATTTGGATATCTACCAGCGAAGGAATAGGGATTGTCTATGACGCCCGTTTTGTTTTTGAGGAAGATATTTTTCAGCCCGATCGGCCCAAAATCACTGAAGATGATTTTACCCAGTTTGTTTTGCGTGATAATATTGTCAATGATATATATTCAGATCCAGCTAACAGGAAATGGGTTGCTACGAAAAAAGCGGGAGTGATGGTTTTTTCTCCGAACGCTGAACGCCTGGTTTCTCACTTTACCAGTGAAAATTCACCTTTACTGAGCAATAATGTCCTTTCTTTGTCGATGAATGAAGAAAATGGTGAGGTTTTTATGGGTACCTCAGAGGGAATTATTTCATACAGAAGCAATACTTCAGGTGCAAGGGAGGATTTCAGTGAAACCTATGTTTTCCCCAATCCTGTTAAGCCCGGGTACGATGGTCCAATTACCATTACAGGCCTCATGAATGGTGTTAATATTAAAATTACCGATATAAGCGGGAATCTTGTTTATGAAACCGTTTCGGAAGGGGGACAGGCCATTTGGTACGGCAAAACACTGGATGGAAGAAAAGTGAGTTCGGGCGTGTATTTGGTATTTATTACCAATGAGGATGGTTCAAAAACACACATTGAAAAAATTTTGTTGATCAGATGAAATAAAGAGCATGATTCATTTCATCTATTTCAAATAAAAAGTCGATTTATGAAAGAATTAACTATTCAGGAAAAGAAAATAAGATACAAAGTTCAGGGTGAAGGGGAAATGGTAGTTTTGCTACATGGGTACCTGGAGTCCCTGGAGATTTGGAATCATTTTGCTATGGAGCTAGGGAAAAGTTTCAGGATCATACAGCCAGATTTACCGGGTCATGGAGAGTCTGAAATATTTGGTGAAACCCACCAAATGGAAATGCATGCTGAGGTTATCAAACAAATCCTCGATGAGGAGGAAGTTGATAAATGTACCATGATAGGTCATTCTCTGGGAGGTTATGTAACGCTTGCTTTTCTTGAGAAATACCCGGAAAAGATCAGAAGGTTTTCTCTTTTCCATTCCCATCCTTTTGCCGACAGTGAATTGGTAAAATCAAACCGCAGGAGAGAAATTGAACAGGTCAGGAATGGTAAAAAAAACAGTATATTTGAGGCAAATATCCCCAAAGCTTTTGCAGATGATAACCTTGAAAAGTTGTCAGAAAAGCTAAATTGGGCAAAGGAGATTGCTTATCAAACACCGGGGGAAGGCATTATTGCCAATTTAAACGGTATGATGCAGAGACCTGACAGGAGCCGGCTGCTGAAAGAGACAGCCAAACCGTTTCTTTTAATTGCCGGCAAAAAAGATAAGTATATTGATTACGAGTCTGTAATTCCCAAAATTGAGCTGCCTGAACAAGGCAAGCTTGTAACATTGGAGAATTCAGGGCATCTGGGATTTGTGGAAGAACAGAAAAAATCGCTTGAGTACATTTATGATTTCATGAAGGAGAGTTAAAAAATACATAAAAATGAAAGAAGTTGCAATCGGTATTGATATCGGTGGTACAAACATTGTATTTGGTATAGTAGATACAGACGGAAATCTGATTATGAATGATCAGATATCCACCCATAGTTTTACCACACCGGAAGAATTTGTTCAGTATATTTCCGGCAAATTAAATTCAGCCTTAGATGAGTTTTCAGACCTTTATACATTGCAAGGTATTGGAATAGGCGCCCCTAATGGAAATTTCTTCAATGGAACCATAGAACACGCTCCCAATTTAAAATGGAAGGGCGTCATTCCGCTTGTCAAGCTTTTTAAAGAACACTTTGATGTTCCGGTTTTTCTGACCAATGATGCCAATGCAGCAGCTTTGGGTGAAATGATATACGGAGGTGCTCAGGAAATGAAAGATTTTATTGTCCTTACTCTGGGCACAGGCCTTGGAAGTGGTATAATTGTAAACGGAAACCTGGTATATGGACATGATGCATTTGCGGGTGAACTGGGGCATACTTTTGTATATTTGAATTCCGGGAGAATTTGCGGATGTGGAAGAAGGGGGTGCCTGGAAACCTATGTGTCTGCACAGGGCATCAGGAGAACTGTTTTGGAACTGCTTGCTGAATATACCACAGATAGTGAATTGAGGGATGTGACCCCCAATAAGATGACTTCAGAGAAGATTTATAAAGCAGCCCTCAAAGAAGATGAAATAGCTCTGAAAGCATTTGATCTGACAGGCATGTACCTGGGAATAAAATTGTCTGATTTCGTAGCCACCACAAGTCCTGAGGCCATATTTCTTTATGGCGGTTTAGCCAAAGCCGGAGACCTGATTTTGAGACCTTCTCGTAAGTATCTTGAGCAGAATGTTTTTGGCGGTCAATATAAGAAAAAAGTGAAGCTTCTGCTTTCACGCCTGAACGAAAAAAACGGAGCGCTTATGGGAGCCTCCGCTTTGGTGTGGAAAAGATTAAAAGGCCAAAAAGGAAAATAATTACCTGGCCGGTCCTTTCGCTAACAGGTTAATTGCCTTTTGGAGTGTATTGTCAATATCTTTTAAAACAGGATAATACCCTTCGTTGTCCAGCACATTCCTGGCAATGTAAGCTTTTACGCGGGTATCAACCAGGGGCTTTGATTTTTCCTTTCCCTTAAGGCTTGAGGAAACACCTTCTTCATTTGCGTATTCCAGAAATTCTGAGTAAATATTTTGAGCATTGAGATGCCTTATTAACTGATCCACATTTTTAAATTTTTCAAGTTGCTGGCGGTGGATATCTGCGTAGTTGAAAGCAAACTGATACATTAGCCCCTTGCTTCTTATTTCGCTTAAAAATTCAGAATGGAATGATGTATCAATAGGTACAAAATAATCGGGCATAATACCTCCTCCGCCATAAACTATATTTCCTTCAGGAGTAGTATATTTCAGCGAATCAGCAAAATCGATGCTATCGGCATGGAAAAACTCACCCTGTTTGAAACGCTGGTTTAAATCATTGTAGTAGCGCTCACCTCCATTATCATAAGGTTTTTGAATGCATCTTCCGGTGGGGGTGTAATATCTTGCAACAGTGAGCCTGAGCGCCGAACCATCGGGCAGCACAGTTTGCTCCTGTACAAGTCCTTTCCCGAATGATCTCCTGCCTACGATAATTCCCCTGTCATTGTCCTGAATGGAACCGGCCAGAATTTCACTAGCAGAGGCAGACCATTCATCGATTAAAACAGCTACATCCAGATCCTGTACAAGGCCTCTTGCTGTGGCATAAGTCTCTTGTCTAGGGCTGTTACGTCCCTGGGTGTATACTATGAGCTGCCCGTCCTCAAGGAACTGATCAGCAATATTGGTTGCAGCTGTCATGTAGCCACCATTATTATTTCTCAGGTCGAGGATAATCTTTTTTACCGATTGCTTTTTTAGCTTTTGAACACCTTCTACAAATTCTTTAAAAGTAGTTTTTGCAAAACGGTTAATTTTTATGTATCCAATGCTGTCATTGATCATGTAAGAAACATCGATGCTGTATAAAGGTATCTTATCCCTCGTTATGGTGAATTCCAGCAATTTGTCATGACTATTCCTTTTTACGGAAACATCCACCTTTGTGCCTCTTTTTCCTTTGAGCATATCCACAATTTTAGAGCTGGGCATATCTACACCGGCCACTACAGTACTATTGACCTTTACAATCCTGTCGCCCGGTTTTATACCAACCATCTCGGACGGGCCTCCGCTAATAGTGCTCACCACAATTACCGTGTCTTTTTGCATGTTGAATTCAATGCCTATGCCGTCAAAGTTTCCCTGGAGAGGCTCGCTTATCTGCTGAAGCTTTTCTGAGGGAATATATACCGAGTGGGGATCGAGTTCTTCTAAAACAGCGGGTACTGCCGATTCTACTATCTGGCTTTCCGGCACAGAGTCTACATAATTTGCCTGGATATAATTGGTTATCCTGGAGAGCTTTCCCGGCTGGTTGTATACAAAGGAATGAGTGTCCCCGGAATTATTGGAAAGAAAAGTGCCGGTTAAAATACCAACAACCAGAACAATAGCCAGAATTAAAGGCCCATATATATTGATTTTGTTTTTTGAGATTTTCATAATCTTATTCTTTATTTTATAACGCTATTTGCACCACCTCTATATTTGCTCTTTCCAGTAATGGGAGGCCATCATTGGATTCTTTCCTGTCCGTATATACTACCCTTTTTATCCCTGATTGAATAATGAGTTTGGCACATTCCATACACGGAGAGGTTGTAACATACAACGTAGCATTTTCACTACTATTGTTTGATTTTGCTACTTTTGTTATGGCATTTGCTTCAGCGTGTAAAACGTAAGGTTTGGTCTTATTGTTTTCGTCTTCACATACATTTTCAAAACCGGAAGGTGTTCCGTTGTACCCATCTGATATAATCATTTTGTTTTTAACAATCAGGGCTCCGACCTTTCTTCTTTTACAGTATGAGTTTTTTGCCCAGATTTGAGCCATTTCAATATATCTCCGGTCAAAGACAGGCTGTTTCTCTTTATATGGGTGTAAATTAACCGGATCGCTCATATTTTCAGGAGTTAGGGTGCATAAAAAAACCCTCATCTGAGGGTTCAGTTGTGCCTGAAGCCGGAGTCGAACCGGCACGGAAAAAATCCACTGGTTTTTGAGACCAGCGCGTCTACCAATTCCGCCATTCAGGCATATTTTTTAATGAACCTTATTGAGACTGCAAAAATATAGCATTTTTTTCGACATACAAAATTTTTCAAATAACGAAATGGGCTGGAAGTTTTCATTTACGGGATTTACAAATATCATATTTTTTTTCTCTGTCAATTTTTATAAATTGCAGAGCTATCTAAAACAGCTAAATCTTTAACTTAAAAATGTAAACCTATGGCTGACAACAGTTATGATATTAAGGGAATTCTTAAACGATTGGGTATTAAAGATATTAACCCAGGTGTTTCAACAGGACAGGAATGGTTGGAACCTTCAGGAGACACAACCACTTCTTATACTCCGATAGATGGAAGTGAGCTGGCGAAGGTTAAAAATGCCACAAAAGATGATTATGAAAAAGTTATAAAGAAAGCACAGGAAGCATTTATTACCTGGCGTGATGTTCCGGCACCCGATCGCGGAGAAATTGTCCGCCAGATTGGCCTGGAGCTCAGAGCTTCCAAAGAAGACCTTGGAATGCTTGTAAGTACAGAGATGGGTAAGAGTTACCAGGAAGGCCTGGGTGAAGTCCAGGAAATGATTGACATAGCTGACTTTGCAGTTGGGCAGTCCAGAATGTTGTACGGATATACTATGCAATCAGAGCGTCCTCATCACAGGCTTTACGATCATTACCATCCGCTGGGAGTTGTTGGTGTCGTGACTGCGTTTAATTTTCCGGTAGCAGTTTATGCATGGAATACCATGATTGCAGCAGTAGCCGGCGATTGTGTAATCTGGAAGCCCAGCTCAAAAACCCCGTTAACGGCTGTTGCAGTGCAAAACATTGTGTCAAAAGTTTTGAAAAATAATGATTTGCCCGAAGGAATCTTCAACCTCACTATCGGACGTTCCTCACAGATTGGTGATAACATGATTGATGATAAACGAATACCTTTGATCTCCGTAACAGGTTCTACAGCAGTAGGAAGAAGAGTAGCCGAGAGAGTTGGAAAGCGACTGGGTAAAACGATACTTGAACTTGGCGGAAACAATGCCATGATTATTTCACAACACGGCGACCTGGAACTGTCCATACCAACTATCGTATTTGGCGCTGTGGGAACGGCAGGCCAGCGTTGTACAACAACAAGAAGAGTTATTGTTCATGAAAGCATTTATGATGAGGTTAAGAAGAAACTTATTAATGCCTATGAACAGGTATCCCAAAAAATTGGCAATCCACTGAATCCCGATAACTTAATGGGGCCATTGATTGATAAAGGTGCTGTTGAAGTCTACCAGGAAGCTATTAAAAAGGTAAAAGAAGAAGGTGGTAAAATTCTGTTTGGCGGCGAGGTATTATCCGGAGAAGGCTACGAAGCAGGAACTTATGTTACACCAGCCATTGCCGAAGCAGAAAACCACTTCCAGATTGTACAGGAAGAAACCTTTGCTCCCCTGCTTTACCTTATAAAATACAAAGATTTTGATGAAGCGCTTCATTTGCATAATGACGTGCCACAAGGACTTTCATCCTGTATCTTTACATTGAATGTTAGAGAAGCAGAACGTTTCCTTTCCCATGCCGGCTCCGATTGTGGAATAGCTAATGTGAATGTCGGAACTTCCGGAGCTGAAATCGGCGGGGCCTTTGGCGGTGAAAAAGATACCGGTGGAGGAAGAGAATCCGGGTCTGATGCATGGAAGGCCTACATGAGAAGACAGACAACAACCATCAATTATGGTACTGATCTTCCTTTGGCCCAAGGAATAAAATTCGAGATTTAGAATTCGGAATAATATGCAATTAGTAAGCATCCGGTGTTGATCAGCACCGGATGTTTTTGTTTCTATCAGGTCAGAGATTGATTTTGTCCTACCCAGTAGTTGATTGTTTTTTCAAGGGTTGTTTTGCTAACAGGCTTGGCGAGGAAGTCATTCATACCCGACTCTTTGGAGGTAATTTCATCTTCTCTCCAGGTGTTCGATGTGACAGCTATAATGGGAGTCTTGATTCCTTTTTCCCTGATTTCCCGGGTTGCCTCAAGGCCATTTTTTTCAGGCATTTCAATGTCCATGAGAATTATGTCATAACTTTGGTCAGCTGCCTCCGCAAGACATTTCTTACCATCTTCAACAATGGTAATCTTCAGACCGAGAGAATCAATATAATTCTCAATGATTTGCTGATAAATATCTTCATCTTCAGCCAAAAGAATGCTCAATTGCCTTTTCTTATTTGAATTACCCAAAGTGACCAATATCCTCAAATTATTAGACATTTTACAAATTACGGAAATTCAGCCGTTTAATTAGCGGCAAATTGAAGATATTTGATAAATATTCTTTGCAACGTGATAGACTAAAACTTTTTATTCACTAACGGTATTTCTCTTCATTATCCTGTAGAATACGCAAGTAATTATGATACCTTTCCTGGCTGATAAAGCCCTCTTCCACTTGCTTTTTTACATTACATCCGGGCTCATTTCTGTGAAGGCAGTTGTGGAATTTGCAATCCCGGGAAGCATTAAATATTTCCGGGAAAAAATGGTAGATTTCTTCTTTATAAAAGTCAACCAGTCCGAAACCCTTAATTCCGGGCGTATCTATTATTTCGCCTCCAAAGGGCAAATCAATCATTTCGGCAAAAGTAGTGGTGTGCTTTCCTGTTTTATGATGACCTGAAATGTCTTCAGTCTGCAAATTAGCTCCGGGAACCAGGTAGTTTATAAGTGTTGATTTTCCCACTCCTGAATTTCCGGCAATCAATGTTCTTTTTTCTTTTAGTGCGTCCTTAACTTTACCAAGATTTACTTCTTCTTTTACTGAAATGTCCAGACATTCATAACCAATATTCTGATATCTTGTTACCAGCTTTTTTAATCTTTCTTTAGTGGCTTCGTTGTAGAGGTCAGTTTTGTTGAAAATAATTTTTGCATCTATACTATAAGCTTCTGCTGTTACCAAAAACCGGTCAATAAACAGGGTGAATGTTTCAGGGTAAGCCAGTGAGGCCATTACGATCGCCTGGTCGATGTTGGTTGCCAGAATATGGCTTTCCCTGGAGAGTTTGGTGGCTTTTCTGATAATATAATTAGTACGTTCATAGAGCCTGTTTATCAGTCCTTCCTTTTGTCCTTCAGAAACAATCCTGAATTCAACTTTGTCCCCTACAGCAACCGGATTAGTAGTGCGAATACCTTTAATTCTGAAGGTACCTTTGATTTTACAGGCCCACGCCTGGTTCTTTTCATCCCTGACGTAATACCAGCTTCCTGTTGATTTGTATACTGTCCCTGTCAAAAGATTTTTTCAACAAATTTAGAAGTTTCGGAGTATAATGCAAATGGTTGAGGTATTAATTCATTCCGGTTTGATTTGCTTTATTAAGCAGAAACTCTTTTATTTGTAAAACAGATACAATTGTAACTAGTTTACTATGGCTCAATCCTCTTCAAAGAACACACTTGATCCTTCTCAGTGGGTTGATAATTATGGTGATTACTTATATACTTATGCTTATTACAGGGTTTCTTCGACGGAAAAAGCAGAAGATATCGTTCAGGATACCTTCCTGGCTGCATTAAAAGCAAAGGATAACTTTAAGGGGGATAGTTCCGAAAAAACCTGGCTGGTATCTATTTTGAAGCGTAAAATAGTTGATCATTATCGAAAGAAGTCTCGCAATAAAGAAAACACCAGCGATCAAAACGACTCACCCTTTGTTTCCGAAGGTGAAGATAAAGGGAAGTGGAATCCTCAGAGAAGACCTTCAGACTGGGAGAGTGAAGGTCTTGCGAATCTGGAGAAAGAAGAGTTTTATAAAATTCTTGAGTTGTGTCTTTCCCTTCTGCCAGACAAATGGGAAGCAGTGTTCAGATTAAAAACCCTTGAAGAATTATCTTCTAATAAAATTTGTAAGGAAATAGGAATAACAGCGTCTAATTTATGGGTAATTTTGCACAGAGCCCGTTTAAGACTCCGGGAGTGTTTTGAAGAAAAATACGAGCATTAATTAATATTTGCAGAATGAAGAAATTATTTAACCGGTTGATGAATTTACTGATGATTTCCTGTGAAAAAGCCTCTATGCTAATTTCAAAGTCACAGGATCAGGATCTTACTTTCCAGGAGAAAGTGAATCTTCAAATGCACCTTGCCGGATGCAAATTCTGCCGTCGCTACAAGAAAGACATCCAAATATTAACTGATAATTTAAAAAACTACCGTCAAATCACAGAAGAACAGAAACAACAACTCCAATTGACCCCTGAGCAAAAAGAAAAAATTAAGGAAAAGCTTTTCAACTCTTCTCAAAATTAATTATACCCATTTACCAGGTTCTTTTTAATGGTATTAACATTTTTGAGAGTTAAAGAATTCTGGTAAGAAATGATTTTATTCTTATCTTAGCAGGAATTTTAACAACGGTATGGCAAACAAAGAAGCAAAAATTACCAAACGGCGTCTTCGTAGTTCTTACTTAACCTCAGTAATAACCATTTCGCTGGTGTTATTTTTGCTGGGAGTGCTGGGATTACTTGTGCTTAATGCCAAAAGGCTTTCTGAATATGTGAAGGAAAACATCGGGTTTTCTATTATTTTGAAGGAAGATGTTAAGGAGGTAGATACCAAGCGCCTGCAGAAAATTTTGGATGCTTCGGATTACGTGAAATCTACTAATTATATAACAAAAGAAGAAGCAGCCCGCGAACTTCAGGAGGAGCTGGGCGAGAATTTTATAGATTTTCTTGGATATAATCCGTTATTATCTTCAATTGATGTTCATCTTCAGGCAAATTACGCCAACCCGGATAGCCTGCAAATGATTAAACAGGATTTAAAAAATTATGAGCAGATTAAAGAAGTATTCTACCAGGAATCCCTTGTGAATCTTGTAAACCAGAATATCCAAAAGATTGGACTGTTTATTATAGTTTTTAGCGCGTTTTTGTTTTTAGTTGCTATAGCTTTGATAAACAATACAATCAGACTGTCAATTTATTCCAAACGCTTCATAATAAATACAATGCAACTGGTCGGCGCTACCCGGGGATTTATAAGAAGACCATTCATTTTCAGGGGAGTCCTTCAGGGCGTTTATGCTTCTATTGTAGCCATGATAATGTTGAGTGGAGTTATTTATTTCTTTCAGAATGAGTTCGATAAAATTGTATCTTTGCAGGACATAGAAATTATAGCACCGCTTTTTGGAGCCGTGTTGATTATTGGAATCTTTATAAGCTGGATATCCACATTTTTCGCTGTAAACAAATATTTTAAGATAAAAGTTGATAAACTATATTTTTGATTTGATAAAAGAATGAGCCATGGCAAAAAAGAAATCTGAACCCAAACATCAATTTGCTTTTTCGAAAGAAAATTACAAATTACTCATTATAGGCGTAGTAATTATCATAGTTGGTTTTATACTGATGGGAGGTGGAGGAGCAGAAAGCCCCGATACATTTAATCCTGAAATTTTCAGTTTCAGGCGCATTACTCTGGCGCCTGTTGTGGCACTGGCTGGATTTATCTTTGTCATATATGCCATAATGAAAAAACCCAAAGAAGAATCTCAGGAACAATCTCGCAAATAATTTTTACACATGACATGGTTAGAGGCATTGATTCTTGGATTGGTCCAGGGACTGACCGAGTTTTTACCTATTAGTAGCAGCGGCCACCTCGAAATAGGTAAGGTTTTATTAAATACCGATGTGGAGCAGAGTCTACTGTTTACAGTTGTGGTCCATGGTGCTACTGTTTTAAGCATTATTGTTGTTTTTTGGAAGGATATAATTTCGCTGATGAGTCGCTCCCTGCTTTTTGAGATAAATGAATCTTCAATATACCTGCTGAAAATATTTCTTTCCATGGTACCCGTCCTTATTGTAGGGGTTTTCTTTAAAGAGCAGGTTGAAAGTTTTTTTACAGGGAATCTCCAATTTGTGGGGTTTATGTTATTAATCACAGCAGCCTTGCTGGCTTTTGCCTATTTTTACAATCCTTCTGATAAGAAAATCACCTTTTTTTCAGCATTTCTAATTGGCATATCTCAGGCTCTGGCAGTTCTTCCCGGAATTTCCCGTGCAGGAGCGACAATCTCAACTGGATTGATCCTGGGAGGTAAAAGGGAAGAGGTAACCCGGTTTTCGTTTTTAATGGTTTTAATTCCCATTATAGGGGCCAACATCCTTGATATTGCAGAATATGATTTTTCTGCTGAAGGACAGATAGGTTATTTGCCTCTAATCCTTGGATTTCTCGCAGCATTTATTTCCGGCCTTTTTGCCTGCAAGTGGATGATCAAGATTATCAATCAGGGCAAGTGGATTTATTTCTCAATTTATTGTGTGGTGATTGGAATAATAGCCATACTTTTTAGTTAGGATAATATATGGCATATCAACAAATAAGCAGCTTAGATGAACTCATTGAAGGAAAATTGCTGTTGATTAACAAACCCTTGTTCTGGACCTCTTTTGATGTCGTGAAAAAGGTGAGAAACCTGATTGCTTTCCAGTATCGTATGAAAACCGGGGAAAAAAGGAAAATAAAGGTGGGTCATGCCGGCACCCTTGATCCTTTGGCTGAAGGACTGATGATATTGTGCACAGGAAAAAAAACCAAGCTGCTTAATACATTGCACACAGAAGATAAAGAGTATATTGCCTCTGTTGAATTGGGACGAACAACCCCTTCTTTTGATCTTGAGACAATGTTTGAACAAATTTTTCCGTTAGAAAATAAGATAGAAATTGAGAAAATTCAGAGGGTACTGAAATCCTTTGAAGGTGAGATTGATCAGATGCCCCCTTTGTATTCTGCCAAAACCAAAAAGGGAGTGAGAGCTTACCAAGCAGCAAGAAGAGGAGAATCTGTAGATCTTGACACAGTAAAGGTTTATATACATTCACTGGAGTTATTGGAATACTATCATCCTGTAATAAAGGTTAAAGTGCACTGCAGCAAAGGAACTTACATCCGTTCTTTGGCCAGGGATATGGGTGAGGAATTGCGAATAGGTGCACATTTAATTGGATTGAATCGTATTCGTGTTGGTGAGTATCAGTTAGAAAACTCAATTTCTCTAAATAATTTTGAACAAATTGTAAAATCGTTGTAACAAATTGAAAAACCCTCCGTATAAGGTGGGACATATTGTTTAACTTAAAAAATCACCTGTATTAATGAAACTATCGCAGTTTAAGTATAATCTACCTGAAGATTTAATTGCTTTATACCCCGCAAAAAACAGAGATGAGTCAAGATTAATGGTGCTGAATGCCCGGACAAACGAAATTGAACACAGAAATTTTAAAGATATTGTTGATTATTTCAATGAACATGATGTACTGGTGTTTAATAATACCAAGGTTTTTCCGGCTCGTTTATATGGAAACAAAGAGAAGACAGGCGCCAAAATTGAAGTATTTCTTTTACGGGAATTGAACAAAGAGCAGAGATTATGGGATGTACTCGTTGATCCGGCTCGAAAGATTAGAATCGGGAATAAACTTTATTTTGGGGAAGAAGAAAATGGCGAAACTCTTGTAGCAGAGGTTATCGATAATACAACTTCAAGGGGAAGGACCCTTAGATTCCTTTTTGACGGAGAATATGAAGAATTTAAGAAAACGCTCTTTAACCTGGGTCAGACACCTTTACCCAAATTTATCAAAAGACCTGTTGAACCGGAGGATGAAGAGCGATACCAGACACTTTACGCCAAGTATGAAGGCGCAGTGGCTGCCCCGACCGCGGGAATGCACTTTAGCCGAGAACTGTTGAAAAGGCTGGAAATTGTAGGCGTAAATTTTGCCGAAATAACACTGCATGTTGGCCTGGGAAATTTTAACAGAGTTGATGTTGAAGACCTTACCAAGCATAAAATGGATTCAGAAAAGATTCATATTTCAGAAGATGCGGTAAACAGAGTAAATAAAGCGAAGGACAATAAACGAAATGTTTGTGCAGTGGGCACTACAGTACTCAGGACACTGGAATCTTCTGTTTCTACATCAAACCGGCTGAAACCCTATGACGGATGGACCAACAAATTTATCTTTCCTCCTTATGAGGTGAAAATTCCCAATATGATGATTTCTAACTTCCATTTGCCCCTTTCCATTCCTCTCATGATGACCAGTGCTTTTACAGGGTATAACAAGATTTTTAATGCGTATAAGGTGGCAATAAAAGAGAAATACAGGTTTGGGACCTATGGCGATGCTATGCTTATAATTAATGATTAAAACAATTAGATTTCAATAGATGAAGGGGTGTTTGATTCCGGTCAAGCGCCCTTTTTTCAATATACCTGAGCATGTTCTTATTAATATCCCAATTGCCCCGTACACGAAGTGTCGGGGACAAAGAAATTGTAAGGTTTTCACCTTCCCGACACTCTGTGTGCGGGAAAACCGCTCAACTTAGGCAATACTTACTCACAGTTTCAAGATCCTTTTCAAGTATGGGTCTGAAATTTGGATTTCTTAATATAGCAGCCGGATGATAAGTGACAATAACCTTCCTGCCGTTTTTTTCCATTTCTTTTCCCCTTATTTCCTTCATTTGTTCTTGGAGGCCCATAAATGACCTGGCTGCTGTCAAACCCAATAAAACAATGATTTCCGGATTAATCAGGCTGATTTGTTTTTCAAGGTAGGGGAAACAACTATCAATTTCCTGCTTTCTCGGTAACCTGTTTTCCGGGGGTCTGCATTTTACTATATTGGATATAAAAACTCCTTTTTGTCTGTTCAGACCGTATTTTTCAAGTATTTCATCAAGCAGTTTTCCGGCTCTTCCGACAAAGGGCCGACCCTGCTTATCTTCATTGGCCCCGGGTGCTTCCCCAATGATCACAATTCTGGCTGAAAGGTCCGATTCCCCAAAAACGGCATTTTGCCTGGATTTATGCAAAATACATTTTTTACAGTTTACCACCTGGTTTCTAATGCCTTCCAGTATAGGTTCACTTTGTACGATACGCATAAGGTTGGGTTTTTACAATAAAAAAAGAGAGAACCGGTATAAAGTTCTCTCTTTAAATTTAATTTACAAAACGAATAAATTATTGTTTTAGAGAATATCTTTTGAATTCAGTAACAGTTAAATCTTTATCAAATTCCTGCAGATACTGTTTTACTGATTTTTTGCTTTCTTTGATAAATTCCTGATTCAAAAGCGTGTTTTCTTTCATGAATTTGCCCAGTTTACCTTGCGCAATTTTGTCAAGCAGGTTTTCGGGTTTACCTTCAGCTTCTGCCTGCTTTCGTCCTATGGCCAGTTCCTGGTCAATTATCTCTTGGGGTACACTGTCTTTGTCAATTGCAACCGGATCCATGGCAGCTACCTGCATTGCCACGTCTCTTCCGACCTGTGGATCGATATTTTCCTTGTTCAATCCAACAAGAGTTGCTAGCTTGCTGTCCATATGGATATAAGAAACAACCATTGGCGCTACTACTTTGTCAAAATAGGAAAGTTCCAGTTTTTCTCCAATGATACCGGTTTGCTCAACAACATTTTCTTCAACGGTTTTTCCATTTAATTCCATTTTCTTGAGCGACTCCAGATCTTCTGGTTCATTAGCAATTGCGAGGTCAAGTATTTTTGTAGCTAAACCTTTGAAATCTTCATTTTTTGCCACAAAGTCAGTTTCACAATTCAATGCGATAATGAAACCTTTTTTATTGTTTTCCGTGGTTTTACTAAAAACAACACCTTCAGTTGCCTCTCGGTCGGAACGTTTATTAGCAACAGCAATACCTTTTTCACGAATAATTTCAATAGCCTTATCAAAATCTCCATCTGCTTCAGTGAGTGCCTTTTTGCAATCCATCATTCCGGCACCTGTTTGTTTACGGAGCTTGTTTACTTCAGCTGCAGTTATTTTAGACATTTTATTCTGGTAATTTAATATTTGACTTAATTTTACTTTTCTTCAGATTTGTTTTCTTCAGACTCTTTAGCTGATTTATTTTCAGACTTGCCTTCTGTTTCTTCAGATTTCTGACTTTCTGTCTTTTCTTTTCCTTCAGCTTTTTCTTCTTCTGATTGTTTTTTAGCTTTAGCCGGAGATTTTCTGGCTCTGGATTTTTGGCCTTCCTCTTTTCCTTCGGCTTTAGCTTCTTTGTCTTTCTGCTCTCCTTTTTTCTTTTCCTTGCTGGCCTTTTCTTTTTCCTTCTCCATCTTTCTTTCTTCGAGTCCTTCCAGAAGAGCTTCCACTGCTTTTCCTACGATGAATGAGATGGACTTGGACGCATCATCGTTTGCAGGAATTGGGAAATCGATTTCTTCCGGATTGGAATTCGTATCTACCATACCAAAAATAGGTATGTTCAGTTTCTGAGCTTCTCTTACGGCTATATGTTCCTTACTGACATCCACAATAAAAATTGCTGCAGGGGGACGGTTCATATTCGAGATGCTTCCAAAAGTTTTTTCCAGCTTATTTCTTTGTCTCTGAATTTGTAACCTTTCTCTTTTTGCAAGCTGGTCGTATGTACCATCTGCAAAACGTTTGTCAATAGTAGCCATCTTTTTGATGGTACGCTTAATGGTTGGGAAGTTTGTTAACATACCACCGGGCCATCTCTCTGTCACATAGGGCATTCCGGTTGGCTTCAGTTTTTCAGCAACAATTTCTTTGGCTTGCTTTTTGGTAGCTACAAAAAGAACTTTTCTGCCTGATTTTGCGATTTGTTTTAACGCACTGAGTGCATTATTTAGTTTTACTGAGGTTTTTTGCAGGTCGATTACATGGATGCCATTTCTTTCCATGAAAATATACGGAGCCATTTTGGGATTCCACTTTCTTTTCAGGTGTCCGAAATGTACTCCTGCTTCTAATAATTCGTCAAAAGTTACTTGATCCATTGGTTTTGATTTTAGCGTTTACATTCTGTTTAAATTCAATTGCCGGGTAGTTTCTGCAACCAGAAAGTCCCGTCAATTTAGATACTAAACGGATAATTATATAATCTTATCGTTTACTAAATTGAGTCTTCTTACGTGCTTTAGGCTGTCCTGGCTTCTTGCGTTCAACAACTCTTGCGTCACGCGTAAGGAATCCTTCGGCTTTAATAGTGTCTTTGAATTCGCTGTTTAATTCAATTAAAGCTCTTGAGATACCTAACCTGAGCGCTTCAGCCTGTCCTTTCATTCCACCGCCCTGTAAATTTACATTGATGTCATATTTTCCTTCTACTTCAGTTGCTTTCAAAGGTTGCTCAACAACGTACTGCTGATTGGGTGTATGGAAATATTCTTTATAATCTCTTCCGTTTACCGTAATATTTCCTTTTCCTTCAGTTATATATACACGGGCGATAGATTTTTTTCTTCTTCCTATTGTATTAATACTTTCCATGTCAATTATTTAATGTCCTTTAAATTAATTTTTTTCGGTTTTTGCGCCTCATGAGGGTGCTCTCCCCCAACATAAACAAATAGGTTTTTTTCAAGTTTTCTTCCTAAACGATTTTTAGGAAGCATACCGTGCACTGCTTTTTCAATAATTTTTGTCGGATCTTTTTCCATTTGATCCTTCGGCGTCCTTTTTCTTTGACCTCCGGGGTATCCGGTGTAGTGAATGTATTCTTTATCTGTCCACTTGTTTCCGGTCAGCCTCACCTGGTCAGCATTAATAATGATCACGTTATCTCCACAGTCAATGTGAGGAGTATAACCAGGCTTGTTTTTACCCCTGATCATTTTTGCTACCTGAGAAGCTAACCTGCCCAGAACCTCATTTTTGGCATCAATAAGGACCCATTCTTTTTGTACATCTTCTTTTCTTAAAGAAACTGTTTTGTAACTGTTTGAATCCACTTTTTATGTTAACTTTTTAGTTGTTAGCGAATTATAAATTTATTCCCAAAATTGCGGGTTGCAAAAATATATTAAATTTAGAAAATTAACAATTTTATTAACAAATTATTTCCTCATATTTTCAATTAAATGATCGGAAAAAGACTGCGAATTTATAACTTTGTGTGCGCAAAAACAATTAATGATAATTTTGTTTGATTTTGTATTAACATCAATGTTTATCCGAATAATGAAAAAAGATCATAAAGATTTCATAAAAGAAGCAATTCAGATTTCATTTGAAAACCAGGAAGAAGGAGGGGGTCCGTTTGGGGCTGTTATAGTCAAAGACGGTAAAATCATTGCCCGCTCGGGAAATACAGTAACAAAAGATAATGATGCTACAGCTCATGCGGAAATTAATGCTATTCGGAAGGCCAGTAAGAAGTTAGGTGATTTTGAATTAAAAGGATGCATTCTGTACTCATCATGCGAGCCTTGTCCTATGTGCCTTGGAGCTATTTACTGGGCCCGGCTGGAAAAAGTATATTTTGCCGCCACAAGAGAGGATGCTAAGGATGCCGGATTTGATGATTCATTTATTTATAAGGAGCTGGAAGTTCCATACCAGGAGAGAGAAATTCCTACGCACCAGATGTTGAGAGACGAGGCAGTAAAATCATTTGAACGCTGGAAAAACAAAGAGGATAAGATTGAATATTGAATCAGGACAAAGCAGATTAGACAGATCATTTTATTTTCGGGATGTTCTGTGGGTAGCAGAAGATATCTTAGGATGCCGAATGGTTCGTAAAGGTTTCGAAAATGTTGAGTCCTATGTGATCAACGAAGTGGAAATTTACAGGGGAGAAGAAGATCAGGCCTGTCATGCAAGAAGAGGAAAAACACCCCGCACAGAGGTTATGTACGAAGCAGGTGGATTGCTTTATGTTTACCTGATATATGGCATGCACTGGATGATGAATATCGTAACCGGTGAAAAGGAGAACCCTCAGGCGCTGTTAATAAGAGGGTTAAAAGAGATTAACGGGCCGGGAAGAATAACAAGAACCCTTCAAATTGACGGTAGTTTGAATAAGGAGGATTTGGTTCACTCTGATAAAGTCTGGGTAGAAAAAGGTTCGGTGAATAATAAAAATATTATTAAAAAGCCCCGCATAGGAATTGATTATGCCGGGGATTATTACAGGAATATTCCCTGGCGGTATATTCTGGATGCATAGCCAGATACGTGGCAAGTAGGTTAAAATTGCGTAATAAAAATGTCAGGACGAACAATCAAAGATATCTCGTATGTGTAGTCCAAATGGCCGCTGGCCGGGTTCAGATAAAATTCGATACCTGCGGAAAAGATACCCGGGTTATAATTTTTTGTGTATTTTAACTGACTGATAATGAGTTCTTTTTTGTTGCGATGTACAGAGTTAACAGCTGAAACTACTGAATAGATTGGATTGCCCTGTATTGCAAGAAAATCATCTGCATACCAATAAGATAGACTAAGATCAAGAAATTCATTAAGAAAGTGGATGCCGGTGTAAAAAGCTTTTCCCTGAGTAATGTCCAGTTGCTTTTCCGGCGATATATCCCGGTAACCAAGATATCTGGCAGAAATCATTATTTTATTAATAAAAGCGGATTGAAACCTATAGGCCACTTTAGGCCCTGCTGCAAAATTCATGATCGATTGCACAGGGTTGGGAGATGTGTCAATCTGCCCGCCTCTGTGTTTGGCCAGGAATTGCAGGGGTAAATGCCATGTTGCATCTTCTGTTCTGATAATTTCAGGCGATATGAAAGCCCCAACCTCAAATTCTTCCTGGAAAGGAGAATTCTGGAAAATGAATTTTTGCCAGTTTAACCATATATCGCCCTTAAGAAAATTTTTGTTTAGGAGAAACTGCAAACCTGTTTCCATCGGTTCAATGAAACGTTTTTCTTTATGGTATAATGGATCAATAAAATGGTGGTTTTCCTCATTATAAATACTGCCCATAATAAGCCTTAATCCATTAAAAAGCCTTTGTTCAATACTAAAAACAGGTTCCGCTTTGCTAAAATCGGTTATACCAGAATATTTCAAAAGATGAATACCGCCTGAGATTTTTGTATTTTCAGACAAACGCCAGCTTAGCTGAGGATTGAGATGAAAACCCAACAATGTATAACCTTCCACAAAAGCATTTTGGTATTCATTGTTTCTGAAAAAATTGACATTATCAAATTCGGCAAACAATGCTGAGCTGTCTTTTTTAGGTTTTGTCTGGCTTGATCGGGTTAAGCTTTTGTTATTCTGTCCTGTTAAAAGGAAAGGAAGCAGGAGAATAGCCAATGTGAAACGATAGCGCATAGGTAAAGAATAATGCTTCATGGATTTTTTAAAGATAAAAATTTATTATTTATTTGTCTGTTAAAATAATAGATAATATTTTGCATACTTTGTGTAATTTTATAAATCAGTCTGTATCATAATCAACAAATTCTAGTTACCTCCTAATTACCCCGTTTTATGAGAAATTATAAATTATTGAATATTGTTTTTGGATGGCTTGTTTTTCTTGTGGCAGCAATTGTGTATTTGTTAACCATTGAGCCTACTGCCAGTTTTTGGGACTGTGGAGAATTTATAGCCTCAGCTTACAAGCTTGAGGTAGGCCATCCCCCGGGGGCCCCGTTTTTTATGATCCTGGGAAGGTTTTTTACCCTTTTTGCCGGTGATTCGGAGAATGCTGCTATGATGATGAATTCCCTTTCAGCACTTGCAAGTGCATTTACCATTCTCTTTCTTTTCTGGAGCATTACCCACCTGGCCCGAAAAATGATTAAAAAAGTACCCGGTGAACTAAGTGTATACGATATGATTATTATCCTGGGAAGTGGACTTATCGGTTCGCTGGCCTATACCTTTTCTGATACGTTTTGGTTTTCTGCCACTGAAGCAGAGGTGTATGCCACATCTTCCCTTTTTACCGCTGTTGTGTTTTGGGCTATACTGAAATGGGAGAATGAGGCGAATGAAAAATATTCAGGCAGGTGGATTATTATGATTGCCTATCTTATGGGATTGTCAATAGGGGTTCACCTGTTAAATCTGCTTACAATACCAGCTATCGTTTTTGTTTATTATTTTAAGAAATACAAAATTACTCCAAGAGGCTTATTTCTCGCTGCTTTGGTAGCTGTGGTGCTTTTGGGTTCCATAATGTATGTCATCATTCCCGGTGTCGTCAGACTTGCCTCTGTTTTTGAGCTTCTGTTTGTTAATGGGTTTGGATTACCTTACAATTCCGGGGTGATATTTTTTATTATTCTGCTGGCTTTTTTATTAATTCTTGGTCTTCAGTACACCAGGAAAAACAGGAAAGTTGTTTTAAATACAGTCTTGCTGGGGATAACCGTGATTCTCATCGGCTATTCTTCCTATGCCACAATAATGATAAGATCTTCGGCTAATCCACCCATGGACCAAAACAATCCGGATAATGTGTTCAACATGTTCAGCTATCTGAATCGTGAGCAATATGGCGACAGACCTTTATTTTATGGACATTATTACAACGCACCTGTTGTAGAAAGAGAAGAGGGTAGACCCATATATGCTCCCCAAAATGGGAAATATGAAGTAGTGGATCATAAACCGGAACTTAAATATGATTCTCGATTTACAGGATTTTTTCCCCGAATGTATAGTTCAGATAATCAGCATGTAAAAGATTATGAGTCATGGGTAAATATTAAAGGAAGAAGCGTAACAGTAAGAAATAACCAGGGTAAGAATGTTAGAAAAACAATTCCATCAGTTGGAAGCAACCTGGCTTTCTTTTTTAAGTATCAGATAGGGCACATGTATTTGAGGTATTTCATGTGGAATTTCAGCGGCAGACAAAATGATATCCAGGGGCATGGAAATGTACGCGACGGAAACTGGATTTCCGGGTTATCATTCATCGACAATAAAAGACTGGGAGATCAGGAGACTCTGCCGGATCACCTTAAGAATAATCCGGCGCGAAACACGTATTACATGTTACCCCTTATTCTGGGTCTGGTAGGGTTGCTTTATCAATTCAAAAGAGACAAACGAAATTTTGTGGTAGTGGCAATGTTGTTTATACTCACCGGAGTGGCTATAGTCTATTATCTTAATCAATATCCTCATCAGCCGAGAGAGCGTGATTACGCTTATGCCGGTTCTTTTTATGCTTTTTCTGTTTGGATAGGTTTCAGCGTGATGGCTGTAGCTCAATATTTGCGAAAGTTTTTCAGACCTATGGCAGGAGGCATCATTTCAGTTCTTGTTTTACTTTCTGTACCCATTTTGATGGCTTCGGAAAACTGGGATGATCATGACCGTTCAGGAAGATATACTGTACGCGATTTTGCCAGCAATTACCTGAATTCCTGCCGTCCCAATGGTATTTTATTTACCAATGGAGATAACGATACTTTTCCTTTGTGGTATGCCCAGGAAGTGGAAGGCATCAGGACGGATGTCCGGGTTTCCAATTTCAGCTATCTGCGCGCGAGTTGGTATGTTCAGCAAATGATGAGGAAAGCCTATGAATCCGAACCCTTCCCGATGACTCATACCATAGAGCAAATGGAAAGAGGAGAAAGAGATGTTGTGCTAATTGCTAATCAGGTAAAAGGACCCGTTTCCATTAAGAAGATCATTAATTTTGTGGCCAGTGAAGATGAACGAACTAAAAGAAACTCACCCT
The DNA here is from genome assembly GCA_964585385.1 of uncultured Bacteroidales bacterium. Taxonomy (GTDB): domain Bacteria; phylum Bacteroidota; class Bacteroidia; order Bacteroidales; family UBA12077; genus JAGXLC01. The sequence goes on from CAZPDP010000024.1 coordinate 39,447, forward strand.
TTGAACGAAATAAAAAAATCAATTATATTCCTTCTAAAAGGTATAAACTGGCTGTAGACTCAAGCCTTGTTGTCAGGGAAAATGTTATAGAAGAGGAGTATTATGACCGGATAGTAGATCAAATAGAGTGGAAACTCGGGCGAAATTACGTGATGAAAGACGGCTTGGTTGTGCTGGATTTGATGGCAACGAACGACTGGAAAAGGCCGCTTCATTTTGCCATAACAGTCGGTAATAGCAAACATTTCGGACTTGGAGATTATCTGATGGTAGAGGGGTTGTCCTACTATCTTGCACCTGTTAAAACCAATGGCCAGGGAAGAACAGGGGAAATAAACACAGAGCGCATGTATGATATCATGATGAATAAATTCAAATGGGGCGGGGTAGAGAATAATATCTATCTGAATGAGGATAACCGCAGGATGCTGCAAAATTTCCGAAGCTCTTATGCTCGTTTGGCCACAGCACTTATTCAAAGAAATAAACCCGATTCAGCCAGGAAAGTAATGGACTATTGCCTGGAAAAAATTACAAATGATAAGGTGGCTTATGGATTTACAATGGTTCAGATGATCAGCAATTATTATAATATCGGTGAAACAGAAAGAGCCAGAAAGGAATTAAACATCTTAAAAGAGAACCTTAACCAGGAAATGAATTATTATGCCGGGTTAAAGGAATATGCTGCTCAATTTACAGATGATATCAGGCGGAATATGTATATTATCCGCCGGATGATCGATATTACGGAAGCTCATAATGAAGAGAAACTGCACCAGGAATTGGTTAAATCTTTTAATCAGCATGTAGATAACCTTGAAGACAACATAAAGTTTCTTAATTGATGGGCGTTTATATAAATCGTTTGCTTTCTCTGATTTTCCGGGATATTCTCTGGAAGTTTCCCGGGGAAGAGAAAAAGATATATCTGACATTCGATGATGGTCCCACAGAAAAGCTTACTCCCTGGATACTCAAAAAGCTGGATGATTTCGATGCAAAAGCTACTTTTTTCTGCCTGGGAAAACAGGTAAAAGAGTACCCGGAACAATTTGAAGAGATTATAAAAAAAGGGCATTCTCCAGGCAATCACGGGTACAGGCATCTTGACGGGTTGTTTTTTCCCATGAAGCGATACATTAACAACGTCCATCTTGCTGCTCATTTGATAAAGTCAGACCTGTTCCGGCCTGCTTATGGCAGGATTAAACCCTTTCAGTATTTTTTTCTGAAGAAGTATTACACAATTGTCATGTGGGATGTTATGTCTCATGATTATAACCGCGATAAAAAGCCGGAACGAATAACCAATCATATACTGAAACATGCCCGTCCAGGCTCAGTATTGGTTTTTCATGACTCTGAAAAAGCTGAAATGAATGTAAAGAAGGTTTTGCCTGAAGTACTTCGTTATTACACGGATTTGGGATACGAATTCTCATCAATTCCTATGAAGAGAACTTCTTAAAACCCGGTAAAGAAACAACAGCGGACGCAGAGGGTAGTAAAGGAAAAACAACCCGGAAGGCAATTTGAGCATTTCCCAGTCGCTATGGTGGGTGCGAAGCCTGAAAAGAAGTGTGAACCGGTAAGGGAGGCTTTCCCGTAATTGAAACTGATAGGATAATTTGCTGCCTTTCATATTCCTGATTTGCCCGAGCGGTGTCTGAATTGCTTTTAAAGCCTGAATGATAAAACGATCCATTCCTTTCTTTTGCCTGTAGATATCTTGTATATTTTCCGGAACGGCCTCATCAAACAGAAGATGGGTTAGAATGAATGACTGAATGACAGGCTTTGATAATCCCATCATGAGCGCTTTATCAATGAGCTGATTGAGTTCTTCCTCTGATGAAGTTTTTACCAGCATAGAGAAGTCTTTCAGCCATCCCAGGCTGTACCACCGGTGTTTTGAGCCGTGAACAGCCAGGTAAAGCAGGTAATCTTCTTTACTAAGGGTTTTTATTTTGTATTGATTCATTTCAGCTTCTGATGCTCTTTCATACAGTGATTCAAAATCAAGAGGCAGCAATATTTGGGGGTTCATCAATTTCCAGTGCAGTTCTATCTGCACTTTTTTTTCAGGATGCCGGAAGTTGTAATGGTGACTGATTTTGTAATTAATCCTTCGCTGCATTTTGGTCATTTCAAATGCCGGATAGGTCATTTGATAACCGGATTCTATCAGAAGCTGGTGAGTTTTCTCGAGGGCATGAAAAGGAACCAGGATATCCAGGTCAATGGAGTCTTTCAGGAATGGATTTCCGTATGCTATTTCAGACAAAACCGGTCCTTTCAGGAACAAGTGTGGAATGTTTTTTTTATTAAAGTCTTCAGAAAGAAGGACAAGCTCTCTGAGGTAGTTCATGTTTCTCTTGGTGTTCCGGTGCTGAAGATTTTTAATGTTTTCAATGACATTCGTTGGTAAAAGATGTTCTATTTTTTCTGAACGCCGGGCAATAAGCGAAGTTAATTTGTGTTCCTGCATCAAAGACTGGAAGCAGGAAGTATCGAAATTTTCTGAAATATCAAGAGATTCTTTGTTCCATGAGCTTATGAGCGCGATAAGCACCCGCAGTTCCTCCGGGTATTCACTGATGTATTTTTTTAACTTCTCAAACATAGCAATTTAGTATTCATCCAGTTGGTATAACAATGTCATCACCGCACCAAACAGTGACTGTGGCAGTATTCTGCCCTTCTGCTTTTTGTCACGATGTGCGATCTTATCCAGCATTTCGAGGGCCTTCTCATAATCGATATAATGCTTGATATCACTTTTTCTGCCTCGCTGAATGAGTTCTTTTATCCTTTCGTAATCCCTATTCAGCCGGATGTTGACTCCGGGAACGGTATTCCCGACTTTGTCATTTCTCCACTGAATATCATGCGGCAGGAGCCCTTCCATAGATTTTCTCAAAATATAGCGCCCCCAGCCTTTTTTTACTTTCATTTCGGAGGGCAGTGACAGGTAAAACTCAAGCAGCCGTTTGTCCAGTAGTGGATACCTGTATTCTATCTTCCTCGCCTGAGCTGCTATGTAACAATTTTCCAGTCTGGCCGGGAAATAACTGTAATGGAAGCGTCGGTACTGCCGCATACGGATATCCGGGTCATTGGGTAGCTTTTTGTTTTGATAGAAACGTTCTGAAAGATGCTGCCCTTTAAAAAATTCAGGTTCTAAAAACAGGGCTTCGTAGATATCATGTGCCCATTTTGGTGTTTTATATTCAGGAGGGTTGCCTGATAATTTTTTAACCTTATACTGATAAGCTGCCACTGCGCTGCCGGCTATATTTTTAATTGCTTTCAGCTTATTTTGCTGGTATCGCAGTTCTTTTAGCAATTTCAGGTATTGATGATGGTAAATTAATTCCTGGAAAAGTCCACCGCCTTTGTAAGATACCAGCTCATCGCCCCCAAAACCCGAAAGCAGCGTGCGGACATTTTGCTTTTTCGCTTCCTCATACAAAGCATCAGAGACGAGGCTCAAACCTGACTGCAATATACCGTCATGCAGACTGACGCCTTCTTTCAGACTGGTCAGAATGCCCTTCTCTTCACCAGTGATGAAGTGATGATTTTTTATCTTGCAGAAATCATT
>CAZPDP010000024.1:43153-46142 GCA_964585385.1 uncultured Bacteroidales bacterium
GGATTCAAGTCCCAGTATCTTTTGGTGTATACACTTTCAGGGGTGACAACCAGGTAATGCGCCGGAGGAAGTTTCAATATAAATTTATAAAAAGTTTCTGTATTAGCTGATTTGAGTGTGGTCAAGGCATCCGCAATGTATTTTTCGTTGATTGTGGCATCCACACCGGGGTAATGTAGGATGTGTTTTTTCTCGGTGCCGAAGATGAACCGCTGATTGTCAAGGTAATAATGGAAAGGCTTGAAGCCGATATGATCCCTTGCACAGAATAGCTCTTTCTTGTTTTTATCCCAGATGGCAAAAGCAAAAGCCCCCACCAGGTGTTCCACGCATCTTTTGTTGTATGTCTTGAAGCACTCCAGGATAAGCTGGCTGTCGCTTATGTCAGCCGAACCTTTCATGTCGAGTTTTTTCAGGAGTTCCTCCCGGTTATCAATGCGTGCATCTGCCGCAATAAGCAGGCCCGAAGTTTCATTGTAAAACGGCAGTTTCTCATGGCGGGATTCCGGGGTGTTGTAAAGCATCAGGTGACCGAATCCGATATTATCCAGGACAATGCTGTCCGTATAATCCGCACCCCAATAATTAAGTCGCTGAAGCATCAGGTTTATCTCTTCTTCTCCTACTTCTGCACCGGCACGTTTATATATCCCGCAAATTGAACTCATACGTTGTTTTTTTATTTATGCTTTAAATTTTGAACCATAGAAGTTACGGTATTGGCCTATATTTCCTTAGCCCGGCAATCTGTTCATGCCTATTACTTAAAGTGATCTGTATTTCCAATCATGTTTTGTTTATATAGTGCCTCTAAGAAAACTCCCTTTAAACTGAAATAAACCTGCTCACATTTTATCTTGCTGAAAACTAATTGACTGTTTTAGTGGGTTAGCCTCCCTTTAGGGAAATTTAAAGGGTAGCGGGCAGGCCAATATTGCGTTTTCATAGCACCATTTTTTAAAATATAATCCGCGCATATCCGCTTAATTCGCGTCACTGTGACCGGCTTTTGACGGTTCCGCGTTCCATTTTTTCCGTTAATCAAAACATATTCCATAAATTGAATCAAATTTAAATATATTTGTGGTTCTTTTATGCGTTCTACTTTAAATAATTGATAGTTAAATATGTCTGAACCCAAAAAAACCAGTTTTCAATACAGGGCCTTTGGATTGAAGGTTCACTCGGATTTTGAGATTCCGGAGCTTTATCATGCATATAGCTCCAAGCCGGATGTAACCCTCCATTACGGGGAAGTTCCTTCGGAGATATATGCTCCCGAAAAGAAAGGGGTGCGGTTTCAGCTTAGCAAAGATGAATTTTTATTGAATATAGACGGAATTGCCGGTTATTATGTGGAAAATGGTTCAAAAATAATTGTTCAAAAGATGCCCGGTTCCACCGAACAGGAAGTACGGTTATTTCTCTTAAGTACAGTATTTTCAGCGCTTTTGCATCTCCGCAATACCGTTTCTCTTCATACAAGTGCCATTAAAAAAGGAAATTTCTGTTTTATGATTTGTGGAAATTCAGGGGCTGGAAAATCAACCCTCACCCGTGAATTTATTGAGCAGGGGTATCAGATTCTCTCGGATGATATTGGTGTTTTAAAGGCAGAGAATGACGTTCTCCACATTCAGCCGTCCTTTCCCTTCATTAAATTGTGGAAGGATTCGCTGGATCACCATAATTTGGATGAGTCAACGGGTTTCAAGCTGAGGGAGCAACTGGAGAAGTATGGTTTCAGATTGGATGATGCCTATTTTCCGGAGCCTCTTCCTGTGAAGAAAGTTTTTGTGCTTGTGCCGCACAACAAACCGGAATACCAGAAAGAAAAGCTGAAAGGGATTGAAAAATTCAATGTCTTGAAGAACCATACCTACCGGCATCGTTTTGTTCTGGATAATCTCCGCCCGGTGCATTTTGAATTTATGAACAAGCTGGCCGGGCAGGCGGATGTGATTCGGATAAAAAGGCCCCAGGCACCCATTGATACCAAAAATCTGAGAGAGCAAATAGAAGAAATGTTGTAAATCGAGGCAGGCTCTATGGGAGAAAAGAAAAATATTGTATGGCTGGCATCCTATCCCAAATCGGGGAATACTTGGTTTCGTGTTTTTCTGAGCAATTTGCTGGAAGAAAAAGAAGAGCCGGCTCATATCAATGAGTTGAGTTATACTCCTATAGCCAGCGCCCGCACACCTTTTGATGAAGCCACCGGTATACCTTCTGCCGACTTAACGCACGATGAGATTGATAACCTGAGGCCGGAAGTATATAAATACATGGCGAATAACTCAGATGAGTTGCAATTCCGAAAGGTACACGACGCTTATACGTATTTACCCGACGGCCGTCCGCTTTTCCCCCCGGAAGTATCCCGGAGTGCTGTTTATTTTATACGTAACCCCCTGGATGTGGCCATTTCTTTTGCTCACCACAGTGCCCGTGAACCGCAAAGGATGATTGAGGTGCTTAACAATCCGGAGTATGCATTCTGTTCTAAAACCACCCGGTTATTCAATCAGTTTAGGCAGAAACTGGGCGACTGGTCGTTTCATGTCAAAAGCTGGACAGAGCAGCAGGATATTCCTGTGCTGGTTTTGCGGTATGAAGACATGAAAAAAACTACCTTTGCCACCTTTAAAAAAGCCGTAGCGTTTTTGCAGTTGGATAAAACGGACGCAGAAATTCAGAAGGCACTTGATTATAGCGATTTGTCTGTATTGCAGGAGCAAGAAAAAGAATCCGGGTTTAAGGAGAAGATGATAAAGGCAGATTCATTTTTTAGAAAGGGCAGCGTGGGAGAATGGAAAGAAGTATTTAACAAGGAGGAAATTCGTCAAATAATTGAAAATCATCGAGCAATTTTAAAACGTTTTGATTATCTTAGTAATAAGGGTGAAATATTATTTGAACCACATAAGACACATAAGGGAACATAAGGAGTAGTATTTTTCTTATATGAACTTATATGCCTTATATGTTT
>CAZPDP010000025.1:0-45595 GCA_964585385.1 uncultured Bacteroidales bacterium
AACCACAAAGAGAGTTATAGCCAAATATCAACCATGTTTTAGAATTTAACGAATATTATTACTCTACAATAAACAGTTCACGAATTATGCCATCACTTATCAATTTCCCCTTGTTTGTAAGATATAATTTATTTCCCTGGATTTGCATATCCCTTGAATTTAAGAATTGCACTACCCTTTCTTTTAAATAATTCTTTTTCTCCTTTCCAAAAAGTAAAGCAACTTCTTCCAGGTCTGCTCCCCATTCGGTTCTCAACCGGGTCATAATGTATTCGTTAAACTTATCTGTTTCAGTCAGATATTCCTCTTCTAAAGGTAGGTTTTCATTATTGATGTTTTCAATGTAACTATTTACATCCGAAACATTCCAGGACCGTGTTTTTCCATTAAAAGAATGAGCAGAAGGCCCGAGGCCTAAATAGCTTTTACCTTTCCAGTAATTTGAATTGTGCAGGGAGTAATAACCGTCCTTTGCAAAATTACTAATCTCATACTGATGAAAGCCCTGATTTTTCAGTGCAGTAATAAGAGATTCAAAAAGTGTGGCTGATTTTTCATCCCCAACCTCTTTTATAATGCCTCTTTTCATCATTTTATAAAAAGGAGTTCCCGGCTCTATAGTCAAATGATAGGCAGAGATATGTTTTACCGGGTATTGAATGGCGCGTTCAATGCTTTCGCTTAATTTCTGTTTCGTAGAGCCCGGTAAACCGTATATCAGGTCTATACTAACATTTTCAAACCCAGCGCTAAAGATATATTCCAGGGCTTCATGATTTTTCGCAGCCGTATGCCTTCGACCCAAAAATTCAAGTTCTGCATCATGAAAAGACTGTGTACCCAGGCTTATACGGTTGATTCCTTTACCAACCAGCTCTTTACAAAACACTTCTTTTAAATCATCCGGATTTGCTTCAAGGGTAATTTCAACATCCGTTTGAATCGAAAAAACAGAATCCATTTTATCCAGTAGCTCTCCCAGCTTTTTACCATTAAACAGGGAAGGTGTTCCTCCACCAAAATATATGGTTTCCACCGGACCCTTAAAGTAGTCTTTTCGCAGTTCAATCTCTTTCAGAATAGCTGCATGATAGAAATCAAAGTCAGAGGTCTGTTCAATAGAATAAAAATCACAGTAGGGGCACTTCGTTTTACAAAAAGGTATATGGAGATAAATACCAGACATAAAGGGAAAAATTAAATGAATGTTTCACGTGGAACACTTAAATAGTAAGCTTTTAAACACTTTATAAACAACTGTTGTTAATAGTATTTTATTATCCGTCAACTATTTATTAAAACAATAAACATTTGTTGATAAATATCAAAATTACAATAATTTTATGGCCTAAAGTCTATTGAAATATGCGCGTAAAAAAATTTTTATTCTACCTCCCAGCAATTGCTATGATGGCTTTTATAGCTTATGGAAGTCTTACTCCGGGAGAAAAAGCGGAAGCCCTCAATTTTTTAAACGTTGAAATACCAGATAAACTCATTCATGGGGTATTTTATTTTATACTAACTCTGAGTTTTCTGTATCCTTTATTTAAAAAGCATCTCAAATTCAACAGGAATCTCCTTTTTATTCTGGCTGTTGTTTTTCTTTACGGGGTAGTTCTGGAAATTCTCCAGTTATATTTTATTAAGGACAGAACAGGAGAATTTTATGATGTTCTGGCTAATACAGGTGGTATTTTAATAGCTGTATTCGTTTTTAAATTTTATCTGAACCAGTTTAAGAACAAAATGCCCTCTCTTTAGATTCCTACCGTTCCCCCCGCTTCCTTTACTTCCTCTTTCAAATCTTCAATCGTTTCATTTTTAAAAAATTCATACATCTGGTTACTTATTGGTTTAAACTTTCTGTTTGTGGGACAAGGAAGAGAATCTTTTGATTTCATATTACAACTCCGTAAACCGATAAGACATTCTTCAAAAATATCCATTCCATCAGTCACCTTTATAATATCAAGCATACTAATATCCTTCGGTTTCTTAGCGAGTCCAAAGCCTCCATGAGGTCCCTTTGTGGATGATAAAATTTTATACTTCACCAGTATCTGCAATATTTTACCAAGAAATGGAGTGGGAATATCCAAATCATGGGAAATCTTTTTTATACCAATTTTTTTATATTCGGCTTCATTTAATGCCAGGTATATGGTAGCCCGAATACCATACTTACAGGTATTTGATAAAATAGACATATATTGAAGGTTTTATTTAGCCGGAATTTTATTGACTCTTCTCTCATGCCTTCCTCCTTCAAAATCAGTTGATATAAATGTATCAATAATTTTTTTTGCCTCTTCTTCAGAAATAAATCTTGCCGGAAGAGAACACACATTGGCATCATTATGCTGGCGCGCTAATTTAGAAATTTCTTCATTCCAGCAAAGCGCTGCTCTTATTTCCTGATGTTTGTTAGCTACCATGCTTATTCCATTACCGCTTCCACAAATGGTTATCCCCATTTCATCTTTACCTTCTTCCAGGGCTTGAGCTAAAGGATGAGCATAGTCAGGATAATCAACACTATCGGAACTGTTTGTCCCAAAATCATCCACTTTTATACCTTTTTCTTCCAAATGACTCTTAAGATATTCCTTAAGTTCATACCCGGCATGATCGCATGCAATTGCTATTGTACTAACAAGTTTCATATAATAAATTCTTTTTTTCAAATGTAAATGAAATCATTGATTTATATAATATTAAAAAACATATTTTTAACTTTATTCGTTAATAAAATTGTTAATTGATTGGGAGAGTATGTTAACTATTTATAAAAGAACAATAGATATTTCTTCTACATAAAAAAATTTTACAAAAGGAAAAAAATATTTTTTAGTTTTAGCCATCAATTATTAAACAGGTATATTAACACAATTGTTTTGATTTGAATATACATTTTTATAAAATACATAGGTTATCAGCTACTGTTAATAAAGTTTTTAAAGACTTATAATTCAGGGAATAATAAATAAAATATATATTAATTAATTGTTAATTTCATTTTAATTATAAAATTTGCAAGAAAAGAGTAAAGAAATTTCTAACACAATTAACCGACCATTATTATCATTATTATTTTTTTAAATCTATTATTATATATATTATATGAGTGTTAATAAGGATAAAATTATTGAAAAAGGGTTCGTTGATGCTAAAGTAGATGATGGAGTTGATGTAGTTTCTGAAATAGAACGGATGAAAAAAGAGAAGAATGCCATCATTCTCGGACACTATTACCAGACTGCAGACATTCAGGATATTTCAGACTATCTGGGTGATAGTCTTAAGTTAGCTCAAATCGCAGCAGAAACAGATGCCAGCATCATTGTTTTTGCAGGAGTTCATTTTATGGCAGAGACTGCTAAAATTCTTTCGCCAGAGAAGACAGTGATTATACCGGATAATAATGCGGGTTGCTCCCTGGCAGAATCCTGTCCGCCTGAAGAATTTAAAAAATTTAAGGAAAAATACCCGGATCATACCGTCATATCCTATGTAAATACTACAGCTGAGATCAAAACTATGACGGACATTTGCTGTACTTCTACAAATGCTTTACACATTGTTAATTATTTACCTGATGATGAGAAAATAATATTTGCACCTGACCAGAATCTTGGAAACTACATCAAGAGGGTAAGTGGAAGGGATATGGTGGTCTATCCCGGTGCTTGCCATGTTCATGAAGAGTTTTCCGTTGAAAAAATAATAGAACTGAAAAAGGATCATCCGGAAGCAAAAGTTATCGCCCATCCGGAGTGCGAAAAGCCTGTATTGTTACTGGCCGACCATGTTGGTTCAACGTCTTCGTTACTTAAATTCACTCAATCGGATGATAGTCAGAAATATATTGTTGCCACCGAATCGGGTATCATACATCAGATGAAGAAAAGTAACCCGGAAAAACAATTTATGGTTGCGCCTCCTAAAGATTCCACCTGTGGTTGTAACGATTGTAATTTTATGAAGCTTATTACATTGAAAAAAATATACAACAGTTTAAAATATAAAATCCCTACAGTAGAGCTGGAACAAGATACTATTGAAAAAGCCCGAAAACCTATTGTAAGAATGTTAGAAATATCAAAAGAATTGGGGTTATAATATATGGAAGATAATACCCCTTTAAATTTACATAACGAAGATCTAAACAACAACGAGGAGGAATTTGAACAAAAACTCCGGCCTTGTTATTTTTCTGATTTTAAAGGACAGGGCAAAATTGTCGAGAATTTGAAGGTTTTTGTTCAGGCCGCTAAAATGCGAAATGAAGCGTTAGATCATGTATTGCTCCATGGACCCCCTGGTCTGGGTAAAACTACCCTGGCCAATATCATTGCCCATGAAATGGATGTAAATCTAAAAATTACATCCGGACCTGTGTTAGATAAACCGGGCGATTTAGCGGGTTTATTAACGAATCTCGAAGAAGGCGATGTGTTGTTTATAGATGAAATTCACCGGTTAAGTCCAATCGTTGAAGAGTATCTCTATTCAGCTATGGAGGATTTTCAAATTGATATCGTTATTGATAAAGGGCCCAGCGCCCGTTCTGTTCAACTAACCATCCATAATTTTACATTAATCGGAGCCACAACCCGTTCAGGATTATTAACCAGTCCTTTACGGGCCAGGTTTGGTATTACTTCTCATCTGGAATATTATGATAAGGATATTATTAAACAAATTATCAAAAGGTCAGCTAAAATTCTTGATATTGGTATAGAAGAAGATGCTTCCAACGAAATAGCATCGCGCAGTCGTGGAACTCCGCGAATTGCAAACGCTATACTGAGAAGGGTTAGAGATTTTGCACAAGTAAAAGGTAAAGGATACATCGATCTCGAAATTTCAAAATTTGCTTTATCTGCCCTTAATATCGACAAACATGGACTTGATGAAATGGACAATAAAATCCTTTCAACAATTATAGATAAATTTAATGGGGGTCCGGTTGGTATAAGCACAATCGCCACTGCAGTTGGAGATGATAGTGGAACAATTGAAGAAGTTTACGAACCTTTCCTGATAAAAGAAGGGTATATTAAAAGAACACCAAGAGGAAGGGAGGTAACCATGAGAGGATACGAACATTTAAATAAGGAATACCGGAGAGGAGACGATCAGGGAACTCTGTTTTAACTAAAAGCGTTCGAAATTTTTTCCAGTTTTTTAATATCCAGTAATATAATTTTTCTTCCCTGAAGGTCAATAAGTTTATCCTGTTTAAATTCTGAAAGAAGCCTTATAACGGATTCGGTAGCTGTTCCGACAATATTTGCAAGCTCTTCCCTTGTAAGAGATACTTGAAGGGTGTTGTATTCGTCCAGTTCGAAATTCTCCTTGAGTTTGATAAGGACTTCAGCGAGTCTTTCACGTACGGTTTTTTGAGCAATATCCGTAATAAAGGAATTTGCCTCACCTAATTCTTTACAACTTTGCTGTAAAATATCCAGGGCAAAATCGCCGTTGTTTTTTATCATAGAAATAAGCATATCACCAGGAATAAAGCACAATACACTATTCTGAATAGCTTTGGCTGATGAACATGCCAGTTCACCACTAATCATTGAACGATATCCTATAATATCGCCTGGTTTTGCAAAATATATAATTTGTTCCCTGCCATCAATACCTGTTTTATAGATTTTTACGATACCCTCATTAATACAGTACAACCCATTCGTTCTACTGTTTTCATGGTATATTTCAGCACCTTTTTTATAGGTATTGCAGTTTTTTTCCCGGTCCAGGTTATCTTTTTGGTCCTGAGATAGATGTTTGAAAACGGTTTCAGGGCTATTAATGCAGTCCATATTATTAGGTATTCTATAAGTTTAATAATAAAAAATTTTTCAGTTATTACGAATCACTTAGGGTTAAGTTTCTTTATGATTGTATACTATTCAATTTAAACAAAATTACTATATTTTTGTTGAAAAAGCTTTAAATAAATAAATATTTAAAAGTATGGACACGTCAGTGAAATTAAACTTTTTGGAAGGAATGTCTTTTGAGGGACAAGTAGGTGATCATAAAATTACCATTGATGGAAACCCAAAAGTGGGAGGGAAAAACAAAGGACCCACCCCAAAGCCATTAATGTTGTTATCTCTTGCCGGATGTACAGCCATGGACGTTATATCTATTTTACGAAAGATGCGGGTAGAGCTGGAGGATTTTAATGTAGAAGTGCAAGCCGATCAAACTTCAGAGCACCCAAAGCATTACTACAAGATGCACGTTATCTATACTTTTAAGGGAAAAAATTTACCCATGGAGAAGCTGGAAAAAGCTGTGAATCTATCTGAAGAAAGGTATTGCGGTGTAAGTCATGTTTATAAGAAAGCCATTGATTTAACTACTGAAATAAGAGTTGAAGAATAGAATTATATAAATCCGAGGTGATTTATAACTTTGGTTTGAATTGTTCAAGGAATTTCACATCATTTTCAAAATACATTCTCAGGTCGTTCACATTGTATTTTAGCTGGGCAATTCTTTCAATTCCCATACCAAATGCAAATCCTGAGTATTTCTTACTGTCAATATTACAACTATCCAGTACATTGGGATCCACCATACCACATCCCAGAATTTCGAGGAAACCTGTATATTTACAAACATTGCAACCCTTACCCCCACATAATGTACAGGAAACGTCTAATTCAGCCGATGGCTCTGTAAAAGGGAAGAAAGAAGGTCTGAGCCTTATTTCAGTGTCTTCACCAAACATTTCTTTGGCAAAATAGAGCAAAGTTTGTTTCAGGTCAGCAAATGATACATTTTCGTCTACGTAAAGACCTTCCACCTGGTGAAAAATGCAGTGAGCTCTTGCGCTTATGGCTTCATTACGGAAAACTCTTCCCGGGGAAATAGTGCGGATAGGAGGTTGCGTGTTTTCCATCACCCGGACCTGTACAGAAGAAGTATGCGTACGCAAAACCACATCAGGATCCCTTCTGATAAAAAATGTATCCTGCATATCACGTGCCGGATGTTCTTCCGGGAAATTCAGTGCAGAAAAAACATGCCAGTCATCTTCTATTTCAGGTCCTTCTGAAATAGTAAAACCCAGTCGTTTAAATATTTCGATAATTTCTTTCCGGGTTAAAGAAATAGGATGTCTGCTGCCTGTATGAACCGGATAACCAGGCCTTGTCAGGTCAAAATCTTTTTTTGAAGTGCTTTTTGAAGCGTTTGCTTTGAGCGTATTAACTTTATTTTGCGCTTTTTCCTTAAGTTCATTAATTTTTTTCCCGACTTCCGGTTTATTCTCTTTCGGGACATCTTTAAATTCCGCAAATAATGTATTGAGTATTCCTTTTCTGCCCAGGTATTTTATACGAAATGCTTCGATTTCTTCGGGGTCTGCAGACTGAAATTGTTCTATTTCTTCAAGGTATTGATTAATCTTATCGACCATTATATGCTTTTTTAGATGAGTTCTTTTGCTTTAAAATAATTGATAATAGCTTGTTTGTATATTTCTTCCTCAGTCTCCTCTTCCTCTATGAGGCCCTCCGTGACCTTTTGCTTCACTTTTTTTCTGTCATCTTCATGGATAAATTTAAGAATATACATGGATACGAAATTAATAACTTTTGTTTTACTATCAGAATCCAGCTGTTCAAAACCATAATTAAGCTCTTGTAGCCCAATCATAAAAAGGATATTAGGCACATTGGGTTCTAGATAAAAATCTTTTTTTATCAACCTTTTAATTTTGTTCCAATATGAAATATCGTTACTTTGCATATCAATTTGCAAATTTAGTTATAATTTACATATTCAAACAGAATTCATAGTTGTTTTGATGATTATAAATTAAATATCTGTCAATCAATAACATAAAACGTTCCACGTGAAACAATACAGGAAATTAGCCGGACAAACACTCGTTTATGGATTGGGAACCATCGTTCCGCGGTTTCTGAATTACTTTGTGCTTACGCCTGTTTATACCCGAATATTTAAAGACGTGCAATACGGTATAGTTAATGAACTTTATGCTTATATCGTATTTTTGCTTATTCTGCTTACCTACGGGACGGAAACAGGATTTTTCAGATTTTCTAAAGAGGAGGATCCCCGGAAAGTTTTTTCCAATATAATGACTTCCATTTTTGGGACCACCCTGATTTTCCTGGTATTAATTTACTTCCTGTATCCATCAATAGCCGAAGCCCTGCAATACGAAGACCGTTCTTACCTTATCCTATTATTTTCTTGTGTTGTGGCCCTGGATGCTTTTTCTGCTGTTCCTTTTGCTAAACTCAGACAGCAAGAGAAGGCTAAGCGATTCGGGTACCTGAAAATATTTAATGTGATTGCCAATCTGTTCTTCAATCTTGTATTTTTTGGCATATTTCCTTTCTTGCAAAAACACTACCCGGATTCGGGTATAGTGATTTTATACAACCCTTCTATTGGTGTAGGATATGTCTTTATTGCTAATCTCCTGGCCAGTTTGCTAACCCTTATCTTACTCTTACCCGACATAACCATTAACCTGAGATTATTTGATTTTTCCTTGTTGAAAAGGATTTTGCGGTATTCTTTTCCGCTACTATTTGTGGGATTGGCCGGGGCTATTAATGAAGTAGCTGATAAATTCCTTCTTAAAATGCTAATTCCGGGAAAAGAAGAGGCGCTGAGTCAAATTGGTATATACGGGGCCAATTATAAAATCGGTATGTTGATGACCATTTTTATTCAGATGTTTCGTTATGCAGCCGAGCCGTTCTACTTTTCAAAAATGAAAGATTTGGATGCCCGTGCTGTATATGCCCGGGTTATGAAATACTTTTTCCTTTTTGGCTTGGTTATTTTTCTTTTTGTTACGCTTTACCTGGACGTTGTAAAATTTTTTATTGGTTCGGAATTTCACGCGGGATTAAATATTGTGCCTGTTATTCTTATTGCCAATCTATTTCTTGGGATTGTTTATAACCTGTCTATTTGGTACAAACTGTCAAACAGAACCGGTTATGGCGCACTTATTGCATTTATCGGCGCGGGCGTCACTGTAAGTTTTAACGTATTCCTCATACCCAAATACGGATACGTGGGTGCAGCCTGGGCGACCTTAAGCTGTTACATGGTTATGACCGGAGTGTCTTATGCCCTGAGCCGCAGATTTTACGCTATTCCCTATCATTTAAAAAGTATGGGTATTTATATTGTTGTGGCCCTTGGCATCTACTTCATACAAAAGTATATCCAATATCCCGGACTGATAACTAAAATTGCTGTGAATTCCTTATTTTTGCTGTTCTTTATAATTTGGATAGGCTATAAAGAAAAAGTGAAAATAAGACATATAAAAGATTTTATAAACCGAAAATCATAATTCAACTATGGAAGTAAAAATCATCAACAGGTCCGGCAACGAACTCCCCAACTACAGTACCGAATGGTCATCAGGACTCGACTTAAGAGCTAACCTTGAAAAACCGGTTACCCTGAAACCGCTGGAGCGTACCTTAATACCCACCGGGTTGTATATTGAACTCCCCGAAGGCTATGAAGCCCAGGTCAGACCCAGAAGCGGGCTCGCCCTGAAAAAGGGATTAACAGTACTCAACACTCCCGGAACCATTGATGCCGATTACAGAGGAGAAATAGGTGTAATCCTTATCAATCTGTCCAACGAAGAAGTGATAATTTCTCATGGTGAAAGAATTTGCCAAATGGTAGTGAATAAGTTCGAAAAAGTAGAACTAAACGAAGTAGAAAAAATTAACGATACGCCCCGTTCATCAGGAGGCTTTGGACACACAGGTTCTCATTAGAATAAGATCATACAATAAACAGGGATAATTCCTGAACGGCGAAGCCCTCAACGAAGTTAATTATTCGGGTTAAATGTTAAAAAAATTAAAAATCCCTTTATTTGGAAAAATTATTTTTAAACTTGATATTTCTTTTTAAACATTGAAAGAAAAATAAAAGAATGAGCCGGGATTTCTGACTAAAGCAATAGCAGAAATACATCTTACGTTACAATTACTTTATACCGGATTAAGATTAGGAATTTATAAACACAAAAGCACTTTAATACGTTATTTAAATAGACCATAAACATCTCTTCTTTTTAAGAGAATTAAATAAATGAATATGCGATATCGTCTAGCTTTGATTTTATGGGTGGGAATGTTTTTATCTCTGGGCAGTTGTCAGGTTTTTAAACTCTCAGAAAAAAAGGATAAAACCGCCAACCAAGCCGATGCACTGGAAGTAGCCCCTGAGTTAACTGAGCAGGATCAACTCAAATATGAGTTTGCTTTCGTGGAAGGAGTGAAACAAAAATTGTTGGGTAATCTGAACAATGCCCTGGGGTATTTTTATAAATGCATTGAAATAGATAAAACGGCAGCCGCACCGCGTTACGAAATTTCCCAGATTAATACCATGATGGAAGAGATGGATGTTGCTCTCAGATACGCTAAAGAGGCAGTCAAGTATGATCCTGAAAATAAATATTACCTGGAACATCTGGGTCAACTAAATATTCAGAATAATGACTTTGCATCTGCTGCAGATCAATATGAAACATTGATTGACCAGGACCACAGAGAACCGGACTATTATTTTACACTTGCCCAGTTATATCAGCAGGAAAGGAAATATCAGAAAGCTTTGGATAACCTGAATAAACTTGAATCCAGAATGGGTGTTAATGAACAGCTTTCCAATATGAAAAGATCGCTTTATATCAAAATGGGAAAGAAGGAGAAAGCCATTGATGAAGTGAAGAAACTGATTGAAGAATACCCCAACGAAACCCGGTATTATGGTATGTTAGCCGAAATGTATGCAAATTTCCAGGAATTTGATAAAGCAGAAGAGATGTATGATAAGCTTTTTTCCCTGGACAGTACAAATAATCTGGGGCAGATATCAAAAATCCAATACCTTGAAAATAGCGGCAGACAGCAAGAAGCAATAAAACTTTTTACACGGAGTGTGGACAATCAAAAAATAGATTACGGTACAAAGCTGCTTATCTTTATGAATTTCCTAGAAAGCCGGAAAACATTGAGGGATCATCCCAACTTGTTAAAAGGAGCACTGGATTCCCTTACTGCATATTACCCTGATAAATTTGAAAATCACACTTTATACGCAGATTTTTATCTAAAGACCAATCAATATAGTGAAGCTGCCAAAGAATTGGAGTATCTCGTCAATTCCCCCGAAGAAAAATATATTTATTGGGATCAACTGGCTTCCTTATACAGTTTTATAGGAAATTTTTCGAAGATGTTTGAAGTAGGCAAGAAAGGACTGGATAAATATGATTCTAAACCTCGCTTATATTTACTCACTGCCATGGGGGCTTCACAAACAAACCGAGCTGATACCGCTATTCAGCTCTTAAAAGATGGGCTTGTTTATATCAACAATGATCAGCAGATGCTGATAGATTTCTATATCCAGCTTGCTGAAGCCTATCATCAGAAAGAAAATTATTCCCAATCGGATTATTACTTTGAAAAAGTTCTGAATATCGATTCTGATAATGTGTTGGTTTTGAATAATTACAGTTATTACCTTTCTCTTAGAAATGAAAAGCTGGATAAAGCTCTTAAGATGAGTGAAAAAGCTATAGAGGCTGAACCCAAAAGCGCTGTTTATCTGGACACGTATGCCTGGATTTTGTTCAAAAAAGGCAACTACGCAAAGGCGAAGGAATACATAGAAAAAGCCGTACGGTACGGAGGAGGAGATGATAGCGATATTGTGGAGCATTATGGTGATATACTCTATAAGACAGGGGACAAAGAAAATGCTGTTGACCAGTGGGAAAAGGCCCGGACATTAGGTAATAAATCCGAAAATCTTAAACTTAAAATTCAAAACAAAAAACTGACTGGTGAGAACTAAATGCTTTAATAAAACCCTTTTCATTTCCCTTGTTCTCATTTTGGTAGTTGCAGGATGCAAAACACGGAAGCTAACCTTTTCAACTGATTATTCAGACCTTCCTTCCGATCCATACAAACTAGGTGAATATATCAAGAAAAAGAACAGCCGTTATAATGTGTTAACCCTTAAAAATTTCAAAGTAAAATATAATTCCGGTGAGAAAACCAACACTTTTTACGGTTCGTCAAAAATCCTTCATGATAGTTTAATTTTGGTTTCCCTGAGAGCTCCATTGGGGATAGAACTGTCCCGGATCCTGCTGTCAGAAGACAGCGTAAAAGTTTTACAGCGATCAGACAACAATGCTATTCTGTCTGATTACAGTTACCTGGAGACTATTTTAAAATTTAAGGTGAATTTCCATATCATTGAAAATGTATTGAGTGGTAATTTACCGGAAGAGTATCATTATTTGCCCCAAAAAACCAGGAACAGAGCACAGGATACTTTGGAAAAGAGCATGTATATTGGCAGATATTACAACAAGCATAATTCCAGCCAACTAAAATACGAGGCATGGATTAATCCACAGGTTGAAAAAGTATACTGGATGAAGTTTTATCGAAAGAGAAATTTTAAATTATTTGATGTTCGTTTCAGTCAATTTATGCAAGCCGGTAACAATTATTATCCGGGAGAAATCTCTATTCGTCATACAAATGCTGATGGAACGAATACGAGAATTAAGATAACAATTAGTAACTTTGAAGAAAGTTCTGAAAGGTCTGTCCATTTTGATATACCTTCAAAATATAAAATCATTCGTTTGAATTAAATGAAAATACTGCAACGTATATACCTTGTCCTGATTATTATTCTGGTCCCGCTGACTTCTTTTTCTCAATCCAAAGAAGAGCTCAGAAAGCGGGTATCCAATAATAAGAGTGCTATCAATACAGCCAGTAAGATTCTCGAAGAGACACAACAATCCAGGAGTTCTTCGATAAATGAGCTTTATATTATTCAAAAAAGAATAGAGTTAAGAAACGATCTTATTGAAAATCTTAATAATCAAATTACTAATCTGGACCGGAATATAGCCAACACACAGGGAAATATCAGTGAATTACAAAGCGAATTGAAAAAGCTTAAGGAAGATTACGCAAAAATTATCTATTTCGCTTTCAAAAATCACAAAAGCCTTGACAGGCTTATGTTTATCCTGTCCTCCAGAACGTTTAACCAGGCTTATAAGAGGTACAAATACCTGCGTCAGTACGCAGAATTTCGGAGAAATCAGGCACTTGAAATAAAAGTGAAGACAGAAAAACTAAAACTCAGAGTTCAGGAACTTAAAAATCTCCGACATCAGAAAGAAGATATCCTTTCCGATAAGGTTGATGAAAAAGCCAAATTAAAGAGGGAGAAACTAACCCTGAACAGCAAAATATCTAACTTAAAGAGCAAAGAGAAAGAGTTAAGGCAGGAAATAGCCCGGAAGAAGAAAATTGTAGAACAACTTGAAAAAGAGATTAAGCGCATCATAGCAGAAGAGAGGGAGCGCACTGAACTTTGGAAAAATCTTTCGAAAGACCAGCGCCAGCTTTCTGTGGCTTTTGAAAAAAGTAAAGGCCAACTCCCCTGGCCGATTACGGACGGGATTGTGACAAGAAAATTCGGGGAAAACCAACACCCTGTTCTGAAAGGTGTCAAGACCTATAATAACGGTGTTGATATAACTACTGCAAAAAACTCTAAAGTGCAATGTATCTTCCCCGGTATAGCACGAAGAGTAGTCGCAATCCCCGGGGCTAATTTAACGGTCATTATAAGACATGGAAATTATTTAACGGTATACTCCAACCTGGTGGATGTTAATGTCAAGCCTGGAGAAAAAGTAAGACAGGGGCAAATCATCGGAGAAGTATTCAACAATCAGGACAAAAATGAAAACATTCTTCATGTGGAAATTTACAAAGAGAGTGAGAAGTTGAATCCTGAAGCATGGCTGGAATAGAATAGTTCGATAAAAAAGTTCTAATTATTAATGATTTTTGAAACAAATATTTATTTTTACAGTATAATTACTATTTAGGCTTCAATGATACATTCAGATTATATGGAAAAAAGCATCGACATCCAATCGAGAATTGATAACATTAATAAAATTGAGAAGTTTATCGATGAATTTTCTGAAATTAACGAAATCAATTCTGAAATTTACGGTAAAATTTTAATTGCTACCGTAGAAGCTGTTAACAATAGCATTGTTCACGGAAACAAAGAAGATGTAAACAAAAAAGTTTATGTCACGCTTAAAATTGAAGGAGAAAAAATTTTCATTTCTGTTGAAGATGAAGGCGACGGATTTGATTACAGTACAGTACCGGACCCGACTAAGCCCGAAAATGTTGAAAACATTCACGGTCGTGGCATCTACCTTATGAAGCATCTCGCCGATCACGTTTCTTTTGATAATGACGGCAAAATGGTCGTAATGGAATTTAATAAAACCTAATGGCCATTCTCATTCACCATAATATTGGTAACTATTCCACACCTGATGAAAAAAAGGTGATTCCTTTCCTTGAAGAACTTATTGAGAACGAAGACCAAAAAGTTGGCGAAATAAATATCATCTTTACCGATAATTCTGAAATATTAGACCTGAATAAGACTTATCTTGATCACAATTACTATACCGATGTAATAGCCTTTGACTATACCGAGGGCAATACCCTGAGCGGTGACATCTTTATCAGTCTGGAGAAAGTAGACGAAAATTCAAAGGGGTACAACACTACCTTTAAGGATGAAACATTACGCGTAATGTTTCATGGAATTCTACATCTTTCCGGTTATACAGACAAGACCAGTGAACAAAAGCAAGTAATGCATTCACGGGAAGATTATTACCTCAAGCAATTTTATTCAAAACAGTAAAACATTATTTAGAATAAGCTGTATAATTCTTTTACGTTATTATATTAATTTTGCAGAAATAAATTAATGTATGAGAGAGGTATATGATATTATCGTTGTAGGAGGAGGTCATGCTGGCAGTGAAGCAGCAGCGGCAGGAGCTAACTTGGGTTCAAAGGTTCTGTTGGTTACAATGGATATGACCAAGATTGCTCAGATGTCCTGCAATCCTGCTATGGGCGGCATTGCTAAAGGACAGATTGTACGCGAGTTGGATGCCCTTGGCGGTTACAGCGGTATCGTTACGGATAAGAGCATGATTCAGTTCAGAATGCTGAATAAATCAAAAGGACCTGCTATGTGGAGTCCAAGGGCACAGAATGACCGAATGAAATTCAGCCAGGTTTGGAGACAGATGCTTGAAAATACAATCCATTTGGATTTTTGGCAGGATACTGTTCAATCCATAATCGTAGAAGGAAATACTGTGAAGGGTGTAAAAACCAAACTTGGAGTGACTTTTTATGCCAAAACGGTTATTTTGACGAACGGAACCTTCCTGAATGGTCTCATGCATGTGGGGGCCAATAAAATTGAAGGCGGACGTGCCGGGGAACCTGCTGCAAAAGGTATAGGCCAGCAAATTAAAGAACTGGGTTTTGAAACGGGAAGAATGAAGACAGGCACACCTGTTCGTATTGATGGCAGAACTGTGGATTTTGATGAGATGGAAGAGCAAAAGGGAGATGAAAATCCGGGTCAGTTTTCTTTCCTGCCTCTTGAAGGAGTTCTTAAAGAGAAACGAAGTTGCTACATTACCTTTACACATTCCGGGGTTCACGATGTGTTGCGTACTGGTTTTCATGAATCACCCATGTTCAACGGCACCATTGATAGTATTGGACCACGGTACTGCCCAAGCATTGAAGATAAAGTAGTGACTTTCGCTGAAAAAAATTCACACCAGCTGTTTCTTGAACCGGAAGGAGAGAATACAGTTGAGTATTACCTGAATGGGTTTAGTTCATCTCTGCCCCTGGATGTACAGCTTGAAGGGTTGCGTAAAATACCCGGACTCGAAAATGCCAGTATCTTCCGACCCGGTTATGCTATAGAATACGATTACTTTCCGCCGACTCAACTCTATCGTACCCTGGAAACCAAGCGGATCAGCAATCTTTTCTTTGCCGGCCAGATAAATGGGACCACAGGTTATGAAGAAGCAGCAGCACAAGGTATAATGGCTGCCATCAATGCTCATCAGAAAATCAACGACGACAAAGAATTCATTCTCACCAGGGATCAGGCATACATCGGTGTACTTATCGATGACCTGGTTACCAAGGGAGTGGATGAACCTTACCGTATGTTTACTTCACGTGCTGAATACCGGATTCTGCTAAGACAGGACAATGCAGATATCCGCTTAACTGAACTGAGTCACCGGCTGGGCCTTGCTTCCGACAGGCGCTATGAATTGATGAAAGAAAAGATTCAGAAGCGCGATGAAATTATACGCTTTTTTAAACATTATAGCGTTGCACCGGAGCAAGTGAATGTACTCCTGGAATCTTCAGGCACCTCTCCTTTAAAACAAAAAAGGAAGCTTATTGATTTACTTTTGAGGCCCCAGATTAATGTTCATCACTTGAGAAAAGTTATTCCCGAACTCGATCATCTTTATCAAAACCTGGACAACAGGAGAGATGAAATTTTTGAATCAGCAGAAATTGTAATCAAATACAGTGGCTATATAGATAGAGAAAAACAGATTGCAGACAAGTTAAACCGTCTTGAGCACATTAATATCCACGAGAAGTTTGATTACGACAGCGTACATTCGCTATCGACGGAAGCAAGGCAAAAGCTTAAATCAATTAACCCCCGGACAATAGGTCAGGCCTCCCGAATCAGCGGGGTTTCTCCCTCTGATATAAGTGTTTTGCTGGTTTATATGGGTCGATAGGTTCCACGTGAAAACATAATATAAATTACTATGAATAAAATGAATAGAGTTTCAGGTAAGATTGTGGATATAGCAAATCATAAAATCTATCCCGGGGTTGTAACTATAAGCAATGGTCGAATTAAAACCATTGAGCCAACCGATGATTCCGCAGAAGATGTATACCTTCTGCCAGGGTTGGTTGATAGTCACATACATATTGAGAGTTCGATGCTTTCACCCCAAATGTTTGCAAAAGAAGCAGTAAGATACGGAACCGTCGCAACGGTCTCGGATCCCCATGAAATTGCCAATGTTCTGGGAGAAAAAGGCATCAAGTTTATGGTGGAGGACGGTCAAAAAGTTCCCCTAAAATTTTATTTTGGTGTTCCTTCTTGTGTGCCTGCTACACCTTTTGAGACCTCGGGGAGTGTTATCGATTCGGATAAGGTTAAGGAATTAATAAATCATGAGGAGCATGTTTACCTGGCGGAAATGATGAATTTCCCCGGCGTGTTGAGTCAGGACAAAGAGGTAATGGCTAAACTTCAGGCAG
Source organism: uncultured Bacteroidales bacterium (assembly GCA_964585385.1). GTDB lineage: Bacteria > Bacteroidota > Bacteroidia > Bacteroidales > UBA12077 > JAGXLC01. Next base: position 17,313 of record CAZPDP010000025.1, read on the forward strand.
CAAAAAGTGCAGGAAAACCTGTGGATGGCCATGCCCCCGGTCTCAGGGGAGAAGATGCCAAAAAGTATATCGAAGCAGGTATATCAACCGACCATGAGTGCGGCGACCTGGAAGAAGCCCGGGAAAGAATTGAGATGGGCATGAAGATTCAAATCCGGGAAGGCAGTGCTGCAAAAGACTTTGACAGCCTGTATCCGCTTATCGATGAGTTTCCGGATAAAGTTATGTTGTGTTCCGATGATAAACATCCGGATGATTTAATTGTATCCCATGTGAATGGGTTGATAAGAAAAGGATTGGAAAAAGGGTTGAACCTGTTTAATGTGTTAAGGGCCGCTACCCTTAATCCCGTAGAACATTATCAGCTTGAGGTGGGTTTGTTACAGGAAGGTGATCCGGCCGACATCTTGGTTGTCAAAAACCTGGATCATTTTGAAGTACAAAAAACCATCATCAATGGTAAGGTGGTTTACGATAATTCGGGAGTTCATTTTGAAACTTCCGCACCTGAACGAATCAACATAATGAAAGCCGATCCATTGAAGGACTCAGATTTACAGGTTGAAGATAAAGGGATGCCTGTTAAGGTGATTGAGGCCATGGACACCAGTCTTTATACTTCTTCCAAAGAATTGTTTCCTCATACTTCTAAAGGTTTGTTATATTCCGATCCCAACGAAGATATCTTAAAGATTGTAGTTTACAACCGCTATAAAAAAGGAAGCAAACCCGCTGTTGGATTTATCAGAAATTTTGGACTGCAAAAGGGAGCCATTGCCTCCAGTATAGCCCATGACAGTCATAATATTGTTGCTGTTGGGGTAGAAGATGAATCCCTGGTTCAGGCCATTAATCAATTGATTAAGCAAGACGGGGGCATCGCCTTGTTCGACGGAAAGACTTCAGAAGGTTTACCCCTGGAAATTGCCGGGTTGATGACATATGAATCCGCGGAGAATGTAGCCATCAAATACCAGGCCTTAACTCAAAAGATTCTTGAGCTTGGGTGTACATTTAATTCTCCCTTTATGACGCTGTCTTTTATGGCGCTCCCTGTAATTCCTGAACTTAAAATAACAGACCAGGGTCTGTTTGATGTAAACCAGTTTCAATACACAAGCCTTTTTGCTTTTAAATAGTCTTTTAAGCTATTGTTCCACGTGAAACAATTTAGGAAAGTATCCCTTTGTTTGAGATAGACGTTTTGGCAAAGACAAATTATGAATAATACCAATCCGCACATAAAGGAAAAAATTTCATTGTTGCCTAATAAACCCGGTATTTATCAGTTTTTTGATGAGTCGGGTTTGATTCTTTATGTTGGAAAAGCCAAAGACCTGAAAAAGCGGGTTTCATCATACTTCAATAAACAGCAGTATGAGAACCGCAGGCTTCAGCTATTGGTTAGAAAAATTTCGGATATTCAGTATATCGTTGTTGAAACGGAATCGGATGCCCTTTTGCTTGAAAATAACCTGATAAAGAAGTATCAGCCCAAATACAATGTACAACTAAAGGATGACAAAACCTTTCCGTGGATTTGTATAAAGAACGAACCTTTTCCCCGGGTCTTTTCAACCCGCAATGTAGTGAAAGATGGTTCGGAGTATTTTGGCCCGTATACTTCCGCTCACATGGTTCGCATCCTGCTGGATTTAATACGCAGGCTTTATCCCCTTCGTACATGTAACTATAACCTTACCCGGGCAAACATTCAGGCAGGAAAATTTCGTCCCTGCCTTGAATATCATATCGGGAACTGTAAAGCTCCCTGCGCAGGAAAACAAACCGAAGAGGATTATGACGAAAATTTACAGCACATTCGTAAAATTCTTAAAGGCAATATCCAGGAAGTAATCGATTATATGCAGGAGCTCATGCACCAGTTTTCTCAGAAATATCTGTTTGAAGAGGCCCAGCTTTTGAAGGAAAGAATTGATTTGCTGAAACGGTATAAGAGCCGATCAACAATAGTTAGCACAACGATCAATAATATAGATATATTTGGTGTGCTGGTTAAAGAAAAAAGTATGTATGTAAATTATCTGAAAGTTCTATCCGGAAGGATTGTTCAGTCACATACTATCGAAATGAAGAAAAGACTTGAAGAATTTCCTGAAGAGCTTTTGCCTATAGCCATTATAAATATTCGGGAGAAGATGAAAAGTGAATCCCCGGAAATTGTTGTACCCTTTGAGTTGGATTTTCCCCCGGAAGATCTGAAGCTGACCATTCCCAAACGGGGAGACAAGAAAAAATTGCTTGAACTGTCTGAGCGTAATCTGAAATATTACTACCTTGAAAAAGAGAAGAGGAATGAAAAGCTAAAAAGAAAGTTTGATAAAAAAGAAACGCTTGAAAAAATGCAGTCGGATTTGCGGATGAATAAGCTGCCTGTTCACATCGAGTGTTTCGATAACTCTAATATCCAGGGTAGCGATCCTGTTGCCGCCTGTGTTGTTTTCAAAAACGGTAAGCCCAGTAAAAATGAATACCGCCATTACAATATTAAAACGGTGGAAGGGCCCGATGATTTTGCTTCTATGGAGGAAGTCGTTTTCAGACGCTACAGGCGTCTACTGAAAGAAGGAGATGAGCTACCTCAACTTGTGATAATTGATGGGGGAAAAGGGCAGCTTTCTGCCGCAATGAAGAGCCTGGACAGGCTGGGCTTACGGGATGAAATTGCTGTAATTGGAATTGCCAAAAAACTGGAAGAGATTTATTTTCCCAATGATTCGGTTCCGCTTTATCTCGATAAAAATTCGCCAGGCCTGAAAATTATTCAGCATTTGCGGGATGAAGCCCACAGGTTTGGTATCACCTTTCACAGGAAAAAGCGGTCTCAGCACTTTACTACTACAGAATTGGAGAACATCAAAGGTGTCGGTAAGAAGACGGCACAGGTACTATTGGCGCAATACAAATCCGTAAGCCGCATTAAAGAACTTACTGAGGAACAAATTTCTAAAATTACCGGACCCGACAAGGCAAAACAAATTTTCAGGTATTTCCATGGAAAAAAGTAAACCTGGATTCCGGATTGCTCATACTATACCATCTTTCAGTCCAGATCGTCTGCCTGCCATCCGTTGCTTGAAATATTATACTGTTTGGTGATCAAAAAGCAGATTCTCCACGTAGTCTTTGTAATCTTTTATGGAGCGAAGAATCAGGTCATGAGCCTCCCTGACATCATACACATGCGTTATTTCACAGTCGCGATGCTCTCCGGGCATATCTTTATAGGTCAGGAAATAGTGCTCCAGGCGGCGGACAATATTATCCGGCACATCATTGATGCTCTTGAATTGTGAATAGAGTGCATCGTTATATAAGACCGCGATGATTTTGTCGTCAGCGTCCTGTCCGTCTATCATACGAAAACCACCAATTGGGCGGGCGTAAACCAGGATGTCCCCGTGTGTAATTTCTTTTTCTGTGAGAATAAGAATGTCCAGGGGATCTCCATCTCCAACAATTTCTGTACGGTTTAGAATGGACTTTGATTTCTCTGCTACCGTTTCACCACAATAAGTTTGTGGGATGAATCCGTAAAGCGCAGGAATGATATTTGAAAATTTTTGAGGCCTGTCGATCATAAGATACCCGCTTTCCTTGTCCACCTCATATTTTACAGTATCGCTGGGGACAATTTCGATAAAACTTTTTACCACCTCCGGCGCATCTACACCAGGGTCGATGCCATGCCAGGGATGTGATTTGTATCTCAGCCCCATTAAGCGGGCAAAAGGGTTTGTAATTTTGTCTTGCATGATATGGGATTTTTTGTTTGCCTTCGAATAAACAGCGATGCAAAGGTTTTGTTTTTGAAAAGCGATTAAAAAATTTGGTAAAACTCTAATATTAGGTTGATAACTTAACACAAATATTTCCGGCTTTGTATCTTAGAATCTTTATGGCAGGGTTTATTCTGGGAAAAACCCTGTTAAACAAAACGGTTTCTTCTCAAAGCTCTATTCTATTGCCCTGAAGGAATTATCCATTGATGCTACTCGGGACTGTAAGAACAAAAAGACCGGGGCAAACGCACCGGTCTTTTTGTTTATGATTTGTTCTTAAAACCTTAATATGTGGATAAAATCGTATTTGTTCCACGTGGAACAAATACGATTTGGTTTAATTTAGTTTTTCCTGAACTTCCTTAACATTGTGCCGGGCATACTCACCGGATAAAATGTTTTTATAGGTGGTGGTGTCCATAAGAATTTCTGTTGCTTTTGCTGTCTGCCGGTCTTCTTCCAGGCTTGCCTGAATGCTTCCGGCCTGGTAATAATAACGAGAAGTAATTTCTTCTTCCAGCATATTTTTTATAGAAGGCTTAAAGTTTTCCAGATCCTTTTCCTTATTGGGTGCAAGTTTTTCTTTAAGCTCTTCAATGGTGGATTCGGCTCCATTGAAATATTTCTCTTTTTTCGCTGTTTCAATGAGTTTGTCCAGCTTTTTCTCACTTTCTGTTGTGTATTCCCAGTTTTTTTCATTTAAAAAAGCCTTGAAACCATTAAAAATTTCTGGTGTAATTTCGAAACTTGATACAGGCTTAATGCTGTCATTTTCTACAGCAAACAATGTCGCATAATCAAAAATCAATTGATTTCTGATAAGGCTGATTTCAATTTGGCTCAGGTTTTCAGGTTTTACTTCAATATCCGGGCGAATACCGCCGCCGTCATATACTTTTCTGCCATTTTGTGTAGTGAATTCCTGAATCAGGGAGTCTGGTACTTCTCCAACACTTCCATCTTCTTCCCTGTTTGCGTAATCTTTGGCCTGTATGCATCTTCCGCTGGGAATGTAATATTTCGCTGTAGTTACTTTTAGTTTTGCATTATAGCTTAGATCTCTTGTGGTTTGTACCAAACCCTTACCAAAAGTTCTGGTTCCAATTACAACACCCCTGTCGAGATCCTGCACTGCCCCGGCTACAATTTCTGAGGCGGAAGCTGAGGCACTGTTTACCATTACGGCCAGCGGTATTTCTGTGTTAAGGGGATCGCTTTCGGTTTTGTAAGTTTCATTCCATTTCTTAACTTTTCCCCTGGTACTGACTATTTCTTTACCTTTAGGTACAAAAATGTTCGCTACTTTTACAGCCTCAATAAGCAATCCGCCCGGGTTGCTTCGCAGATCGAGTACAATGGATTTCAACCGGTTGTTTTTTTCCAGGTCAAGATAGGCTTGTCGTACTTCCTGACTACAATCCTGGGTAAACTTGGTTAACCTTATATAACCGACTCCATTTTCTTTATCAATCATTCCATAGTAAGGGACGCTATTGATATGGACTTCCTGCCGTGTTACACTCTTTTCCAGGTTCTTTTCAACACCCGGACGCTCAATAGTAAGTGTAACCTCGGTTTCGGGAATACCCTTCAGGTTTTCACTAACCTTTTCCAGGTCCCAGCCCTTGATGGTCTGACCATCTATGGTTTTTATGATGTCTCCGGTTTTCAGGCCGGCTTCATCAGCTGGCAGTCCTTTGTAGGGCTGCGAAATAAGGGCAAAATCGCCTTCTTTACGGATTAATGCCCCGATTCCTCCGTAATTTCCGGTTGTCATGAATTTGAAATCATCCATGTCCGATTCGGGAATGTATTTTGTGTAAGGATCAAGACTTTCCAACATGGCATCGATGCTGGTTTCTACAAGGTCTTCCGGATTGGTTTCGTCAACATAGAAAAGGTTCAGCTCTCTGAAAAGGGTGTAATAGATATCCAGGTTCTTTGAGATTTTAAAATCATCGCCCCGGTTAAATCCGACAAACCCCAGAGTAACAACAAGCAATGCGACAAAAATGAATTTTTTAGATTTGAGTAGTGATTTCATATGTTTAGCGTTTTATTTTCTTCTCAGGTTCAACAAATATAACACAAATAACACCCGGTTATTATTTTCTAAAGTGTTTTCTTTGGGTTGCTCAGAATTTGTCACAACCAAAGAAGAAACAATGTAAAATAGTAAGAATGTGAATATTAAACTCAAATAAGGACAAATTGTTTTATGGGATTTAACATTATTTAACCTTATTCAGAATTTTTGAATATTTTCATACCGGATGTCATTCAGCATAGCATCAAAAGCTTTAGCCATTTGCTCTTTCATCCTTTGATAAGGAAGGTCTTTATTCGTCAGGTAGATGATAAGCATAGAAAGAATACAATTCTTTTCGTTGAGGTAAGGAGTCAATGTTTCTTTATTCAGCCGGAATATTTCCCGCATTTTTCTTTTGAGGCGATTTCTCTTCACGGCCTGCTTAAACAGTTTTTTAGGCACACTGAACGCAGCTTCAATGTGATGGGTTTCATTTTCATACGGTTTTCTCAGGGACCAGATGATTTTAATGGCTCCTGTTTTGGTACTTGTACCCTCATGAAGGAGGTTCAGAATCTGTGTTCTGCTGTTTAGCCGCTCGTTTTTAGACAAATTGGGCATTTTGTTACAATTGATACATTTTGGTTTAGTTGCACCGTACGCAAAGAGTTCATACTCCAAAAACAAAGAAACAATAAAAGTTGAAATGATGCCTCAAAAGATATAAAAAAGCCGCCTCGAAGGCGGCTTATGCTGGTTTTCAATTATTTTTTTCCGTTTATAAAGTGTTCAATTGCCATGGTCATTGATGGTGCCTTTGAAGTAGGAGCCTTAAGGTCGATTCTTAAACCTGCATCCTTAACTGCTTTGGCAGTTTTTGTTCCAAACGTGGCGATTTTTTTGGATTTTTGTTCGAATTCGGGAAAATTTTCAAACAACGATTTAATGCCTGATGGGCTGTAAAAAACAAGCATGTCGTAGTTTACATCAGTCAGGTCTGACAAATCAGAGCAAACTGTACGGTACAATGTAGCTCTCGTATACTTGATTTTGTTTTTGTCCAGCTTTCGTGGAATCTCTTCTTTGTGGCTGTCAGAAAGGGGTACAAGAAAATTTTCTTTTTTATGTTTTTTGATGCTTTCCAGTAGATCGTTGAAATTCCCGTTTACGTAAAAGATTTTTCTTTTTCTGTAGACAATGTATTTCTGCAGATAGAAAGCCGTAGCTTCACTGGTACAAAAGTATTTCATTGAGTCTGGGACGCTGACCCTCAGTTCTTCAGCAATCCTGAAAAAATGGTCAATGGCTGTTCGGCTTTTAAATATTACAGCTGTATGCTCAAGTATATTCACTCGTGATTGTCTGAATTCCTTGGAACTAATCCCTTCTACATGAATAAATGGCCTGAAATCAATTTGCAGGCCATACTTTTCTGCCAGGTCAAAATATGGTGATTTACCGTTCGAGGGCTTTGGCTGTGACACTAAGATTTTTTTAACTTCCATTGTATAACTCTCACTTTAGATGTTTCTCTGTCATTTACCCAAAATCCAGTATTATAAATTCCCTATAAATCTTTCATAAAGAACTAAAAGAGGTAAAAATTCAAGTGCACAAAGATACAAAATCAAATAGAATATTGAAACATTATTCTTAACAAAAGTTTGTAAGCCTCTAAGTATGTGAGCTAAATACATAATTCCGAAAAGTATTATTCCTGCATAAATAAAGGGGGCTTTTAATTCAATAGCGATAAATTGGGTGATTATTACCAGCGTGAACAAAGCTAATCCCAATACTTTTCTATAGATGTTGTAATTCAGGAAATATTCATTAAAGGCATCCCTGCGCAGAAATACACTTCCTGTAAATCCTGTAAATATAGAATTCCAAAGATACCATACTGCAAAGAACAGGGAAAACATTAGAAACTGCAGGATGGGTGGGATATTCCCCATTATTTGAATATCAAAGTGCTTGAAAATTTGAAAAACGAAAAGCCCTGTTGCAAGGTAATAAACCAGGTTGAGAATTGAAGAAGCGCGGGTTGTTAGTGAATTTTTTACATCGTAAAGGTTTTGGGCATAATTGTAAAAGAAAATACTTTTCAAAAGCATGTCAAAGTATTTTTTGTAAAACAACCGGGTCCAGCCAATCAGAAGAAAGATGCCAATCAAAAAATAGAAGAGCCAGTCATAGCCGTTCTCGCTGAAGAAGTTTTTTTTCTCCTCTACACTTTTAGGCTGAATCTTTTGCTCTGTTCTATAAGACTGAAAAATTTCCCCCTTGCTTTTTAGAGTATCTTTTGGAGCGTATGAAGGGATGTTGTAGAGAAAATTGATAGTGGAAGGGTCGTTTTCCAGTTTATCTGATATAGGCATTTCGGTTACGCCAAAAATTTCATAAAGCGTCGAAGGTGTATCAATAACTTCCTGTTCGGGTTTTTGGGGAACTTGAGTTTGTTGTAGTTTTTTTTGCCTGAATTCCTGTTCTTTCTGCTCGTTTGCTTTGAGGAGGGAATCGATTTTTTCGATATCCAGTTCTTTCCGGGACTCCCGGATCAACTGCATTTCTTCCCGGACTGTATCCCTTGAAGTTTCTGCAGTATCCTTTTGTGGTAAGATAGTATCGTTACGTGTTGTATCCTGGATAACCGTATCGGAAGGCATCACTAAAGGGTTAAGGTAAAAATCTTTTTTAATTTGATTATCTGGCATGGGGAATTAGGGATTGATTTAATTAAACTGCAAATATAATAAGATGGTTGTTTATATTGAAAAAAATAAAGGGAATAGCCCGAAAAATCTTACCGATTAGCATGAATTCATAAATTTTTCACACACCCTGAAGAATAGAGAAATACAAGTCCTTCATAAGTCCATATTGTAATGAATGATGGTATTCTTTTTATTTCCTGCTTTCTTTCATTGCATTGGAAGGAAACAGGTAAGAAAGGCTTATAAAAAGAATAAGGGCTGCAGATATGCCAAAAATGTTGGGATCCAAATTGTAGGGCATTTTTGTCTCCATGGCTGTAAACACCAGGGTAATCCCTCCACCCACAAGCATTGCCCAAAAAGCAGCCACATTGCTGCTTTTTTTCCAGAATAGTGCACCCAGAATAGGGATGAATAAACCGGATACCATGAAAGCATAAGAATAAAGCATCAGCTCGAGCACGTTTTGCATACTAAGCGCAAGCAACAGGGCCAATGCTCCGATTACCAGTGTAATCCCCTGGGAAAGTCTTAAAATAAATTTATTGTCGTTTTTCAGGTTGAATAATTTATCCAGAATATCAGTGAGTATATTACCGGAAGATGCCATTAGACAGCTATCCGCTGTAGACATAATAGCGGAGAAATAGGCTGACATCATCAAACCCATCAATCCTACGGGAAGGACAGTTCTTAGCAGGAGGGGCAGGCCCATCTCAGAGTCAATACTTTCCATGGTGGCATATCCTAATTCGGCGAACATACCATTTTCCAGGGCTACTCTTGAAAATAGACCCAGAATCACTCCCATCATCGCCATTACGGGCCACTCAAAAAGGCCGGCAATAAACCAAGCCCGCTGGGCTTCCTTTTTGCTTCGTGTGGAATAGATACGCTGGTAAAGGGTCATACCGACAAACCAGATGGGAATGATGGTTACCCCCCAATTTACCAGCTCCTGCCAGCTCACGTTGCTAAAAGAAAGAAAATCAGAAGGGAGTGTTTCTTTAATGGCTGACAGGCCACCAATAGCTTTATACCCTAAAGGAATGCCAATAAATATTAATCCCGACATCAGGATGATCCACTGAATGGTATCGGTGTAAATTACCGCTTTTAGGCCTCCCATTACGGTATATACCACAGCAATCACCCCCATTATGATAAGGGCTGTTTGCAGATTCAGGTCAATGAAAGTGGCAGAAGCCAGCTTTGCGCCCGCCAGAATTTGTGAGCTTGTGAAGCCGGCATATCCTATAGCCGAGATTATTCCGGCCAGCAAAGCAACTTTTGGATTGTAAAACTGTTCGAATATCTGGGGAAAAGTATACAAATTGATTTTATCTGAAAGTTTGCGAACCCTGGGGATAAGAAAAACGGCACTCAGCCATGCACCAATGAGACCGGTAAAAAGCATCCACGATCCGGCTATTCCAATTAAAAACCCAAGACCACCCAAACCGATGGAAAATCCGCCCCCTACATCTGTGGCAACTACAGAAAGCCCCACATGTAGGCTGCCCATGCTGCGGCCTCCTACGTAATAGTCATCGGTATCTTTATTTCTTCTGAGAAAAAAGTAGCCTACGCCCAGCATGACTACCATGTAAAGAATAAAAATAGATAGATCTACAAAATGCATAATATCGCAGTTTTTTGTTTAGTCTCTATAAAGAAAGTAAAAGATAACCAAATTTGAAAATATTCCCTTATTATTTCCGGTTGATCCTATTGCTTAACTTACCAGACCAACAGCTTTTTGTTCAAAATGATTTCTTCGTTTGACAGTCTTATCGTGTATGTTCCACGTGGAATCTTGTTGAAATTGATTGATTGTGTTTGCATTAAATTAAAAAAAAGTTGTCGTGTAAATACCTTATTTCCCTGTACATCATAAAGCGATAGCCGCACCTTCGTTTTTTTAGTTAAGAAACTCTGAATTTTGAGTTTGTTTTTAACAGGATTAGGATATATAGAAAACTTATTGTTATTAGCATGGTTGTCAGGCAATTGTGTTGGGGTTGCATAATCAACCCTGAATTCATTGGAAACAACTGAGCTGTCCCAACTGGTGACTGTTTTTATCCTGAAGAAAACTGAATCTGCCCCGGATATTGGATCAATGGTGCCATTCCACAAGCTATCAGAAAAAGTCATGGAAACGCTGTCTGTATAATTTGCCGGTGAAATACCCCAGCGCAACATGGTTTTTTTAATGCGTACATCGGAAATTATGCCCGCAAATACAGTGAGGGCATCTGTACTTTCTGGATTTTTCGGAGAAAACCAGATGGTGTCAAATTGGGGAATGGTAATGGCTGAGGATGGTAAGTAGGAATATTCCTCACTTTTTACTGTTACGCCGGTATAGTCGGTAGCTGATATATGATAAATTACTTTGTTATTTTCTGGCATGGGTGGAATGATGCCGGTGTATACTTCTCCGTCCGCATGCATGGCTGAAGAGTCCTCTTCCCCTTCAATTTTCCATTTGACCCCTGCTGTATCGATTCCTTTATCATCCTTAATACGGGCCGAAATTTTCACAGAATCTGCCTCTGAGGGTTCAGTGGGGTTACGGCTTATGTCCCCAATTTCCGGGGGCTCGTTTGTGGAGTGTATTCCGGTTATTGTCAAGCTGTCAATTTTCCAGAGTGTAGATGTTCCACCCCCTGTACCTGAAGAGGTATAGTGAAAAGCAATGTGTATTTGTCCACTGTTTACTCCACTGAGATCCACCTTTCCTGATTTCACCCATGTTTCACTATCTTCATCGGGGTATGTGTAATTCAGCACTTCCCAGTTTGCTGTCCGGGGATCTTCTCCTTTTTCATAATTGGTGGAGTATTTTACTTTTAGCTGCGGATATTGTTCGTCATAGTATTTTGTCCAGCTCAGAAAGGTAAGTGTTTCCTCTGCATATAAAGCAGGGTTGAATTTAGGTAAGATAAGCCAGTCGCTGCAGGGATTATCGCTGTTGTAGGCGTTAATCTGCATGTATCCTGCACTGTTGCAATTCCAGTCATTTGAACCGGAAACGCTGAATTGAATCCAATCATCCGGCAAACAGAAATTAAAGTTTTCATTGACTATCGATTTTACAGCATTGTTCACCATAAATTGCTTCACAGATGATTTTACCATAGCGGCTGAATCATCTTCTGCTATAACCTGGTAAAAGATAACTGTGGAATCTTCCTGTGAAGGTATGCTGTTTTTTGTTGCATAATGACCGTTTTGGAGTTCCATTGTAATAGTATCCATAAGGGTTGAAGAGGATAATCCCCAACAGACTTTGGCTTCGATTATCTCTCCGGTTTCATCAACTATTCCGGCTGTGATATTCACCGCATCCTGGTCTGTTGGATACGCCGGGTGAATTTCAATGTTATTTATTACAGGCGGGGTATTGGGTTGGTCCTCTCCCCATATTTTAAACACATAATCCGGGTGATCGACAAACGGGTTCCTGTTGTTTTGATAGCTGTATATCACATCGTTCCTGTTTCTTTCGAAATCATCGACGGGATCCTGATTGTGCCATTCCAGCAGTGTGGACAGTTTACCGAACCAGGGGCCGCTGGTGGGTATTTCGTCTTTCAATTCAAGGTCCGGTTCATCGCTTTCGTCTCCTTCATAGCGGACGGCCATATAGAATATCATCCTTGCCACGTCGCCTTTGACAGCATCCCGGGGCTCCCAGCTGTCGGAATCGTAATAACATTCTGTGGCCTCATCGTGTCGTGTTCCTCCATTATCAAAATCCAGATTGCCCCGGTCTGAATTCACGGATACATCGGAGGGTCTGATGTGGTGAGCATCTGTACCGGCTGGTGGCGTGTTTCCAAAATCACCGTGAGACTTAGCCCAAACATGCTCCCGGTTCCAGTCGGGATAAGTGGCAGTCACGGGAAGTTCCCTGCCCGTGTATAAAAGTATAAATTCACCTTCATCAGTGGTATCTGCATCACTTTCCGCCAGGATGTTCCACAGTTCATCATAGGTTTGTTCCTGATGGTCGTCTATAATATCATGGAGGGCACTTGTAAGCTCTGTTCCGGATAAACCTTCCGCACCTGAATAATATCCTTCCGGGATCTGACTTAAAACAGGCTGGGAAAGAAGAAAAACCAAGGATATAAGCAGGTTGATTTTGAGCATGATGTTGGGGGTTTGGGATTTCATTTGGAAAAATCTATTTTTATGCAAAAATAATCGGATTAATCTCAAAAAAAAACTGCAGCATGAGAGCACTGGTTCAGCGAGTTAATTATTCCAAAGTTCTTGTGGACGAAAACCTGAAAGGGGAAATAGGTCCCGGGTTACTGATATTGCTTGGCGTTGAAAACGAGGATAATGAGGAAGATATCCAATGGTTAAGCAATAAGGTGGTCCAACTCCGGATATTTGATGACGATGAGGGAGTCATGAACCGTTCTGTAAAAGATATCAATGGAGAGATTATGGTTATTAGCCAGTTTACGTTGCATGCAAACACAAAAAAAGGGTCCCGGCCTTCCTATATCAAAGCTGCGAAACCTGATGTGTCTGTACCGATGTATGAAAAGTTTGTAAATCAGGTGGAACAAAACCTGGGGAAAGATGTTAAAACAGGTGAGTTTGGAGCCTATATGAAGATTTCCCTGGAAAACGACGGACCTGTAACCATCATGATAGACAGTAAAAACAAAAATTTATAAAAGAAGCGTGAAAGAGAGTGGACGTCTCAAAAAGTATACAGCCTTATTTATTACCGCATTTGCCTCATTTATAACTCCTTTTTTGGGTTCTAGTATTAATGTAGCATTGCCGGATATTGGAGATCATTTTCATATGGATGCAGTGACCCTAAGCTGGGTGACAACCATTTATCTTCTTTCTTCCGCAGTTTTTCTTGTTCCCTTCGGCAAGATTGCCGATATATACGGACGCCGGAAGGTTTTTATCACAGGAGTGATTACCGTTTCTTTCACTTGTCTTCTTGCTGCTTTTGCCCCTAATACGACAGTTTTTATGATATTAAGAGCATTGCAGGGATTTGGGAGCGCGATGATTTTTGGTACAGCCATAGCCATTCTTACATCGGTATTTCCAAAAGAAGAAAGAGGAAAAGCCATGGGCATAAACGTGGGCTCTGTCTATGTGGGTCTTACCCTGGGACCATTCCTTGGGGGATTACTAACCGGCAAATTCGGGTGGGAAAGCATCTTTTTAGCCATTTTTCCCCTGGGTTTGCTGGTAATTCTTTTAACTCTTGTCAAATTAAAACAGGAATGGGCTGAAGCAAAAGGGGAAAAATTCGACTGGCAGGGCTCCTTAATCTACGCATTGTCTTTGCTGATGTTGATGTATGGGTTGTCACTTTTACCCGAATGGAAAGGCTTTGTTTTAATCGGGGCCGGCCTGGCAGGTATTTATGTTTTTGTCCAGGTTGAATTAAAGAAAAGGTTTCCGGTTTTCAATATGGAGCTGTTTTTTAAAAATCGACAGTTTTCTGCTTCAAGTTTTACTGCAATGATTAACTACATGGCTACATTTGGAGTGGCTTTTCTTATGTCTCTCTACCTCCAGTATATAAAAGGCATGACGCCGCAGGGTGCCGGTCAGATTCTTGCCTTGCAACCGGTAATTATGGCATTGTTTTCTCCCGTTTCAGGCCATTTGTCAGACCGTTTTGACAGCGGTTTGATTGCTACACTTGGGCTCATTGTTTTAACCATTGGTTTGTTCTTTTTCGTCACCATTGATGGTAGTACGCCCCTTATTCATATTGGAATAAATCTGGGCTTTTTCGGCCTGGGATACGCCTTCTTTTCATCGCCCAACACAAATGCTATAATGAGCTCCGTGGAACGAAAATATTATGGAGTAGCTTCCGGAACGGTGGGGACAATGCGTTTAACAGGTCAACTGGTAAGTATGGCAACAGTAATGCTTATTTTCTCCCTGGTAATTGGCAGAGTCGAAATTGAGGCCGGGAATTTTTCTGAATTTTTAAAAAGCGCTAAAATAAGCTTTACTATTTTTGGTATTTGGGGCATATTGGGCGTTATTTTGTCTGCTTCCCGTATAAAAAATCGAAAAATCAGAATATTCAGAAGAAATTTGTAATTTTGGTATAAAAATGACACTAAAAGAAGCGCAAAATAAGGTTGACCATTGGATTAAAAAGTATGGTGTAAGGTACTTTGATGAAATGACCAATCTGGCAATCCTAACCGAGGAGGTTGGTGAACTGGCCCGGATCATGAGCCGCAAGTTTGGTGAGCAATCTTTTAAAGAAACCGACGAACAAGATTTGTCTGATGAACTGGCCGATGTATTTTTTGTTTTGGTTTGCATTGCCAATCAAACAGGAACCGATTTAAATGAAGCTTTCCTGAAAAATTTAAAGAAGAAAACAGAAAGAGATAACACCAGACATAAATCAAACAATAAAATCTAACTGTAAGTCAATTATGGAAAACTTAATTGAAAAATACGACCTTGAACTGGAAGAAGGAATAGAGCAAAAAGTCAAAGTAATTGCCAACAACAGCCACCAGTATTCCAATGCCGAGGCCTTCAGGTTTTTGTTTAAAATACTTGATTTAACTAGCTTAAATACAGCTGATAATACAAATGACATAGAAGAACTGTGTAAAAAAGTGAACCGGCTGAAAAATGAATATCCTGATATTCCCTATGTTTCGGCAGTCTGTGTTTATCCCCCCTTTGTGGATAAAGTTAAGCATACCTTGGAAGAAAAAAACATCAATGTAGCTTCTGTGGCGGCTAATTTTCCAACAGCCCAGACCTTTCTCAATGTCAAAAAGTCCGAAGCTAAAGAAGTTATCAACCACGGCGCCGATGAAGTTGATATAGTCCTGTCTGTAGGCAGGTTTTTAAACCAGGAATATGAGGAAGTGGCTTGTGAAATTAAGGAGATAAAAGAAGCTGTTGGAAACAAGAAGCTTAAAGTAATACTTGAGACCGGATTACTTAATGATTACAAAAACATATTGTTGGCAAGTTTAATTGCTATGGAATCGGGAGCCGATTTTATAAAAACATCTACAGGCAAAGTCAAACCTGCCGCAACACTGGACGCGGTTTACATCATGTGCAAAGCCATTAAAGCTTTTTACGGAAAAACCGGGAAGATGGTGGGAATCAAACCCGCAGGCGGAATTTCCACAGTAGAGGACGGCCTTTCTTATTATGCAGTTGTTAAAGAAGTTCTGGGAGAGCAGTGGTTGAACACTTCCCTTTTTAGAATTGGTGCAAGCCGGCTGGCTAATGAGTTGTTAGGAGAAATACTTGGTGAAGAAACCGCATGGTTTTAACATATAAGATAACAAATGGAACACCCGGATATTTTGTATTCGGTTTTATTATTTATTCCTGTCCACGGTAAAAGTAACAAGTTCTTTTAAAGACTCATAAGCAGAATTCCCACTGTAGGGTTCGAGCATGGTAACAGCCTTTCCTTTGAGCTGGTACATTTTTTCTCTGGCCTGCTCTATTCCGTTGTTTTGAATAACAAAATCGATTATATCCTGAACCTCCCTTTTGCTTTTGTGTTTTTTTCCAAATGCCTTTTTGATTTTCTTTTTGGTCTGTTCATCCGTGTTCTGCAAAGCATATATCAGCGGCAGAGTTACCTTCTTTTCTTTAACGTCATTGCCGGTTGGTTTACCTATTCCTCCTGAATTCTGATAGTCCAGCAGATCGTCTTTGATCTGAAATGCCAGCCCGACCGTTTCTCCGAATTTATGCAGGTTGTCTACGGTGTCCTGGTCATCTGTGGCAGCCCTCGCCCCACAGGCAGTACAAGAAGCAATCAGGGATGCGGTTTTCTTTTCTATTATGTCAAAGTATTCCTCCTCCGTAATGAACATTTTTCTGGATTTTTTTACCTGCAAAAGTTCCCCTTCACTCATAGCTTTTACCGCATTGCTGACAATTTCCAGCATTTCGTATTGTTTTTCCCTGACGGCCAGAAGCAAACCCCTTGAAAGCAGGTAATCACCAATCAGAATACTAACCTTTGATTTCCATAAGGCATTGATGGAGAAATAACCTCTGCGTTTATAGGATTCGTCTACCACATCGTCGTGAATCAGAGTGGCGGTATGTAAGAGTTCAATGAGAGATGCCGCTGTAAATGAAGATTTGTTAATATCACCCAGCAATTTGGAGGTCAGAAAAACAAACATCGGGCGCATCTGTTTTCCTTTCCTTCGGAGAATATAGTTGAGAATCAAATTCAGGAAAGGAACGGAAGATTCCATGGTTCTCCTGAAATACCCCTCAAATTGTTTCATTTCATCTTTAATAGGGGCTTTTATTTTGTCTATTTGTGACATTTATGTTTACTCTTTTCGCCGGCCAAAGATATAAATTAATTACCTGGAATGTTCAAAAAAACAGAGAACAGATGTCATTGTTCATTCCTTGTGTATGTTGTACAATAGTTGAGGGAATTAGTTTCATAAACAAGGAATTATTTTATATTCTCAGTCTCATTGGTGACAGACAACTAATAATTTTGGACATACTGTTCTAACTACAAAAACTTTGTGATTTTTATCATGTATTTCTAGCAATATATTTATATATTTGCATTTGTTATAAATTAAAAAAAATGGTTCAGATAAAAGATTTAACACCGGAACAATTGGAAGAGGCGGCCAATATGTTAAAGGCGATCGCCCATCCTTTGCGTATTGCTATTTTGAGTCATTTGGAGGGAGGTAAAAAACTTTCTGTGACACAAATACATGAATTACTGGAAATCGAGCAATCCACAACCTCACATCACCTGGGGATATTAAAAGATAAAGGAGTGCTATGCTCCAAGAGGGAAGGAAAAAACACCTTCTATTTTCTCAAAGACAACAGCCTGAGCAACATTGTTAATTGCGTTAGCAAGTGCACTTCTTCCAGGTAAAGGCATTTATTTAGAATATACTTCTGTTAATGTTAATTTTCAGTGCCTTTATACAAAGACTATTTGAAATTATAAATAGCGTATTTATTGCTACTTTTGCAAAAAATCCATTATGAATACAATCAGGGTAACGAAAGAATTTAATTTTGAGATAGCACATGCACTGTGGAATTACGATGGACTTTGCAAAAATATTCATGGGCATTCGTACCGCTTATTTGTTACAGCTATTGGAACACCCATTGAAGATGAAACCAATCCGAAGAATGGGATGGTCATTGATTTTGGTGACCTGAAAACCATTGTAAACAAAGAGATAGTAGATCCACTCGATCATGCTGTTATTTTAAATGTAAAGGCAATTGAAGAGAGCACGTTGGATTTTAATCAGATGTTTGAGAAAAAGTATATTGTCAATTTCCAACCAACATGTGAAAACCTGGTGATTGATTTTGCACGGAAATTACAGGTAAAGCTCCCTGATAATCTAAAGCTGCACAGTCTGAAGCTTCACGAAACGGCATCTTCTTATGCCGAATGGTATGCCTCAGACAACGAGTAAACTTTCCTTTTACAACTATTTTTCTTAAATTTTGCATGAATTTACAATAATCATTGTCATGCAAAAAAAATTGTTTTTACTGGATGCATATGCCTTAATTTACAGGGCCTATTATGCATTTATCAAAAATCCTGTACGGAATTCAAAAGGACTCAATACTTCCGCTATCCTGGGATTTACAAACACCCTGGTTGAAGTGCTGGAAAAGGAAAACCCGTCACATATTGCAGTAGCCTTTGATCCTTCCGGGCCTACTTTCAGAAATGAAATGTATGAAGAGTACAAAGCCCACCGGGAGGAGATGCCTGAAGATATACGAAAATCTATTCCTTATATCAAAGAAATTATCAAAGGGTTTAATATCCCTATAATCGAAGTGTCCGGCTATGAAGCCGATGATGTGATCGGGACAATGGCGTTTCAGGCAAAAGATGAGAATTATGAGACCTACATGATGACCCCTGACAAGGATTATGGACAACTGTTGGATGAAAACATTTATCTGTACAAACCCAAAAGATTTGGAAATGAAGCAGAAGTGATTGGCAGGCAAAAGATCTGCGAAAAGTTTGGTATCGAAAAACCGGAACAGGTCATCGACATTATGGCCCTGTGGGGTGATAAGTCGGATAATATTCCCGGAGCACCCGGCATCGGTGAAAAAACAGCCATGAAACTTATCGGAAAGTACGGAACGGTTGAAAATTTATACGAACACATAGATGACTTAAAAGGAAAACAGAAGGAGAACTTAATTAATTATAAAGATCAGGTGATGCTTTCCAAGGATTTGGTTAAGATTAGTTTAGATGTTCCACTTCAGCTGAAGGAGCTGGACCTGGAAAAGGCCCCGCCTGATGAAAAATACCTCACCAAACTTTTTGCAGACCTGGAATTTAAGAATATAGCCAAAAGGCTGTTCCAGAAAGACCTTCCTGAACCCCCTAAGGGAGGAGCCCTTCAACAAAGTCTGTTTGGTTCCTCTGAAGATAACAAGCAGGTTCCTGTTGACAACGATAAGGAAACAATCGATTCCGCTGAAAAAAATTACATGCTGGTGGATACCGATAAGAAACGAAAAGATCTGATCCATAAACTAAAAAAGAAAAAAGAATTTTGTTTCGATACGGAAACCACATCAGTAAATCCACACGTGGCTGAGTTGGTCGGGATTGCTTTTGCTGTGGAACCCCATGTAGCCTACTTTGTGCCATTTCCAAAAGACCGGAAGAAAGCGGATAAGCTGGCCGCCGAACTCAAAAAGGTGCTCGAAAATAAAAAGATTAGGAAGATAGGGCAAAACATCAAATATGACATTCTGGTCCTTGATAAATATGGCATCCAGGTGCAGGGTGAATTGTTTGACACCATGATCGCCCATTACCTTCTGCAGCCTGAGCAGCGTCACAACCTGGAAACTTTATCGGAAAAATACCTGAACTACACACCCATCAGCATTGAATCCCTGATTGGTAAAAAAGGGAAGAACCAGCTTTCCATGCGTCATGTGGATATGGAAAAGATTACACCATATGCCTGTGAAGATGCAGATTTGACCTTGTTACTTAAACAAATACTTGAAAAAGAACTTGAAGAAAATGGGCTGAATGAACTTTCAAAAGAAATTGAAATGCCTTTGATTCATGTTCTGATAAACATGGAGTTAAATGGTGTAAAAATAGACAAGCAGGCCCTTGATAATTATGCGGATGAATTACGGAAGGAATTGAGTGAGGTGGAGCAGGAAGTGCATAAGATGGCAGGAGTTGAATTTAATATCGATTCCCCAAAACAATTGGGAGAGGTGCTTTTCGACCGGCTGAAGATCGTCGATAAACCCAAAAAGACCAAAACAAAGCAGTATTCGACAAGTGAAGAAACACTTCATCAAATACAGGATAAGCATCCTATAATCAGGAAAGTATTAGAATTTCGTTCTGTTCGTAAACTATTGTCCACTTATGTTCAGGCCTTACCCGAACTGATCAACAAAAATACGGGAAAGATACATACTTCATACAACCAGGCGATAGCTTCAACAGGTCGGTTAAGCTCCAACAATCCCAACCTTCAAAATATTCCTATCCGCGAGGAACGGGGAAAGAAAATCCGTGAGGCTTTCATCCCGCATGATAAGGATTACAAACTTATGTCCGCCGACTATTCACAGATAGAACTCCGTATCATGGCACATATAAGCGGTGATGATTCACTGATCAGGGCTTTCCGGGACGATCAGGATATTCACAGCATCACGGCAGCCAATGTATTTCACCTGGATTCCGTCGATAAAGTAACCAGCGAACAGCGTCGAAAAGCCAAAACAGCCAATTTTGGAATTATTTACGGAATTTCAGCTTTCGGACTCTCACAGCGCCTGCAAATTCCCAGGCAGGAAGCCAAAGAGCTTATCGATGAATATTTTAAAAATTTCCCCAAAGTGAAAGAATACATGGATAACATGATTGCTTCGGCAAGAGAGAAAGGTTATGTGGAAACGTTGCGCGGAAGGAAACGCTTCCTCGAAAACATTAACTCACGCAATGCCACCGTGCGCGGAATGGCTGAAAGGAATGCCATTAACGCCCCGATCCAGGGAACGGCTGCCGACATCATCAAGGTGGCCATGCTGGACGTTTATGACGAACTGATGAAGAAAAAAATGAAATCCCGCCTCATCTTACAGGTACACGATGAATTAATTTTCGACGCCCACCAAGACGAACTGGCAGACCTCCGTAAAATGGTCATCGACAAAATGGAGAATGCCATGAAATTAGATGTTCCCCTTACCGTAGAAAGTGGAGTTGGCGAGAACTGGCTGGAAGCGCATTAGGAATGCGGGTTGCGGGTTTCGTGTTGCGAGTTCCGGGTTCCGGATTCCATGTTGCGGGTTGCTCGTTACTGGTTGCAAGTTGCTAGTTGCAAGTTGCTAGTTGCAGGTTGCTGGTTGCACGTTGCACGTTGCGGAATCCACTTTATTGTTTGCTAGTCTGCACAAAAATATGGTAATACTAAAGAAACAAATATTATGAAATCTTTTAAAGAGCTGGAAGTATATCAAATGTCCAATGAGCTTGCTATAGAAGTTCACAAAATGACTATGAAATTACCTAAATATGAACTTTATGAACAAGGAAGTCACTCTAAAAGGGGGCTTTTTTCTATTATGAAAATCCATTGGGTTTAGCAATCAGACGTTTTGAAACCAGGATTATTTGTTTGACCCTGCCTTATCAGTAGCAAAATTACTTCCATTGGCATCATTTTTTTCTTTTTTTGCATTGCCCAAAAAAAGAAAGAAAAAAACGCTAGGCTAAGATCATTCTACCTCCCCTGCAATCCTTGCCCACGCCGCAAGACTTAGCCTGGCCTGCGCGCCGTTTGGCCAGACTTTAGCTACTAATTGCTGCCTATGTTTGTCTTGCCGCATAATAAAATTTTGCCATAAATCAAGGAAGCAGGGAAAGCCAAAAGGATAAAATACTGTTTGAGTCCCGCGGCAGCTTATGTTCAGTAATATAGAATTTGTATTTCGCGGGACGAGTTTATTTTATCCGTGGGGGAGGTTTCCGTAGATTTATCAAAATTTTATTCCAGCGGTGACTTTTTTTGGAACTTTTTTGTGTGGGAGACAACTAAGCGAAGCGATCTCATGACCGAAGGGAATAAAAAAGTGGATTTCTGATATGACCGTAAAATGTAATTTTTTTACAACGTTAGATATCTGTAAATCAATAAAATAAATAGTTTATGTATAAGGGAGTCAAATACGTCGATCTTCTTAACGAATTAAAGATACGATTGCTGAAGGATATGGAAGACGAAGATACAAGGATGAATTCATAAGGTTTTTAATATTTGCACAATCGTCTTGTGATGAAACCTTATCTCAACTTAATATGATAAGTGAAATACATTTTTCAGAAGAACCTCTTACAGACTTGATGGAACAATATGAAAAACTCGGTAAAAGACTGAATCGATTTATCCAGTATGTTGAAGAAAACTGGAGAGTCTAAAATTTATTCCAGCCCTTTTGACTTTGTGTAACGAGCAACGAGCAACCAGCAACGAGCAACCAGAATCTCACAACCCATAACGTGCAACCCGTAACCTGCAACTCGCAACGCGGAACCTGCAACCCGCAACTATTCGTACCACTCCACCATCTTCAATGGCTTCGGCTTTCTGCCGTAGAAGAAATCATCCATTTTAACGGCGAAATAGCCGAACACGGGAGAGTTTTTGATTCCGTAGCGAATGATCTTGTGAAGAAAATTATCGGGGTGGGAATAGGGACATACGCTCATGCACCTGGCGCAATCGGTTCCTGCTTTAGTCCAATAGGTGAAGCATGCCTCCTGGTCGATCTGCCAGCGCAACACCCCGTTGATTGCTTTGCGGTCATCGAAAGGGATGGCTCGTGAGGGGCAGACTTCGGCACATTTTTTACAGGTTTTGCAGAAATCGATCATGGAATACTCTTCCTTTCTTTCATCAACCAAAAGAGGAATGGAAGTTGTCACCACAACAATTCTTACCCTGGGGCCGTGATCCGGGGTCATAAGCAAACCCATGCGCCCGATTTCGCCCAGTCCTGCATCTCGTGCTACAAGCGGACATATCACTTCGTATTCACCGTCAATGTGAGCGCGGGCATCGTACCCCATGCGCCTGATGTATTGGGCAATACGCAGGGCGATCATTCCCGAGCGAACGTATTGGCGGGAAGACTCCAGCACCGCAAGTGCATAGGGAGCGTTTCGTACAAAATCATGATCCATTTCCACTGTCAGCGCAATGGCGAATTTGTGGTGGTTTTCGACTTTCTTTCCGTAATTATGAGTTCTTCCTCTATGGCTATACAGATGCTCATTTTTAAGCTCTGTAATACCTGCATCCAGGGCTCCAAATTTTTTGGCCAACTGTTTGATGAATCTGGAGGATTTTTTGGGATCAACTTCTATTTTTTCTTCAGCTACCGGGCCGGTCACAAAAGCCCTGTTTTCAGTAATCAGATCAAAGTTGGCTTCTGCAGCATTGAAAATCTGTTTGTCATAGAAAAGTGTTCCTTCAGCCAATAGTCCCGGATTTTTTCTGAACTTATCATCCTTTTCTTTTTTATTCGGATTTTTTGAATAGTATGTTTCAAACTCCTTTGTGCCGGGTTTTAGTAAATTACGGGAGAACATCGTGTCCCGCTCGTCCATCTTTTCACGTGGAACAATACCCTCTTTCTTTTTTCCAAACGGCAGGGGAACGAAAGAAATAAGAATAAAACCGTAAAACAGAATGTTTAAACTTGCACTTGTTATTTCTGCAAGATATGTTGTGAGAAACAATGGAGTAAAAAACAGGGCTGGCAGAATAAGGGAAAGGAACAAAAATCGAATGCCTGCCCTTGTTTCTTTTTCATAGAAGGAAACAAGACAGGCAATTAGCATAAACAGAAAAAGAATACCGGCCGTAATAAAGGAAATTGCTGGGCTCATGAAATTATAAAATGGAGTTTGTCATAAAAGTCAAAATGAATGTGTTCACGTCCGCCCGACAGAAGTCAGTCGGATAGGCGAAAATCACATTAGAAACGCGAAGGCCGCAAAGAACTTTTTTAAACAACCTCAAAGTTATATATATTAGTTGGCCTTCAGGATAAAATAATTCTTCTTTCCTTTTTGCACCAGGATGTATTTATCATTTAACAGCGCTTGTGATGTCACATCCTCGTCAATGGACTGCACTTTTTCTTTGTTGATGCTCAGCCCGCCGCCTTTCACGAGTCTTTTTACTTCGCCTTTTGAAGCAAAAACCTGGCTTTCTTCAGCAAGGAGTTCCTGGACGTTTACACCATTTTCCAGTTTACTTTTGTCCACCTCGAAAACTGGCACACCCTGGAAAACATCAAGGAATGTCTTTTCATCCAGCGACTTGAGTTCATCAGTAGTGGATTTGCCAAACAAAATTTTGCTGGCGGCCACTGCTTTGTCGTATTCTTCCTGGGAATGAACCATTACGGTAACCTCTTTTGCCAGTCGCTGCTGGAGTTGTCTTCTATGCGGTTCAGCCCGGTGTTCCTCAATGAGTTTTTCGATTTCTTCTTTTTCCAGCAGGGTGAATATCCTGATGTATTTTTCTGCATCTTCATCGCTCACATTCAGCCAGAACTGATAGAATTTGTAGGGTGAAGTGAATTCAGGGTCAAGCCATACATTCCCTTCTTCGGTTTTTCCAAACTTTCCGCCATCGGCTTTGGTAATAAGCGGACAGGTAAGGGCGTAGGCTTCACCCCCCAGCTTTCTTCGAATCAGTTCTGTTCCGGTGGTAATGTTGCCCCACTGGTCGGATCCCCCCATCTGCAGTTTGCAGTTTTTAGCCTGGTATAGATGGAAAAAGTCGGTGGCCTGCACCAATTGATAGGAAAATTCGGTAAAAGACATTCCGTATAGAGAATCCTCGCCCAGTCGTTTCTTTACGGAATCTTTGGCCATCATGTAGTTTACAGTAATGTGCTTGCCGATATCACGAATAAACTCAAGAAACGTGTAATCTTTCATCCAGTCGTAATTGTTCACCAGTTCGGCAGCGTTGTCTTTATCCGATTTGAAATCAAGAAACTTTTCCAGTTGCGCCTTGATAGCCTGTTCATTCTCCCTGAGTTCATTTTCATCAACAAGGTTTCGTTCTTTTGATTTTCCGGAAGGGTCACCAATCATACCTGTTGCTCCACCCAAAAGGGCAATGGGCTTGTGTCCGGCACGCTGAAAATGGAGCAGCATCATCACGGAGGTAAGGTGTCCTATATGTAAAGACCTGGCCGTTGGATCAATTCCTACGTAAGCGGCTGTCATTTCTTTCTGCAGTTGTTCCTCGGTTCCGGGCATGCTATTGTGTAACATGCCTCTCCATCGTAATTCTTCAACAAAACTCATGAGCGATATTTTTTGCCACAAAGATAACAATTGCGGTGAAAAATTTTTTGAAAATGGCACGGTTTTGTGTGAGTGAATGAAAACAGGGTTGTATCTGCCACGGAATGCAGCCTCGTCCAGAAAAAAACAATTTCCCGTTTGAAGTCAAAGCCGCACCGGCAGGGATGACGGTGATCCGGAGCCAGCGCCGCAACATGGACCGCCGGCATCCTGCCGGCAAGACTGTAGATTGCGTCTATGGGAATAGCCTTTCCCTCGTAGTTTTTACAATGGAGAAGGATCATCCACGTTCACTCTGAATTGATCCCCAAACCTGGGATTGTGCCCATGAGTCTAGCACCCACGTTCACGTGGGTGATTTTGAAGGATCTACACACCACACATAGCCGGCTTTGAGCCGGCTTCTCGTCCTCCAAAAGCCCGCTGAAGCGGGCTGGAGGTGTATGTGTTTGTTTTAACCGATCACCCCGATGAATCGGGGTGCTAGTCTCATGAGATATAGCCACAGCCGGTGAATAAATTTCATGCAGCCACCAGGCGACTCGTCCAGAAAAAAACAATTTCCCGTTTGAAGCCCAAGCCGCACCGGTAGGGATGCCGGTGATCCAGGGCCAGCGCTGCACCTTGGCCCGACGGCATCCTGCCGGCAGGACCGTAGCGGCTTCCGGAGACCTGACAGGTTTCCAAAACCTGTCAGGTCTGAAATCCACAAACGCATAAACTGTTGCTCCACTGCCGGAGTTAGGGGTGAGCGAACGCCGGAATGTTAAACCTAACCGGGCACAGGCGGACGCCTGCGCCAGGGAGAGGTATTTTCACCTGTTTTTAAACTAAAAAAGGATAAAAATCGTTAATTTTGTATAAAAGGATTATTATGGATTCAGAAACAAAAAAAATACGGTTCCTCAGAGAGGTTTTACGTTTAAATAATGACAAGATCATTGATAAACTTGAAAAGGTATTACATCAAGAGAGAAAGAAATCAAGGGAAAATGAGGCGGGGGAAATGTCCATTGAAGAATTTAATTCATTAATAGATAAAGCTGAAGATGATTCAAAAAATGATCGATTATACAATGCAGGCAACATCCTTAAAGATATTGATGAATGGAAATAAGAGTTTTGTGGACTGAAACCGCATTAAACAATCTTGAGGATATTTTCGAATTTTATAAAATACCAGGAATCAGTTTCTATTGCTAAAAAACTCGTAAAAAGAATTGTTGAATCCACACTTCGCTTGCAAAAATTTCCATATACAGGCAAAAAGGAAAATTTACTTGCCGACAGAAAAAAAGAATACCGTTTTATTGTTGAAAAGCATTACAAAATTATTTACTGGATAGAAGGTAATTATATAAAAATCGCTGCAGTTTTCGACTCCAGGCAAAATCCAACAAAAATAAAACAGTTGTAAAACTGTCTTTTAAATCCGGACTGACGGGTGAGCGAACGCCGGAATGTTAAATCTAACCGGGCACAAACGGACGCCTGCGCCAGAGAGGGGGATTTTGTTCTATTCACCGTTCCAATTACCCGGATTGACATCCAGGCTCCTTCTCCATAGTAAAACTACGAAGGAGAAGCCTACATAAATACCATGCCCCACGGCATTAAATATACCAATAGTTTAGAAAGGAAATTTGCCATTTATCATTTGATATAAAAGATTTTTCCTGTATTTTCGTTCATATTACAGCTAACTGATCAAGAAAAAAATGACATCAAAACAGCGAAACAAAAATTCACTTCCTTATGAGGTGAACAAATCAAAAGACGAATTATTAACGGAGATTGCCACTTCGCTAACTCCTGAAGAGCGCCTTCAGAAATTAACCCGGATGATCAATTTTACCAAACAATTCAGTGAGAATTATTCCAAAGCCTTCCAGCACCGTTTGAAAGAAGGAAACTATTTTATTCTGAAATAATTAACAGAGATGGATTTATTCCCCGAATTTTACCAGAATATTTTAACTGCATTTGATAAACACCAAGTGCGTTATCTGATAATCGGGGGTTTTGCAACCAGTTTTCATGGAGTTATTCGCTCAACGCTGGATTTGGACCTTTGGGTGGACAAACAACACGATAATCTTGAAAAATTCCTGGAGGCCCTAATCTCTCTTGGCTATTCCGAAGATAGTTGCCAGAAAGCCGTTAAAGCCTTTTCAAACGAACACATTATCAAAATTCCATACGAAGATAATTTGATTGAAATTCTGGATGATTTTATCACCAAAATGGATTTTAACAGGGTCTATAAAAACAGAATTGATAAAAAATATAACCAACTAATAGTAAGTGTTATCGGAATGGATGATTTGATTGTGATGAAATCTAAAACCAACAGGTACAGAGACCTGGTTGATGTGAAAGAATTAAAAAAAGTCAGGAAGGATAAAAATTCTTAAATATAGGTATTCCTCTATTTTTGTCGTTTAAAGGCTGGGCGCCGGGATTCCGGCCACCCAAAAAACACCCTTAGGGTCAACATCTTTGTAGACCATAAACCTGTCAGACATCAATTTTGAAATTGAGGGCCTTGAACCCGTTTACCGATTTCTTTTTTGGCTTTTTCTTCCTGTTTTTCAAAATCATCTTTGATGTCCTCAAAATTCAGGTAAGGGAAAATCATGGGAGCAAATTGTGACAGGGGCTCATAGAGCAGGGATTGATCCATCTTTTCTTCCGGCAGGAAGTTGTATTTATCGTTGGCTTTGTTGATTAGTACAAGAATTATGCTTATAACAAAAGCCACTTTGGCCACGCCAAAAACGATGCCTAACACCCGGTTTATAAAACCCAGTGCAACAGCTTGCACGAGTTTTTCAATCAGCCGTGCCAGTAAATGCACACCAATAACAATGATTATGAAGGTTGCGGCAAATGCGATGATGTGGAGGTATTGGGTTCCAATGTTGAAATTATCTGTCAATAAGTCAGCGGTGAAATCGGATAGTTCAATAGCACCAAATATTCCAAGAACCAGGGCAGCCAGGGTTGAAAGCTGTAAAATAAAACCTTTTGAAAATCCCCGGTATGCGCTCCAGGCAAGAATGATTGCAAAGACAAGGTCTAAAATACCCATAATTGATTTATTTTTTCAGGTTTAAAAATAATAAAAAAACGATAGGCTTCCTTGTTAATGTAAAAGGGTTTTCCTTGTAAATACTTAGAGATTACTGTCCTGTTAAAGGAATTTTGATAATTTATGATTTTGGGTTACTTTTGGGCCTGCAAAAAAGGTCCTATAGTTCAAGGGATAGAATAGGAGTTTCCTAAACTCTAGATCCAGGTTCGAGTCC
>CAZPDP010000026.1:0-45541 GCA_964585385.1 uncultured Bacteroidales bacterium
ATTCGGCAAAAAACCGACAATTTAGTCGCTGTCGGAGACAGGAATAATACTTGAATTATTCAGGTTAGGTTAAAGATAAAAGAATTCTTAATAAGAACAAAAGATATTCAAATACAAAACACTATTTATTATTTGTTTGCACAAAAAATTCCGGAAGGTAACGATAAAAAAAAGC
This sequence comes from uncultured Bacteroidales bacterium, assembly GCA_964585385.1. Taxonomy (GTDB): domain Bacteria; phylum Bacteroidota; class Bacteroidia; order Bacteroidales; family UBA12077; genus JAGXLC01. The sequence continues at coordinate 176 of CAZPDP010000026.1, forward strand.
CCCGGTTGGTGGCCGGGGCTTCTGTTTATAAATACCATTTCATTAATCAATAACGAAAAGTAGCTCTCCTTTCCTGATAACATCGTTTTCTTTTATCTTCACCTCCCTGACTTTACCTTCAATCGGAGCGTAAGCCCTGTTTTTCATTTTCATAGCTTCGTATATGTAAAGTCTGTCTCCTTTTTGGACCTTATCACCTTCTTCTACATCGACTTTCACGACAGTACCAGGAAATTCAGAAAAAACGTTGCCTTTGTGGGGATTATCCCACTTTCTTCGCTCTTTGAATTTATCATTGAGATGGGTTTTGTACCTGGTTCCATCAATATTCAAAGACCGAAACCTTGGCTTATCCGAATTTTCGGTATTATTCTGCGTCTTCTTATCTTGACTGTTTTCAGTATTACTGGCCATAATAAACAAATTTAAAATGGTGGAATTCCATGTTTTTTAATGGGTCGCTTATCAACTTTATTTTTTGATACATCTAATGCATGAAGCAGCATCTTCCTGGTTTCTTCAGGTTCAATTACAGAATCCACATAACCCTTTGCAGCAGCAACATATGGATTTGCAAATTTCTGCTTGTATTCCTTAACTTTTTGCTTTCGCATTTTATCCGGATCATCAGCATTTTGAATTTCTTTTTTAAAGATAATATTTGCTGCACCTTCGGGTCCCATAACAGCAATTTCAGCACCTGGCCATGCAAAAACAAAATCGGCGTTAAGGTGGCGGGAGTTCATTGCTATATACCCTCCACCATAAGCTTTACGAAGAATAAAAGTAATCTTCGGAACTGTTGCTTCACTGTAAGCATAGAGTACTTTTGCCCCGTGCCTGATGACACCGGCGTGCTCCTGATCTACACCAGGCAAATAACCGGGAAGATCGACTAAAGTTACCAATGGAATATTGAATGCATTGCAATACCTGATGAACCTTGCTGCTTTGTCGGATGAATCCACATCAAGCACACCGGCAAGTATAAGTGGCTGATTACCGACAAATCCTACCGTATCGCCGTTAATTCTTCCAAATCCAATCACTACATTAGCTGCCCATTTTTCCTGAATTTCAAAGAAATCGGAGTCATCGGTTACAGCACGAATCACATCTCTTATATCGTAAGGCTCCTTTGGATTGCCCGGAACAATCTCACTGATTGGATATTTTTCAGTATCTGGCTCTTTAGGCTCCATCCTGCGGGCTTTCTGACCATTATTCCAGGGTATGTAGGTGATCAATTTCTTGATCTGATTAAAACATTCCAGTTCACTCTCAGAATAGAAGTGAGCATTCCCTGTCTTTTCGCTGTGAACTTTTGCGCCGCCCAACTCTTCCATACTGATTTCTTCGCCCAGTACGGTTTTGATAACACCAGGGCCGGTAATAAACATCTTGGAAATATTTTTAACCACAAAAACAAAATCGGTAAGAGCCGGGGAATAAACTGCACCCCCTGCACATGGTCCAAGAATCACAGAAATTTGGGGTATCACTCCTGATGCTATAGTATTTCGATAAAATATTTCTCCATACCCGGCCAATGAATTGACACCTTCCTGTATTCTTGCCCCTCCTGAGTCATTAATTCCAATGAGTGGTACGCGCATTTTCATAGCGTGATCCATTATTTTACCAATTTTACGGGCGTGCATGAGGCCTAAAGAACCACCGGCTACCGTAAAATCCTGTGCATAAATACAAACTGGTGCTCCATAAATGGTTCCTGTACCAATTATAACTCCATCTCCGTGGAGCACTTTCTTGTCCATATCAAAATCGCGTGCTTCATGCTCAACAAACAGGTCGTATTCATGAAATGAATTTTGGTCCAAAAGTGTTATGATACGTTCACGGGCGGTCATTTTACCCATGGCTACCTGTTTCTCTATCGCTTTATCACCCCCCCCTTTCAGAACTTTTTCTCTCTTCTTCTGTAGTTCCAGTATCTTCCTTTTAAGTGACATAATTTAACAGTTTGGTTTGTATAAAAAGAAAAGCAAAAATAGTATAAATTAACTAACTACAACAATACAAAATGTCATGAATTAATAAAAATAATTTTTAAGCTTTTTGATTGTAATACTTATTAAGTTGCCTTATACAGCTTGCATCATTTAGGCGCAAAACGGTATAAAGCTACGGCAACAAATGCAAATATAATGTTCGGTATCCAGACTGCAAAAACAGCATCGATACTTCCCCGCAATGCATACATCGTAGCAAAACGCATAAAGAGAAGGTAGGCAAAACTCAGAGCAATTCCCAGACCTATCTGCATTCCCATACCACCCCTTATTTTACGGGACGAAAGAATAACCCCCATCAGGGTTAGGATAAAGGTGGAAAAAGGATATGAGAATCTACCGTGTTTTTCAACAAGATAAGCTTCAAGGTTTTCCGCTCCCTGCATCTTTCTCCTTTTTATAAACTTATTGAGTTCTGGCATTCCCATTGTTTCAACTATATCTGTATATTGTGAAAAATCAGACGGTTTAACAGGCAAACTGGTTTTCAAAGTATCTCCCTGAGTGATTGAATCTGTTTCTCCTGACCCAATATGCCGGATATAATAATCTAAAATGGTCCACTGACTTTTTGTACTGTCCCAAATAATATGGTTAGCCATCATCTTTGATTCAAGCTTGCCATTATTGAAAACTTCCCGGGTAAACTTAAACCCTTTCTGAGATTTAGGACGATAATGTCTCATGTAGATATATACACCGGGTTCTATCTGCATGTGGATATTTCGCTCCACTTTGTAGGAGGAATTTTTAATATAGGTATACTCAAAATTTAATCTTCTTTCATTAGCATGAGGAATTACATAGGACATCAGCAAAAACGACATTACAGCAATCAAAGTAGCTGAAATAAAATAAGGTCTTAGAATTCTGTGAAAACTGATGCCATTACTCAAAATAGCAATAATTTCGGAGTTGTAGGCCATTTTAGATGTAAAGAAGATCACAGCGATAAACGTAAACAGGGAGCTCAGCAAATTAGAGAAATAAGGAATAAAATTCAGATAGTAAATAAAAACCTGCTTTGCCGGGGCTTCACCTTCAATATAATTGTCAATTTTTTCAGAAAGATCAAATATTATAGAAATACTGATAATCAGAGCTATAGCAAAGAAATAAGTCCCGAGAAACTTCTTTATGATATATATATCCAGTTTTTTCAGAAAAGCATTTTTCATAAACGTCTGTTGAGTTTTTCAACCATTTCAGTTTTCCAGCTTTTAAATGCCCCCTCCACAATTTTGCTTCTTGCCTCTTTTACTAACCACATATAAAAACTTAAATTGTGTAATGTAGCAATCTGACCAGCCAGCATCTCTTTTGCAACAATTAAATGTCTTAGGTAAGCTTTTGTAAAATACTCATCTACAAAAGATTCACCTCCTTCTTCTATGGGTGAAAAATCTTTTCTCCACTTTTCATTTTTTATATTGATGATTCCCTCTTTTGTAAAAAGCATCCCGTTTCTTCCGTTTCTTGTGGGAATCACACAATCGAACATATCTATACCTCTGTCGATGGATTCAAGAATATTTGCAGGTGTACCCACACCCATCAGATAACGGGGCTTTTCTTCAGGAAGTATCTCATTCACAACTTCTGTCATATCATACATCATCTCCACAGGCTCACCCACAGAAAGACCGCCAATAGCATAGCCAGGCATATCGGTATCACGGATGTAATTGGCCGAGATTTTTCTCAAATCTTCAAAAACACTTCCCTGTACAATAGGAAAAAGAAACTGATTGTAACCGTACCGTGGCTGGGTTTCATTCATCTGTATTATACAACGATTCAACCACTGGTGGGTTAGCTCCATGGATTCTTTTGCATATTGATAATCACAAGGATAAGGAGTACACTCATCAAATGCCATAATAATATCCGCCCCAATAGCCCGCTGGATATCAATCACATTCTCCGGGGTAAAAAGATGCTTGGAGCCGTCTATATGCGAACGAAAATGGGCACCTTCCTCTGAAAGCTTTCGGTTATCAGAAAGTGAGAAAACCTGGTATCCTCCACTATCCGTAAGAACTGGCCTTTCCCAGTTTATAAACTCATGAATACCTCCTGCTTCTGAAACTACATCAATACCAGGTCTTAGATAAAGATGGTAGGTATTAGACAACAACATCTGAGAATTCACTTCATCCTTTAACTCCCTTGTGTCAACCCCTTTAACCGAACCCAACGTTCCGACAGGCATAAAAACAGGAGTTTGTACGATTCCGTGCCCGGTAATAAATCTGCCGGCTCTGGCCTTAGAATTAGCGGCATTTCTTTCTACTCTGAAATCCATATCATTCAAATATCGCACAAAGATAATCATTCATGTTCATAATTTTATTAAACACGAATCATTCAATATTTGTCTAAGAAAAAAAACTTTCATAAAATTGTCCATTCATAACTCTAATAACAAACCAAGTGCATATTATAGATTTTTTCACCGAATTCCCGCTCAGGATTATTTTGGCCCTCTTTGTAATCTTCACTCTGATTCAATTGATATATTATTTGGGGGTTTATGCAAAAATCCTTTTTCATAAAGATTCCAGTAAAGAAGAATCCGGGGAAATCCCTGTATCTGTGATTATTTGTGCCCGGAACGAAGAAGAGAACCTCAATAATAACCTGCCTGCCATCCTGGAACAGGATTATAAAAATTTTGAAGTGGTCGTGGTAAATGATGCTTCAACGGACAATTCTGATTTGGTGTTAAAAAAATATGCGCAAAAGTATCCCCATCTTAAGACTACAGAGATTAAAAAGGACCAAAAATTTACGCATGGTAAAAAACTTGCTGTCACCATCGGTGTGAAAGCAGCCAAAAACGAATGGCTTCTTTTTACCGATGCGGATTGTTATCCGGTAACAAAAAACTGGATAAAACAGATGGCCGGAAATTTTGATGAAAAAACATCAATTGTTCTTGGTTATGGAGGGTATAAAAAATACAAATCGGCTTTGAACACTCTCATCCGGTATGATACCGTAATTATAGCCCTGCAATACTTAACTTATGCATTATCAGGATTTCCTTACATGGGAGTTGGCAGGAACATGGCCTACAGGAAATCCCTGTTCTTTAAAAACAAAGGGTTTGCAAAACATTATCACGTTGACTCAGGAGATGACGACATATTCATCAACCAAACCGCAAGAAAAGAAAACACAAAAATTGAAATTAACCCGGATTCAATAATTCGATCTGAACCCAATTCAAGCTGGAGTAGTTGGTTCAAACAAAAGATGAGACATCTCACCTCAGCTTCATATTACAACAGAGCAACAAAGTTTCGCCTTTTTTTCGAGGTCTTAAGCAGGGAGTTGTTCTACGCAACGTTTGCTTTATCACTGATTTTCTTTACGAAATATTACCTGTACATAATAGGTGTATTTTTTATTCGTTACTTAATTCAACTTATTATTTTTGGCAACATAATGAAACGCTTTAACGAAAATTATCTATTATTAGTTTCATTGTTTTATGATTTGTTTATACCTTTAATTAATTTTATAGCTATAATTTCAAACAAAATAACATCAAAGAATACTAAATGGAATTAAATCCCAACTTATCAGAAAAGGCAAAACATGATTTTAAGTTGGTGAAGCTTGCTCTAGATGGAGATGAGAAAGCTTACGCGGAGCTATTGGATCGCTATAAAGACGCGATTTACTACATGCTCCTGAAGATGGTAAACAACAAAAATGATGCTGAAGATCTCACCATTGAAGCATTTGGCAAAGCCTTTAAAAACATTGAACAGTATACACCGAATTACGCTTTTAGTACCTGGTTATTCAAGATAGCCACAAATAACTGCATCGATTTTATCCGAAAAAGAAAAGCAAATATAATCTCTATCGACCAGACAGAAGAAGACAACGAAATTATTCCTCCCCCGCTTCAATCCTCAACGCTGGACCCTGAAGAAGATATGATAAAAAACCAGAAAGTCGATCTGATGCGTAATGTGGTAAACAAACTCAAGCCCAGGTACAGAAACCTCATCGAACTCAGATATTTCAATGAGTACTCCTATGAAGAAATAGCCCAGGAGCTGAATCTTCCGCAGGGTACGGTGAAAGCACAGCTTTTCAGAGCACGTGAGCTTCTGTTCAATATCCTTAAAAACAAGGACCAGCATATAAAATAACGTTCCGTCGATGGAGTTAATCAAAAAGTATTTCCCTGACCTTCGTGAGAAACAAATTGAAATTTTCAGGAATCTTTACGATTCTTACCAGCACTGGAATAGCAAAATCAACGTTATCTCCCGAAAGGATTTTCATAATTTCTACAAGCACCATGTTTTGCATTCCCTCGCAATATCAAAATTCATTCAATTCCGTAAAGAAACCCGCATCATTGACGTTGGGACAGGTGGTGGATTTCCTGGCATACCCCTTGCAATCCTTTTTCCTGACAGCCATTTTACACTCGTTGACTCAATAAGAAAAAAACTAAAGGTCATTGAAGCCATTAAAGATCAATTTGAACTCGATAATATTTCTACCTTGCATACCCGGATTGAAGGTTACCAGGATAAATTTGATTTTGTTGTAAGTCGGGCTGTTACTAAATTTCCAAAATTTGTCAATTGGGTTTCCAGCAATATTTCAGAAGAAAGCAAAAATGAACTCCCTAATGGAATCATCTACCTAAAAGGTGGAAATATAGAAGATGAAATTGAACAGTTTAAAGACAAAATAAGACAAATCCCAATAAACCAATACTTCCGGGAAGAATATTTTGAAACGAAAAAGATTCTCTATCTCCCTGTGAAAGGATAGATTTTAATGCATAATTTTCAAATTCATGCAAAAGAATAAAAAACCTGAAGCAATTCTTTTGCAGGTATAAAAAAAACATTACTTTTGCAATCCGAATGAAAATTTGATCATCTATAAAAATATTTTGTGATGAAAAGGACATTTCAGCCATCAAACAGGAAAAGAAAAAACAAGCACGGTTTTAGAGAAAGAATGGCAACTAAAAACGGCAGAAAAGTATTATCAAGAAGAAGAGCCAAAGGCAGAAAGAAATTAACTGTCTCTGATAACATACCTAAGAAATAACTTTCCGGGAAAGTTGTTCAACCTCTTTTGTATGTATTTGAATCCCTTTTAAAAGGAGGGATTTTTTTATGTTCGATAATTTGTTTTCCCTTTCTCTTAATTTTTGAAATAAGGTTCATTAATTGACAACGTAATAATTTTAGTTTAAAAACATAATTTTATCTTTGTCCCAGCGTTTAATTCAATAATTGAAAAATCAGGAAATGAACCTATTTCGATTTATCCTATCTAAAGTATTTCTTAAAAATTTAATTGTTGCGGCTGTAGGCATCATTGTTATTATTTCGTCAGCTTTTATCATTCTGGATATTTATACAAATCATGGCGAGTCAATGCCGTTGCCCAATTTTAAGAAGATGTCCCTGGAAGAAGCAAGAAAAGTAGCCAGTGAGCATGATTTGATGCTTGAAGTCACAGACTCAGTTTTTCAGGATGAATGGCCCAAAGCCACCGTTGTCAAACAGAATCCGGAACCCGGTTTTCATGTAAAAGAAGAACGAACTATTTTCCTTACCATGAATGCCACCAATCCTGAAAAAGTCAAAATGCCCAATGTGGTAGGTGTCTCGCTTCGTCATGCAAAGGCAATACTTAATAATTCCGGCCTGAAAATTGGAAAACTTGTGCATGTGCCGGATATCGCCGTAAATAATGTTTTAAAACAGAAATACAACGGAGAGGAAATCAAACCCGGAAAGACCATACCTAAAGGTAGCGAAATTAACCTGGTATTGGGTAAGGGACTTAGCAGCCAGGTTTCTGAACTCCCGGATCTTAGGTATTTAAGTTTATCACAGGCAAAAAATAAAATTCTTGCGTCAGCTATGAATATTGGTGTTGTCCAATATGACAGTTCAATTCAGGATGAACAGGATAGTACTTCAGCTAAAGTCTGGAAGCAGTACCCTCCTTATCGCAGAGACAGAAAAATAAGGCTGGGCAGATACATTGATTTATGGTTGACTGTTGACTCGACAAAACTACCTGTAAAGGACACAAATTCAATAAATAGATAGACTTATGGGGATAAAAATTTCTGGTTTAATTCTGTTTCCCTTTTTGATGATGACCTTTTCAACGGGAAAAGTCCAGTCGCAGGAGAAACTGGTTAATATAATAAATCCCCACATCTCTCAAAAAAAAATACAAAAGGAAGCCTCATCTGCTGAAGACACCCTAAAACTACCTGTAATTGACGACTTTGCAAGAGAAGTGGGTTATCCCTACAGTGAAATCTGGGTTGACAACCAGGCGTATGTTAATCATCAATATTCCTTGAATTCCATTACAATAGGTATTGCCACGCTTGATGCAATTGATGAAACCGGCCAGGTGCATCAACCGAACAGCAACAACATAATGGAGGCAGATAAGCTTACTTCCAAACCCATAGACCTTAATTACCCAGCAGAAGACAGCATTTACCTTAGTTTCTATTATCAGCCCGGCGGACTTGGTGATACTCCGGAGCCTTCCGATTCTCTTACAGTTCAATTTTACAATCCGGATGCTAAAAGATGGGAAAGTGCCTGGCAATGTATCTATTATCATGAAGATTCCATTATTCACGAAATTGATCTTCACCAAAATGATACTCTTATTCGCTATACTGACTCAACAGGAAATAAGACATTCAGGCAGGCAATGATTGCAATAACAAACAATGCCTATTTGAAAAATGGATTTCAGTTCCGGTTTCAAAATTACGCCACAACTTCTCAGCCGCAGATGCGACCGGGAAGAGCCGGCAATGTGGACCACTGGAACATTGATTTTGTCAGGCTGGATAAAGATCGAAGGCATAACGACACAATTATTAATGATGTTGCGTTTATTAAACCCCTTCAACCGATGCTGGTGAATTATGAATCGCTTCCATGGCAGCATTACCCGGAAGCTAATGCCTATGAACTAAAAGACAGCCTTTCTATTACCTACCGAAATATTGGTAACAAAACCTGGAACATCTCCAGGGAATTTGAAATCATTGACAAGATGTGGAATAATCCTACTGAAACTATACCCGGAGGAACGGGTGATGACGTACCTCCTTATACAACAGAAATTTACCCAAGAATAATCAGCTACATCTTTCCATTTAACGACAGGGATTCGGCCCTTTTTGAGATAAAAAGCTACCTGATAACCGATACTTCAACTGCCCGGGCTCCCTACCGGTGGAATGACACAATCAGTTACCTGCAGAAATTTTATAATTACTATGCATACGATGATGGAACTGCCGAAAATGGGTATGGTTTTGATGGTGTGGGAAGTGAGAATGTGAAGGTCGCCTACAAATATTTTAATTATAAACCTGATACGCTCCAGGCAATACAAATATATTTTAATCAAACACTGGATACCACTAATACCAACTATTTCAAACTATTGGTCTGGAATGATCAAGATGGACAGCCGGGAGACCTCATTTATCAGCAAGACGACTACAGGCCTGTTTATGAGGACAGTGTAAACAAGTTTCACAATTATCCCCTGCAGAAGAAGATATTCCTGAATGAAGGAACATTCTACATTGGATACCAAAAATTCAGTACAGAAATGCTGAATATAGGTTTTGATTTAAACCGTGTAAATAATAACAAACTCTTTTATAATTTAAGCGGTGACTGGACCCAATCGGGAATTGAAGGCACATTAATGATGCGGCCTGTATTTGGAAAATACATCCCTTACACTAATAGCACGAAGAAAAATCAGTTGCCCAGCGAAGAATTAAAAGTAACCCTCTATCCCAATCCCATAAGAGACTTTCTGAAAGTTTCCATTGAGAATAAAAACCTGTATAATTATACTTATTCCATATACAATTTACAGGGAAGACTCATGCAAACCGATCATACCCTTCCAGCCAGAATTAACCTGAGTAATCTTTCAACAGGCATATACATAATTCATATACAAGATAAAACCAGCCAGACACAATTCAGGGAAAAAATTGTAATAACCAGGTAAAATAATGAGTGAAGATTACAACCAGGACAACCAGGAATTATATGAACATTACCGGTTTATTGCCGACACTGGACAAAAACCTTTGAGGATAGATAAGTTCCTGGTAAATAAAATGGAATTTTCACGCAATAAAATTCAGGATGCAGCAGAGGCCGGTAATATTCTGGTGAATGACAAACCTGTAAAATCCAACTACAAAGTTAAACCCGGCGATGTGGTTTCAATCGTTATGGCTTATCCTCCGCGTGAAATAGAGCTTATTCCACAGGACATTCCCATTAATGTTGTCTATGAAGATGAAGAATTAATCGTAGTCAACAAGGAAGCAGGAATGGTAGTACATCCGGCATACGGCCATTATAGCGGAACACTGGTTAATGCTTTACTGTATCACTTAAAAGATTTACCTGAAACAGAAAGTGGAAAGGTACGGCCCGGCCTTGTTCACAGGATAGATAAAAACACATCCGGGCTTTTGATAGTTGCCAAGACAGAATATTCTATGAATCACCTGGCCAAGCAGTTTTATGACAAAAGCACCCACCGGGAATACATTGCACTGGCCTGGGGTAGCTTCAATGAAAAACAAGGAACAATCGAAGGTCATATCGGAAGAAGTCTGAAAAACCGCAAAGTCATGCAGGTTTTTCCTGCTGAAGACCGCGGCAAACCGGCTATCACTCATTACGAGGTACTTGAAGACATGGGATATGTATCTGTATTAAAATGCTGGCTGGAAACAGGCCGCACCCATCAGATAAGAATCCATATGAAACATATCGGCCACCCTCTGTTTAATGATGAAGAATATGGCGGTGATAAAATCCTCAAGGGAACCCTTTTTACCAAATACAAACAGTTCGTGAATAACTGTTTCAACATCCTCCCCAGGCAAGCCCTGCATGCTAAAACTCTTGGATTTAAACACCCGCGTACCGGCGAAAAAATGTTCTTTGATTCCGATTTGCCTGAAGACATGCAACAGGCCATTGAAAAATGGCGCAACTATACCGCAAACCGGGCAAAAGAATAAATAAATCCCTAAATTATTGGTTTCTTTGTATTGAGTTGAGGTTAAATCAAAGTTTTTAGATTCAATAAAGTCACGAAATAAATTCCAATTGCTATAATCAAGTCAAAATTTTACCTTTGACAAAAAATGGATTCATGAAGAAAAACATCGCCATTCTTGCAGGTGGAGATTCATCGGAATTTCCTGTTTCTATGAACAGTGCTAAAACTATTCAGGCCTCGCTGAATCGATCGCTTTATAATATTTACCTGGTTGTGCTAAAAGAAGGCAAATGGACAGTTCATGCAGAAGAAGAAAAGGCTGAGGTAAACAAAAACGATTTCAGCTGCGAGCTTTCAGGCAGAAAAATACAGTTTGACTTTGCATTTATCATTATACACGGTACTCCGGGAGAAAACGGATTGCTACAGGGCTACTTTGAAACGATAAAAATTCCATATTCCACCTGTGGAGTACTTTCCTCCTCCCTTACATTTAATAAGATTTTTAGTAAAAAATACATTACTCAATTTGACATTCCGGTTTCAAGATACAGGATAATTGAGAAGAACTCAGACTATGATGAAAAGGAAATCCTCGACTATATAGGTCTGCCCTGTTTTGTCAAACCCAACAGGTCAGGTTCAAGTTTTGGTATAACAAAAGTTAGAAAGAAAGAGGAATTCAGTAAAGCTGTTGACAAAGCATTTGAGGAAGATTACCAGGTCCTTGCAGAAGAATTTCTGGAGGGAACAGAGCTAACCTGCGGATTGATAAAAACAAATGAGCAGGATTATGTTTTCCCATCCACAGAAATTGTTCCCAAAAATGAATTCTTTGATTATGAAGCAAAGTATACCAAAGGAATGGCAGATGAAATTACACCTGCCCGGATATCAGAAGAACTTGAAAAAGAAGTCCGGGAACTTTCATCTACAATTTATGATATCTTTGATTGCAGGGGAATTGTAAGAATCGACTATATACACTCGAAGGGAAAGTTATACTTCATGGAAGTTAATACAATACCCGGCATGAGTGCAGCCAGCATTGTTCCCCAGCAAATAGAGGCTTCAGGAAGGACTCTTACGGAAATATTCACCATTGCAATAGAAGACGCGATAGAAAATAATCAAAAAGAAGGCCTTAAAAATGAATTCAAGGCCTTCTGATTTATCCTGGTTTTATCAGATATCTATTCCGGTTCCACTTCTTTGAATGAAAACAGGCTTTCACGGTATTCCTGTACAGGAGCACATGTACACATCAGGTTCCTGTCGCCGTATCCATCGTCTATCCTGCTTACATCGGGGAAGAACTTCTTATCTTTAATCCATGGCAATGGATATGCAGCTTTTTCTCTTGAATAAGGCCTGTCCCAATTGTCTGAGATAACAACTTCCGCCGTGTGGGGCGAGTTTCTCAGAACGTTATTTTCCGGATCTGCTTTGCCGTCTTTCACTTCCATTATTTCATCGTAAATAGCCAGCATAGCCTCTATGAAACGATCAAGCTCCTCCAGGGTTTCGCTTTCTGTAGGCTCAACCATTAATGTACCGTGTACAGGGAATGACAAAGTAGGTGCGTGGAATCCGTAATCCATCAACCGTTTGGCAATATCTGCCTCAGTGATATTGGCCATTGACTTAAACTGACGGCATTCGAGTATCATCTCGTGACCTACCATTCCGGTCTTTCCTGAATAAACGATACCGTAAGTATCCTGCAGGGCAGCTTTAATATAATTCGCATTAAGGATGGAGATTTCTGCCACTTTTTTAAGTCCTTCTGCTCCGAGCATCTTAATAAACCCATAAGAAACAGGAAGTATACTTGGGCTACCAAAAGGAGCGGCCGTAATCGGACCAAAGCCTTTTTCCCCGCCGGTTTCACCAAACGGATGCTTTGGCAGATAAGGAGCCAGCGTATCGTTAGCACCGATTGGTCCCATACCCGGTCCACCACCACCGTGTGGAATGGCAAAAGTCTTATGCAGATTAAGATGTCCTACATCAGCACCTGTAAGAACCGGATTGGTTAAACCAAGCTGGGCATTCATATTGGCGCCGTCAAAATAAACCATACCACCGTTTTTATGGATGATTTCATTCATTTCCTTAATCTCGCTTTCGAAAACACCGTGAGTAGAAGGATAAGTGACCATGAAAGCAGCCAGGTTTTCTTTATTCTCTTCAGCCTTTTTCTTTAGATCCTCCGGGGATATATTTCCGTTATCGTCGCAATCAACCACAACCACTTTCATACCAGCCATAACACCACTGGCCGGGTTGGTACCATGAGCTGATTCGGGAATTAAGACCACATCGCGATGCCCTTCACCTCTATCTAAGTGATAGGCCCGGATAGTCATCAATCCGGTATGTTCCCCGGCAGCTCCTGAATTAGGCTGGAAAGAGATAGCTGAAAATCCGGTAATTTCTTTGAGTTGACCTTCCAGTCTTTCAATCAGCTCATTATATCCTTCCGCCTGTTCATTGGGGACATAAGGATGCAATCCCATCATTTCAGGCCAACTGAGCGTAAACAGCTCTGTGGCAGCATTCAGTTTCATAGTACATGAACCCAGCGAGATCATCGAATGGGCCAGAGAATAATCTTTTCTTTCAAGCTTCTTGATGTATCGCATCATCTCAGTTTCTGAGCGATAGCGATGGAAAAGGTCCATTTTCAGGAATTCACTTTCTCGCTTGAAGGAATTGTCAAAATGTATCTTATCGTCAATTTCATTTACTTGCGGAGCATCTTTACCAGCAGCCTCAGCAAATATTTTCAGTATGGTATTAATTTCTTCCTCATTGATTATCTCATCTGTACTGATACCAATAGTGGAATCACCCATGTAATTAAAATTCATTTCGTTCTTAAGGGCAATTTCTTTTACTTTATCAGCTTTTATATTATCCGGTAATTTTATTTTCAGGGTATCAAAGAAATCTTTATTCTCCTGTTCCAGTCCCATCTCTTTAAGCTTATCGCTCAGAAGAGCTGCTGCAGAATGAATATGAGTTGCGATCCGTTTAAGGCCTTCCGGTCCGTGGTACACAGCATACATTCCTGCCATGTTGGCCAGAAGTGCCTGGGCCGTACAGATATTTGATGTAGCCCTTTCACGCTTGATGTGCTGTTCTCTAACCTGCAAGGCCATTCTTAATGCATAATATCCCTGAGCATCTTTGGAAACACCAATTATCCTTCCCGGAACTTTTCTCTTATATTCATCTTTAGTTGCAAAATAAGCGGCATGGGGGCCACCATATCCCATAGGGATACCAAAACGCTGAGTTGATCCAAAGACAATATCAGCGCCCCATTCTCCCGGGGGAGTTAAAAGAGCAAGGCTCATAATGTCTGCAGCAACTGCTACGAGGGTTCCGTTATCATGAGCTTTCTTTACAAAATTATCATAATTTCGTATTTTACCGTCACCGGCAGGATATTGAACTATTGCACCGAATAATGTTTCGTCAAACTCAACTTCATCATATTTTCCAACCTGAAGTTCTATTCCAAGAGGTTCTGCCCTGGTTTTCAACACTTCAATGGTTTGAGTAAACGTGTTCTCGTCTACAAAGAATTTATTCGCTCCTTTTTTAATAGCCGAACGCTTTCGCAGATTAGCAATCATTATCATTGCCTCTGCTGCTGCAGAAGCCTCATCAAGCAATGAAGCATTAGCCAGCTCCATACCGGTCAGTTCCATAACCACAGACTGAAAATTGATAAGAGCTTCCAGACGCCCTTGCGAAATCTCTGCCTGATATGGAGTATATGAGGTATACCAGGCGGGGTTTTCCAGGATATTTCTCTGGATAACAGAGGGAGTAATGGTATCATAATATCCCTGGCCAATAAAAGAACGGTACAATTTGTTCTTTGAGGCAATTTGTTTTAAATGCTGGAGGTATTCGTGTTCACCCATGGGCTCATCCAAATCCAGCGGTTTATCGAGGCGGATGGATTGGGGAATTGTTTTATCTATAAGTTCATCCAAAGACTCGACACCAACTTTTTTCAGCATTACCTGAATGTCTTCATCTCTGGGTCCAATGTGTCTATCAACAAATCTATCAGTTGCCATAATTAGAATATTTTAAGATTTTAGTGACTATTTTGGTTTAAATATAAAAAGATCAAATACAAAACAAAACCACATTTATCAGGGTTTACTTTTTTTAGTATGTTTTAAAACAAAACACTCTGAATATATGTTCATCCATTGTTATTATTATAACAGAGGGTTTTCATTTTTCTCTTCCCCAATTGTAGTAGGTTCTCCATGACCTGAATAAACCTTAGTATCGGGGTCCAGTGTAAGGAGTTTTGTTTCGATACTTTCAATAAGGGTTATATGGCTTCCACCCGTAAGATCAGTGCGTCCAATTCCGCGGCGGAATAATACATCACCGGCAAAGAGAAGCTTTTCTTTCTTATTATAGAGCACTATACTTCCTGGAGAATGACCCGGCGCATGCAATACCTTGAATTTTGTGTTACCCATTTCAACCGTTTCATTCTCATTTATAAAGATCTCCGGATCCGATGGTTGCTCGATTTCAATTCCGATTGATTTTCCAAATTCACTGTTACGCCTGAGCAATTCAAGATCATCTTCGTGCATAATGGCCTTTATGCCGTATTCTTTTTTCAAGAAATTTGATCCAATCGCATGATCAATATGCCCGTGTGTGTGAACGATATATTTGGGTTTAAGCTGATGATCCCTTATATACCCAGTTAACCTTTTCTGTTCGTCCTTAAAATAACATCCGGGATCAATTATGATGCATTCACCGGTTTCGTCTGAAACCACAAATGTGTTTTCCTGAAATGGATTAAAAACAAACGTTTCTATTTTCATATTATCTAATTGTTATTGTTATTATTCATATCTTTTCCTTTTACCAACGGCACAAAAATAAAGCTTCCATAATGATGTTCTCGCATTTCATTTTCAGCAGTTTTTTCAACTACCGTCATCTCCTGACCGCTCTCACTTCCAAGTGGAATAACCATTTTTCCTCCTTTTTTAAGCTGTTTTAGCAAATCTTTGGGAATTTCAGGAGCTCCGGCAGTAATCAGTATTTTATCGTATGGAGCATAGGCAGGTTGACCTTTATATCCATCACCATAAAAGAGATAGGGTTTATAGCCCATTTCACTAAGCACTGATTTGGCTTTCAGGTATAATTCGCGGTATCTTTCAATTGAATATACTTTTGCACCCATTTCGCATAAAATCGCTGTCTGGTAACCCGAACCAGTGCCAACTTCCAGGATTTTCTCATGCTTTTGTGGATCCAGCAATTCTGTCTGGTAAGCTACCGTGTAAGGTTGAGAAATGGTTTGTCCTTTTCCAATAGGAAATGCCTGATCCTTATATGCAAAATCCACAAAACCGCTTTCCATGAATAAGTGGCGCGGAACATTTTCAAAAGCTTCCAACACTTTTTCATTCTGAATTCCTTTTCTCCGTAAACCCTTAACTAATTTTTGACGTAAACCTTTATGTCTGTATGAATCAATCATTTGTTTTATGCGATTAGTTTTTGGCAAATATAACCAGAACTTAAGTCTATTAAAAGACGAAGTTAATATTTATTTGCCCGCTCAATTATTAACATGAATAAGTTAATAACTTACAGCCGGAAAAGCGGGGTAGCTTTAAAAAATACATTAAGTTTGTATTAAAAGTATTAAATATGCTGATCGGATTCATTGGCTACTCCACAAATACTAACAAACTCATAGACAAGTTGTTTAGTAACAACATCACAGTCTCAGGAATCTATTCTTCAAAACAAATCAAGGACACCCCGCCTGCAAAAGTTTTTAATTCTCCTACACACTTAATTGAACAATCAGACCTACTGGTCCTGCATGAGAACGAACCAGTATATTCGATTTGTAAAGAGGCAATAAAGCAATCCTGTCATTTGTACTTTGATTCCCCGTTCATTTTGAAAAAGGAAGAATTTGACCAGCTTTTTAACCTTTCAGCAGAAACAAACATCCTGATCAAGTTTAACCAAAACCTACTGCAAAAAAAAGTTTATACTCAGATAAAGGATTCCCTGAATCCTTCGATCCTTAAGTTCAAAATTGAAGTGAATTCTTCCAGAAATCTAAAAAAAATAGTCAAACAACATCTGTTCAACTTTACGATTATTGTTCGGGATAACATAAAATCAGGTATTCGAAAAACTCATTATCACTCCATAAAAAGTCCAAACGGAATTCCAAATAGTTTTAGCCTGATCATTCTTTTTGACAATGGAAAAACAGCCGAACTTTTGTTCTCTCAGATTTCAGATAAGCAAAGCTTTACAATAGATTCCTACCAGGAAAATCAAAACATACATCTTGATCTCCAAAATAATACAGTCAGCATTTTAACTATAAAAAACAAGGAAATTAAGAGGAAAGAATTCAACAGGGCCAACAACCAGGACAAATTAGCCAGGGATTTAAACCAATTTGTCAGTTATCTGGAGAGCCATCCCCAAAAGCCACTGGTCGTGAGAGAAGAAAACCATCATTTATTAACAATGACCCATGATTTCCTCGAAAAAATTTCACTTGAATGAATCTCTTCTGATTAATCGGGGAGCAAAAACTTCTCTATAGGCTTATATATGGGGCCTTTAGCCTTCAAAATACTCTCGTAAAAAATAATTTCATTAATTCTGAGTTCCTGAAAAAAGGTATCTTTATCCTGATTCACCACTTCTCTCAGGTTATTTTTATCGTTGATCCATTTTACTCTGCCGAGAGTCAAATGAGGTTTAAACTCCCTGGCATCCGGGTTAAACCCCATTTTTAGAAGCTCTTTGTCTATATACTCTTTTATTTCATGCATAGGTTCATATTCGTAAATGCCTGCCCATAAAACCCTGGGTTTGTTAAAATTCTTAAAAACACCCAGGCCCTGAAGCTTGATGGAAAATGCTTTGAAATTATCAGCTATATTGCTCAGTTGTATTCTGACCTGATTAATTTGCTCTTCCTCAGTATCTCCAAGAAAAAACAGGGTAATATGCAAATTTTCATGATCGACCCATTTAATCTTTTCATTCTCCAATTCATTTCTTAATTTAGTAAAGGTATTCAGAAACTCTTTACCTGGTTTTATTTTTGTTGCAATAAAGGTTCTTTTCATAGAACTAATTTTTGAATAAAAGATACAAAATTTTAATCCATTGGGAATACACTGTTGCTATAAAATATATTGTAAATTCTAAAATAAATAAACTATGGAGAAAAAACGAAAATTCGCAGTAGTCCTTGCAGGAAGTGGAGTTTTTGATGGATCCGAAATCCACGAGACCACATTGTCACTTTATTCCATTATGAAGAATGGCGGGGAATATGAAATATTTG
This sequence comes from uncultured Bacteroidales bacterium, assembly GCA_964585385.1. Taxonomy (GTDB): domain Bacteria; phylum Bacteroidota; class Bacteroidia; order Bacteroidales; family UBA12077; genus JAGXLC01. Next base: position 18,686 of record CAZPDP010000026.1, read on the forward strand.
CCCCCGATATTGCCCAGCATCATGTTATCAATCACATCACGGGTGAGGAAATGAATGAAAAAAGGAATGTACTGATTGAGGCAGCAAGGATAGCCAGGGGTCAGATAAAAGATTTAAAAGAGTTCAATGCAGAAAATTTTGATGCAATCCTTCTCCCGGGAGGGTTTGGTGCAGCCAAGAACCTGAGTACATTCGCGTTTGATGGTGCAGATTGCCAGGTTAATGCAGATGTGGAAAAAGCTATCCGAGCTATGAAAGATCAGAATAAGCCTATAGGCGCACTCTGCATTTCACCTGTGATTGTAGCAAAAATACTCGGGAAAGTTCAATTGACTATAGGTCAGGACAAAGATACTGCCAATGCAGTTGAACAAATGGGTGCCACCCACGAAAACACCAATCATGGTGAAGTGGTTATGGATAAAGAAAACAAGGTATTTACCACACCTTGCTACATGCTGGATGCCAACATTCTACAGATCGGTGAAGGAGCAGACAACGTGGTAAAAACAATGATGGATGTAATGTAAGATAATTTAAAAAAACGAATAAAAAGAGGCTGTCTCCAAAGCACTTTTTAAAGGCTTCCCGTAAAGATAAACTGCAAAGCTCTCAATGAACGGTAGTCTTATAAGTAGCTCTTTGAGCCTTTCGTGTTTCGCCTGCGTCCTTTGCGAGAACACATTCATATTTACTTTTGAGACAGCCTCTTTATTAATGCCTAATAATGAACCTATTAATGTTTCGTGTTTATATCTGATTATGTTCAATCAATATGACAATTCTTTCTATAAGCCTGTCATCGCCATAAGGATCGTATTCAGCCCTAAGGTTATGTCCGAAGACCCTTGCTATCGTTTGCCAGAATACAGCAGAAAAAGAGCCTTTTAATTCTTTCAGCAACTCATAGGAGGTATTACCTGTTTCCCTGTCTATGAGTTTTAAAAGATATCGACCCTGAGTAATAGTCAGTTTTTTAAGATCATCTTTAAATTCTTCCTTAAGCTCATTTTCCACGTTGTTGATATATTTTCTTTTTTCCCGTTCGGTCTTCAGGTTTTTGTATTCTTCATTCATCTCAATGAGCTTATATTTCGCTTTTTGTGCAAAGGGATATACCTTTTTAATATCCCTGATCATTTTCCTGTAACGCTTCATCTGCCTGCGGTTATCAAACTTAATCCTCGGGAAAATAACCACTTCTTCAATTTGGGCACTTCCTATGGTATCGCCGTTGAATTCCACCGATCGCAAAAGATAATAGTCCTCGTTATCAAGGGTATCCGTTATCTGTGCATTAGTATTTTGATTTAATCCAAGAAATAGAATAAATGCAATCCATATGTTGAATCCTGCTATGCGCATAATCTTAAATTGCGGTTTACGCTCTGGTATTTTTTGATTTAAACGAATATAAATTACTATTGTTTTATAAAAATTCCTGCAAATTTAAATCCAAAAAAAGGGAAAGCTAAAAGCTTCCCCTAACATAAATCCAAGAGTATATATTGAACAATTAAATGACGCCCTGATCAAGCATAGCACTTGCTACCTTGAGAAATCCGGCAACGTTTGCTCCTTTTACGTAGTCAATGTTTCCGTTTTCGTCTTTACCATGCTCCACACATGCACTATGGATATCCCGCATTATTTTATGCAGTTTTTCATCCACCTCTTCTCTTGACCAGCTCAGCTTCATAGAGTTCTGAGTCATTTCGAGACCAGAAGTTGCAACGCCACCGGCATTAGCAGCTTTACCGGGACCGTAAAGAATCTTGTTTTTCTGGAACAGGTCTACTGCTTCAGGTGTACAAGGCATGTTAGCACCTTCAGAAACACACATTACGCCGTTATCAATTAATGTTTTCGCATCATTCTCATCCAACTCGTTTTGAATAGCGCATGGAAGAGCGATATCTACCTTCAGTTCCCAGGGCTTCTTACCTTCGTAGAATTGTGCGCTGTCAAATTCATAGGAGAAAGGCTTAACGATATCTTCGTTTGTTGCTCTTAATTCAAGCATAAAATCAATTTTCTCACCTGAAATTCCTTCCGGATCGTAAATGTATCCGTCAGGTCCTGAGATAGCAACTACTTTTGCACCCAGCTCATTAGCTTTGATAGCTGCACCCCATGCCACGTTACCAAAACCTGAAATGGCTACTGTTTTTCCTTCAAGGGATTCGCCTTTGGTCTCAAGCATTTCCTTGGCAAAATAAACATTACCAAAACCAGTTGCTTCAGGACGAATTAAGCTACCACCCCAGTTGATTCCTTTTCCTGTAAATACCCCTGTATTTTCTTTTGCCAGTTTCTTGTACATACCATACATGTAACCGATTTCTTTTCCACCGACTCCGATGTCTCCTGCAGGTACGTCAGTCTCCGGGCCAATCAGTGACCAGAGTTCAGCCATGAAAGACTGGCAGAATCGCATAATCTCAGAGTCAGATTTTCCTTTAGGATTGAAATCTGAACCACCTTTACCACCACCCATAGGAAGAGTAGTAAGTGCATTTTTGAAGATTTGCTCAAAACCGAGGAATTTCAATGAACTCAGGTTTACACTTGGGTGGAATCTCAGACCGCCTTTGTAAGGTCCGATAGCGTTATTAAACTGAACACGGTATCCGAGATTAACATGTACATTACCGCTGTCGTCAACCCAGGGTACCTTAAAAGTAAGAACCCGGTCAGGCTCAATCAGCCTTTCAATAATACCGGCGCTTTCTAACTGAGGATTTTCGTTGTAAACCTCTTCAATAGATTCCAATACTTCTCTAACGGCTTGTAAATATTCCACCTCACCTTGGTGTTTCTTCTCAAGCTCGTTCATTAATTTATCTACGTTCATCTCTAAAAGTTTTAGTGTGTGTATAAAATATGTTATTTAACATGTACTGTTAATAAACTAACAGTGTAAAAATAATTCTTAAAAAATGATTTTACCAAATTTTCGAATGAAATAAAATTATGATTTTGCTCATGTTTTATGAAACCATAACCACCTATAAATCTATGGTTTAAGTATTACAGCTTTACTTTGCCTGCCGTCAATTTGTGTTTTAATAGGATTTTTAAACCGGATATGTCGAATAAAATCATTTTCAAATTCAGCTTTTTGACTGGAGAGATAATCCAGATCATAATAACCATCGGCTATATAGGGATTAACTGTCAGATAACCTACACGAAATGAGGTTAAATTCTGGAAAAAATGGGTTCCCTGGCTTGGATCGATCCGGTAATTTTCCAGTCCGGATTCCACGATAACTCGCGCCTGGGAAATATTACCCCATTTTACAGGAATGCCAAGACTGGGATCTGCTGTCCCCCACCTACCAGGGCCTACAAGCACATAATTCCTCTGTTCGGAAACAAACTTCTTGTTTAACTCGGCTATCTGGGATGCTATCTCCTTACTTTTTAAAGAAGAGAAACTTTCTGGTTTAACATATACAATATCATAAATATTATCTATTATGCCGTTACCCAAAGCTGAATGTGAATAAATAATAGTGTCTTTCTCCTTCACTTCCTCTATCTCAATACTTTCCAACTCCTGATTATCAACAATCGGACGAATTTGCAGGAAGTTAAAAATTACCGGTTGGTCCTTGTCAACGTTTAAGTCTACTGCAAATTCAATCTCAATAGGGTTGCTCATTTCATTTTGGCCGACCTCCAGCAAGTCCTGCAGGATACTATCCAGAGGAATAACTCTATGCTTTAACACATTGGCAAAGGTTATGATTTTCTTGCCTTTGTGTATTGTTCCTTCTTTCAGCATGTTATTCTCAAAATCAAACGTGGATGCTGCATGTTTCAGAGAATTATCCTCCTCAGCCTCTTTAATTCTCAGCTTCAAAAGATTTACAGCATCGTCAACCGAAGGCTGGAAATTTTCCGGGTCCATATCCAGTGCATAAAAATATTTCTGGGTATCCTTCAATGCTGTTTCAGGGTTTGACAATTGCAAAATCCTGTCCGGATGTTTGGGTGAAAATCTGAGGGACACACCTCCGTCTACAATTTGTTTTCCAAGACCAAGCGCCAGGTTAGCAATTCCTTCGTCAGACTTTTCTGGCTCTACCGGATAAAAATTTATAGACCGGGCCACCCCTGAAATTGTAGGATAAAATTTATTTCCGTATTTCGAGCCGCAAACCTCCTGCAGAATAATACCCATCTTCTCCTCATCAATAACATTGGAAGTAGCTGCCATATAAGCCTTACTGTTTTGATAATATACCGATGCATAGACGCTTTTAATGGCATCCGACAGGAGTTGAATCATACGTGTATTATCATCCACACGGGGAACCATAAAAGTATTGTATATGCCTGCAAAAGGCTGGTAATGAGAGTCTTCAAGCTTGCTGGAAGAACGTACTGCAATGGGGTTTTTAACTACCTCCACAAAAGCATATAAATCCTGGTATACCCTGCTGGGCAGCCGGGCCTCAATAAATTGTTTAAGTATCTCATCATCCGAAAGATCTGATAATCCTGTTTTATACAGATCATTTCCTTCCATAAACTCATCAAAGATGTCGGTGCTAAGCACAACCGTTCTGGGAATGGTTATGATAACATTCTTGTACTTATTGAAAATATGATTCTTCTTAATTATTGAATTGGCAAAAGCAAGCCCCCTGGCCTTTCCACCAATAGACCCATCTCCTATTCTTGAAAAAATCAGGTATTCATCAAAACTATTCTTATCAAACTTGGCGATTACCCCCCTTCCCTTACTCATTCGATAACTTGAGATGGCTTTATAGATGTATTTCCGCACATCGTCAAGCGACTGAAAATCGCTTAACTTCAAATATTTAAACAGTTGAGCAATCGGAAAGATTGCTCTTGCATTCAGCCATTTCGACAAGTCATTCCTGCTGGCATGGTATTCCAATGAATCATCAGGTATTTCCAATATCATCTCCTGCAACGTCTGTAAATCACATGCGCGGCCAATGGGTTCCTGTGTCTTAGGGTCTCTGAAAACAAACTCTCCAAAAGCAAATTGCCGGATGATATAATTTCTCAGCTCAATAGAAAGGGTTTTGGAGTATTTGTGAATAAATCCGGCGTTGTATTTTTTTGCCAGTTCCCTGTTTTCTTTATCGGAAGATTGAAGCAGGAATGGAATAAATTCATCTTCACTGCGCACTTTTTTAGCTAACTTAATACCTGCCTGTTTATCTTTTATGCCTTTTCGTTTATAGCTGATATCTGAAATTACCCCCAACAGATTATACTTGTATTTTTCGAATAATTCCACAGCATCTTCATAGGTTGTGGCAAGAAGAATTTTAGGCCTTCCCCTCATTCGCAACATCCTCTGGTGTTCATTCAGTGCTTCGCGCACATATTCTTTGGATTGTTTGAAAATTATCTTATAAATATTTGGCAAATAAGAGGAAATATAGCGAATTGAATCTTCTACCAAAAGAATGGTTTGTACACCCACGACTTCCACGTCATGCTCCACATTCATCTTATCCTCAATAAGTTTGATTATAGCAAGAAGGAGGTCTGCATTGCCCAGCCAACTGAAGACATAATCAATCGCACTCAAATCCTCCTTTTCGAGTCGGAGGCTAACTTCTCTTGAAAAATGAGTTAACACGACAATCGGAACCTGTGGGTGCTCATTCTTTATTTCATGAGCCAATTCAAAAGTATCATACCCACCCATTGTTAGCATCGTAATAACAAGGTCGACACTGTCATTTTTTAATATATCAAATGCTTCCTCGGGAGTGTGAGCCATAACAAAAATAGGCGGATACCTCAGGTTCAGAGAAACGTATTCATTAAAAATCTGTTCATCAATCCTTCCGTCCTCTTCCAACACAAAGGCATCATAGCTGCTTGCGATCAGCAAAACTTTGTGTATCCGCTTCTGCATGAGCAGACTAAAGGAAGTATCATTAAAATCTATTTTAAGGTTATCTTGATGATTTGCGTAAAATGACATAATTAAAAGTTGTTTTCAATAAAATTTGATAAACCATAGTTTTCGGCAAACCTACAAAAAATGTAAATTTTTATTGTTCGCCGTTTGTAAGAATTGCAGCAATCATTTTTCTACCGTCCATCACAATATTCAATGGTTTCTTAAATCTTACATGTTTAAAATACTCCGTTCGTTCTATCAGCTTTTGATTTTCAAGTTTATCCCATGAAATAAAATTCTTTGTTGAATTATTGGAAACAGAGAGGTAGCCCACATTCATGGAAGTTACATTATGGAAAAAGTGGGAACCGAGTGAAGCGTCCAGGGGGTAATCTTTAAAACCGACTTCAACAATTACCTTGGCATTAGAAATCTGTGACCAAACGACAGGTATTCCAATAAACTTATCCCGGGTTCCCCATCTGCCCGGACCTATTAATACATATTTTTTGTCCTGTTCCCGCATTTTTGCGTTTAATTTTTCTATCTCCTCAGTCATTTCAAGGGTTTTATTGTTGTCAAACTTCTCTTTATCTACGTAAATTACATCCTGAACATTTTCAATTTTACCGTTCCCCATGCTTCGCTCAGAGAAAAGAAGAAGTTTCTCATCGTTAATATCCTTCTCTTCGATGGTATAATCGTCTTCATGACAAACAAGAGGCTTAATCTGCAAGAGATAGAATGAGGCCAGATGATCTTCGTCTTTATTTAAATCCACCGCCCATTCAATTTCAACTTCGGATCCTAAAGCTTCCTTTACAACATCCAGTATTTCCTGAATGGTTTTTGCCAGTGGGATATATTCATATTTCAGTATATTAGCAAAATTCACTACTCGTGGACCATAGCTCTCAATTCCCGATTCAATCTGGTCGTTATCAGGATTGTAAACTGAAGCACAATGTTTTAGGTTTCCGTGCTTTTCGGTTACATCAATATCAAGTTTTTTCAGACCTGCATCCACACCACTCATTAAGTTGATTTCTTCTTTATTTAAATCCACCGCATAAAACTGAACCTGAGAACTTTTTACCAGGTCTTTTGATGAAAGGATTTGCAAATTAGGATAGGCGGGAGAGAAACGGTAAGCCCTTTCGCCGTCTACGACATATTGTCCTAACCCCACTGCAGCCACAGCAAAACCCTCCTCAGGCTTCATATGAGCCACAGGGTAGTAATTGTGCGACTGAGCCGTACCGCTGATGTGTGGATAAAAGTAATTTTCATACTGATTACCTACCACTTCCTGAATGATAACGGCCATTTTTTCCTCTTCTACTTTATGCCCTACAGCCTTAAAATAATTCTTGGCTTCATTCGAATAAATAGAGGCATAAACCAATTTTATGGCATTCATCAGTTGCTCTAACCGTACATTGTAATCTTCATTCCTGTTTGGAAGAATAAAGGTATCAAAAACCCCGGAAAAGGGCTGGGTTATAGAATCCTCGAACAAACTGGAAGATCGAACAGCAATAGGACGGGTAATATGTTTAATAAAAATCTTCAGTTTCTTTTCCAGTTCATACGAGAGATCAGAATCAATAAACCATTGTTTAATCTTTTCATAGTCATCTTCACTGATCACCTTATCGCTCAGTTTATTCTTTTCCATGAAAATATCAAACTCATCGGTGCCAATAATAGCTGTTCTGGGTGTTCGAAGGTTAATGGAAGGCAATAATTCATTGAATTTAAAATTATAAATAAGTGTGTTGATAAATGCAACGCCACGACCCTTGCCCCCAAGGGAACCTGTAGCCAGACTCACTATATTATTTTCCTCCAGTATGGCATGTTCGCTAAAATTAACAATCTTTCCCCGTTCCTGCTCATTTCGGTAAAGCTGAAGTATATTTATGAGGAAATTCCTCATGTGTTCGGCATCTTCAAAATCACTAACCTTCAATGGGTTTATGATTTTTGCGATCTGAATCTCTCCCCTGGCCATTAACCAGAGAGAAAACTGGTTTTTGACAGCATGATAAACCAGGGAATCGGAAGGAACTGTTTTCAGATATGATTCAAACTCATCCATTGATTTGGCCACTGCAATCTGTCTTCCATAGTGATCACGGTAAACAAAATGTCCAAATCCCAGGTGATAGTTGATAAAGCTTTTAATATCCTGAAGCAGGGTTTCCGAATTTTTGTTGATAAAATTGGATTTAATTTTATAGGTTTCTTCAGCATTTTCCGGGTTAGATGATTGCAGAATGGTAGGGATATTGGGTAAAACTTTTTTGGCATATCGAATAAGATCAAAACCTGCATTACTGTGATGCTCACCGTTTCTTGGGAACCTTACATCTGAAATCAGAAATAGCAGGTAATCTTTATATTTTTCAAACATATCCATAGCTTCTTCATAACTGGAAGCCAACAATATCTTAGGTCGTGTCCTCAGCTTCAATACTTTATAAAGATCATCCGAGTTTACATCTTCAATCAGGCGTTTGGTTTGCTCCAGTATAATCTGATAAAGCATGGGCAGGTACCTGGAATAGTATTTAATAGAATCTTCAACAAGCAGTATAACACGGGTTAAGCCTACTTTTGTATCATTTTCAATGTTCACTTTATCTTCTAAAAGCTTAACCATCGCAAAAAATACTTTTGAATCGCCGTTCCACACAAAGATATTGTCAAGCGAATTCAGTTCAACTTTTTTTGAATCAAGATATTCGAGATCTCCGTTGTTATTCAGAAGAAGGAACAACGGGATATACGGATATTTCTCTTTCAGACTGTGACTTATCTCTATAGGTTTTTTCTTATCCACACCCATCATCAGAATGACCATATCAAAATGTTTCACACTCATCTGCCTGAGGGCCTCTTCCTCTGATGAAACTCCGGTTACACGGGGCAATGAAGTAAGATTCAACTGGTGATACTCCCCCAGGATGTGATCGGAAAAGCGGCCTTCTTTTTCGATACTGAAAGCATCATATAAATTAGCGACCAGGAGAATTTCCTTTACTTTAAACGGCATTAAATCGTGAAGCATATCCCGGTCGGCATTGTAGTTGTTCAGAAACTTCTGAAGCAACTGTCTGCTATTCAGTGGTCTTTGGGACTGCTGCTCTTTTTCAAAAATATCTTTTTGCTTACCATCCTTTCTGATTATTTCATTGGCCTTAACACTATTTATAAAACCGATTATCAGGTTAACCAGATTGATTATCAAGTCTCTTTCTTCCTTTAGAAAAGGACCCTCATCCATATCAGGGAATTTCTTTGTATAAAAAATCTCGATTACTCCTTCTTCATTTTCAATAGTATCGAAATGTTGCCTCTGGACCCATTCTGATTCCTCGAAATTAGCACTCCGGTACTCTTTTCCTGCATAGATAATTCTCGCAGTGGTGTATTCCGGATATTGCCATCCTTCCGGCAACTTCAGTGCAATTTTCTGAAGCGTCTCCTCAACGGATTTGTTCTCTTTAATTATCCGGGTAGTCTGATTGATACAGGACAATTCCTTCAAACGTTCCTTGCTCTCATCCAAAAGCTTTTGATAATCATTGGAAGAATTGTAAGAATCTTGACTCATAGTTGTTTATTAAATTATTACCCAATTGTTAAAACGTCTGAGAAATTTAAAAAGTTTCCCTTCACTCAAAAATATGTAAATGTGTTATCTCAGACAAAAGAATTGCATTTAGATTAAATCAATAAAGCTTTAAAAATAGTAGAAAATGAAAAGAAAATATATGTTCTCCATCATCATCCAGTGTTTTTTAGTTTCAAATCAGTGAATGATTATATCTACAGAAAAATTTGTCTATTGGTCATTCGTAGGAGTTTTACCATTAAAAAAAGCTGCGAGCAAACACCCGCAGCTTTGCAGAAAAATATTATGCCAATTTAATTTGTTTCTTCAAGTCCTCCTTTCAAATAATCTATGAACTTCTGTTCATCCAGTTCATATCCCAGAGATTCTGAAATAGTTTCTCCTTCAGAATTTAAAAGGATGTAATATGGCTGAGTATTTTTATTAAACCGGGTAATCTGGAAATCCGCATTTTTCTTACCCAGGGTTTTCTTCACCTTGCCATCGTATTCAGACTTAACCCACTCTGATTCAGGCAATTTTTTCTTATCGTCAACATACAGCGCAATAACAACATATTCTTCATTCATTAATCTTTGCACTTCAGGGTTGGACCAAACCTCAGCCTGCATTTTTTTACAGTTGCTGCATGCATGGCCTGTAAAATAAAGCATTACAGGTTTATCCTGCTCCCGGGCACATTCCATACCCTGCTCGTAATCAAAATATCCTTTAATTCCATAAGGCAAGCTGAGAAAATCACCATATTCAGGTTCATCACAAATTGTTGCAGATGCACCTGCGCCCTGAGGTACGGATGATGCTGTTATGGTGAAATTTTGTTCCGACTTCGGGGGCAGCACGCTGGAAAGAGGCGCCAGGTTCGCTCCGAATAATCCGGGAACAAGGTATATGGCAAATGTAAAGGAGGCAATAGCGAGCAACATTCTCAAGACAGGAATATTAGTAATTTCACTGTCATGAGCCAGTTTGAATTTACCCAGCAGATAAAGACCAAGTGTAAAGAAAATGGCTATCCATATTGCAATAAATACATCACGGCTTAGTATGTCCAGGTGGTAATTAACTTCGATTTTTGATAAAAAGTAGAAGGAAAATGCCAGAATGATAAAGGCCAGTACAACTTTTACCGCATTCATCCATCCACCCGATTTGGGCATATTCTTGAGCCAACCAGGGAATATTGCCAGTATTGTAAAAGGCAGGCCAAAACCAACACCAAAACCCAGCATTCCAATGGTTGGTTCCAGAACTCCGCCGCTCGCTGCTTTTACCAGCAGACCACCTACTATAGGTCCTGTACAGGAAAACGAAACGATGACCAGTGTAAGTGCCATAAAAAATGAGGCAAGAAAACCGCCCTTATCAACCTGTTTGTCAGCTTTATTAGCCAAGCCGGAAGGAAGCACAATTTCAAAGAATCCAAAAAATGAAGCTGCAAAAGCCAGAAACAGAATAAAAAAGATAATATTGGGAATCCAGTGTGTACTGATTGTATTGGCAAAATCAGCACCTGCGCTGGTAAGTGAAACGATTATACCCACCAGTGTATAGAGAAACACGATGGATATTCCAAAAATCAATGCTTTGACAAAGCCTGCAACCTTATTGGATTGCCCCTGCATAAAGAAGGTGACAGTCATAGGAATCATTGGATATACACAAGGTGTTAGTATTCCAACAAGCCCCAGGCCAAGTGCCATAAAGAAAAGACCAAGAAGAGACTTGTCCTCACCTTTTGCAGAAGGTTTTTCTGCGGAGGGTTTTGTCTCCTGTATATCAATATCGGCGGACTCTTCGCTCTCTTCCAGCTGTGGGGCGTCTTCTTGTTCACCTGTTTCTTCAGCGGAAGCTACTTTACCCCCTTCTCCTTTTATGTTGAACTTAAAATTTGGATTAAAATACACACACTTGTCATCCTGGCAAACCTGGTATTCAGTATTTCCGGTAATTGTAAAAGATTTTTCAGTCAATAAGCGCACTTTTTGCTTAAATATAGCTTTATCACTGAAATACGTGACATCCATCTGAAAAATCTCATCAAACTCATTTTTGGGCTCAGGCGTTGCTACCGTTTCTCCAATCAATTCATAATGTTCTGATTTATCGAAGGTAAAATTGGTTCTAACAGGTCCGCCTGAGGCAAAATCCTGTCCATAAAGATGCCAGCCCGGCTCAATATTCGCTTCGACAATCAACTCGGCTGTATTTTCACCGGTTTTCTTCACCTTATAATTCCATGAAACAGGATCAACGATCTGTGTCAGGGCGGGAAATGCAACAGCTAAACCTAAAATTATTAACACAATACGTTTCATATGTCAAGCTTTAGTAATTTAATTTAATGCAATTTTTTAGTCGTTCAAAATTAATTAAAATTACAACAAATATGAATATATGTTCAAGGATTGATATATATCACTTTGAACCAGGAGTTACTCCTTATTCTTCAATTTTTTCGTGGTTACCTGTCAGGAAAGAATATTGGAGAAGTTCAAATGTGTGGGAACTCTTAATCCTTATGAACGCTTTGTATTTAAGCATCCATTTGAGGCGTTTTGAAATGAATCCCTGTTTAAGGTATCCTGCAATATAGGCGTGGGTTTTCAGGATAATATGTCGATAGCCCAATTCTTTGACTACAAATTTCAGATGGTTTTCCAATTCGTCTATAAATAAAATGGTAGGTCGAATTTCACCAGAACCTTTACAAGTGGGACATTTTTCTACCGTTTCAATGTTCATCTCCGGTCTCACTCTCTGGCGGGTAATTTGCATCAGGCCAAACTTTGTTAATGGCAGTATGTTGTGTTTGGTCCGGTCAGCCCCCATCTCCTCTTTCATTTTTTCATAGAGCTTTTGTTTATTCTCCTGGGAGTTCATATCAATAAAATCAACCACGATAATGCCTCCCATATCTCTCAATCTCAACTGACGGGATATTTCTTTGGCAGCGGCCAAATTCACCTGCAGTGCATTGGTTTCCTGGTCCTTTCCGAGTTTTGACCGGTTTCCACTGTTCACATCAATCGAATGCAAAGCTTCTGTATGTTCTATAATCAGATAAGCACCATTTTTAAAAGATACGGTTCTTCCGAAAAGGGCTTTAATCTGTTTCGAAATGCCGAATTGATCGAAAACCGGGTTGGGACCGTCGTATAATTTTACGATTCCTTTCTTCTCAGGAGCGATGGTTTTAATGTAATCTTTAATATCGTGGTAAAAGGTGGCATCATTCACGTAGATATTGGAAAAGGACACATTAAGCACATCCCTTAATAAGGCTGATGTTCTGTCCAGCTCACTTAATACAAGCTTCGGTATATGTTGCTCGTTTAACCGTGAAAATGCCGCTTCCCATTTTTTGACAAGACCGCGGAGTTCTTCATCCAGAACAGCCACCTTTTTTCCTTCAGCAACAGTCCGGATGATGATGCCATAATTTTTGGGCTTAATACTTTTTATAAGTCTTTTCAGTCGCTTTCGCTCATCTGCTGACTCAATTTTCTGGGAGATAGAAATTTTATCCGAAAAAGGAATAAGTACCAGGTTTCTTCCAGCTATAGATATTTCTGAACTTAAACGGGGTCCTTTCGTTGAAATCGGTTCTTTTGCAATCTGAACAATAATTTTTTGACCATTGGACAGAACGTCGGAAATTTTGCCGTTCTTATCAATATCATTTTCCAGCTTAAGTTTCTGAAGGGAAGGAGCTTTATTCTTTTTGTTGAGGGATGTTTTCAGGTATTTATTCAATGACAAAAACTGAGGACCCAGATCAAGGTAATGAAGAAAAGCATCCCGGGAATAACCTACATCGACAAATGCGGCATTAAGTCCTGGGATAATTCTTTTTACCCGACCCAAATAAATATCTCCTACAGCAAATTTGGGGTTTCTTTTCTCTTTGGATAATTCTACTAATTGTTTATCCTCGAGTAAAGCTATTTCAATTTCTTTGGAAGCTACATCGATTACTAACTCTGATACCACAGCTCATCTTCCTGATTTGAGGTGTAAAATTAAAATTTAAACCTAAAGAAGCGAAGGGCTCCAATAGGTTTAAATTTTATTAAATCCAATAAGAATTATTTCTTCTTCTTATGTCTGTTTTTTCTTAAGCGCTTTTTACGCTTATGTGTGGCCATCTTATGTCTTTTTCTCTTCTTTCCGCTTGGCATAATTTCATTTCGTTTTTACAGCCAGAAAAATACAATTTTTCCTACTTCACGTTGTTTTTAACTTTATTGACAAACTTCTTGGATGGTCTGAATGAAGGAATATAATGTTCCGGAATTACAATGGTAGTATTCTTGGAAATATTCCTTGCCTTCTTCTCAGCACGTTTTTTTACGATAAAACTTCCAAATCCTCTCAGATAAACGTTCTGATTGTTTACCAGAGAGTCTTTTACTGATTCCATGAACGCTTCAACTGTTTTTTGAACAGTTACCTTTTCTATACCTGTTTTCTTGGAAATTTCATTAACAATATCTGCTTTTGTCATGTTTGAAAAAATTTAATTATCAATATTTTACAATAGTTTTTTTAATGTCAGGTTGCAAATATAAAGTTTTTATTTTTATTAAAGAAATAGAAATGGATTAAATTTGGTCTGCAAATAAGATTAAATTACTCTTTATCAACAAACATGGATATTACAGAATCCCTAAAACGCTGGTATGCCAGTAACAAAAGAGATTTGCCGTGGCGCAGCACCAAAAACCCATACAAAATTTGGCTCTCCGAGATTATTTTACAACAAACAAGAGTGAATCAGGGTATTGATTATTACTACCGATTTATTGAACAATATCCCGATATCAGTGCCCTTGCCAATGCTCCTATTGATCATGTTATGAAAAACTGGCAGGGACTGGGATATTACAACAGAGCGCGTAATATGCATGAAACCGCTAAAGTTATACATCATCAATTTAATAATAAATTCCCCGCATCCTATTCAGAGCTAATAAAACTAAAAGGCATCGGAGAATACACTGCAGCCGCTATAAGTTCTTTTGCATTTGATGAACCTGTTGCTGTAGTTGATGGCAATGTACAAAGGTTTCTGTCAAGGCTATTTGGAATTGAAACTCCTTTTAATAGTGGCAGAGGTAAAAAAGAATTCAGGCAACTGGCAGAAAATCTGCTTGATCAAAATAATCCCGGATTACATAACCAGGCTATGATTGAATTTGGAGCCACTTTTTGTGTACCCAGAAATCCCAATTGCCCGGAATGCCCTTTCAATGATAGTTGCTACGCTTATGCAAACGGAACAGTAGCCAAACTTCCCGTTAAATCAGCATCGAAACCCAAAAAAAACAGGTATTTCAATTACATAATTATTACCTCTGGCAGTAAAACTTATATTCACAGGCGAGAGAACCGTGACATCTGGAGAAACCTTTACCAGTTTCCGCTTATCGAAACCAATAAACCGGTATCATCAGACGATATTACCGGTTATAAAAAATGGGAACAACTCTTCAATGGACTTTCTCCTGAGATACAAAATGTATCCTCAGATTATACACACATTTTATCCCACCAAAAGATAAAGGCCAGGTTCATCAGGGTAGAAATATCAAAAACCAATGCGTATCTGACAGACCATTTTAAAAGTGTTCACAAAAAAGAGCTGGAAAATTATGCTGTTCCCCGCTTAATTGAGCGCTTCCTGGAAAATGAAAATATCGAATAAAAAAAGCAAAAAAATTTGCATGTAAGTAAAAATTTGTAATTTTACGATAATTTATTAACCATTTAAAAATTTAATTATTATGGGTATTAACAGAGGTGTTAACAAAGTTATTTTACTAGGAAACGTTGGTGCTGATCCTGAAGTTAAGCATCTGGATAATGGAACGGTGCTGGCAAAGTTTAGATTAGCAACAAACGAAACTTACAAAAACAAAGACAATGAAAATGTAACAACCACAGAATGGCACAGCATTGTTTTCTTTGGCCGCCAGGCAGAGATTGTCGAAAAATATGTGAAAAAGGGAGATGCACTTTATGTTGAAGGCAGCATCAGAACCCGCTCTTATGAAGACAAAGACAACAATAAGAAGTATTTCACTGAAATAAAAGGCAATATGATGCAAATGCTTGGTAGTGGCAAAAGCGAAGGTGGTGGCGACAACACCTATGCTCAGCAAAGTGAATCAAAAGCCCCGGAAACACAAAATACCATTCCGGATGAAGACGATGATCTTCCATTCTAGGTAACCTTAAAATCTTAAAAAACAACTTTGGACTCAATAGAACCTTTTCAGATTTTTCTAATCACAACAGCCCGGATAAGCATAGAATCCTTTGAAGGGCAAAACATTACATTTTTCTTATTGAGTTTTATCTTATTATGCATCCTTACCCTGGTATCCGGGGCTGAGGATGCTTTTTTCTCTATTATTCCGGCCAGGATAAAAGAGCTCAAAAGAAACATGGATTCAAAGAACACCATAATAGTAAAATTGCTGGAAATTCCCCAGTATTTTAAAGCTACGATGGTGATTCTGAAAAACATTGTTTACCTGGGCATATTTATTTTACTTAGCTGTTTTATTGGAAACATTGTAATTATCTCTCAATATTCAGCCCTGGTTTTTATTGTTCATCTGGCTGCAATAATCTTCCTGATAATATTGTTTAAAGATATACTTCCCAGATTGTTTTTACCAAAAAACAAGCTTGATTACGCAAGGGCTGTATCTTCTGTTTTTCTGCTTATACACAAATTTTTCTTACCAGTTAGCAAATTCCTGGTAAACTCAACTTCTATCATTACAAAGAAATTATTAAAAAGAAAAAAAATCACCATAGATGAACTTTCAGAAGCGCTCAATCTTAGTTCTGACGAGATAAAAGAAGACGAAAATATTCTCAGGGGTATCATCAAATTCGGCAACATCGATGCAAAAGAAATAATGAAATCCAGGATTGATGTAATTGCAGTGGATATTAATACAGAATTTGATGAACTGATGAAAATTATTATCGATTCCGGACATTCAAGAATACCGGTTTATGAAGAAAGTTTTGACAATGTTAAGGGAATTCTTTATATAAAAGATCTTTTGCCATATTTGCAGCACGAGGAAGATTTCAGATGGCAATCCCTGATCAGGCCCCCGTATTTTGTTCCGGAAACCAAAAAGATTAATGGCTTACTAAAAGAATTTCAGGACAACAAAATCCATATTGCTATTGTAATTGATGAATACGGCGGCACATATGGCATTGTTACCCTGGAAGATATTCTGGAAGAAATCGTTGGTGAAATTACAGATGAATCCGATCCCGATGAGGTTTACTATTCCAAAATAAACGACAACACCTATATCTTTGAAGGGAAAACACTTCTTAATGATTTTTATAAAATTTTAAATTTCAGCGACGACTTTTTCAAAGATATTAAAGGGGATGCCGATACAATTGCCGGCATCATACTTGAATTAAGAGGTGAGATTCCAAGGAAAAACGAAATTATCAAGTTTAAGAATTTAACTTTCAAAATTGAATCTTCAGATAAAAGAAGAATTAAGAAAGTTAAAGTGATAATCAATTAAAAATGTCTTATGCTCAACAATTTATTTGGAAAATCATATATTTTCTTTTCCGCTATCCTTTTGGTAGTGTTTTCTTGTAACAATAAGAATAATTATACTCCCAAACCCAAAGGATATTATCGAATTGATTTTCCTGAAAAGAGTTATCAGAAATTTAGATCAGAATGCCCCTATACATTTGAGTACCCAAGTTATTCGGAAATTATAATAGATCCGGAAAATACAGGCAACAAATGCTGGCTTAACATTTATTTCCCTCATCTGAACGGAGATATTCATATAAGTTACAAGAAAGTAAATAATAACAACCTGCAAACTTATATTGAAGATTCAAGGAATTTGGCCTATAAACACACAATAAAAGCTGAGGCCATTGGCGAACAGGTTTACAAAGACCAGGATAAAAATGTTTATGGTATATTGTATGAACTTAAAGGGAATGTGGCATCGCCCATGCAGTTTTTTATGACAGACAGTTCTGATCACTTTATCAGGGGTTCTTTATATTTCAGAACAGAACCAAACAAAGATTCCCTGGCTCCAGTTATTAATTTTGTAAAAGAAGATATCAGGCACCTCATTGAGACCTTAACGTGGAATAAAGAAAATTAGCACATGGGCATAATTATTGACAATAAAATAAATAATGATTGCCGACTCGGAGTTTGGGAGATTGTTGAGGACTATGATTATATATTGTCCCAGCTCAACCTTAAGGAGGAAGATCTTCAAAAAGTGGGGAGCTTTAAAAGTCCTATGCGCAAACTGGAATGGTTAAGTGTCAGGTTGCTTCTCAAAACCATGCTTCAAAGGGATATGCATATTCATTACAACGGAAACAGAAAACCTTTCTTAACAGACCGATCTCATAACATCAGCATATCTCACTCAGAACAATACACTTCTGTACTGTTATGCAAAAGCGGCCACAGCGCCGGAATCGATATCGAAAAAATGAAACCCAAAATCGAGTACATTGCTCCCAAATTCTTAAAGCAGGTTGAAATCAATAATATTTATGAGAATCAAAAAATATATCATCTCTATCTTCACTGGTGTGCAAAAGAAGCCTTGTATAAATTATTTGACAAAAAAAACATCAGTTTTAAGGATAACATTACTATAGAGCCGTTTATTCCACAAGACCAGGGCATGATATATGGCAATGTGCATAACGAGGAAATCAAAACCAGGATTGAACTCAATTATTTCCACCTGGATAATTACTCATTTGTTTGGTGTTATAAATAACCTCAAGATGATTTATTCTAAAATATCAGATAGTAACAAAAAATTTGCCCTGTTAATCGATCCTGAAAATTATGATGAAAGGGATCTGATGAACATAGTGGATTCTGCCAATAATAATCCAGTAGATTTTATTATGGTGGGTGGAAGTATTATCAGTCAATCTATTGATGAAACGGTTAAAAAAATAAAAGAAAACAGCAAAATCCCGGTATTGTTGTTTCCCGGCAATCTTCTTCAGATTTCAACCAAAGCGGATGGTATATTATTGCTTTCCATGATATCAGGCAGAAATCCCGACCTTCTAATAGGAAATCATGTACTCGCTGCAAAAATGCTTAAGAAAAGCGATATGGAAATTATACCCACAGGTTATATTCTTATAAACGGTGGAAATGTAAGTTCTGTGGAGTATATAAGCAATACAAAACCCATACCGGCAGAAAAAACAGAGCTAATTGTCTCTACAGCAATTGCAGGGCAATTGCTTGGACATAAAGCGATATACCTGGAGTCAGGAAGCGGCGCGAACAATTCCCTTAGTGCAAATGTTATAAATCATGTAAAAGAAAATCTTGAAATTCCTCTTATCGTTGGAGGAGGCCTTAAAACCCCACGAGATATTGAGCTTGCAAGCAAATCAGGAGCTGACATGGTAGTTGTAGGTAATATTCTTGAAAATGATCCCGGCAGAATTAAAAGTTTAATTCAAGCCGTTAAGGATTTCTAAGTAAAGATTTTATAAGGGAGGTTAAAAAAATATAATAATCAATTAAACTTTTCCGTTAGGTTTGCATCATACTAATAACATTTGTTACTAAATATGTTTAATTGATAAATTTCTAAGAAAAAATGACTAATTCTTATTGGGACGAAAAATGGGCTCCAGTTAAATTTGACGGTATTGCTGAAGATGAAAAATTTGCAGTATCCAATTATGGACGCATCAAAAGTTTTAAGGTAAACAAGGAAAAAGGGAATATTATTAACGGTGCCAGTCTTAAAGGCTATAAAGTCCTAAACATTAAACTGGCAAATGGTAAACGAACTACCAAATATGTACACAAACTGGTTGCTGAAAACTTCCTTGAAAAAGAAAGTGACTATCAGGAACATGTAATTCACCTGGATTTTGATAAATCTAATAATTACTATAAGAACCTGAAGTGGGTTACAAAAGAAACGATGTTTGAACATCAGAAGATTAATCCCAATTACAAACGGGGAACAATCAATTACTCAAAACTGACAGAAACGGATGTTATTCGCCTGAAGAAAAAGCTCAAACGTGGCAAGAATAAACTATATAAACTGGCGAAGGAATTTGGTATTACACACACCCAGTTAAACCGTATCCGTTCAGGCGAAAACTGGGGACATGTAAAAGTCGACTAAAATGTTTTGAGTTTTTACTAAAAATTTCTGAATACTCTTCAGTTATCCATTAACATATGTCGCCCAGTAAGAATTGAATCAAATTTGAATATAAAAAAGCCTTCCCAAAAAATCAGGAAGGCTTTTTTCATATACACATGTTATACTTTTTTACATCATTCCGGGCATTCCACCACCCATTCCGGCAGCACCTGCACCGGCACCACCTTCATCTTCATCTTCTTCGTCAACAAGTACACATTCTGTGGTGAGGAACATTCCGGCAATTGAAGCAGCATTTTCAATAGCAATTCTTGCAACTTTAGTTGGATCAATTACACCGGCTTCGTATAAGTTTTCATATTTACCGTCTCTTGCATTGTATCCGAAATCTGCTTTACCTTCTTTAACAGCATTTACGACAATTGAGCCTTCAACACCTGCATTTTCTGCAATCTGCCGAAGTGGCTCTTCAATAGCCCGCTTAACAATTTCAATGCCTGTTTGTTCATCCTGGTTTTTACCTTTCAGATCTTCAAGCACTTTAATCGCTCGGATGTATGCAACACCACCACCGGGGATGATACCTTCTTCCACAGCTGCTCTTGTCGCGCTGAGAGCATCTTCAACACGGTCTTTCTTTTCTTTCATTTCAACTTCACTGGCTGCACCAATATAGAGTACTGCAACACCACCAGCAATCTTAGCAAGACGCTCCTGCAGCTTTTCTTTATCGTAGTCAGATGTGGTGTTTTCGACTTGTTTCTTAATTTGATTTATCCTGGCATCAATATTTTTCTTATCACCGTTACCATTAACAATAGTGGTATTTTCTTTGTCAATGGTAATCTTTTCTGATGATCCCAGCATTTCAATAGTAGCATTTTCCAGGGTAAGACCTTTGTCATCGGTAATCACTTCACCACCTGTCAATGTGGCAATATCCTGAAGCATCTCTTTTCTTCTGTCGCCAAAACCAGGAGCTTTAACAGCAGCTACTTTCAGTGAACCACGCATCTTGTTAACAACTAATGTTGCCAATGCTTCGCCTTCTATGTCTTCACCAATGATTAACAAGGGCTTACCACTCTGGGCTGTAGATTCAAGAATAGGCATCAGGTCTTTCATCACTGAAATCTTCTTATCTGTAATCAGGATGTATGGATTTTCAAGAACAGCTTCCATCTTTTCGCTGTCAGTGATGAAGTAAGGAGAAATATAACCACGGTCAAACTGCATACCTTCCACAACATCAACGTAAGTTTCCGTTCCTTTTGCTTCTTCAACAGTAATTACTCCTTCATGACCAGCTTTTGACATGGCATAGGAAAGCATAACACCGAGTTCTGTTTCATTATTAGCTGAAATAGAACCAACCTGTGCTATTTCGTCCTGTCCGATGATATCATCCAAAATCTTCTGCTTCTCGTCAAAGCTAATTTCTTTCTTTTCTCTTGTCGCTTCGGGCTTTTCAAAAATTGCTTTGGCTTTTTCGGTAACTTCACTGTACTTGATACTTTTCTTTTGGTCGTTAAGGTTCTTAATAACCGCTTTAACAGCTTTATCAATACCTCTTTTCAGGTCCATTGGATTAGCTCCTGCAGTAACGTTTTTTAATCCAACATGAACCATTGATTCAGCAAGAACAGTAGCTGTAGTTGTACCATCACCTGCATCGTCAGCAGTTTTGGAAGCTACTTCTTTTACCATTTGGGCACCTACATTCTCATATTTGTCTGAAAATTCAATTTCTTTTGCAACGGTAACACCATCTTTGGTAATTTGAGGTGCTCCAAACTTCTTTTCAATAACTACATTCCGGCCTTTGGGGCCCAATGTTATTTTTACTGCTCTTGCAAGTTTATCGATGCCTCGTTTAAGTGCATCTCTTGCTTCGATATCAAATCTTAAATCTTTAGCCATTTTTTTTGAGTTTTTATTTATTAGTTAATATTTATTTAAACTTATTCCTTCATTAATATGTCCTCTTCACGCATTATGAGATAATCCTTACCATCAACAGTTATTTCTGTGCCTGCATATTTTCCATAGATTACAATATCCCCTTCTTTCACTGTCATGGGTTCATCTTTTTTTCCATCACCCACGGCAACAACTTTGCCTTTTTGGGGTTTTTCTTTTGCCGAATCGGGAATAATTATTCCGCTGGATGTTTTTTCTTCCACTTCCTGTGGTTCAATCAGGACTCTATCTTTCAATGGTTTATGTTTCATTTTTTTACTTTTTAAGGTTAGACTTCGAAATCAGTTTTCCTATTATCATATTCTATGCCAAATCTGGTAGCTGTTGGAACCGGAAAATTCAAAACCCTCAGATTTAAATAAAAAACACTGATTATTCGTAAAATAGAGATGAATAGCAGAATAGTGTATTACTGAAAATTTTATTGAATATGATAAAAAAGGTGTCAGGAAAATATGACATCCTGACACCTAATTAAAATAAAATATAAACTTTTTGTCTTCCGGGACTATTCAATGGGCTCTTGATTGTTTTGATTCTGATTATTGCCCCCTCCTCCTTCTTCAGGCATTGAAGTGGGGAAGTTTGGCATTTCACGAGGATCAACAGCATTGTCTATTTGCTGTTCAATCCTTGATCGCTCTTGTTTAGTCCCTCTGGGTATGGTCATACTGGCTAACAAGCTCAATACTAAAAGTGTAACAGCCAGTGTCCAGGTTGCTTTTTCCAGGAAATCAGCGGTTTTTCTAACCCCCATTACTTGATTTGATCCTGCAAAATTTGAAGCAAGTCCTCCGCCCTTGGAATTCTGAACCAATACTATAAGCACCATGAGGACGCTTACAATTATGATCAATACTGATACTAATAAATACATAATCTCTTGATTTTATTGTTCGTTAATAATCTGTTTTACTTTTTCAATTCGCTCTGCAAAATAATCACTTTTTTCCGGATATTTCAAACTTAATTTTTCAAAAGCCTGAATCGCTTTATTATAATATCCTTGTTTTATAAACAAATCGGCCAGTTTCTCTGATAAATAATCATCATGTTCCTCCACACTTTCCCGGGAAATATCTTTTTGCCCAGACTCTTCCGGAGCTTTTATAGCAGGTTCGGGATCATTTTTTATAAACTGGTCAACAAGATCCTCTTTTTCATTTTCTTGTTTATAGGCCAGGTAATTGCCATAAAAATACTGACCTGACAGGGATTTACCGAATTCATGCGTATGTTTTCCCTTGTTTTTTTTATCAGCTTTTTCCCCGGTTTTTTCCTCCAGCTCAAAAGCCTCACCTATTTCCCGGTTGACTGTATGGTCTGAATCAGAAGAATCCTGACTTCCCTGAGCTTCTCCCTTATCCGGCTCTTTTTTAACTTTAGAGGTTTTATCCAAAATGAAGAACTCGGTATTTACTTCCTCATCCAGTTCATCTTTTTTATCCGCCTCGTCTATTTGATTGGATAACGTTTTTGATATCCTGTCTCCTAAATATTTTCTTGTATATTGTTTCTTTTTCCTTTCCTCTGTCCTTTTTCTTACGCCGCCTTCCCGGTATTCTTCACCTTTATCCTGTTTTTTTTCTTCTGTTTCTGGTTTCAATTCTGTTTTTGAATGCTTCTCATTTACCGTCTTACTTTCATTTATTCCTTCTTCAGGCTTCTGACTGTCTGTTTTTACAGGTTCTCCGGATTTTTCGTTGGTCAGTCGCTCAATATAGTTTATATATCTGAAAAGTTGATTGCGGTTTTTGGTAAAGACAGAATATTTCTTCAAAAATTCTTCGAACCTGGGGTCTTTTATGTTTTTCAGATTGACAATAAATAATGCATAAGCCATCTGAAAATAGGGATACTTTTTTATCATAGCCCTTAATTCAGAGAGACTGTATTCATTCAGTTCCTCCGGGTTATCAATATATTTCAGTATATCTTCTTTTTGCATAGATATATTACCAGTTCACCACAGATTTATTGAAAATATCATCAATCATTTTTGTAGTAATTTCCTCTACCAATTGGTCTTCCACCTGGGACAATGATTTTGTAGATTCAAAGTCCTCATAGTGAGTAAAATTTGTTTCAAAACTATTATCCGGATGTTTTTGATTAACAAAATTCACATGGACGGTTATTGTAAGCCTGGTCATGGAGGCTGTTTCGTTTCCGGAAACTGCAGTTGGCTGAGTGTAATAGTCTGTTATCTCACCGTTAAACATCAGATCGCCATCGTTATCAACAAACTTAAGGCTGGTTTGCGACTGAAACTTATCTTTAAGTTCATTGGTAAAAAACTGCCCCAAATCGGAGGGACCACTTGGTGCTCTGTTTGAGAAATCTTCAAATGAGATGGTTTTTACATCTGAAGCAATTGTGGCTCCTCCCATAGAATAATGAACCGTACATTGATTCATTGTAACCAGCGTAGTAAACAATATCAGAATAACGATTGGTTTCTTCATCTTAATCCAGGTTATATTCTTTTATTTTTCTATATAGAGTTCTTTCAGAAATTCCCAAATCCTTTGCGGCGTTTTTTCTTCGTCCGTTGTGTTTATTCAATGCTTTTTGTATTAATTCTACCTCCTTATCCTGCAGTGACAAGGACTCTTCCACGTATTCCTCTGTGTCTTCAATTGGTGAAATCTCTTTATCATCCTCTTCCGTTTCCGGAACAGAAGGCTTCTGCACATTCGTTTCAGGAGTAGTATTACCCCAATCGGCAGTATTTTTATTTAATGTTTGAACAAGCTGCTCATTGTCTCTTTGTATTTGGTCAATATCAGCACCTTTATCAATAATCTCATGAACCAGTTTCTTGAGGTTATTGATATCGTTTTTCATATCAAACAATATCTTATAAAGAATCTCCCGCTCTGAAGAAAACGTTTTTTCGTCCACCGTATTTTTATATAAGGCAGGCAATTTATCCCTTGTATAATCCGGAAGGTACCTTTTGAGTGTTTCGGCACCGATTGTTCGTTCCTGTTCAATTACAGAGAGTTGCTCAGTAATATTCTTCAATTGCCTTACATTACCGGGCCACCTGTAGTTCATAAGAATTTCGTATGCCTCGTTTGTCAATTTGATTGGCGGCATCCTGTAATGCTCTGCAAAATCGGTGGCAAATTTCTTAAAAAGCAGGTATATATCATCTCCGCGCTCTCTCAGTGGAGGTATATCAATCGGCACCGTATTAAGCCGGTAATAAAGGTCTTCCCGGAATTTATCTTCCTGAATAGCTTTTAGAATATCAACATTGGATGCTGCAATAACTCTAACATCTGTTTTAAGTACTTTAGATGAACCCACTTTAAAAAATTCGCCGGTCTCAAGTACTCTCAACAATCGCACCTGTGTAAACAAAGGTAGTTCAGCTACCTCATCCAGGAAAATTGTACCGTTGTCTGCCACTTCAAAATATCCCTTGCGGCTTTCATGGGCTCCTGTAAAGGAACCTTTCTCATGCCCAAATAATTCTGAATCAATGGTCCCTTCCGGTATTGCACCGCAATTGACCGGTATATATTTTCCGTGTTTGCGAGTACTGAACTGATGAATGAGTTGTGGAAATACTTCTTTACCCGTCCCACTCTCTCCTGTTATCAAAACAGAAAGGTCGGTCGGGGCAACTTGTTTAGCTGTATCAATTGCACGTTCTAACTGGTCTGAATTCCCTATAATTCCAAATCTTTGCTTAATAGAATTAATTTCCATATTTTGATTCTGATTTTCTCCTTTCAAACTGACAAAATTACAATTTTCTTTTATTTTTTCTTAATTTTAACACCCTTTTATTTAACGAATTAAGAGGATAGTTATTTCACTGACATTAAGTCATAAAACATATTGAAAGAATGAAATTTATCGCCATCATTCCTGCCAGATATGATTCTACCCGGTTTCGGGGAAAACCTTTAGCAAAAATAAAAGGTAAAACAATGATTCGCCGGGTTTATGAACAATGTAAAAAAGCATTGGAGGAGGTTTACGTGGCTACAGACAACTCGCGAATTGAAGAAGAGGTAAAAAGCTTTAAAGGCAGGGTAATCATGACTGGTAAACATCATCAAAGCGGTACAGACAGGCTTGCTGAAGCTATCTCAATAGTTGAGAAAACTGAAAATAAAACATACGACATTGTAATAAACGTGCAGGGAGATGAACCCTATATCCAACCAGAACAAATACAGGAGCTCATGAATTGTTTTAGTGAGTATTCTACTGAAATAGCCACTCTTATAAAAAAAATTACCACAAACGACGAAATTTTTAACCCCAGCCTACCCAAGGTGGTAACCAACCATCAAGGCTATGCACTTTATTTCAGCCGTTCTCCTGTCCCCTATCTCAGAAATAAAAACAAAGACGAATGGATTCAACATTATCCTTACAAAAAGCACCTGGGAATGTATGGTTACAGGAAGGATGTTCTGCAGAAGATTACCAAATTAAAACCCTCTCCGCTTGAACTTGCCGAATCACTTGAACAAAACCGCTGGCTTGAAAACGGCTTCCTTATTAAAACCGAATTAACAGAATTTGAAAATTATCCGGTAGATACACCTGAAGATTTAGATAGATTCCAATAGGTGAATGGAATAACCGTTATAAGTATCCTTTATAAGCGAGTCCCCCTACAAGCGGGTGGTTTTTTTTATAGCCTTTATACATAGGGGTTTTGGCAGAGGTGCGTTATGAAATTTCCGTTTATTATTTTGTTTTTCTTTTGAATCAATAGCATCATTACTTCCTTCTGCATCATTCTTTCTTTTTTTTCATTGCCAAAAAAACAAAGTCCGGCATTCGACGGAAGAAAGAAAAAAACGCTAGGCAAATCCGTCAGGGGCCGGACTTGAATCAGTCTACCACCCCTGCAATCCTTGCCCACCCCGCACGATTTTGCCTAGCCTGCGCGCGATTAAGCTTGAGATACTTCCCAATAGCTTTGGCTATTTGCCTTGCCGCATAATAAAATTTACCATAAATCAAGGAAGCAGGGAGGGTTTAGGATAAAATACTGTTTGAGTTCCGATTTTTATTCCAAAATCGGAGCGAGTTTATTTTATCCGTGGGTGGGGTTTCCGTAGATTTATCAAAATTTTATTCCAGCGGTGACTTTTTTTGGAACT
>CAZPDP010000027.1:0-42778 GCA_964585385.1 uncultured Bacteroidales bacterium
ATGCTCAATTTTGTTTTTGAATCAAAGATTCAGACAAAATTGGCAACTGCGCTACTCTCCTTGATTCTTTAATCAATATTACTTCTCAAAAGAGCTCTGCAAATAAAAACATTGTTTTCTTATTTTCCAAACGAAAACTTTAAAAAATTATTAAAAATGAGGAATGAACAAGTTTGCCAATTAGTAATGAATAATTAGTAATAAACAATTGATACCGGATTCAGGATACCCTATACCGGATATTGACAGTTTGGTAAAAGATAAAAGGGTTATTCGCGAATTCGCCGCCTATCCTCAAACTCTACACTTCATCCGACCGGAATTCAATCTCAAACCCTTCTGCCCTGGCTTCTTCAACTTTCTTCTTCAAAGACGAAGGCAGTAAATCTAGTGAGATGTGGATTCCGTCAATTGAGATCATATCTTTTAAGGGGTGGTCTTCTTCATGAACCTGACTGGGATATTCCCTGTCAAAAAAATTAAGATTGAGTTGCTCCCGGATAATAACAGAATAATTGTTTGTCATCTCAGGATTGGTTTCAAAATCGTCATTCAACTCCTGTTCACTGATATAAGGTTCAAAAGAATCATCGAATAAAAGATTCACAGAACCAATGGCATGTATAACGCCTGCAGCCAGTATAGCCGGCTTTTCATTTGCAAAGGAATGGTTGCTATTTCTAAAAATTGCATGGATGAGCTTATGAGCAAGTTCTTTATGTTCCTCATCAAGTTTTTTATTGCAGAAGTCCTCAGTAAGATTCAGTAATTGCTGTTTTGTTTGCATTGTTTTTTCTTGTTTCATTTTAACTGCTGTTTTAGAAATAGAATGAATTACAAAAAATCAAACTTAAATACTTAACAGTCAATATTATAAAATTATTTAAAAAATTAAGCGTAAAGGTATAAAATTTAGACGACTGGAAATGCATTTCGATTAAAAATGCAGAGAAAATAAAATGGAATTCTGTAAAAATACGGGATTTATCCGTCCAGTCTGTCCAATGCCCCGTTCAGCATAGCAATCTGACCGCCATGATAGGCATTATGTTCAGCCGCGATGGTTGCCTGGCGAAACAGGTTGTGCTCTTGATTGGCTGCAAAAGGTTCAAATAAATTATTGGACGGATTTTGTACCAATGAAATCATCTCCTCTGTCAGAGAGTCAATTTGCTCAAGGGTTTCCAGCCATTCTTTTTGGGAAGCAGGAGCTGGCTTCTCAGGCCAGTAGCCGTCAGGCCAGGGTGGCGATAGATAATGAGAGTCCTTAGAATATTCAACCAGATCATGAAGAGCAATCCGGAGATGTTCTGCTAGCTCCCAGATTGTATGAGCGAATCCTTCTACCTGTTTACCGGTATTTTCATAAGGTATAGCAGCCAAAACATCCAACAAGGGTTTGAAGGCGTTTCCTTGTCTGATAAGCCTTTCCAGTTGACTCCTTAGTTTCTTATCTTTATCGCTGTTCATTAAAAAATATTTACCTGTTTAACAACATGTTCGAGGGTTTTGTTTTAAAATTAAGGTGTAAGTTATTTGAAAAATAAAAGATTCGTCATTTCGTTAAGTAATTAATCAATGCTAATTAAATAAAAAACAATCTGTTATGTATTTAAAACTATTAGGAAGTGTAATTATTGGTGTACTCTTAATCACAGGATGCCAGAAAGGTGGAAAACAAAACCAGGAAGGTGATGAGAGTCAGACAACCCAGGAAGAGCAAACTCAATCAACTGATCAGCAACAAGCAATGCCAGGCCAGATGGGCCAACAGGAAGACATTGAAGTAAATGATGAAGAAATTCAAAAGTTTGTGGAAGCTGCTAAGCAAGTACAATCTATTAGCATGGGAGCTCAGCAGAATATGAATAAAATGGTGCAGGATGAGGAAATGGATGCACAACGTTTTAATGAAATCCAGCGTAGTCAGCAAAACCAGCAGGGCAATGCAAATGCTACCGATGCAGAAATGGAGCAGTATAGAAACATCATGAAACAAATTGAAGATCTCCAGTCCAATGCACAGAAAGATATGGAAAAGGCCATACAAGATGCCGGATTAACTGTGGAGCGTTATCAGATCATTGCACAGGCTGCCCAGCAGGATACCACCCTGATGAAAAAAATCCAGGAAGAAATGCAAAGCAGCATGCAAATGCAAAACCAATAACAGGTTAAACCATACTGCAACAAACTGCCTTCAAGAGAGGGATGCATTCCCTCTTTTTTGTTTTTTACCTTAATAATTCAAGCATTAATATATGAAGGGAAAAAATTCTGCTTTTTTTGTCAGGAAACCGAAATTTAAACGACAATCAGAACAAATATTAATGTGGAATTTAGAAAAACGAAGTGGAAAAGTCCGGCGTGCCATTATTAAGCGACTTTAATGATCACCCAAGCATAAGATTCGTAATTGCCGATGGCTGCCAAATAGTAAGTTTCTGACAGGTGATTGTTTATAAAAAGAAAAATATAATTGAAAACACGAATCAACAAAAAACTTAGAGAACAATAATATTATGCCAGGAACAACACGGTTAATGCTATTCATGGAACTGGCAACCGAAAGAGAAACGCTAAAAAGAGCAATAAGCGTTGCCTTATTAGTTGGAATTATCCTCAACCTGATAAATCAACCGGAGATTTTTTTCTCATTCTCTTTTCATGAAATAAACATTATACAAATTTTTCTGACATTTATTGTCCCCTTTGCCGTATCAACCTATTCTTCTGTCCTGAGCAATTACACTGTAAAGCCAGGCAAAGTTTCCAAACTTGATGCCATATTAAAATGCAAAAGTTGTAAAAAAACCGATTTTCATGTCCATATCGGGCAACCTATAGAAGAATGCCCTGAATGTAAAGAGAAAACACGCTGGAATCCAACACAAATATTCTCTTCTGTTCAAACAGACCAGGAATTATTGAAAAGCCTTGCCCTTTTCGCAAGATACAATCCACAACCATTATTCAGAATAGATGAAGAAGGAGGAATATTAAGCGCTAACCCGGAATCAGAAAACATATTGGAACAAGAAAATCTTGTTGGACAAAAAATTAAAGCATTTTTCCCGGAAATCGAACAGACCAATCTACACGAATTAGCTCAAAAAGGCAACAGAAAAGAACTTATTGTTTCATTATCAGACAATTATTACAATCTTGTTTTACAAGGTGTTCCTGTTCTTAATTCCATTCATGTTTACGGGAGTGATGTAACAGAAATTATATTGGCTGAAAGAAAAATTAAGAAACAAGCGGAAGAAATCCGGTCCAGTATCCATTACGCCTGGCGCATTCAAAGGGCAATGTTACCGGAAAACAAGCTGGTAAAACGTATTTTTCCTGAACATTTCATATTTTATCAACCCCGGGATATTGTTAGCGGGGACTTCTACTGGGTTGATCAGGTTGATAAATACCGAATAGCAGTTGTTGCAGACTGTACTGGACATGGTGTGCCCGGTGCTTTTATGAGTATGATGGGGATATCTCTGCTTAATGAAATTATTCTAAGGGAAAATACGCTGGAACCTGACAGGATATTAAACAAACTTCGCGAAAGGCTTGTCTTATCGTTAAAAACGAGTAATAAAGCTGAAGTGACTGATGGAATGGATATCTCACTGATCGTAATCGATGACGAAACAAGTTCCCTAACCTTTGCCGGCGCTTACAACTCTCTTTACATCTTTCGTGATCAAGAGTTAATCGAAATAAAGGCCGACCATATGCCCGTAGGAAAATTTATTGTTGATGAGACCCCTTTCTCTAAAAAAACTACAACAATTAATAAAGGCGATAGGTTAGTATTGTTTACAGATGGTTATAAAGATCAGGATGGAGGAGAAAAGAATAAAAAATTGTCTTCAAAAAAATTCAAAAGTCTTTTATTAAACTCTTCCTCTTTACCTGTTAAACAGCAATTAGAAGCGCTCGACAATAACTTTGAAGAATGGAAAGGTGAAAATGAACAGATGGATGATGTGTTGGTTATGGGGATAGACATTTAACCTGCTATTTATAAAAAAACGAATAAAATATTAAATGGAACTACCTGGAATCAAACTTTCTGCTGCTGGTCATCTTTCCATGGAGAAATTCAGGCAAATGGATTACCTGGCAACAACTCAGTATGAAATCCTCATTGAGTTGATGATGGAAAATGCAGGACTTCAACTGGCTCGTTTGATTGCAATGAAATCAACTACGAAGGAAAAAGTTTTAATTGGAATTGGAAAAGGAAACAATGGAGGTGGGGGTCTTGTGGCAGCACGGCGTTTGGCATCCTGGGATTACAAGGTGTATCTGGATTTGCCTTTCAAAAAATTACAGACATTAGTCAATACCCAGTTAAAAAGAGCATTAAATACCGGAGTTAAAATACAACCCATTGAACAACCCGGTATTTTTGCAGATGCTTACCTGGGTTTTTCCCAGAGACTTCCTTTGCCCGATAATATAAAGCAAGCCATTGATAGAGCAAACCGGCTGGAATGCCCTAAGATATCGCTCGACCTGCCAACAGGTTTTGATAAAGATACCAGTAAAACAATTTTTAACCCGGACATCATCCTAACCCTTGCTGCAATGAAAACCGAGCTGATTCCCCTGTTAGACAGCGTTCAAATTCTTATTGCAGATATCAGTATACCCACACTGGTATATGAACATTTCAACATCAGACAACCCGAAGGTTTTAAAGAAAGCGGATTAATCAGCATATCTCATGGTTAAGTCACCATTTTCAAGATTAGCTCCATAAGACCAGCACCTGGCTTCATATATTTGTTAAAACACAAAAGAAACTCCATGAGTGACCACGTCATTTATGGCGTGGATTAGGGCTGCACTCCTTATCAGGGAGGCTAGTAAGCTTTTTTAAGTTGTATAAACTGAATTAAACATGACATAATCCGTGGATATATCCGAGCCCCATGCTTTTGCTTCTTCCTTTCCATCATGAAGATCCAATCTCACGCGGATGTGAGATTCTCTGAGGAGTTTTTTCATTAAATTCCGGTTGAAATTTTTTGGTGTCCCTCTTTCCAGGACCTGTACCAGTTCTTTATTATTTCCCATATACAGGTCGACTTTAGAGCTGTCAAAATTAGCGCCGGCATTACCTGCGGCCATAATGATTCTGCCCCAATTCGGATCACGTCCGAACATTGCCGTTTTCACCAATAAAGAGTCTGAAATTCCCCGGGCCAGTTTTTTAGCTGTTTTATAGTTTTTTGCTTGTGTGATATGATACTCGATGAACTTTGATGCTCCCTCAGCATCTGAAATGATTAATTTTGCCAGATGCATCATCATTTCCAGCAGGTGTTCTTCAAAAACAGCATAATCAGGATCTTGTCTGGAAGATATCTCTTTATTTCCTGCAAGGCCGTTTGCAAGTACAGCCACCATGTCATTCGTGGAAGTATCACCATCCACGGTTATCATATTGAAAGATTTGTCAACGGCTTTCTTTACCATCTTATCCAGTATTTTCTTTTCAATCGCAGCGTCTGTTACAATAAAAGCCAACATTGTAGCCATATTGGGATGTATCATGCCTGATCCTTTAGCAATTCCTCCAATATTAACTTCTTTACCATCCAGCTCAAATTTTATATGTCCTTCCTTTGCGAAGGTGTCAGTTGTAAGGATGGCATTTGCGGCAAAGCTGCCAGCTTTAGGGTCTCCGGATAGCTTGGGTATGTTCTCTTTGATGCCATTAACAATATCTTCAGTAGGAAAAGGTTCTCCTATAAGTCCTGTAGAGGCTACCAGCACAAGATGTTTATCGATTTCCAGTTCATTTGCTGCTGCCTCGGCCATTGCTTCAGCTCCTTTGTAACCTTGTTCTCCTGTTCCGGCATTGGCATTTCCTGCATTGCAAACGATTATCTGGGCTCTGTTATCTTTAATGTATTCTCTGGACAGCTTAACGGGTTCGGCAATCACATCGTTTTGAGTGAATGTGGCTGCTGCATTTGCCGGCACCTCGGAATATATAATAGCCAGGTCGCGTCGCATGGACTTGATACCTGTATGGGCTCCCCAGCATTTTATACCTTTGACATTCGTCAAATTATTTAACATGTCTTCTGCACTTACTGCATTGTTGCTCATATCTTAAGAATTTAGTTTTTAGTTTATCAGGGCATGACCGGGATCATTTCCAAAGCATAGAATTCTTCTAATCCCAGCATGAGATTCATATTTTGTACTGCTTGCCCCGCTGCTCCTTTGATTAGGTTGTCAATAGCGGAAAAAACCATAATATTATTGGTTCTTTCATCATACAGTACTTTAATATCGGTAAAATTGGTTCCCCGTACATGCTTTATTTCAGGTAAGTTTTTTGGCAGCCTGATAGCATATTCATCATCATAATAATCATGATAGATGAGTTCCAGCTTTTTTTCATCTATCTTTTTTCTGGGAATGGCATATACGGAAGTAAGTATACCACGGTCCACAGGTAACAAATGTGGCGTTAATTGAATAAACACTTCTGACTTTGTGGCTTTTGACAGGGTTTCCTGTATTTCAATTGTATGTCTGTGATTTTTTATGCCATAAGGTTTAAAGTTATCATGAACATTGGGAAAATGGGTTACCAGTTTTGGTTTTACACCCGCACCGGTTACCCCTGTTTTAGAGTCGATAATAATTCTTCCCGGGTCAATTAAATTTTCTTTTAGCAGAGGATAAACGGCGAGAATAGCACCAGTTGGGAAGCACCCGGGGTTAGCAACCAGTCTGCTGTTGATGATTTTTTTTCTGAAAAGTTCCGGGAGACCAAATACAGCATGTTCAAATCCCTCAGGGTACGAATGCTTTTGATGGTACCATTCTGAATATACTTTATCTGAACTAAGCCTGAAATCACCAGAAAGATCGATTATCCTGAATTTTTTGTTTTTCCATTCCCTGACATAATCCATAGATATTCCGTGCGGCAGAGCAAGAAATACTAAATCCAGCTCAAAATCATCAATTTGTTTTGCAGAATGGAGTTCAATGTCAATAATATCTCTGAATTGAGGATGTATCTCTGAAAAGGATTTACCCTGATGCGTCTCCGAGGTAATCAGGGCTATTTCAACCTCTTCATGAAAGCTTAATATTCTGACAAGCTCGGAGCCTGTGTATCCTGTAGCACCTATTATTCCAATTTTTTTCATTGTTTCAGCTCATTTAATGATTTATACATAACCTCTAAAACTTTTTCAAGATCTTTATAGCTTATATTTAATGCAGGAACAAACCGAAGTACATTTTCAGCCGTTGAATTAGCCAGGACACCATGTTCGAGCATTTTGTTTACCAGAGGTTTTGTTTCAAATTCAAATTCAACTCCAATCATTAGACCTAATCCTCTGACCTCTTTTATTTTATACTTTTCCGGTTCGTTTTTAATAATTTGATTTTTAAACCATTCTCCTTTTTCCTGTGCCAATTTAATGAGGTTCTCTTGTTCAATAATTTCTAGTGTCTTTAATGCTGCAGCGGAGGCAAGGGGGTTTCCTCCAAAAGTAGTCCCGTGGTCGCCGGGTTCAATTGCCTTACTAACAGCCTCAGTGGTGATTATTGCGCTTATCGGAAACCCACCGCCAAGTGCTTTTGCAGAAGTAAGAATGTCTGGTTGAACATCAAAATGTTCTTTTGCAAAATATTTTCCTGTACGACCTATGCCGCACTGTATTTCATCAAAAATGAGTAAGATGTTTTCTTCATTGCATATTTTTCGCAGACCTCGAATAAAGTCTTTATCTGCAATTTGGATACCGCCTTCTCCTTGTATGGGCTCAACAATAATAGCTGCTGTTTTCTTGGATACAGATTTATATACATCTTCCAGATTGTTAAATTTCAATTGTTTAAATCCTTCTGGAATAGGGTCAAAACCCATTTGCATCTCTTTTTTACCGGTTGCTATTGTTGCCAGAGTCCTGCCATGGAAACATCCTGAAAACGAGATGATATGGCCACCTCTTTTGTATGTGTGAGCATATTTTCTTGCAATTTTTATGGCTCCTTCATTTGCTTCAGCTCCGCTGTTGGCCAGAAATACCCTGTTCAGTCCGGATATTTCAGCAAGTTTCTTCGCTAAAAGAGCCTGTGGCTTGCTTGAAAAAAAATTAGATATATGAATTAAATTTTCAGCCTGGTGTTGTATTTCTCTGACAAGCTCCGGGTGACAATGACCTATGCTATTGACGGCTATACCAGCTAATGAGTCAATGTATTCCTTGCCTTTATCATCCCAAACGCGGCTTCCTTTTCCTTTAGTAAGGGTCAGGGGGAACCTTTTAAATACAGGAAGATAATATGTGCTGTCTGTTTTATTGAAATCCGGAGTAGTTTCCATATTGATATCTATTTAATGATTCTTGTAATTTTTATATCAGAAGGTGATTTAAGCAATGCTGTTATCAATTCCGGCTTTGTTCCATTCATTATAAAAGCGGAATCTGCACCATTCTCAACAGCAATTTGAGATGCCTCCGTCTTAGGTATCATTCCTCCCTTAATTACGGTATCTCTCAATTTGTCGATGTCTTTGGTATGAAGTTCTTTGATAAGCGTTTCAGGCTTATCCGGATTTTCCATTAACCCGTCAACATCTGTCAGAAAAATCAAGTAACCTGCCTTAATGGCGCCAGCCAAATGGCCGGCAAACATATCAGCATTTATATTGTAATCTTTTCCATCTTTACCCGTAGCTATTGTCGAAACAACAGGGATGTAATTATTTTCTAATAAAAGAAAGAGGAGAGAGGGATCAATTTTATCCACGTCTCCAACATGACCTAAATCTATTTTCTCACCTTTTTCTGAAGTATGATATCTTTTACAGACCGTTACCATGCTTCCATCTTTACCTGATAATCCAACAGCTTTTATGCCGTTTTTATTGATAAGTTTAACCAGTTTGCTGTTTACATGCCCTTTTAAAGCCATTTCGATAAATTTCATTGCTTCTTCGGAAGTTCGCCGATGGCCCTCTATAAATTCACTTTTTATACCGGCAAGTTTTAGATTGTCTTCAATAAATGGTCCTCCTCCGTGGACGATTACGACTTTATGACCTCCATGCGCCAGTTCTGCCACCTTTTCAACAATCTGAGCGGTCAATTGTTCATCTAACATAGCATTGCCGCCATATTTAATCAGGATTAACTGTTTTGCTTTGAATTTTTTCATAGTTTATATTTTCCCTTTCTTTTTTACAGAGGATTCTGAATATAAAAGTCCCGGGCAGGAATTAAATGGGGTTAGGAGGGTTAAGTGATTATATAGTAATGACAAACTTGTTTTTCAGAATCTGATCAGTTTTTAAAGTTACTAAAAATAACCAATGCAAGCAATTTATGAAAAGGATAAAAAAAGCTCACCGGGAATAGCTGTCTTTATTTTTTATTATTACTATAACCCAAATTTGTTTTCAAAAATTTTTCTGAATCAGGTCCACGTTTGGAAATATTTCCTCATATTTCATAACCACATAATTGTTCAGCCATTTGTAGTATTCCTTTACTTTCTCCTCAGTCATCCCGTTTTTTTTCCATTTTTCAAAACTACTTTCTGCATGTTCAATAATCGAGTTTTCTACAGGTTTTAGCTTCTGGACAATTCCGGTGTTATGTTTATTATAGATAGCTTTGATATTGATGTATTTATCCCCCGAACCTCTTTCTATGGGATAGATTTGCTTTTTGAGTTCAAGTGCCCATTCGCTAAGCGGAGCATTTCCCGATTCACCGGCCGTAAGGACAGCAGGCAGATTATCCCCTCCTTCAACCCATACCGGGCAGGCAACGGTCGTGTAAGGATATCCGAGCAGAGTCCACATGGTTGTAAATTTCGGGTCTTCGTCTCTTTTTACACCATGTATTATTGTAGCTGAAGCACTGCTGTTTCTGACAATCATATCTTCACCATTCACGAAATGTGGGTTTTTCTCGCTTTTCATAGCGATTTCTTTAAAATCTTTATTCATTAGTGAATGGTATGTCGAGCGGGAAAAATCTTGCATAATGGTTTTATGATTCAGGTTTCCTGTTGCATCCGCTTCAAAGAAGTGCTTTTGTGCATTTCTGTAACGGATATAACCATAACCTTTATCTTTTACGCCTCTAAAGGAAAAATTGGTTCGTACAATATAGCCATGAGGTGCTATTTTGGGATCGTTCGCGTCGTATTTTACCAGGTCTTCATTGTTGACTTCGTAATAAGCTGCACCTCCTTTTGCATCAATCACGCCAAAACTGGAAGA
Organism: uncultured Bacteroidales bacterium; assembly: GCA_964585385.1. GTDB lineage: Bacteria > Bacteroidota > Bacteroidia > Bacteroidales > UBA12077 > JAGXLC01. The sequence continues at coordinate 10,280 of CAZPDP010000027.1, forward strand.
GAGCCCCATGGGTTTTTCCATATTTTTTATCATCTTTTCAAAGTCCTCAAGGGAGGCGCACTGCTGGAGGGCCTGCTTCATAACAAACCCTTCGCTGGCATTATATGATACAGTATCGTCCAGGTTCACATCATACAAGGCTGCATTCATAATGGCAAATCCCCGGCTGTTTGTTCCGGCCCAGACCTGTGAATTTTCTGTATCTTCCGAATTGACCAGCCCGATGTAGTCGTATTTGCCATCCGTAAAATATACCAGTTTGTTTTTGAGAAAATCGGTGTCTCTGTGTTTCCAGAGGATAGGGCGGCCATCTTTGGTGTACTTGCCCGAGATAATTGCTGTTGTGCAGGAAAAAGCGGGAACACTGATAGTTACAATCAGTATAAGAGCGATAATAGGTGTAAATTTTTTCATGGTTGTCTATTTTATTTCAAATTCAAGATTGAGTTTGTCTGCCAGTTCTTTAAGGTCTTTTTGAATGGGTTTGAGTATTTTAATTCCCTTTTTGTCTGCTTTTTTTTCCATTTCTCTTTCAGGATCTCCGGGAATGAGTACCTCTGGTTCACCCTGGATGCTTTCTGCGGATCTGAAAGTATCAATCCATTTGTCCATTCTCTTTTTAAATTCCTCCTTCGATTCGAACGCGTCAATCCGCATAGCGCCAAAAAAATGGCCTAACCCTTTTCCAACCTGGTTTTTAGGTACGGGCAGGAAAGGCACTTGTGGAGGAACAAAAGGTCCGAAATTTGCTCCTGAAAATATGGCAGAGAAAATGTCCACGATAGAATTCAGGCAGTATCCCTTATGGCTTCCGTGCAGTCTGTCGCCTCCAAGAGGTAAAATGGCTCCTCCTTCTTTGATAATATCAGGGTTTGTGGAGGGTCTCCCTTCTGCATCCTGGACAAACCCTTCTTCAACGGATTCTCCCTTTTTGCTTTTGATACCGAGTTTGCCTCTTGCAATTGGGGTGGTGGCAAAATCTGCCACAAATGGAGGATGTTTTGCAGTAGGCACAGCAACTGCAATGGGATTGGTTCCTAAAAGTTTATCTTTGGAGAAGGTAGGGGCTACCAGGGGATTGGCGTTGGTCATAGCTATGCCTACCATGTCTTCTTCAAGAGCCATCATGGCATAGTAACCCGCGATACCGAAATGGTTGGAGTTATTCGTGGTTACCCATCCGGTGCCGGCGTTTTTAGCTTTTTTTATGGCTAATTCCATGGAATGTTTTGCCACAACCATCCCATAACCTCCATCTCCATTAATAACAGCCGTGCTTGGTGTTTCTCTTTCAATTTCGATGGATGGATTGATGTTGATTCTTCCCTTTTCAAACATCAGGTAATAATCTTTTACACGTATCATACCGTGAGAAGAGATGCCTCTGCGTTCTGCTGCCAGGAGTATTTCTGCAATTGTTCCGGCATCTTTTTCAGAACAACCTATTTTTTTGAACACATTATAGGTGAATGATTTTAAATAGTCTGCTGAATGCATGAATAATGATTTTACTGGAGGTTTTTATAAAATGAGTTAGCCTGGGCTGTTGCCGTTATGACAATATCGTTGAGGTTTACATGGGCCGGGCGTGTTATGGCAAAATAGATAATCTCCGCAATATCATCACCGGTTAGAGGAGCAAATCCCTTGTAAGCTTTATCGGCTTTCTCTTTGTCTCCCTTAAAACGAACCAGTGAGAACTCTGTCTCTACCATGCCCGGTGCTATCTGGGTTACCTTAATGTTATCTTTAAGCATATCAATTCGCATGGCTTTTGTGAGAGCATCAACTGCATGCTTGGTCGCACAGTATACATTTCCGTTTTCATACACTTCTTTTCCTGCAATAGATCCCACATTTATGATATGCCCCTCCCCATTATTTACCATTAAAGGAGCTATTTTTCTTGTGATATAGAGTAGCCCTTTTACATTGGTGTCTATCATTCTTTCCCAGTCGTCAATGAGACCGTCCTGAATATGGTCCATGCCTACGGCCAGTCCTGCATTATTAATGAGCACATCAATATTTTGCCATTCCCGGGGTAAGGCATCAACGGCCTGAAAAACCTCTTCTTTATTCCGAATGTCGAAGCAAAGATAGTGGACTTTTGACTCGTATTTCAATTCCAGTTCTTCTTTCAAAGTTTTGAGTCTTTCCTCCCTTCTGCCTGTTATTAAAAGGTTATATCCGGCTTCCCCCAGTTTTCTGGCTGTTGATTGACCGATACCTGCTGTTGCTCCTGTTATTAAAGCAGTTTTATTCATAATTTGATTGGTTTTGATGTTTTGAAGCTAATTTAAATAAAATATTGGAAAGATTGGATTTTAGTGGAATTGGATTTGCTTTTAATCGTAAAACAGGAGGTGAGCGAAAATCGCTTAATTTGGGTAAAAAAAGAGGATGTCTAAAAAGTTCTTATGAGACTAAATCTAAAAATCAAGCTTTGCCCCTGATCCGGCAATTGCCGGAAGGCTTGATTTTCAGCAACTTCACCCGGCATTTGCCGGGCAAGGGGCAAAAAGTTGCTGAAAATCTTGTTTTATTTCTTTTTAGACATCCTCTTTCAAGAATTATTTTATGGATTATTTATCCCAAATAAGCTTTCAGCAATTTGCTTCTCGATTGATGGCGAAGCCTTCGTATAGCTTTTTCTTTTATCTGACGTACTCTTTCTCTTGTCAAGCATAATCTGTTGCCGATTTCTTCCAGTGTCATGTCAGGTACACCAATACCGAAGAAATGTTTTACGATTTCCCTTTCCCTTTCCGTAAGGGTTGCCAAAGCTCTTTCGACCTCATGCGTCAGGGATTCACTAATGAGGGTTGTATCTGCATTTGGTGAATTTTCGTTGGGCATAACATCGAGCAATGAATTGTCTTCCCCTTCTGCAAAAGGAGCTTCCATGGACATCTGTTTTCCGCTAACCTTCATGGTATCGGAGACCTTCTCGCTGGTTAATTCGAGAGAAGCTGCCAACTCTTCGTGAGTGGGCGTTCGTTCATTTTCCTGTTCAAACCGGGTCTGGGCTTTGTTAATTTTGTTCAGAGAGCCCACCTGGTTGAGGGGTAAACGAACGATTCGCGATTGTTCCGCAAGTGCCTGCAGTATAGATTGACGGATCCACCAAACAGCATAGGATATGAACTTAAAACCCTTTGTTTCATCAAATTTTTCCGCAGCTTTTATCAGGCCCAGGTTACCTTCATTGATAAGGTCTGGGAGGCTAAGTCCTTGATTCTGATACTGTTTTGCCACTGAAACAACGAATCGAAGATTCGCGCGGGTTAGTTTTTCAAGGGCGGCCCTGTCGCCTTTTTTAATTCGCTGAGCCAACTCAACTTCCTGATCTACTGTAAGCAAATCTTCTTTTCCGATTTCTTGTAAGTACTTGTCTACCGAGGCACTTTCTCTGTTTGTAATGGATTTTGTAATCTTTAGTTGTCTCATTGGCCACTGAAAATATTTGGTTCTGTTATAAACAAAGGATAATAGCTGAAAAAACAATTCTAAAACCAGCCTATGAAATTAAAAAAACCGGACTTAATTATTGCAATAAGTCCGGTTTTATTTTCAACGAATATTTTTCATGGGGTTAACTTCCATCTTTTGTTTTTTCAACCTGGTAGACGTAAATCATATTACCGCCGGGATACAACCCCTCAACTTCAAGTTTAGATCCTTCTGGAATCTGGCTGAAGATTTCCTTGATATCCTGTACTGAAGTAATTTTATTTCCTTCAATGTACGTTATAATAAATCCTTCTCTTATGCCAGCTTTTTGTAAAGATCCTTCTTCTAATCTGGTTACTTGTACTCCGTGTTTGATACCAATTCGCTGTTTCGCCTGCTCATTAAGCTTTTCAAATTTAGCACCTAAACTCTCAAGTGCCTGTCCAGCAGTTATAATTTCTTTACCTCCTTCTCTGTTACGTAAAGTAACATCAAATTGTTTCTTTTTCCCATCTCTGATTACAGTAACTGTTACCTCATCACCGGGCCTGTAGCTGTTGATTTCTGCCTGTAACTCAGCGACATCTTTAATATCTTTGCCTTCAACTTCAAGAATAACATCTCCTGGTTTTATGCCCGAACGGTCAGCAGCTCCATCTCTTTGCACACCTATAATGTATGCACCATTTAGCTCGTCTATTTTAAGGTCAAATTCTTCTTTTAACTGTGAATTAACATTCCGGATTTGAACACCGAGTACAGCTCTTTGAACTTCGCCGTATTTTATAATATCTTCTACTACTTTTTGAGCGATCTCGGAAGGGACGGCAAAAGCATATCCTGAATATGTTCCGGTTGGGGAGGCTATGGCTGAGTTGATACCAATCAATTCACCTTCAATGTTTACCAGCGCTCCACCACTGTTTCCTTTGTTCACTGCTGCGTCAGTCTGTATGAATGACTCAATTGCTAATCTGCTTTCCTGCCTGTTCATTACACCTATGCTTCGTCCTTTTGCACTTACAATTCCGGCAGTTACCGTAGTGCCGATATTAAACGGGTTTCCGACTGCCAGTACCCATTCGCCTAATTTGAGGTCATTGGATTTGCCAAAATTTAACTTTGGCAGATCTTCTCCGTCAATTTTTAATAATGCAATATCAGTAGCTGGGTCAGAACCTATTATTTCTGCCTCGAATGTTCTTTTGTCACTAAGAATAACTTCAACTTCATTTGATTTTTGAATAACATGGTGGTTTGTAACTATGTAACCATCTTTAGAAATGATTACTCCTGAGCCAAAACCCACTGATTCTCTTTCCTGTGGGCGCTGATAACGATCACCAAAAAAGTATTCAAACAATGGATTGTCATAACCTTCTATTTCTCTTGTAAATTTTGTCTTTACGTGGACTACTGCCGGAACGGTATTCTCAGCAGCCCATGTAAAATTGAATTTTTCAGCTTCAAAGTTTGCCGGGAGGTTAGCAAAGTGAATTCCGTTTGTATCGTTTTGCGTTGCAGTAACCCTGTTGGAAATATTTTTATTCCGTTTGTTGTTATCCAGACTGCTATATACCATTATGGTAAGCAAAGCTGTAAGTACTGCGACGATAATTGTTGATAAATGTTTTTTAAAATCCATAATGTATTGATTTTATCGATTCATTAAATTACTTTCGTATCTAAAGGTAGCAAAATATATGCCTTGCTTCAACCTGAATTTTAACTTTAACATACTTTAACATTATTGCAGATGCGATTAAAATTTTATAAATATCATGGCGCGGGTAATGATTTTATTGTTATAGATAACAGGATGAGCTCGTTTAAAGTTCAATCCGGTACCATTAATAGAATGTGTAACAGACGATTTGGTATAGGAGCTGATGGCCTGATGCTATTAGAGAATACCGAAAATTCCGATTTTTATATGCGGTATTTTAACTCTGACGGGAAAGAAAGCACCATGTGCGGTAATGGGGGCAGATGTATGGTTGCCTTTGCAAATGCACTGGGTATTATAAAAGGAAAAACTCAATTTATGGCTTCGGATGGTTTACACAAAGCAAATATTATTGATTCACGGACAGTTACTTTACAGATGAAGGATATAAAAACCTTTGAAACCTATGGTGAAGATTTTTACCTGGACACGGGTTCCCCCCATTATGTCCGGTTTGTAGATGATATCTCCTCCGCTCCGGTTTATAATGATGGAAAACAGGTAAGGCATGATAAACGTTTTGCCCCGGGAGGCACAAATGTTAATTTTGTACAGGTTGATAAAGACTTAAATCTTTCTGTACGCTCTTACGAACGCGGTGTGGAGAACGAGACCCTGGCCTGTGGAACCGGAATTGTTGCCTCAGCCATAGCTACCTACCTAAACAACAAAACTGACAAAACTTCATTTTTAATTAACGCAGTGGGTGGTAAGCTTAAAGTTCATTTTGATCCTTTTGATGAAAATAAATTCAGGAATGTCTGGCTTACAGGGCCGGTAGAATTTGTGTTCGCAGGTGAAATTGAGATTTAGGTATTTTCCTCAAGTTGCTTTAACCTGTCCTGAAGTGCATACATTTCATCTCTCAACCGGGCAGCTTCTTTAAAATTGAGTTCGGATGCAGCTTTTTCCATGGCCTTCTTATTCTTTTCAATAGCTTTCTCCAGTCCTTTTTTGTCCATATATTGAACTACAGGATCAGCTGCTACATTGATTCCGTCAGGACCAGCATAAGCATCTGAATCGGCCTTACCTATTTTTTGTCGATAATCGGCCATTACAGAACGGGAAGCTTTTTCAATCTGCCTTGGGGTAATATTATGCTTTTCATTATATTCCAGTTGTTTCTGCCTTCTTCGGTTGGTTTCGTCAATGGTACTCTGCATAGAACGTGTAATTCTGTCAGCATACATAATCACCCTGCCTTCGAGGTTTCTGGCTGCCCTTCCCGCTGTCTGGGTCAGTGAAACGGTAGACCGCAGGAAACCTTCTTTGTCAGCATCCAGAATGGCTACAAGGGAAACTTCCGGCAGGTCAAGTCCCTCTCTTAAGAGATTGACTCCAATAAGTACATCAAACTTTCCACTTCTCAGTCCGTCCATAATCTCTACCCTTTCCAGGGTGTCGATATCGGAATGGATATAACGGCACTTGATATTGTATTGAGTAAGATATTTGGTTAGCTCTTCGGCCATTCTTTTTGTGAGGGTGGTTACCAAAACCCTCTGTTTCTTTTCAATGCGTTTGTTGATTTCCTCCATCAAATCGTCCACCTGGTTGAGGGTAGGTTTGACTTCTATCTCCGGATCCAGCAAGCCTGTCGGCCTGATAACCTGGTCGGCAACCACTCCTTCGGTTTTTTTAAGCTCGTAGGCTGCCGGGGTTGCACTCACAAAAACGACCTGGTTTATCAGTTGTTCGAATTCCTCAAATTTTAACGGGCGATTATCAACAGCCGCGGGGAGACGGAAACCATATTCAACCAATGTTTTTTTCCGGGAATGGTCACCTCCATACATGGCATGTATTTGGGGAACGGTCACATGACTCTCATCCACCACGGTGATAAAATCTTTTGGGAAATAATCAAGCAGGCAGAAAGGCCTTGAACCCGGCGCACGCCCGTCAAAATAACGGCTGTAATTTTCAATTCCCGGGCAATATCCCAGTTCCCGGATCATTTCCAGGTCATATTCCACCCGCTGTTTAATTCTTTTTGCCTCCAGGTCTTTGCCCTGGTCTTTAAAATATTGTATCTGCTCATTCAGGTCGTACTGTATCTGCTTTATCGCATTTTGCATCCTTTCTTTGGTGGTGACGAAAATGTTCGCCGGGAATATGGTAGCGTTGTCCATTTCCTCAATGGTGTTGTTGTTGTATGGGTCAAACGATTCTATTTCATCGATTTCATCCCCCCAGAACATGACACGGTAAGCCATATCCGAATATGCAAGGAAGATATCTACCGTATCACCGCTTACCCGGAAATTGCCGGGTTTAAACTCTACCTCACTACGTGAATAGAGGCTTTCAACCAGTTTTCTGAGAAAAGCATTTCTGTCGATATTATCGCCTCTCTGAATTTTTATAGTGTTTTCATAAAAATCATCCGGATTGCCAATACCATAAAGGCAGGAGACCGAAGATACGACAATAACATCGTTCCTCCCTGAAAGAAGGGAAGAAGTAGTGCTCAGACGCAGTTTCTCAATTTCTTCATTGATGGACAGGTCTTTCTCAATATATGTATCGGTTACAGGCAAGTATGCCTCAGGCTGATAATAATCGTAGTAGGAAACGAAATACTCGACGGCATTTTCCGGGAAAAATTCCTTGAATTCACCATATAGCTGGGCAGCCAGTGTTTTGTTGTGGCTCAGAACCAGGACAGGTTTGTTCACATTTTGTATCATGTTAGCAACGGTGAATGTTTTTCCCGAACCGGTTACCCCAAGTAAAGTCTGAAATTTTTCACCCTGCCTGATGCCTTCTGTAAGTTTCGATATTGCTTCAGGCTGGTCGCCTGTTGGTTTGTATTTTGATGTGAGTTTGTATTGCATTTTTGATTCTTATTCTTTCCCTCTTAGATGAAACACACCGTATATGGCAAGATGATCGCTTATGCCGCCAAAATAGTTCGGACCGCCATAAGTTCTGTTTGGAACTTTCATGCCTGCTTTGGGGTTGTCATACATAATCCAGTCCTCGCGATAAATATGTACACTATCCGGATGTATGACATATCCTTCATTTGCCAGCAAAAACGACGAAGAGACTATAAAATTGTCGAGCATAAACCATTCATAACGAAAGTTATAAGTACCCTTGCCTTTACGGTCTTTCTCCATTAAAAGATTGTATAATTTATGATTTTCCGTTGTTTTTTCAGGAGATTTGGCTTCCAGGACATCTTTTAAACTTTTATTCAGTGGTTCATCATTAAAATCTCCTATGGCAACAATTTTTGCGGAAGGGTTTCTATGAAGAATTGAATCGGTATGGTTTTTCAATACACGGGCAGAATAAACCCTTTTTCTTTCTGTGGCTTCCCTTCCTCCATAACGGGATTTCCAGTGGTTTACGTATACGTGTATGGTATCCGGACCCGTTTTTCCCTTAACATAGAGGATATCACGTACTTTTGTTTCTCTGTCAAATGGAAAAATCACCGGGATAGATGCTGATTCAATCACCTCAAATTCAGTTTCCCGGTAAAGTAAAGCAACATCTATTCCTCTCGTGTCAGGGCTGTTGTAATGTACAAGTGAGTAAGAAGATTTTTTGAGATTTTTACTATTAGCCAGGTCTTCAAGTACTCTTTTGTTTTCAATTTCAGCAAGACCTATTATCTCCGGATTTTCATTTGTATTGAAGGAAGTAAGTACTTTAGAAAGATCTTCCAGTTTTTTGTTATATCTACTTGTATTCCAGCGTTTTTCGCTTAAAGGAGTGAATTCGTCGTCCCTGACTGCAGGGTCATCAATGGTGTCAAAAAGATTTTCCACATTGTAGAAAGCTACAGTAAAGACAGAATCCGGTGCTTTTTGTGCCTCTGTCAAATTCGGCTGAACGGAAAAAAGAAATATAACGAATAATAGTTTTATGGTTTTCATGTTCTTGTATTTTTTCTTTCAAACGCAATATATAGGAAGATAGTTTTATTGACAAAAATAAGTTTTGAATATTTTATTTTACAGTCGATTTTTAATCGATGTTTTTGTAAGTTGATTGCATTAATTTATACTTTTGCAAACAGTTATTGTATTTGTAAATTGTTTGATATGAGGAAGAGAGAATATAACAGGAAAACCCCCCGCAGCAAAAAAAGTAAAAATGAGCCTGTAAGGCTGAACAAATATATTGCTAACAGTGGGCTATGCTCCCGCAGAGAAGCTGATGATTTGATACAAAAGGGTTTTATTACAGTGAACGGAGAGAAAGTTACCGAACTTGGGATAAAGGTCAAGCCTGGTGATGATGTCCGCTATAAAGATAAAAAACTGAAAAGTGAAAAATCCGTATATATTCTGTTGAATAAGCCTAAAGATGTGGTAACCACAGTAAGTGACAACAAAGACAGGCGAACTGTCATTGATCTTGTAAAAAACGCATGCGATGAACGGGTTTACCCGGTTGGCAGACTCGACAGGAATACAACAGGTGTCCTGTTGCTTACTAATGATGGTGATCTGGCAAAGCGCCTTACACACCCAAGTTATAAAAAAAAGAAGATTTACCATGTAGTTCTGGATAAACCCTTACTAAAAAGACATATGACAGAAATAGCGGAGGGAGTGGAGCTTGAAGATTTTACCATAGCTGCTGATGCAATAAGTTACCCTGAAGAAAAGGATAAGACACAGGTGGGAATTGAAATACATACAGGGCAGAACCGGGTGGTTAGAAGAATTTTCGAAAGTTTTGGGTATAAAATTAAGAAACTGGACAGAGTTTATTTTGCAGGATTGACCAAGAAAGGCCTGCAAAGAGGTAAATGGAGGTTTTTATCAGATAAAGAAATCAATAGGCTGAAAATGAATTCATTCAGCTAGAGTATAAAAATCCCGGGAAAAAATGAATATTGAGAGTAAGCTCTATTCCTTTTTTGCTACGAATAGATAAAGCAGCCCACTATTTTATGAATAAGTATCTTTTTTGCTTCATTGTCTTGTCATTATTTAGTCTTTCATTATCTGCCCAGACATTTGCGCTTTATGGTAAGGTCATTGACAAAAAAACAGAAGAGCCACTGGCCTTTGTGAATGTTGTTTACGGTAATCCCCCGAGGGGAACCAGCACGAACATTGACGGTAAATTTTCGCTGAAGCTTTCCTTCCAGCCTGATAAAATTGAATTCAGTTACCTGGGCTACCATACAAAGACAATCGATATCTCCAAAATAACATCCGGACAAGATTTGCTGGTTAAAATGGAAGAGAAATCTTTTGTCCTTGATCAGGTGGTTGTTACACCAGGTGTTAACCCTGCAAATGGGATCATCCGAAAAGTTTATAAAAACAAAACCAACAATAACCCTGAGAGCCTGGAATCGTTCAGCTACAAGAGTTATAACAAAATGATTTTTACTGTAGATACCACAGAGTATATTAATAAAGATTCGAAAAAGGCTGATACCACTATCATTGATTCTGCAGAAATACGAATGAAAGACTTTATGAATAAGCAGCATTTGTTTCTGATGGAGTCTATAACAAAACGGCAATTTTTAGCCCCGGATAAAAATAATGAGCAAGTGCTGGCCTCCCGGGTTTCTGGTTTCAGCGATCCATCTCTTGTTTTTCTTGCCACCCAGTTTCAGTCCTTTTCCTTTTACGATGACTTTATTCAGATTGCCGATTACAATTATCTGAACCCAATAACTAAAAACAGTCACCGGAAATATTATTTCAAACTGGAGGATACGCTTTATACTGAAAAGCAGGATAGCGTATTTGTTATTTCATACAGGCCAAGGGGAGGCAAAAATTTTGATGCACTCAACGGATTGCTTCATATTAATACCAATGGATATGCACTTCAGAAAGTTATTGCTGAACCAGCCGATCCTCCTGATGATTTAAGTATAAAAATACAGCAGCAGTATGAATTAATTGACGGGAAACAATGGTTTCCCTCCCAACTCAATTCACGCATAAAATTTACTAATGTTCTGGTTTCTACAAAAAGAAAAGCCTTCTACTTAATCGGGGATGGACGTACCTATATTCAGAATGTGAAATTAAACCCAACTGTGAATCCCCGTATTTTTGACAGGATGGAGTTAGAAGTGCCTGACAGCGCATATTCAAAATCTTACGATTATTGGGCACATCACCGTCCCATGGAATTATCAGAAAAAGAATCCCGGACCTACCATACAATTGACAGCCTGGGGAAGAAACATAGATTCGACAGAAAATTAAAAACCTTTCAGATTATTACCACGGGGTACATTCCTTTCTATTTTCTGGATATTGATTACAGGAATTTTTTTACTTACAACAAACATGAGGGAGTTCGCCTGGGTTTCGGAGCTATGACCAATGAAAGGATTTCCTCCTGTTTCTCAGCCGGAGGGTATTTTGCCTACGGATTTAAAGACAAAGATTGGAAATACGGGGGCAAACTATTGCTTAACCTTCACGAGGAATCGGAATCTCAACTTGAATTGTCTTATTCTGATGATGTAGTTGAGACTGGAAGGTATTCTTTTCTCCGTGACCCCAGTTTTGTATCTACCGAAAATTACCGGAAGTACCTGGTTGAAAGTATGAACAGGGTAGAGGAGAAGGAGGCCGGATTTACATTCAGAAGCCTGGAGTACCTGAAAACCCGGGCTTTTTTGAAACAATATGAGGTTACCCCGCATAATGAATACATGTATTCAGCGAATGGAGTGGATTATTCCCAGACCTTTCACTTTACAGAAGCCGGAGTTCAGCTAAAGTACGCCTATAAAGAGAAATTCATAGAAACACCCTGGGGAAAGTTTTCTGAAGGCACTGATTATCCTGTTCTCTATGCAAATTTAAGACAATCCTGCAACTGGCTGAATGGTGAATTTTCTAATTTCCATTTTGAAGGCCGGATATCGCAGACCTTTGTGACAAAAAATTTCGGGAAAACCTATCTGAATTTTGTTGGTGGATATGCAGAAGGCGACCTGCCCATTTTTAGCCTTTATAATGGCAACGGGAGTTACGGATCCAGGTTCTCTCTTCAGATAGACAATACATTTGCCACCATGGGACTAAGCGAATTTTATGTAAACCGCTTTTTTTCAATTTTCTTAAGGCAAAATTTCGGTTCGCTGTTACTAAAAACAAAGTATTTTGCACCCCGATTATCTGTGGTGGGCAACTTCGGCTGGGGCTGGCTCGATCATAAAAATGCCCATAAAGGCGTTACCTTACATTCTTTTGAAAAGGGGTACTATGAAGCCGGGCTGTTGATGGACAACCTCCTTTCAGTCAGCTTTTTCAGCTATGGATTAGGAGTTTATTACCGTTTCGGTCCATACGGATTCAATAAACCGGCAGATAATTTTGCTTATAGACTTTCTCTGCGGTTCAATTTTTAATTCAACTCATTCACTATTCTGAAACCGAGATAATTGGAACCATTATTCGGATTGTAAGGTGTCCGAAGTTCAATATTTGTTTCGAAAGGCAAAGAATTCCAGTTGCCTCCTTTGTGTACTTTGAGTTCTTCTGTATAAGGAGAAACCGGGTTTATTAATGTATCTTTCTGAGAGGGGTACATGGGATTGGTGAACCAATCCAGGCACCATTCTGAGGCATTTCCCAGCATATCGTAGAGGCCGTATGGATTGGGGTTTTTGGTTCCAATCTTATGGATTCTTCCGTTGGAGTTGCTTTTAATCCAGGCTGCATCATTCAGAACAAAACCTATATTATTTACATGCTGAGGATCTACGGCGTAATACCATTCTGTCTGGGTTGGAAGCCTGCCACCTGCCCACCGGCAATAATCTTGTGCGCCTGCCCATGTGACATTGGTTATCGGAAGTGAATCTCTTTCACTTTTGGGTACAAACTGGTTTCCGTCATACCGAAGGTGGCTGTTTTCACCCAGATAGATGTATTTTGTGTTTCCGAATCTGCCCATACTATCTACCGATATGTCGTTAAGAAAATCTGCGTATTGTTTTGCTGTTATCTCATGGGTGCTGATTTTGAATGCATCCAGTATGATGGTTTTGTTTTGATATTCAAATGTATCCCTGGGTAAAGAAACGTAGGATAAGTTGGGCGAACCTGTTGGGAAAGCTGAAAAAGACACTGTAATGGACTCATTGATTGAAAGTTTTTCTGTTCCCGTTTCTTCCTCTTCTTCAATATAATCTCTGACATTGAAATAATTCCAGTCTTTGTCGGTTGGGGTTTCGTCAGTGTAATTCACCTGGACAGAAACGGTGTGAGATTGTCCCGCAAAATTTCTTGTATTCCAGTAATATTCAATAGTTTCGAGTTGTCTTTTTTCTGTGTAGACAACAGAGTCATCAATGCTTAATCTTATGGAATCAATTTTTATATACTCTGTAAAACCTTTTAGTTGGGCCAGGATTTTAACCTCAGGGGTGAAGGGAATTTGCTGATTATTGGCAGGATAATTAAAAGTGATTTGTGGTTTGACTTCTACTTCTTCTTCCATTTCACAGGAAAAGAGACCAATCAGAATGGCTGTTACGAGGACAAACAGCACTATGTTATATACCTTTAATGATTGCATTATTATATGGTTTTAGATAAAAAATGAATTACAACCAATTTCATTGCTAATATATAAAAAGCATGCCTGAAAAGCTAACCATTCATAAATCTTTCAGGATTTATAATAAGTCAGCTTTCCAGGTATATATTATAAAGATGAGATATGGCGGTATTTTACCGTTATTCAAAAAATGCTTTCATCTTTTCGAAGAAACTTTTATCGGTTTCATTAGGCTTGGGGGTAAAGTGTTCGGACTCTTCCATTTGCTCCACCATTTTTCTTTCCTCTTTGGTTAGTTCTTTGGGAACCCAGACATTGATATTTACCAGCAAGTCACCTTTTCCGTAACCGTTTACTTCGGGTAACCCTTTTCCTCTTAAGCGGAGAATTTTTCCAGGTTGAGTACCGGGTTCGATTTTGATTTTTACTTTGCTGTCAATGGTTGGGACTTCCACCGGGCCTCCGAGGGTAGCTTTTGGAAAACTGATATAGAGTCCGTAAATCAAATCATTGCCATCACGTATTAAGTCGGGATGTTTTTCTTCTTCGATAAGTACGATAAGGTCCCCGTTAATGCCTCCTCTTCTTGCGGCGTTGCCTTTGCCACTGACTGTCATTTGCATTCCTTCTGCAACACCTGCAGGAATGTTTACAGAGATTACGTCTGAGTCTTTAACTATGCCTTCTCCGTTACATTTTGTACATTTATTAGTGATGATTTTTCCTTCACCTCCACATGTGGGGCAGGTTGAGGTACTTTGCATCTGCCCCAGGAAAGTGTTTGTAACTCTTGTTACCTGTCCTGCACCCTTACATGTGCTACAGGTACTGTAAGCTGAGGAAGATGCATTTTCAGCGCCTGTTCCGTTACACGAATCGCAGGCAACGTATTTATTAACTTTCAGTTTTTTGGTAGCCCCGTGAGCTATTTCTTCCAGATTCAGCTTAACTTTCACCCGGAGATTCGAGCCACGGCTTGTTCTGCGGGTTCTCCGACCTGTGCCTCCGAATCCGCCGAAACCTCCGAATCCACTGAAAGCGCTTCCAAAACTGCCTCCACCGAATATATCGCCAAACTGTTCGAAGATATCTTCAATGGTCATTCCACCACCACTGAAACCACCACCGGCAGAAGCTCCACCTTTAACTCCGGCATGACCAAACTGGTCATACTTTTTCCTCATTTCCGGATTACCCAGAATTTCATAGGCCTCAGCTGCTTCCTTAAATTTTGTCTCTGCTTCCTTGTCGCCTGGATTCTTGTCCGGGTGATACTTGAGAGCCATCTTCCGATAGGCTTTCTTTATTTCATCCTGTGAAGCATCTCTGGAAATTCCCAATATTTCATAATAATCTTTCTGCGTTGCCATAAAAATGTGTTTTTGTTTTCCCGGTGGCCTTTTATTCTCCTATCACCACTTTTGAATATCTTAGTATTTTATCGTTCAGGTAATAACCTTTCTGGATTACATCCACTACTTTACCCTTGAGATCTTCGCTTGGGGCCGGAATTTTTGACACGGCTTCGTGCTTGTCGGTATCAAATTCCTGGTCCTTTGCTTCTATCTCCTTTACGCCCTTTTGTTCAAGAGACTCTTTAAATTTATTATAAATTAAATGCACTCCTTCTTTAACAGCATCGATATCCTGGGATTCATCAATGGATTGCAAAGCTCTTTCAAAATCATCCATCACGGGTAACAGACTTTGTAACACATCTTCACCTGCTGATTTAGAAAGTTCCATCTTCTCCTTCAGGGTTCGTTTTCTGTAGTTATCATATTCTGCAGTTAATCTTAGATATTTGTCCTGCAGCTCCTTTAGTTTTTCAGCATCAGTTTTTTCCTCTTTCTTTTTCTCTTTCTCTGACTTTTCTTCTTTTTCCTTTTTTCCTTTGGAAGCTTTCTTTTTGTCCGTTTTTTGTTCTTTTTCAGCAGACTTTTTTTGCTTTTCTTCCCCCTCCCTGGTTTGCTCAGTTTGGGTTTCTTCAGTCTGACTGTTCTCTTCCTGCTGTTTGGCTTCTGTTTTTTGTGCTTCCTGATTGCTTGCTTTTTCCTGTTGTTCTTTTTGCTGCTTGTTTATATCCTTTTCTTTATTCTTCATTTTTTCATTATCTTTTGTCATAATAAATCCAAACTTAACTTTTTATTTATTCGTTTTAGCTGAACAAATTATTTGCCAAAATAATACTGGGCGACAAATTGACATTAAACCGGGGAGGAATTAGTGCAAATCTGGCGTAAATTTATAAACTCTAGTCTACTCGCTGGATCTTGGCACCAATCTTATTCAGCCTTTTTTCTATCTGTTCATACCCTCTGTCAATTTGTTCGATATTGTGAATAGTGCTGGTACCTTCAGCATGTAACGCAGCAATAAGCAATGCGACACCTGCACGAATGTCAGGCGAGGTCATTTTGGTAGGCCGTAATTTTATTTTGTGATCTTGTCCGATAACTGTTGCCCTGTGTGGGTCGCAGAGGATTATTTGAGCTCCCATATCAATCAGTTTGTCGACGAAAAACAGGCGGCTTTCGAACATCTTCTGGTGTATCAGGACACTTCCCCTTGCTTGTGTAGCAACAACCAGCATTACACTCAGCAGGTCGGGTGTGAGTCCGGGCCAGGGTGCATCAGCGATTGTCATGATGGAACCATCGATGAACGTTTCGATTTCATAATTGTCATGGCGGGGGATATACAAATCTTCGCCTTTTTGCTGTACAGTTATCCCTAGCCTATTGAAAGATTTTGGGATGATTCCCAGTTTCTCGTAAGAAACATTTTTAATGTTGATTTCTGAATGAGTCATGGCAGCCAGTCCAATGAAGCTGCCGATTTCAATCATGTCCGGCAGAATTTTGTGGTTGCATCCCCCCAGCTCTTTCACCCCTTCAATGGTCAGCAAATTGGAGCCAATACCCTGTATTCTGGCGCCCATAGCATTCAGCATTTTGCATAGTTGCTGAATGTAAGGTTCACAGGCAGCATTATATATGACAGTTTTTCCCACGGCCAGAACAGCTGCCATAATAATGTTTGCTGTCCCGGTTACAGAAGCCTCTTCAAGTAACATGGCAGAGCCCTGAAGTTTGGCCCCTTCAACTTGGTAAAAATCTTCATTATGAATATACTTAAATTCAGCTCCCAGGTTTTGGAATCCCTGGAAGTGAATATCGAGTCTTCTTCGTCCTATTTTATCGCCTCCGGGTTTAGGTATATAACCCTTTCCAAAGCGGGCCAGGAGTGGCCCCATTATCATGATTGAACCCCTTAATCCTTCAGCTTGTTCCCTGAATTCTTTTGAATGGAGGTAGTCAAAGTTGATGTTCTGAGCCATGAAGCTGTAGGAATTCTGGTCTTCCTGGGTAACCGTTACTCCAATGCTCTTTATAAGCTCGAGTAATTTATTAACATCTCTTATGGAAGGGATGTTGCTGATGGTTACCTTTTCAGAGGTGAGAAGTGTGGCCGAAATGACCTGGAGCGCTTCATTTTTAGCGCCCTGTGGGTGAATGTCTCCTTTTAATGAATGTCCTCCCTGGATTATAAAAGAACCCATTGGTAGATTTTTTGAGATTAGTTGCTGTTATTTTGCTGTTTGTTGTTCTTTCTCGGGTTGCGTTTCTTTTTTAATTTTGATAATATTTCTTTTGCATCGGGCAGTTTGATGTTTTCTCTGTCAACTTTTAGTTGTCCCATGGATAGTTCTTCAATATTATCAAAAATAACGTCATCTGAAACGGTGTCTTTATTCCAGGTGAGGTAATTCTTCTTCATGTGATTGGCAATTACCTCGATTAGCATATTTTTTTCTTCACCCTCGGGGTATTCTGCTGCTCTCATAATCATTTTCTCAATGATTTTGCCGTAGTGTTTGTATTTTATGGCGTAATTGTTGTAAGGAACCGGATCAGGTTTCTGCCGTAGTTTTTCTTTTGGAGGATCCTCATAAGGAGCGTCAATGTCCAGTTCAAATTCTGACATTATGGATAAATGATCCCATAGTTTATGTTTGAAGTCTGCAATATCTTTGAAATGAGGATACATATTGCCCATAATACTTATGATGTCTTTAGCCATCTTATTGCGTTCATCCCGGTCTTTTACTGTTTTTGCGTAATCTACGAGTTTCTGAATATTTCTTCCATACTCAGGTAATATCATTCTTTTGCGGCTCGTGTTATATTCCATAATTCAGGTAATTAAATTTTTAACAAAAATAGTTGTTTTTATCTTGGTTTCAAACTACTGAGAAAGAATTTTTAGTTTGGCAAATTTGAGAAGTAAATGTTTTTCACCATTGTTTTCAAATGCAATCTTGGCTTTTGTATCAGGCATTGCACTTTCTAATTCAAGGATGATTCCCCTGCCAAAACGGGGGTGTTCCACTTTCATTCCCTCTTTTAAATCTCCTTTGTATTCCGTTTTGTTTGATTTACCGGTTTCTTTTTTTGAAGCCGGTTTATTAATCTTTTTCAACTTTCTTTCTGAAAAGGTTGGAGCAGATGATAAAGAATTGCTGCCTTTATCCTTACTGGGAAACGAAAAATCTTCCTCATTGTTGTCTGGTGAGTAATCCGGGAAAACAAGGTAGGACGGGTCCAGGTCATTGATAAAACGACTGGGTCGGGAGGGATTTGAAACTCCCCATTTGTACCTGTTATTGGCGTAACTTATTGTTGCTTTTTGTTCGGCTCTTGTTAGGGCTACATAGAAAAGCCTGCGTTCTTCCTCAAGTTCTTTTTCCGTACTCATAGCCATTTGTGAAGGAAAAAGCCCCTCTTCAATACCTGCCAGGTAAACTTCTTTGAATTCCAGTCCTTTCGCTGAATGCATTGTCATGAGTGAGACCTTGTTTTTATCGTCTTCATCTTCCATATCAGCGTCGGTCATAAGGGAGATGTTCTCAATGTATTTCTGTAAAGTCGGACTGTCTTCTCCTTCATACCGGTCAGTAAAATCTTTGACTCCATTGAGTAGTTCCTGGAGGTTCTGATACCTGTTTTGCTCATCGATGGTTGAAGGATTTTCAAACTCCTCCAGAATACCTGTCCGGCTGGCGATAGTCATGGCAATGTCATAGGCATCAGCATCTCCTGCCATTTCAATAAACTCATTGACGAGGGCAGCAAATTTTTTGATTTTATTCACTGCACTTTGAGTCAGGTTAATGGAATGCTTTGAAATATTCTGAATGACCTCCCATATGCTGATACCTTCCTTATCAGCGTATGCCCGAATGCGATCCTGACTGGTTTTTCCTATTCCCCTTGCCGGATAATTAATGACCCGTAGTAAAGCTTCTTCGTCATGAGGATTCATACAAAGCCGCAGATAAGCCATCAGGTCTTTTATTTCCTTTCGCTGGTAAAAGGATAAGCCTCCATAAATTTTGTATGGGATGTTATATTTTCTGAAAGCCTCCTCAAAGCTCCTGGATTGAGCGTTTGTCCTGTATAGAATAGCAAAATCCTGGTAGGAATACCCATTTTCCTGTTGCTTGTCCGATATGGTTTTTGCAATATTGATCGCCTCTTCAGTATCTGTGTATGATTCCAGCACCTCTATCTTATCTCCTTCTGCCTGTTTAGAAAAAACCTTTTTGGGTATTTGATTGACATTCTTCTGAATCATGCTATTGGCAGCATTAACGATGGTCTGCGTTGAGCGGTAATTTTGTTCCAGTTTGAACAGCTTATAATCGGGATAATCGTTTCTGAAATTAAGAATATTTTCGATTTTGGCGCCCCTGAACGAATAGATGCTCTGGGCATCATCTCCGACGACACAAACATTACCTGTTTTTTGTGATAATTTTTTGACAATGAGGTATTGAGCAAAGTTGGTATCCTGGTATTCATCGACCAGAATGTAATGAAAGCGTTTTTGATATTTTTCCAGAATTTCAGGGTTATCGCGGAAAAGTATGTTCATATTAAGAAGCAGATCATCAAAATCCATGGCATCTGCTTTTTTGCATTTGGAGCTATAGATTTTATAGATTTCAGCTATCCGGGGTCTTCTTGCCTTTTCATCCTGGCTGGTAATCTGGGTGTTGTTGATGTAGGTCTGCCAGGTTATCAGATTATTTTTTGCACTGGATATCCGTGCCTGCACCGCCTGAGGTTTATAGGTTTTGTCATCCAGGCTCAGCTCTTTCAAAATCTTTTTGATTAAAGAACGGGAATCTACTGTATCGTAAATAGTAAAATTGCTTGAATAACCGGTAGCATTGCTTTCAAAACGTAATATTTTTGAGAAGACAGAGTGAAACGTGCCCATCCAGAGCTTTCTGGCATGTTCAGCACCAACAATCTGGGCTATTCGCTCTTTCATTTCACTGGCAGCTTTGTTGGTGAAGGTGAGGGCCAGTATATTCTCCGGTTTGATACCCTGTTTCAACAGGTAAGCTATACGATAAGTCAGAACCCTGGTTTTTCCGGAACCCGCTCCGGCAATGATAAGCGATGGGCCTTTGTAGTTTTCTACTGCTTTTCGTTGAGCAGGATTCAGTTCTTTTAAGAATTCTTCCACAAGCAATTTCTTTTTAAGCCAACAAAAATAAACTCATTATTTCATCTCTCAAAAAAGATTATAGAAAATTCGGATAAAAAACGACTTATTTCTGAAGACATTCTCTCACAAATAAAATAAATTCCTGAAAAAATAGTTTTTTAAATATTTAAATAAATTTTTAAACTATAATTTATATACTTGTAATCCCAAATTAAGATTGTTCAGATGAGTTTTAGAAAAGTTAGTCGAGTAGTTGGAGTGTTTTTGTTCTTTTTTATGCTTTTTCTTCCTGCCGGTTATGCCCAGTTTTTCACACCTTTCGGAGAGCCCGATCACATGAGATCCACTGCCTATGGGGAAGATACAATATTTGTTTTTTATGCGAATAATGAAGACAAGATCCTGGGAATAACTCACAGCACAGATGAAGTCTCAGATTTCACATGGAGCCGGTTCAACAAAGCCACTGAAGAATACGATTCATTGTTTACACATAAGGATATGAATACCTCGGAAGTCAGACTGGATAGCCTTTATCAGAAAGACATGCTGGAAAAAGATATGGAAGCCCTTCAGGTGGAGGTACTCAACACCAGCGACAGCCTTGAAATTTATCGAATATGGACAATAATTGACACCTTCCCGAAGATGGGGGAGATAAGTATATACCAGCAATTTTATGATTGTAAGACTTTGTGGTTAAAGCTGGATGAGTTTGAATTCCCCTCATATAAATATTATAAGCTATCGGATTCTTCTTACGTGGAATATACAATTCAGAATAACAGGAGTGCCCAATGGAGCGCCTCTGAGGATGTGGAAATTGCCACAGATAATCTCCTTTACGAACTAAGCGGATATTTGGTTGGAAAAATAGGTACAGTATCAGCTATTCCGGGTGTTTCAGAATACAATGGGCCATACAAGGATTCTGATTATTATTTGACCATTACCAATTCACTGGGCAATAGTCGTTCCGATACAATTTTTGATGTAGTCGCCAAAGCCGTTAAGGCAGATTTTGACGTTAAAAAGATAGATGAGATGGGCAATGAAGAGGAATACAGTGAAGGGAATATTAATGAAGCTCTTCTCCAGGTGGGTTTTGAAAATAAGTCTGAAAACGAGGATTCTCATCATTGGATTGGCTATAACGATTCTTTAAATATATTGCGTGGTTCCAGGGAGATATTGTGGGAAAATTACCAGGAAAGCCCCTCCCTTGACAGTATTCCTAAATACCCCCCGGGAAAATTCCCGGTAAAGCTGATTGTGGATAATGAATTCGGCTGTACAGACAGTATGACGTACTATCATATTAAGGTGGACTCTTCAATTATTGATTCTGCTATGATTCCAAATGTATTTACCCCCAATGGTGATGACAGGAATGATGTATTTGTTATGCCCAAAAAGGATAACCTTACAGGAGATGGAGCACGGGGGCTGGTTTCTATGAAAACCATTGAAGTGACTATTTTAAACCGCAACGGAGAGCTTGTATATAAATATGAAGGGAATCCCAATAATTGGGAAGGCTGGAACGGGAAAGTACGAAGTGGAAACCGCAAAGCGCAGGAAGGAATTTACTTGTACGTTATTCGGGGAACAGGGTATGATGGGGTTGTTCATGAGAGTAAAAATTATACAGGTTTTTTATATCTGTACCGGTAAAATACAAGGTGTATTGATCTATTACAATGATTTCTTTGTTGACTAACAGAGTTATACACCAACAATAAAAAAGCCGCATCCATCTGGATACGGCTTTTTCTATTAGTCTGGTATTGTTTATTCTTCTTTTTCCTTTTCGGCTTCGAACTCTTTTATCAGTTTTTCCTGTATTTCCATTGGAACCTGCTGATAGCTGTCGAATTTCATAGTATAAGTTGCTCTACCTCCGGTTAATGAACCAAGTGAGGTTGAGTATTTATGCATTTCCGCCAGGGGCACCTTGGCTTTGATCTTCTCAAAACCTTTTTCGCTGTCCATTCCTTCTACCATCGCTCTTCTTCCCTGAAGGTCACTCATTACATCACCCATTCTGTCACTTGGAACCAGCACTTCAATGCTGTAAACCGGTTCCATAATTTTTGGTCCGGCGCTCTTGAAGGCATTCTCGAAGGCATTTCTGCCGGCAAGCTTAAAGGAGATTTCATTGGAGTCAACAGGGTGCATCTTACCATCGTAAATGGCTACCCTGATATCTCTTGCATAGGATCCTGTTAACGGTCCGTTTTCCATCTTTTCCATCACACCTTTCAGAATGGCAGGCATGAATTTTGCGTCAATTGCACCACCTACAATACAGTTATAGAAGACAAGCTTTCCGCCCCATTCCAGTGCGTGTTCCTGTTTATCTCTAACATTAAGAGAGATGTCCATTCCATTCACCTTGTAATTTTTTGGGTCCGGTGCGTTGTCATCGTGGGGCTCGATAACCATATAAACCTCACCAAACTGTCCGGCGCCACCGGATTGTTTCTTGTGTCGGTAGCTTGCCTGGGCAACTTTGGTAATGGTTTCCCTGTATTGAATTTTGGGTTTTATGAACTCAGTTTCAATCTTTGTAATATTGTCAAGATGCCATTTCAGGATGTTGAGCTGGTGCTCACCTTGTCCGTGCAGAATAATTTGTTTTAGTTCTTTTGAGTATTCAACCTTGATGGTTGGATCAATCTGCTGCATTCTGCTGAGTTCTTCACCAAGTTTTTCTTCATCCGATTCATTCAGTACTCGAATAGCTGTTCTGTATTTTGGTTCGGGGAACTCAATGGAAGGGAATTGGTAATCCGTTTTGGGTTCATTAAGTGTATGGTTGACTTTGGTATCTTTGAGCTTTACAGCTGCTCCCAGGTCACCGGCAACCATTTCCTGAATCTTTTCCCGCTTTTTACCAGCCACTACATAGAGCTGAGAGAGCCTTTCCTTCGACTGCGTTTTAGCATTGACAACATCCATGCCTTCCGTAATTTTTCCTGACATTACTTTAAAGTAGTTGATGTCGCCGATATGTGACTCGTTGAATGTTTTGAAAAAGAACATTGAAGCAGGACCGCTGGGATCAATTTCTACTTCTTTACTGTCTACGGTTTGAGGTTTTGGCCTGTCTGTAGGCGAGGGTGCAACTTTAACAATAAATTCCATTAGTCTTTTTACACCGATCCCTTGTTTGGCAGATACACATAAGATGGGGAACATACCTCTTGATGTAATTCCAGCTTTAATACCGCTTCGCATCTCATCTTCATCCAGCATTTCTTTTTCGAAGAAAAGTTCCATGAGCTGCTCATCATTTTCTGCTGCAGATTCTACAAGTGTATTGTGATACTCGTCTGCCTGTGCTTTTTGATCATCTGGTATTTCGAGCTCTTCAACTTCATTCTTGTCTTTGTTGTATTTGTACATTTTCATTTTTAACACATCAACGATAGCATCGAAACCAGTTCCTGCATTAACCGGATATTGCACAACTACTGCTTTTGTACCGAAATTTTGTTTAATGGTCTCGAGTGTTTTTTCGAAGTTGGACTTTTCATGATCGAGATGAGTGATAACAATACTGAAGGGTATGTCGTGTTTTTCAGAGTAACGGCTGTGGATTTCCGTACCCACCTCAACACCATTTTGGGAGTTGATGAGCATCAGTCCGGAATCGGCTGCATTAAAAGAAGCCACTACCTGTCCTATAAATTCATCTGAACCTGGGGAGTCTATAATGTTGATCTTGTGACCATCCAACTCGGTATAAAGTAAAGATGAGTAAATGGAGTTTAAGTTTTCGTGTTCTACTTCATTATAGTCTGAAGTTGTATTTTTGTTTTCAATTGAGCCTTTTCTTTCTATAACTCCACCTCTATAAAGCATGTCTTCACTTAATTCAGTCTTTCCGCTGCCTGAATTTCCCATTAAGGTGACATTCCTGATGTGATTCGTTTGATAGGTTTTCATAATTCTTTATAGTGTTTTATGAATTAATACTAAATAATTGTAATCCATAGGTTTGAATGACAGGGTCCCAAAATTAGTAAAATTTTATCAACTATCAAGCATGTTTGAAGGGTACATATCTATAATTTTTTTTTAAAATATTTTTGTTGAACTCAGAAATATTATCTTATCTTTGCAATCCGAAAATGGTGGATGTAGCTCAGTTGGTTAGAGCGCTGGATTGTGGTTCCAGAGGGCGTGGGTTCAAATCCCATCTTCCACCCAACAATAAAGCCCGGACCATAAACCGGGCTTTTCTATTTTTCTATGGGTTGATACTACTCTATAAATCGCTGGTAATAGACGTTTCTTTCTTTCAGGTAATTCATAATCCATTTAAAACTATCTTTATCCTCGCCTATATATTCGGGTGGAAATACTCCTTTCTTATTAAATATTCCCTGAACGATGATGTTTACCGCTGCTGTAGCTGTAAAACCTGTAGTTCTTGCCATAGATGAAAGAGAAGTACTTTTGTCATATTCATCCAAAAGGTTGTAGATAATCTTTTTTTTCTCTCCATTTAATGTACCTTCCATGATAATTTTCATCAGTGTGAATTCTTCTTCCCCGGGTTTCAGGCTCCACTCGTTAATCAGAATCTGGTTGGTGACGTCCAGTGGTTTGACTTTTTGATGGCCGACGGTGATTTCTTTATCTTCAAAGAAACCTGCCTCTTTGAGAGATTGAATCAGGCGTATGTGGCCCGGGTATCGCAGGGTTTTCTCTTTCATATTGGGAATTTGGCTCATGGTGGTGAGCAGTGAGCGGAGTCCGTCTGTGTTGAAGGCTTCCAGGTGGCCCAGACGCTGGAAATACACGAGTTCAGATTCGCTCATGGCGGGTTTGCTCACTATTTTACCCTGTTCCATCATACGAGCTGGTCTGGTGTATTCTTCAAGCACATCAATCGGGGAGAAAGGCGCTTTGTATTCAAAAGGGAACTTCCTTTCTCTGGGCAGCCCGCCAACCATGTATTCAAAGTTTTCAATCTCCATCTCTTTGCTGTGATGGCCAAGGATGATATTAGGCATGCCCGGCGCTACTCCACAGTCGGCAATAGCTGTAACACCTTTTGCTTTGGCTTTTTCTTCCAGCTCCATGAAATCTTCCGGCATAAAGGAGATGTCAACGATATCTCTGCCATTTTCGATGCAGGTCTCCATTGTTTTATATCCCATAAATCCCGGTACTGCCGAAACAATCAGGCCTGCTTCCTCTATAACCTGCTTCAGGGTTTCAACATTACCCAGGTCTTGCTTCATGGTTATAACCTTGTAGTTTTCTTTGCAATATTCCAACGCTGCATCATCAATATCTACGGCGGTTACATTGTATTCCTTCGACAAATCATAAATGATTGCCTTACCTACCATTCCTGCTCCGAGGACTATTATTTTTTTACTCATAGGTATTTGATTTTGAATAAATTTTTTCAATATACAAATTTTTCCAGGGGCAGAACTATTTACTTCCTCTTTTTTGTGAGCGAAAATCGCTCAATTTGGGTTTCAGATAAATAAAACGTATGCTGTTATCAAAATATGCCATAAGCTATGGCCTTTTAGCATTTTTATGCTATAAACCAAGATGCAGAATGTATCGATGGAATGTTAATATCGCGCACCTTGTATTGTACCCTGAATATCGGTAACCGGTAAATTTACTGCTGGTTAATTTTTCTTTGAACTTTTAAAATGCGGGTAGTTTTTTGAAGAATACGCACAATTATAAAGAGCAGGGTTCCTGTTATGAAAACGATAAGCCAGAAATCTGAAATTCCCGGTTCTGTTGTATTAAGCAGGTTCATAAGAAAATTTAACAATGCAAAGGAAATAATAACGGCGTAAAGCCCTCTGTATTCTCTTCTAATGACCTTCTTTACAGAGAAATTCAGCTCAGGCTTTTGCCACTTCCTGAACCCTGGAAGGAAAGCAGGAGTGTTTTTTGCCCATTGTTTAAATGCATCACCAAATTTATCCTGTATAAATTGTTCTTCTGCAAACATGATTCTTTCATAATACAACCAGAACAGGAGGGTGGTAAGAATAATAAACCAGATATGTTCGGTATATAAAATCAGCCCAAACCACATTAAAAAATTACCAAGGTAAAGCGGGTGTCTTACAATTGAATAGATGCCTTTTGTGTTCAGCGTGTCGGCTTTCTGCTCCTTTGTATTTCTGCCCGAGGTGCCGTCAGGTACGTATCCCGTTACAAGTATTCTTACATACAGCCCTGCAAGTGAAACGGCAAAGCATATAACAGACCAGGTAATATTGTTGTATAGGGTTAGGGTGTTTCTCTCAAGATATATAATCAGAATTGCCAAAGGATAAAATAACAGAGGGATATAGCTTCTGTTTCGAAAAAAGTAGTTGCCCGTTTTGGTAAAATTTTGAAATAAAGTCATCTAAATAGTGTTAAGTTTTCAGACCGCGAAATTAAAAAAAGAATCCATAAAAATGTCCGATTTTGTTGAGAATAAAGAAAAAAGGCCCATAACAAAAGTTATGAGCCTCAATAATTTTAAAAGTTACATCTGTTATTCTGGATGGATTGCGTCAACGGGGCATACATCAGCGCATGCACCACAGTCTGTGCAAAGATCCGGATCAATTTTGTAAATATCACCTTCAGATATAGCTTCTACCGGGCATTCATCTATACATGAGCCGCATGCTGTGCAATCTTCTGTAATTACGTAAGCCATTTTTCTTGATTTTTTGGGGTTAACACTACATTACAATTGCAAATGTATTTTATTTTTTTTTTCCATGAACAAATTTAATGAGTTTTAAACAATTTGAAAGGAATATAAATAAGCTTTGTTATATATTCCCTTCATACTTAACCTGTGAATTTTTCGCTATTTGCTGAGCATTTCGACTGCAAGCCAGGCCATGGTTGACATTCCGGTTTTTAGTGCATTTTCATCAATGGTGAATTCAGAACTGTGCAAAGGAGGTGGGTTGTTGGAATTTCCATATCCTGTGCCCAATCTGTAAAACACCCCGGGAACTATCTGGCTGTAATAAGCAAAGTCTTCAGCCGTCATTCTTTTATCAAGTTCTTTAACCTTTTCATTTCCCCATAAATTTTTTACTGCTTCTATTGCATGACTGGTATAAAACTCGTCATTAATCAATACAGGATACCCTTTTTTTATCTCAACCCTGCATTGAGCTCCAATATTTTCTGCAAGTTGCTGCGCGGTTTTCCGGATTTTTGTATGTGCTTCATTTCGCCATTTTTCATCCATAGTACGGAATGTACCTTCAATGTCAACCTGGTCGGGGATAACGTTGGTAGCCCCTTCAGCCCTTATTTTGCCAAAAGAGAGAACAGTTGGAACTAATGTGGGTGCACTTCTGGGAATAGCCTGGTGAAGGGTGGTAATAATTTGAGAAGCAAGTAGCACCGTGTCTGTTATTTTATGAGGCATTGCACCATGACCGCCTTTTCCCTGAACTGTTAGAAATATTTCATCGCTGGAGGCCATATAAGCGCCCGGCTTAAATCCGATATACCCTGCAGGAAGATCCGGGTAAACATGCTGACCTATGATAACATCCGGCCTGGGATTTTCAAGTACCCCTTCTTTGATGAGATGGTATGCACCGCCGGGTAATTTTTCCTCTGCGGGCTGGAAAATGAATTTGACCTGCCCTTCTAATTGCTCCTTGAGTTGAGACAGTATTTTCAGCGTTCCCAACAGTATAGCAGTATGAGCATCATGCCCGCAAGCATGCATGACACCCGGGTTTTTGGATGCAAATTCCAGGCCTGTGTTTTCCTGGACAGGCAGCGCATCAATATCGGCTCTGAGAGCGATTGTTTTCTTTTGAGGATTTCTGCCTTTGAGAATACCCGTAATGCCTGTTTTGAATATCTCCTGGTATTCCAGTCCTGTTTTTTTCAATTCATTTTGAATGTATTGAGAAGTTTTTTCTTCCCGGAAAGACAATTCGGGATACATATGCAGATGTCTGCGTATATCTCTTATTTCGGAAAAATATTTATCGCCAAGCTTTATTATTTCTTTTTTAAAATCCATAATAGTTATTTTCCTGCTATCATTTTTATGGAAACCACGAGCATAAAAACTCCGAATATTTTTCTTAAAATCTCGTCAGGAATTCTTACGGCCAGGTAACTCCCCAGGTAGCTTCCCAGCAAAAAGGCAGCTATAAGAATTACAGCAAATTTAAAATTTACATACCCGCTCTTATAATAATTGATAACTCCCAAAATTCCTATAGGAAAAAGTAAAACTGCCAGATAGGTGCCCTGGGCCTGATGCTGACTAAAACCCATTAAAAACACAAGAGCCGGGACAATGATAATGCCTCCGCCAATTCCGAGAGAACCTCCTACAAAACCTGCAAGCAGACCAACAGCTATAAGGAGTGCTATTTCCTGAATTCCCATAAAATATAAATTTAGACAAACTTAATTAAAAATTGGTTGAGGAACATGATGGAAGGAAAATTTTTCGTTTTCTTATTACAAACATATTTAATCAAATACGAATTTAATTGAAACAAAAGTTATAAATTTGTTAATCAAAGTTGAACCTAATCTTTGAAGTTATGGTCAAAAAGAAATTTACGTTTGCAGTAATCCTACTATTTATGAGTTTTGCAGGGATTTATGCCCAACAAAAAGCAGCTAATATCAATTTTAATAAACTAACTCATGATTTCGGAAAGATACAGGAAGCGGATGGAAAAGTTACTTATAAGTTCGAATTTACAAATACAGGTAATAAACCCCTGGTAATTAATGATGTAAAAGCATCCTGCGGGTGTACTTCCAATTCATGGACAAGGAAACCGGTTATGCCAGGTGAAGAGGGTTTTCTAAGTGCTACTTTTGATCCTGCTCACAGGCCCGGCAACTTCAATAAATCGATACTGGTCAGAACCAATGCGGAAAATTCGAACATACTGCTTCGTATTCGGGGTGAAGTAATCCCCCGCGAAAAAAGTCTTTCTGATAAATATCCCAAAAGTATGGGAGATCTTAGGCTGAAATCCAACCATTTACCATTTGTAACAGTAAAAAATACCGAGAAAAAGGTGGACTCTCTTGAAATTATGAATACTTCGAATAAGATAATGGATGTTACATTTGAGAGGGTACCTGATTATCTTACCCTGAAAACCAAACCGGACAAACTGATGCCCGGGCAAAAAGGTTATATCTGGGGCAAATTAGATGGTACCCAGGTAGATGATTGGGGTTTTTTGGTGAAAAGGGTTGTTGTGAAAGTCAATGGAGAACATGTTTCTAATGGCAACCTGGCTTACAGCGCAAAAATAGTTGAGGATTTTTCTCATTTGTCACCCCGGGAAAGGGCTAACGCGGCAAGAGTGAAGTTTGAAAATACAACCTTTGACTTCGGAAATGCTGAACAAAAGGAGGATATTACCCATTATTTCAAATTTACGAATGTAGGGGAAAGCGATCTGAAAATAAGAAAGATTCGTGCTACTTGCGGCTGTACAACTGTTAAACCCGATAAGACTGTCATCAAACCAGGAGAAACCAGTTCATTCAAAACGATTTTCCATACGGGTAACAGGCGAGGCCCACAAAGGAAAACGGTATATTTTATCAGTAATGATCCGGAAAATCCAATTACCCGGCTGACTATAAAAGGGAATGTGAAAAAATAAATCTTTTCACCGAAACGGGAAAAGTTAAGATGATCATTCCATCCGGGATGATCATCATCGTTTTTAAACAAAAGAAGATGACCAAAAAAGATAAGGAAAAGAAAGATCAGGACAGCGCATTAAAAGTTAATAAGGGGGTTGAGCAGCCTTCCTCTATTAATAAGAATGCTGCAAAACGTTTTAAGTTAAAAAGAAGACCTCGTTATACACCAGATCAATATGTGGAGGGAATTCTAAAAGGAGACCGTATGATGCTTGGTCAGGCCATTACGATGATTGAGAGCTCTCTCCCGGAGCATACAGAAATGGCCCGTGAAATTATTGAAAAATGCCTGCCTCATGCCGGGAATTCAATAAGGATTGGAATAACGGGTGTTCCGGGTGTTGGGAAAAGTACTTTTATTGAAGCTCTTGGATCACAAATAACTGAATCCCGTAATAAGCTTGCTGTATTGGCGGTAGATCCCACAAGTGAGAGAAGCGGTGGAAGTATATTGGGAGATAAAACCCGTATGGAGAAATTGTCTGCAAATGACAGGGCTTTTATACGGCCTTCTCCTTCAGGCGATTCACTGGGAGGTGTTGCGAGAAAAACAAGGGAAACTGTTATTCTTTGCGAAGCAGCAGGATTCGATACAATATTTATTGAAACAGTTGGTGTTGGACAGTCGGAAACGTCTGTCCATTCCATGGTGGATTTCTTTTTGCTTTTGATGCTTGCAGGTGCCGGGGATGAACTGCAGGGAATCAAACGTGGAATCATGGAGATGGCAGACGCTATTGCTATAACTAAAGCCGACGGCAGCAACCTGGAAAAATCCAGACTGGCAAAACGGCAGTATGAGAATGCTCTTCACCTCTTCCCACCGGCCAAATCAGGCTGGGTACCAAAGGTGTTAACATGTTCAGCCTTGAATGATAAAGGAATTGATGAGGTTTGGGCCACTATCCATCAGTATGTGAATTTTGCCAAACAAAACGGTTTTTTCCAGGAAAAGCGCAACAATCAGGCAAAATACTGGATGTATGAAACCATCAACCAAATTATTAAGGATAACTTTTATAGCAAAAAGGATGTGAAAAAAAGGTTGCCTGATTTTGAAAAAAGTGTGCTTTCAGGTGAAATGAGTTCTTTTTATGCTGCCCGCAAACTGGTTGATATTTATTTTAACCTGCATTATTCATAAATTTTTATAAATATGAAAAAAATTTTAGTGAACCTTAGTCGCTGTCGGAGACAGGAATAATTCTTGAACGGCGAAGCCCTCAACGAAGTTAATTATTCGGATTAAAAATAATACTTTAAACTCTTTTTATCTTTTCGGGAATTTATTAGGTTTGGCAGTCAATTAAATTTAAAAAAATAAATCATGAGAAAATTATTATTGTTTTTGGTTGCTTCAGTTTTTGTTGTTTCTGCATGCAAAAAGGAGCCAGGTTACAAGATTAAAGGAAATATTGAAGGACTTGGTGATTCCCAGGTTTTTCTGAGAAAAGTAGAAGATAACCAATGGGTTAAGTTTGATTCTGTTAAAGCAGAATCTGGAGAATTTCTATTTGAAGGAAAACTGAAATCTCCTGAAATGTATGCCCTCACGCTAGGAGATGAGGGCTCTGTTAATATTTTTACTGAAAATTCTGACATTCAGATTACAGGAAATATTGACAGCCTCAATGCGCATACTGTAAAAGGCTCTGGAATTCATGATAAATTTGAGCATTTCAAAAGTAAAGTAGGAAAATATGATGAAGAAATGGGCGGTCTGTATACCAAATACCAGGAGCAGAGGCAGAAGGGAAATCAGGAAGGTATGAAAAAGGTGGAAGAAGAATATATGGCGGTTTCTGATAACAGACAGGAGTTTGTAAGAAAATATATTGAAGACAATACAAATTCTGTTATTTCACCTTATGTCGCCACTCAGGAAATGTTGCCTTATATGAAATATGAAGAGCTGGATTCGTTGTATATCAGCTTTGATTCCAGTGTTAAGGAATCCCGTTATGCACAAAGAATAAAGGAGAGAAGAGACGTACTCGCCAGGGTTCAGATGGGTAAAGAATTTATAGACTTTACACTGCCTGATACTGCCGGGAATTCTATCACCTTTTCCGATTATATTGGAGACGGGCATATACTACTTGACTTCTGGGCTTCCTGGTGCTCACCCTGCCGAAAAGAAAATCCAAACCTGGTGGAAAATTATAAGAAATACCAGGATCAAGGATTTGAGATCTTTGGTGTTTCTCTTGACAGGAAAAGAGATCCCTGGATTCAGGCAATTCATAACGACAATATTGACTGGCCGCAGGCTTCTGATTTAAAAGGCTGGGATAACCCAACAAGAAAGGAATATGGTGTAATGGCTATCCCTTCAAATTTCCTTATTGATGAAGAGGGTGTTATCGTAGCAAAAGATTTAAGAGGCGAAGAACTCGACCAAAAACTGGAAGAAATCTACGGGAACAATTAATATTACAACCCCAATTGAGCGATTTTCGCTCACTTATTTGAAGGAGCTTCTTGAAAAGAGGCTCTTTTTTTTGTGCTTACAAACTATCCTGCATTATTCATAAATTTTTATAAATATGAATAAAATGCAGAGCCTGTACCGC
>CAZPDP010000028.1:0-41851 GCA_964585385.1 uncultured Bacteroidales bacterium
GGACTATCTGAATACCAGCTATATACAAATTTATCTTATATCGAGTTCACGTTAAATAACTATACGCAAAAACCTGATTTGCAGCTTAAAAATAATGATATTAGAAAAAATTTAATTAGCAAGATGCAGTTATAATTTCCGTAATTTCTGTATATTGTAAAAAGATTATAAATAACATTAAGTGCTTAGAAATGGCTATTCATGTTGAAAGGAAAAACATAAAATTTTTACCTGATACTACAAAGGTAATCGCCCGTGATTTCTCCCTGGATTCCATGCGTACAACAGAGATTGTTATGCGTGTATATCATATGACTGATGAAGAGGCAGAAACAACCATCAACCAAATTTTGAGAGATTTCTCAAAACGGCACAGAAATATAACCCGGATACTTTCCAGGCATTTCAATAAAGTCAAACATGTGTTTAAGGACCTGGAAATTGAAGTCGATGCATTAACTGAACGAAAAAAATTGCTTATCGGCTCGTATTTTACTATGGAGTATTCTGTCGAATCAGCAGCCTTCTTTAATCCATCAGTAATAGAAGATCCTGACCAATCCGGGTTAAATGATGGCGACAAAAGGATCATTGTCAGTTTCAGGGCCACCGGGGAAGGCCACATTTCATCTCTTGTTTTTCGAAGAGGTATAATTGACAAAAAAAACAACCTGAAATTTCAGCCTTCCGGGAAACTAATCGATGAAGCCGAGCGGGTAAAAAAT
Organism: uncultured Bacteroidales bacterium; assembly: GCA_964585385.1. GTDB lineage: Bacteria > Bacteroidota > Bacteroidia > Bacteroidales > UBA12077 > JAGXLC01. Next base: position 726 of record CAZPDP010000028.1, read on the forward strand.
TACAAATACAATAAAAAGAAATTTGAAAAAAAACTTGAGGAAATGGATGTTCCCCGGAATCTCTACTGTATGGTCCTTGACGAACTTCCTGATAAATTTTTATATCCTGAAATACGTAAGATTGTTGAGAATATACTCGAAAACAATCTGCTTACTATAGAAAAGCAGAAAGTGCTCAGAGAAATACTCTGGCTGGCTGATTCTCATTATGAATTAAAATTTTCGCTGGACACAGATATCTCTGAACGAGCCATTTTCCCGATTGCCGAAACCGAAAAGAAAGGGATTGAGGATGCAAGGTTTGTGAAATTTACCGATGATAAAGGCAACATTGATTATTATGCTACATATACCGCTTACGATGGTTACACAATCATGCCCAAACTTCTTCATACAAAAGATTTTTATCATTTCAAGGTTATTCCCCTGCATGGCAGGTTTGCGCAAGACAAAAATCTCGCTCTCTTTCCAAGGAAGATTAAGGGAAAATACGCTATGCTTTCCAGAATTGATGGAAAAAACAACTACATTATGTACTCCGATCACATCAACATTTGGGAAGAGGCACAAATTATACAGGAACCCAAATATCCCTGGGAGATGGTACAGGTTGGAAACGGAGGTTCACCCATTGAGACGGAAAACGGTTGGCTTATGATTACCCACGGCGTTGGACCTATGCGAAAATATTCGCTGGGAGCCTGCTTGCTTGACCTGGAGAATCCGGAAAAAGTTATCGGGCGTTTAAATGAACCTCTTTTAACACCAAATGAAGAGGAACGGGAAGGATATGTACCAAATGTTGTTTATACCTGTGGAGCCCTAATTCACAAAAGAAGTCTTGTTATACCTTACGCAATGGCTGATTATGCTTCCGGTTTTGCTGTAGTCAATCTGGATGGACTGCTGGAAGAGCTATTGAATTCAAGATAACATTTTAACCCAAATTGAGCGATTAAATTATCCCAGAGGTTCCCGTGAATGAGTAAGGCATAAATCAACCAGCTCATTAATATTGGCTTCTCCCATGCACATTACCGAGTCAGCTGCACCCCAGAATATTTTCAATGTTCCGTCTGTTTCAGGAACTGCACCGCATGTAAAAACCACATTCGGGACATACCCGGTAATCTCATAATTCTCCTCAGGCTCCAGGATCCATTGATCAGCAACACCTAATATTTTGGCCGGATTTTTCAAATCATGTAAAGCCGCGCCAAGTCTGTAGATTGTGCTGTTTATTGTAGGATAAGCCCCATGAAAAATATTAAGCCAGCCCCTATCGGTTTTGATGGGTGGTGCCCCAGGCCCCATTTTTAATTCGTCCCAGTGATAATGCACAGGATTCATTATTAAATCCGAATCTCCCCAATATCTTAAATCAGGCGAATAAGAAATCCATATCCCCCATGGATTTATATTGGGATGGGGCCTGTCAAGCCTGACATACAAACCATTAAACTTCTCTGGAAAAATGACCACATTGCGGTAATCAACCTGTGTTATCAGAGCCACTCGTTCAAGAGATTCAAAATCTTTTGTTTTGGCTAGTGCATTTCGGACACCATAACGGGAATAGACACTATATGTAATCAGGTATTCACCTTCAAGATAAGTGATACGTGGATCTTCCACACCATATTCCTCATATATACCAAACGGGCCATCCGTATTGGGAACAATAAAAGGCTTTTCACGCGGAACAAAACGATATCCGTCTTCGCTTTCTGCAATGCCTATAATGCTTCTTCCGTTTAAAATATTGGAACGAAAAAGCATAATGTACTTGTCATTATATTTTGTCACACCAGCATTGTAAACGGTGCTGACGGGAAAAGGAATATCCTGCTTTGTCAGAATAGGATTACCTTTATAGCGTTTAATTAGTCTCATTTCATTATTCATAAATGATAAAATGTTCTTTTTCATGCGCCTGTAATACAGTTAGATGAGAAATCAGATAAGCCAGTGTACTATCTGCGCCTTCGTTTTTATTTACGCCCTTATAAGTTAAGCCGTCGAAACACCCGCCCGACTCGTGATCATATAGTGGTATTCTCAATTCATTCTCACCCAGATACCACAGGTAACTCTTAAACAAATGCTGAAGGTATTTTTTCTTCTTAAAAAGCTGAAAAGCCTGGCTATAAAGAAGAACCATACCCATTGCCTCAGAAGATTGCTGGTCATACTTCGAAAATGTTTTGTCTTGTGACAGCCAACTTTTATCCCCTACCGGCGAAAAATAACCCTCCCGGAATACTATTGATTCAAGAAACTCCAGAGATTCCCGTGCAATATTTAATACCTTCTCATCTTCAATAATGTCATAAGCATGAAGTAATGCCAGGGGTAAAATACCATTGTCATACGTCATCCGGGATTCAAACCATTTCCAGTCATTCGTTGAATGCTTCTTATAATATCCGGTTAATTTTCCGACCAGCCTGATCAATAATTTAGACAAATCTTCTCTTTCCGAATATTCTTTTAAAAAATAACAGATGCCGATTATAGTGTTGGCTATCCCCCTGATTGAACGTAAATATTCAAAATGAGGAACAGACCTGAGGAAAATTTCTTTTCCCGTTTGTTTGAAAGCATCATTAGGCTTAAAACGAACCAGATATCCAAGACCCCATACGGCCCTGCCAAAGGCATCTTCGGTGCCAAGTTCATCTTTAAAGCTCCTGTCAAAGCCCAGGTAGTTCCTAAAGGTCCCGTCGGAATTTTGCATATAATGAATATAACTAAGGAAATGGGGCATCATATCCAGTATTTTTCTGTCCTGCCTTTGTTTGTAATACATAACGGCCATCAGAAGAGCCCTGGAATTATCATTCAGGCAATATCCGTCTTTCAGATTGGGTATTCCGTATTTGGCGTGCTTCACAATTCCTGTATCATCCGTAAGGCGGTAAACATGCTCAAGTTTAAGGATAGGCATTACTGTCAGGTCAATCGTAAATTTCCTTACTGTCTGGGGTACTTTATAGGTTCTTACGATTTTCTTATACAATTGAAGATGCTGCTTCGCACTTTTTAGCCACTTTATTTTATGGCCATATTCCCGGGCTTTTGTCTGATACTTTTTCAATTTTTCGGGATGGTCAAGCAAATCAACCAGTATGTTGGACAGGGTTTCATAATCCTTAAAATTAAAGAGAATACCGCGCCCTTTGTCCAACAGCTCTTTAGCATGCCAGTACGGAGTTGAAATTACACATAATCCGGCACCTACAGCATAAGAAAGCGTACCGCTGGTAATTTGCTCTTCAGATAAATAGGGTGTTACATAAATGTCCGATGCTGAAAGGTATTCAAACAATGATTCATCTGATACAAAATGATTATGGAAATAGACATTGTTTTCGAGTTTGTACTTTTTTACCAGTAATTTGAGATATTCCCTGTATTCTTCTCCCGAGAGTTTCAGAACCGCCGGATGGGTGCGTCCTAAAATGATATACAGTAGATTGGGATATTTTTTTACTACAGCCGGCAATGCGTGCAAAACAGTCTCAATGCCTTTGTTTCTTCCTATCAAGCCAAATGTCATAAGCACATGTCTGTCTTTAAAACCCAGTTGTTCCTTAATGGCCTTTGGGGAAAGGTGTTCAAAATCAGGAACACCATGCTCGATAAGTTCTATTTTATTTTGTGGAATTTTATAAATACTCTTCAGAAAATGAACAGCCAGGTTGCTCATAACAATGACATGAGCAGCTTTCTTCCTGATTTCAGAAACAATAGATTTCTGTATATAGGATGGATTTTTAAGAACAGTATGAAAACAAACCACCAAAGGAATTTTCAGCCTGTTTATTAGCGGAAGTATATACACCCCCATCTCACCCCCAAAAATACCGAACTCATGCTGTATTACACAAACATCTGCCCCACTGAAATTAATAAACCGGGAGGCCTGTATGTAGTCTTTCTGATGGTTGGAACGGATAACAAATTTTACCTCTTCAGGGTATTCGTACTCTGAATTATCCTCATTCATAGCAATAACTAAAGCATCATCTTTTACAGAGTTACTTTTTGTATTGTGAGTGACTGATTTTATAAGGTTATTGGTATATGTGCCAATACCACACTTCCTGGGTGGGTAAGTGGCTATATAAATGACTTTCATTGTAAAAAAGAGTGATTAATTCCATTCTCAATTTACTAAAAAAATCAATTATAGTCCACTGAATATTTATAATCTATTTCACCTCAGTCATTCTATTTCCTTTGAAAACTTTTGAAGTACTGGCTTAATTTCTTCTCTTCCAATATATCTGACAGCTTCTTCAGGAGAAAAAAATCTTCTTTGTCTGAAGTGGATTTCTGGCCATTCCGCAAAAATTTCATTCACATGCATCAGGTAAACTTTCACAAAGCATATACCACCCCATTTTTCATATTCGAATGTATCAAAAACCACCGGTTCAATGAATCCCTCAATGCCTGCCTCTTCTTCAGCTTCCTGGCGGGCAGATTCGACAGGAGTCATACCTGGCTCGACAATTCCCTTAGGAATAGTCCATTTTTGCTTTTTACGGGTAGTTATTAAGATTATCTTTCTTTCTCCATTATCCGTAAAAAAAGGGATTACGGCAGATTGATTATAGTAGTGTTCCGGTTTGCCTGGCATATATTTCCAATTTAAAACCTTTCTATATCAGGCACAAAAATATGATGCATAATGTTCAGTCCGCTTCTTAATTTCATTTTTGCTTCAACTTTCATTTTGGAACAATATTTGATTGTCTGAAAAGATATGAAGAAATAAATTTGAAAATCTCTAAATCTTGAGGTTAGTTTAACATTTATAGATTATTTTTGTTATCAACACATAAAAGAATTACTAAACACTTTAAAATTTGAGCACATGAAAAAGATTAAACTATTATTGGGAATTACTCTTATAGCGATGTTTGGCGTATTTACTTCATGCGAAGAAGATGGTGAAGAGATGGGTCCAACCCTGAGCTTCTTTGGTGAAGAATACATCGATGGAAATGTAACTGTTAAGACAGGTGAAACTCTTCGTTGGCACTGGCAAGCTGAAAAAGGCGACAATAATTTAGAAAGTTTTACAGTAACCCTTGATGATGTAGATTTATCAGGATTTCCGAAAGAAGACATTGACAAAGATACTTATAAGGATTCCCTTGTAATCGATGCCCCAATGAATGCTGGCACTTATGGTTACGATTTTGTTGTAACAGATAAAGCCGGTAACACTGCAGAAAAAGAATTCATCGTAACCGTTGAAGAGCCTGTAATAAACATGACTACTTATTTAGATGTACAGTTATATGTTGCAGTAAAAGATGGGTCAAATACGAGCTTATTCTCTGCCGAATCCGGAGAAACTTATGTAGTAAACAACATTACTTCAGAAAATGAAGGTATGATTGATTTTGTTTACGCATTCAGTGACTTAAAAGCATTTACAAATCAATTATTATCTCCGGCAGAGACACCATCATCTACATATCTTAATGATGTATCGCTACCCAACACTACCAATATGGCTGTAGTTACTGATGTTACTTTTGATGATGTTGATGGTAACGCTATAGTAGAAAATATTTCTGGTCTGAGCGAAACGGTTGTATCAATACAAGAAGGAGATGTGATCGCCTTTGTTACAGAAGCTGGACACAAAGGTTATCTGCACATAAAAACTGTGGCTGGAAGCTCTGGAAATTCAGACGAATATGTTGTTTTTGATGTAAAAGCAGTTCTGGCAGACGATATGCCCTAAAAAACATAAAATCTCATATTGCAAACCGCCTCTTAAATTGACAGAGGCGGTTTTTCTTTTTTACAGGGTTTAGCATTGTAGCATTTATTATTTTTGTAAAAAAAATCATGGCGGGAATACTGAACGACGAGTTTTTCATGAAAGAGGCGATCAAAGAAGCCAAAAAGGCGCTGGTAAGGGATGAAGTGCCCATTGGTGCAGTTATCGTTTGCAAGGACCAGATTATTGCGAGGGCGCATAACCTGACAGAAACGTTGAATGATGTAACAGCGCATGCTGAAATGCAGGCCTTCACGGCAGCCGAAAATCATTTAGGAGCTAAATACCTTAAGGATTGCACCCTTTACGTGACACTTGAGCCATGTGCTATGTGTGCCGGGGCCGCATACTGGACTCAGATAGAAAGAATCGTATATGGCGCTGAGGATAAAAAACGTGGGTTTCTCAGTATGCAGCTAAACCTGCTGCATCCCAAAACAAAACTTTCTTCAGGTGTGCTGGAAAGCGAATGCAGTGATCTGCTCATTGACTTTTTTAAACAAAAACGGAATAAAAAATGAAAGAACAGCTTTTGTGGGGCATTGATTTGGGTGGCACAAAAACAGAAGGGGTTGTGCTGAAAACAGGGAAAAAACCTGAAATCATAACCCGTCGTCGAATACCCACCGAAAAAGAAAAGGGATACAACCACATCATCCATCAAATAGACACTCTTCTTGAGAAACTTAAAAAAGAAACAGGTCAGTCTCCTTCAGTCCTGGGACTGGGTATTCCCGGGACCCTTGAACCTTCGAGCCGGACAGTTAAAAATGCCAACACAACAATATTAATAGGCAAACCCTTTAAAGATGATTTGGAAGCCCACTTAAAATTGCCTGTCCGAATTGCAAACGACGCTAATTGTTTTGCTTTGGCTGAAGCCAGATTTGGAGCAGCCTATCATGAAAACCCTTCAGCAGAGGTTGTCTTTGGAGTAATTATGGGGACGGGTGTGGGCGGAGGATTGATTGTCAACGGAAACATTGTAACCGGATTGCAGGGTATAGCAGGAGAATGGGGACACAATTTCCTGGATAAATCAGGAGGAAAATGTTATTGCGGCAAAACAGGCTGTGTGGAAACCATTATCTCAGGACCTGCACTTGAAAGATACTATTACCAGGTTTCCGGGAAAGAAAAAGAACTAAAGGAAATCTATTCACTGTATACAAAAGGTCTGGATGCTGAAGCTAAGGAGACCATTGAACGGCTTCATACCTTTTTTGGTAAAGGAATTGCCCGGCTTATTAATATTATCGATCCGGAATTAGTCGTTCTGGGGGGAGGAGTGGGTAACATCAAAAGTCTCGCTCAAAAGGGTGCAGAAGAAGCGGCCAAATATGTTTTTAATCATAAGCTTGAAACAAAATTTATACAACCTATGCTGGGAGACAGCGCTGGTGTAATTGGGGCTGCCTATTTAACTGAAACCCAAATTCGGTGAAAAACCAACAATTTCTAAGTTGTCTGGCAGCTGCCGGATAAATAAAGCGCTTTTTCACTATCCTGGTAAAATCGGGAAACTACTCAACTTAGATAAAAATTAGAATAGTCCTTTATTTCGGAGACAGGAATAACTCGTGAATTATTCGGGTTAAATCCTGTTTATAAACCGGTTTAAGTTATTGTCTTGTTTCTGTCTTTTTTAAGATATTGCCTTATATTTGCACAAACAATTACCAATTATGAAAATTATCAAAGTCAAATATGCTCTTCTTTTTACAGCGGTTATTCTGCTTATTTCCAGTTGCAAACCTTATGAATCAATAAAAGTCGAACAACCGGAAAAAATTACAGTTAACTCCGCCAACCTGAGCCAATTAAATCTAACTGTCAGGCTACCGATAAACAATCCCAATTTTTATCCTGTCAAAGTAACAAAAATCTACGCTACCGCTTATATTAACCAAAATGCTGTAGGAAAAGTAACCAATAAACAAACCATTGAAATCCCGGCAAATTCAGACAAAACTCACAACCTGGAACTTGACATCGATTACTCAGATATATTCGATAGCGGATTCTCTCTCTCAAAAATCCTGCAGGCAAAAAGCCTGAAGTTAAACCTAAAGGGAAAAATTACAGTTAAATCATTCCTTATGAAAAAAGAGGTAAATTTCAACAGAAGCAAAGACATTGACATTAACCCATAAAACCTGTTAATTTAAATGAGAATTTTCAAATAAGTACTCATGAATTTCGTTAATTTTGAAGCGACTAAAAAAATCATAAAATGGCCAGAATTATACTTTTAACTGCATTTTTTAGTTTAACATTCCTTTTTTCCACTGCCCAGCAGGATTCACTTTTAAGAAATACAAATGATATCTTTCAAAAGATAGAAAAAGGAAGCGATGGTAGAATAACTTTTAACCAGAATGACAGCATTAGGAACCTGGTTATAAAACATATTGCATACAATAAGCATAAAGAAGGAATCCCGGGGTACCGAATCAGAATCTATTCGAATCTTGGGACCAATGCGAGAAAAAGGTCACAGGAAATCAGAACTGAGTTTTACGATAAATTTCCCGATATTCCTATTTACAGAGAATATGACTCTCCTTATTTTAAGGTTTATGTGGGTGATTTCAGAACCAAAATAGAAGCCATAAAATCATTAAAAAAGATAAAGAAATATTTTCCGGCAGCATTTGTTGTACCCGACCAGATTGAGCTGCCGGAAATTGATTGATAATTGGATAAATCCTGAAAAATGAGTGATCAGATAAAACATGAATGTGGTATAGCTTTAATCCGTTTCTTAAAACCTCTGGAATATTATCAGGCAAAATACGGGAACTGGATGTACGGTCTTCAAAAGCTTTACCTCTTAATGGAAAAGCAACACAACCGGGGACAGGATGGAGCAGGGGTAACCAGTCTCAAACTGGATATAGAACAGGGGAAAAAATATCTGCACAGATACCGTACCAACCAAAGCAGCCCCATTAAAAAAGTATTTGATCACATTAATGAAGCACATATTAAAATCCACAGTAAGAATCCTGATTTGCTTAAAGATCCGGTATGGTGTAAAGAGCACCTTCCCTTTGCCGGGGAAATTTACCTGGGTCACTTAAGGTACGGAACCTTCGGCCAAAATAACATCGAATATGTGCATCCGGTCATGCGGGAGAACAACTGGAAATCCAGGAACCTGGTGCTGGCAGGAAACTTTAACCTCACTAATGTGGATGAGTTGTTTCAGCTTCTAATCAACCTGGGCCAGCATCCCAAAGACTATTCTGATACTGTAACCGTGCTGGAAAAGGTAGGGCATTTTCTGGACGAGGAAAACCAGCTACTTTTCAGACAGTATAAAAATGAAGGATATAGCAATAAGGATATATCACCGCTCATTGAAAAAAATATAAACCTTAAGAAAATATTACAGGAATCAAGCAAAGATTGGGATGGCGGATATGCTATTGCTGGCATGCTCGGGCATGGAGACTCATTTGTTATGCGCGACCCATGGGGCATAAGGCCAGCCTATTATTACTTTGATGAAGACATCGCGGTAGTAGCTTCAGAAAGACCTGTTATACAAACTGTCATGAATGTGCCGGGTGAACAAATAAAGGAAATTGACCCGGGTAAAGCCCTAATAATTAAGAAAAACGGTGAAATTGCCCACGAAGAAATCCGGGTTCCCCAGGAACGCAGCTCTTGCTCTTTTGAACGAATTTACTTTTCCAGGGGCAGCGACAAAGACATATACCGCGAACGAAAAAAACTGGGAGAGCTTATCATACCCAAGGTTCTGAAAGCTATCGATTATGACCTTGATAATACTGTATTTTCATTCATACCGAATACTGCTGAAACAGCGTTTTATGGAATGATAAGAGGCCTTGAAAACTATCAGCTTCAGCAGCAGAAAGAAGAAATTTTAAAAAACGGAAAACCCAGCGAGAAAGAACTGGAGAAGATCCTTTCAAAGAATATTCGCGTTGAAAAAATCGCCATTAAGGATGTCAAACTCAGAACCTTTATTGCACAGGAAAGTGGAAGAAAAGACCTGGTTGGTCATGTCTACGACATAACCTATGGAACCGTAAAAAAAGGTGTTGACAACCTGGTAATAATTGACGACAGTATTGTTCGGGGAACAACATTGAAAGAGAGTATTTTGCAGATTCTGGACAGACTTGAGCCAAGGAAAATTGTGATTGTATCCTCCTCTCCCCAAATAAGGTATCCCGACTGTTATGGCATAGATATGGCAAGGCTGGGTAATTTTGTAGCTTTTCAGGCAGCTATTGCTCTGCTTAATGAAAGAGGCATGAAGAGTGTGATCAATGAAGTTTACAAAAAATCCAAAGAACAGGAAAATTTACCCAAAGAGCAAATTGTCAACTATGTCAGAGAAATTTATAAACCATTCACCCAGGAAGAAATCTCTGAAAAAATCAGTAACCTGCTTAAAGCCGACAACCTAAAATCTGAGGTTCAAATAGTTTATCAAACTATAGAAAACCTGCATCAGGCTTGCCCTAACGACACAGGAGACTGGTATTTCACTGGCAAATACCCAACTCCCGGGGGTAACAAGGTGGTTAATACTGCTTTTATTGATTTTATTGAAGGCAAAAACAAACGTGCCTATTAATTCTTGCCCCCTTCTTTTTTATAGGATTCAATGTGCCGCTCAGATTTCTTGGGATATACATCCTTTATTATTATCATAATTCCGGTTTCCTCAACATTCCCAAATGATTCATTAATAGATGTTCCAAAAACCATCATGGTCCTGGAAAGATTCATATAGGCATTGATTAAAGGAGGCACATTCTCTCCCAGTTTCCTTACTTCTTTTGTGAGTATTTTATGGTTTTGTGCGTATGTCGATTGGGTAAAGAGTTGATCCAGTTTCATTGTATCACTTTGTATTTTTTCAGGATTGACTGGAGTTACTAAATGTTGCCCATCACGAAATTCTTTGTGTAGAAAATATAAGATCATATCCCTGGCCTCTTGATTAAAATGGGGATACATGGTAACTTTCCCAAAAAGATATTTATGACTGGGGTTCTCAACTATAAGAGCGCCAAGTCCGTCCCATAAATTATCCAGGGAATAAAGGGTTTTCCTGTTCTCTTTTGCAGACTGGTAAGCAGGTTGAATAAAAGATCGTCCCAATTCTATGGTATAAGGCAAATAGTCCTGAATAAACTCATCAGAAAACTTAAAAAGTTTATAAGTTGCAAGATGTTTGGGATCTGTATTGTGATCACATACAATATACCGATACCCCCCTATTATTTCTTCAGTCTCCGGATCCCAGGCTATCAATTGCTGATAGGGCTCTTCGCTGTAATCCAGTTTGTCAATATCCAAATCTTTGCCTGTTCCCCCACCTGCTGCCCGGAAAGTCAATTCCCTCAACCTTCCAATCTCCTTGATAACATTAGGAGAATCATAATAATTCACAATGTAGAGTTCATTATTTCCCTTATTTGTTTGTCGAAGAAATTTATCACGGGTAAGTTCTTTTTTAAGTGTGTCTTTATCTATGGGATTTATCAGTTCTTTCATACATGATAATTTATCAAACAAAGTTACAAAAATTTAACACCTTATGGTCTGAATTCAATAGAATGGTCGTCTTTCAAGGAGTAGACATGACTCTTAATTTTCTGAGCCCATTCAATGGGTTTGTATCTTCTATCAAACACAGTGTAAGATATTGGATTTCCAAAAGTTATTACAACCTTCTTTTCTCTTTGTTTAAACATTTCATTAGGCAGGTAAAACATTTCAATATTTGATTTAATGCCTAAAAACGCCCGGATATTAGCCAGGTTGTAAAAAAAGTTGGAATTTCTGCCACTTATATGGACAGGAATAATATCCCTTTTATGCTTTTTGGCCTTATTAATAAAACTTTTCTGCCATTCCAGATCTACTATTTTACCTTTAATTTTCCTTGAACAAAGGCCGGCAGGAAAATTTAGTATTTGAGCATCCGATTTATAAACTTCCTCAATTTTTCGGACGTATTCGCTTGATTGCTTGCCGTGCTTATTCACAGGTATAAAAATTGGATCCAAATTTTTCAGGTTCATCAGAATATCATTGACTATAAATTTAATATTCGGGTAAATATCCCCGACTTCCTTGCCAAACACCAAACCGTCAGGACCACCCAGCGGATGATTAGCAACAAAAATATACCGCCCGGATTCAGGAATCTGCTCTTTTCCCCTGGAGGTGATATCAATACCCAGAAGATCCAGTCCTTTACGTACAAAATCAAGCCCATGCAAGTGAGATATCCGGGGCAGTATTTCATTAAGTTCTTCCTGATGAATGATTTTTTCAATGTAGCGATAAATAAAACCAGGCAAAACCTTAGCCACCGCAGGATTTTTCTCATGGAAAATCCTTCTTACATTAATCTCCTCAATTGTCCGGTTATTATTATGTTCTTTTCTCTCCATAAAAAACTTGTTAAAAAAAGCGCAATAAAAATACAAAAAATAGGTCAGGCTGACAATTAATGCTCGTTTTATAGAGATAACGATAAAAAATTTGTTTCTATGTTATTAAAAAAATCAGAAAAGTTTTCAACAATTGTGGTAAAAAATGGGTTATAGTGGTTGAAAGTGGTTAGAAATTCCTTATATTTACGTGTTTAATTCCAGGTACGTTATGACCACATTTATAGGCGACTATACAGGAAAAGTTGATGAAAAGGGAAGACTAACCTTCCCGTCATCCCTGAAGAAGCAGATGAGTTCTGCTTCTGACGATCGCTTTGTGGTCAAAAAAGACATCTTTGAAAAATGCCTTGTGCTTTACCCAATGGAAGAATGGGAAAGACAGAACAGCTTAATCCGGAACCGAATCAATCCTTATAATAAGGAGCACAATAAATTTCTGAGAAACTTTTACAAAGGCACAGCAGAAGTTGTTCTTGATGGAAACAACAGGTTGCTCATCCCCAAGAGACTCCTTGACCTTGTAGGAATTAGCAAAGATGTTGTACTGGCAGGACAGGACGGCAAGATAGAAATCTGGGATAAGCAAATGTATGACAAGGTAGACGAGTCTGAAGAAGATTTTGCCGAACTGGCTGAAAAAATTATGGGAAATCCTTTAAATGAGGAAAATGATTGAAGAATATGTACCATCAACCAGTGTTGTTAAACGAAAGCATAGAAGGGCTGAATATAGATCCGAACGGAATCTATGTTGATGCTACATATGGTGGTGGCGGACATTCCCAAACAATACTCCAGCAATTAAATCAGGGCAAACTAATAGCTTTTGATCAGGATATAGAAGCCGAACAAAATGTCATTCGAGATGACAGGCTTATTTTTATCAGGCATAATTTCAGATATATGAAAAATTTTCTGAAATATATGGACATTCTTCAGGTGGATGGTATTCTTGCTGATCTGGGTGTTTCCTCCCATCATCTGAATGTACCTGAAAGAGGCTTTTCCTTTAGGTTTGATGCACCCCTGGATATGCGGATGAATCAAAATACAAAACTGACTGCCAGATATGTTATTAACCATTACCAGGCGAATCAGCTGGAACAGATTTTTAAATATTACGGAGAAATTAGAAGAACCCGTCCGCTATTGAATGCTATTCTGCAAAAGAGATCTGAAAAAGAAATAAGCTCTAACAACGAACTAATAGAGATTCTGGAACCTTACATACCTCAAAAAACCAGGAACAAATTCCTGGCACAGGTATTTCAGGCGCTTCGAATTGAAGTGAACCAGGAAATCAGTACATTAAAAAGTTTTCTGATACAAAGTCTGAAAATGCTGAAACCTGGAGGCAGAATAGCGGTAATTGCCTATCATTCCATCGAAGACAGGGTTGTGAAGAATTTTTTCAAAACAGGCAATTTCGATGGCAAACCAGAAAAAGATTTTTACGGGAATACTCATTCCCCCTTTAATCTGGTAAACCGAAAAATTATAACACCGGGAGAAGAAGAGATCAAGCAAAATAACAGAGCCAGAAGCGCACGATTGCGAATTGCTGAAAAGAAAGAAAACGATGAGCGATAACAAGAAAAATATCGAATTCATTGATGAATCGAAAGAGCGGAAAGAACTGAAAAAAGTTGGTACGCTCAAAGGTCTGCTTGCCGGTTCCCTTTTAACTAAGGAGCGTGTGGTAAAACAATTGCCATACATCCTTTTTGTAACAGCATTGGCATTCCTTTATATCGGCAATCGATATCATGCTGAAAAGGTGGTACGGAAAAATTCAATACTTCAGGATGAAGTAAAAGAACTGAGAGCCAAATCAATATCAACCTCTGCTGAACTGATGCATATCAGCAAGCAATCTGAGGTAATTAAACTGGTAAAAGAGAAAGAGCTGGGGGTAAAAGAAAGCAGAACCCCACCCAAAAAAATTGTGGTAAAAAAAGATTAATATGCCTCTGAAGAAAGAAATATTATGGCGTGTTGGGGTAGTTTATGTTTTCATATTACTGCTGGCAATGATTATTGCGGGAAAAATACTTTATCTACAGGTTTTTGAGAGGAAAACGCTGGAACAAGAAGCCAATGAGATAAATTTGAAAAGAAACATAGTGGAATCATACCGCGGTGATATCTATTCAACAAACAACAGGTTACTTGCCAGTTCCGTCCCGTTTTATGAAATCAGGCTTGATACACGAAGTACCGGGTTGAATATTTCCGGCAAAGAATATTTCAACAAACTTGACACACTTGCCATTCAATTATCAGAATTATTCCATGATAAATCAGCTGAGCAATACAGAAAAGAACTTTATAAAGCAAGAAAGGAAGGGAATCGGTTCTATCTGGTTAAAAAAAGAGTGAACTATAACCAGTTGAGGCAATTGAAAGAATTTGTCTTGCTCCGGAAAGGAAGATACCAGGGCGGTCTTATAGTCATTCAGCGTAACATCCGTATTCAGCCCCATGACAATCTCGCCTCCCGGACCATTGGATATACCACTTCATGGTATGGTAAAAATATTGTAGGGATTGAGGGAGCTTATGATTCATATCTGAAAGGAGTTGAAGGAGTCAGACTCATGAGAAGAATTCAGGGAGGCGTATGGATCCCTGTGAATGACGAAAATGAAATTGAGCCACAAAGCGGGAAGGACGTGGTTACTACCATTGATGTAAACATTCAGGATGTAGCAGAAAGCGCTCTGAAACAACAACTTATCAAACACAACGCAGGTCATGGTACCGCTGTCCTGATGGAAGTTAAAACAGGAGAAATAAAAGCTATTGCTAATTTAGGCAAAACTAAAAACGGGGAATACAAAGAAATTTACAACTATGCTATTGGAGAAAGCAGAGCTCCGGGCTCTACCTTTAAATTATCAGCCCTTATGGTAGCCCTGGAAGACAATTATATAGACCTTGACGATTCAATTGATACCAAAGACGGGGAAATATATTATTACGACAAAAAATTATCAGACAGCAAAGAAGGAGGTTATGGGAAACTATCTGTTAAACAGGTTTTTGAATATTCCTCCAATGTGGGTATGTCTAAAATCGTTTACAATAATTACAAAAACAAAGAAAATCAGTTTATTGACAGGCTATACAGCATGAACCTCAATGACAAGCTCAACCTGGAAATCAAGGGTGAAGGTGAGCCGGAAATTAAATATCCCGGAGACAAATACTGGTCGGGAATTACATTGCCCATGATGTCTATTGGTTATGAAATAAGATTAACCCCGTTGCAGGTGCTCACCTTCTACAATGCTGTGGCTAATGGGGGAAAAATGGTAAAACCCAAACTGGTCAAACAAATAATGGATCATGGCAAACTGGTCAAAACCTTCGGCACAGAAGTCATCAATCCGTCTATTTGTTCACAACCTACCATCAGAAAAGCTCAAAAGCTTCTGGAAGGGGTTGTTGAAAACGGGACCGCCAAAAATCTCAGGAATGCTAACTATAAGATTGCCGGAAAAACGGGTACAGCACAAATAGCAAACAAGGAATACGGATACTCAAAGAAAAATGAAATCAGCTACCAGGCTTCATTTGTTGGCTACTTCCCTGCAGATAATCCCAAATATTCCTGTATTGTGGTGGTAAATGCTCCTTCGAAAAATGTTTACTACGGGAACCTGGTAGCCGGACCGGTATTCAAAGAAATTGCAGATAAGGTCTACGCTAGCTCATTTGAAATGCATGAAGGCATCAAACTGGCTAAAAATGAAAAAGCCAAACATATTCCATATACAAAACACAGCAACAGAGAAGAATTGAAACGTGTACTGAACGAACTCAACATCGGGATAAAAGATAATAATGTGAATTCAAAATGGGTTATTACGAGGAAAAGAGACTCTTTGATTGAACTGGCAAACCGGTATATAGAATCCAACCTGATGCCCAATGTAGTGGGAATGGGAGTCAAAGATGCCATTTATATTCTTGAAAACATGGGGCTTACAGTGGAAGTTTCAGGCCGGGGCAGTATCCAGGAACAATCCATTCCTCCAGGAACAAAAATAAAGAAAGGCGAAAAAGTAGTACTTAAAATGTCATTTGTCGGGTAATGAAAAAACTCAACGAAATAGTAAAAAATGTAAAGACGAAAAAGGTTATCGGAGAACCGGATAAACCCATTGGTGCTGTACACTTTGATTCCCGTGAAGTGACCAAAGGTTCGCTTTTTGTTGCAATTAAAGGTCTGACGGTGGATGGTCATAAATTTATTGAAAATGCTGTTAAAAAAGGTGCTTCGGCAATTCTATGCGAGAATATTCCGGAAAACAAACAGAATGAAATCACCTACATACAAACCCAGGACACTTCTGAAGCGCTGGGTTTGGCCGCCGCCGAATTTTTTGACAGACCTTCAGAAAAACTTCAGTTGATAGGAATTACAGGCACCAATGGAAAAACCACTACCGCCACCCTGCTCTACCAACTTCTGCTTGGCCAGGGCAGCAAAACCGGGCTTATCTCAACCATTGCCAATTATATCAATGATGAAAAAATCGCCACCAGGTTCACAACTCCTGATGCACTGACAATCAATAGAATATTAAAAGAAATGGTGGATTCAGGCTGCGAATACGTATTTATGGAGGTGAGCTCTCATGCCCTGAAACAAAAACGTACCTGCGGATTGAAATTTTCGGGAGCTGTATTTACCAATATCACCCATGAACATCTGGATTATCACAAAACATTCAAAGATTATATCGAATCCAAAAAGCTTCTTTTTGATCATTACCTGGATGATAATGCTTTTGCCCTTATCAACAAAGATGACAGGAATTCAGGAATTATGGTGCAAAATACTCCGGCAACCGTCCATTCATTCGCCCTAAAAACAGCAGCCGATTATAAAGGTAAAATCCTGGAAAAACATGTTGATGGTACCTTGATAAACATAAACGGAAAAGAAATCTGGAGCCGGTTTATCGGGCAATTCAATGCTTACAACCTGCTTGCGGTATATGCTGTGGCTAATTTACTGGGCTATGATGAGGATGTCCTGTTAAGAGAATTAAGCAATCTTAAACCGGTAGATGGCCGGTTTGAAACCATACGCTCCGGGAACAAAACAGTGGTGGTCGATTATGCGCACAGTCCGGATGCATTGGAGAATGTACTAATTGCTATAAATGATTTAAAGAAAGAAGGTCAGAAAATCATAACCCTGACAGGTGCAGGTGGAGACAGGGATAAAACCAAACGTCCGGAGATGGCTGAAATAGCAGTACAATACAGCGACAAAGTAGTGCTCACCTCGGATAATCCCAGGACAGAGAAGCCTGAGGATATCCTGGCAGATATGCAAAAAGGGATTCCCGGTAATGAAGAAAACAAAGTCATAACAATAATCGACAGAAAAGAAGGTATCAAGACTGCCTGCATGCTCGCAGATGACAACGACATCATTCTGATTGCGGGCAAGGGTCATGAGACATACCAGGAAGTTAACGGTATACGTCACCATTTTGATGACAGAGAAGTAGTAAGAGCCATTTTAAATAAGGAAAAAGTATAATATAAATACAGATTTATGTTTTATCATCTCTTCAAATATTTAGATCAATTTGATTTTCCCGGTGCGGGATTGTTTCAGTATATTTCCTTCCGCTCTGCTATGACCGTTATAGCCTCACTCATCATATCCCTGGTATTTGGCAAGAGAATTATTAACTATTTGAGAAAGAAGCAAATTGGAGAAAGAATCAGGGAGCTGGGCCTGGAAGGCGAAGACAAAAAAGCCGGAACTCCAAGCATGGGCGGACTTATTATCCTTGCCTCTATTCTTATACCTACTTTATTGTTTGCCAATCTAACCAACATCTACGTAATCCTGATGCTTATTACCACGATATGGCTGGGATTTGTTGGCTTTCTGGATGATTATATCAAAATATTCAAAAAGAACAAAAAAGGACTGGCGGGTAAATTTAAAATATTTGGCCAGGTGGTGTTAGGCCTGATTGTTGGAGTAACTTTATATATGAGCGATGATGTAATCGTTCGCAAAGAAATACCCAAAGAAGAAATAGCTAATGAAACGGCTGTTACTGTAATAGGTAAGGATTACGACCAGAATGAAGAGAAACGGTATGTCAAGGATGTAAAATCAACCAAAACAACAATACCATTCTTCAAGAATAACGAATTCGATTATGCTTACCTGGTTGCCTTTTTAGGAAAAAATAAGGACAAATGGGCATGGGTGGTATTTGTCATAATAACCATTTTAATTGTAACGGCAGTCTCCAATGGAGCAAACCTCACCGACGGACTGGATGGCCTGGCAACCGGGACATCAGCTATAATCGGAGCAACACTGGGAATACTGGCTTATGTCTCGGGTAACATTATCTACGCAGATTATCTTAATATAATGTATATACCATACACCGGCGAATTGGTGGTTTACATCAGCGCCTTTATTGGTGCTGCGATTGGATTTATGTGGTACAACTCATACCCTGCCCAGATCTTTATGGGAGATACGGGAAGCCTGGCAATTGGGGGTATTATAGCTGTTTTCGCTATAATCATCAGAAAGGAGTTATTGATACCTATCCTCTGCGGAATCTTTTTCGTGGAGAGTTTATCAGTGGTAGTCCAGGTAACTTATTTCAAATACACAAAAAAGAAATATGGAGTAGGCAAAAGAATTCTCAAGATGTCGCCTCTGCATCACCACTATCAACTTAAAGGATACCCGGAGCCAAAGATTGTTACCCGGTTTATGATAGTGGGCATTTTGCTGGCTGTAATAACAATTGTAACACTAAAAATCAGGTAAAAAGATAAATGAACAGGAAAATTATCATACTGGGAGCGGGCGAAAGCGGAACAGGATCTGCTATTCTGGCAAAAAAGCAGAACATGGAAGTATTTGTCTCTGATAAGGGTTTGATAAAAAATAAATATAAAACCCTAATGGAACAACACCATATCCTGTATGAGGAAAATCGGCACACAGAAGATAAAATTCTACAGGCGGACGAAATAGTTAAAAGCCCTGGGATCCCTGATGATTCAAACATAATCAAATCAGCCCTTAATAAAAACATACCCGTTGTTTCCGAAATTGAATTTGCAGCTCGTTACACCGATGCTTTCACCATCTGTATTACGGGTAGCAACGGCAAAACAACAACTACCAAACTTACGCATCACATACTGAAAAATGCAGGATTGAATGCAGGACTGGCCGGAAATGTAGGAAACAGCTTTGCAAGACAGGTTGCTGAAAACAATTACGAGTATTATGTCATAGAACTCAGCTCCTTCCAGTTAGATGGAATTTTCGATTTTAAACCTGATATAGCTGTTATCCTGAACATCACTCCAGACCATCTGGACAGATATCAGTACAAACTTGAGCATTACATTGATTCTAAGTTCAGAATCATAAAGAACCTGCGGTCTGCTGATCTTTTCATCTACAATAAGGACGATGAAATTACAAACACGGAGGTTCAGAAGCGAAAAATTCAAGCGGAAAGCATCCCTTTCTCCTGGAATGAAAAGCATGAAAAGGGAGCCTATATAGAAAATGAAAATATTGTTATACACTATAAAACCAATGATTTCAAAATGTCAATACACGATTTAGCATTAAAAGGAAAGCACAATGCCTACAACTCAATGGCTGCAGGCATTGCATCAAAAGCCCTGGATATTAGAAAAGAAACCATCCGTGAAAGTCTTAGCAATTTCCAGGGTGTGGAACATCGCCTGGAGCATGTTCTGAAAATTCATGGAATCAACTTTATCAATGATTCCAAAGCTACAAATATCAATTCGACATGGTATGCACTGGAAAGCATGCCTGAGAATGTTATCTGGATAGCCGGAGGAATGGATAAAGGAAATGACTACTCACAATTGATGGACCTGGTTAAACAAAAAGTTAAGGCGATCATTTGTTTGGGAGTAGATAATACGAAAATCCATCAGGCTTTTGAAGGTACGGTCGAAATGATCGTAGATACGAAAACAGCTGAAGAGGCCGTAAGAACAGCCTACTACTTGGGGAAAAAGGGTGATACTGTATTACTCTCCCCGGCATGTGCCAGTTTTGATTTGTTTGAAAATTATGAACAGAGGGGTGATCTGTTTAAAAAAGCAGTAAGAGAATTATAAATAATCTCTGAAATCCGTAAAAAATGGGAATGAAAGATATCATAACAAAATATTTTAAAGGAGACGGCGTGATATGGGGCGTTGTTATCATGCTCTCCCTCTTTTCACTGCTGGCTGTATACAGCTCAACAGGATCGCTTGCTTACAAGTCTCAGGAAGGGAGCACAGCCTATTACATCCTGAAACATTTTTCATTGTTGATTGCCAGCTTTGTTATCATCTTCATAACCCACAACATACCCTACAAATATTACTCAAGGCTCTCTCAACTATTACTCATAATTTCAGTAATCCTTTTAATGTTAACACTTTCCATGGGAGAGAGTGTGAATATGGCCAAAAGATGGCTTACACTGCCCGGTCTGGGCCTTACCATTCAGACATCTGATTTTGCTAAACTGGCCCTGGTCATGTATATAGCACGGATTCTCTCGATCAAACAATTTAAAATAAACGATTCCAAAGAAATCTTTGTACATCTATTCTTCCCAACGATTCTGGTTTGCGGGCTGATACTTCCCGCTAACCTGTCCACTGCCCTCATTCTCTTTGCCACAGGAATCATTCTCATGTTTATAGGAAGGGTTAGGATAAAATACATATCAGCCCTGGTGATGGTTGGCATCTTTATGGTCGCTATTATTATTGGAGTAATCATGCTGAACGGTGAAAAAGGCCGCGTAGAAACATGGAAAAACAGAATAGAAAGTTTCGTAGGTGGCGAAGTAGAAGACAATTACCAGGTTCAGCATTCCAAAATAGCTATATCAACGGGAGGATTTTTTGGAAAAGGACCGGGTAACAGTACACAAAGAGATTTTCTCCCTTATGCTTATTCAGATTTTATCTATGCTATTATTGTGGAGGAATACGGCTTTCTTGGCGGGCTGTTTATCCTTTTTTTATATATGTTCCTGCTATACCGGGCCGGAGTTATTGTAAAAAAAAGCAGCCGGAGCTTTGGAGCATTCCTAGCCATAGGATTGGCGCTGCTCCTTGTTTTCCAGGCCATGATCAATATGGGTGTAACAGTGCACCTATTCCCGGTAACAGGTCAGACCCTGCCGTTTGTGAGTATGGGTGGCTCATCACAAATTTTCACAAGTATTGCCATCGGCATAATTCTTAGCATAAGCCGGTCTGTTGACGAAAAGAACGGAGGCCAGAATGAATAAACAAAAAAGACATATCATCATTAGTGGAGGGGGAACCGGCGGGCATATTTTCCCGGCAATCTCTATAGCAAATGCTTTGAAAGAGATGGACAAGGATGTTGAGATTCTATTTGTTGGTGCAAAAGACAGGATGGAGATGCAGAAGATACCTGAAGCGGGTTATAATATTAAAGGACTTCCTGTCGCCGGCATTCAGAGAAAATTGACAATAAAAAACCTGGTAGTACCTGTCAAATTGCTTAAAAGCCTTTTAATAGCAAAAAAAATCATTAAAGAATTCAAACCCGATGTGGTTGTTGGCGTGGGAGGATATGCCAGCGGCCCGGTTTTATGGATTGCCAATAAAAGGGGCATTCCCACATTAATCCAGGAACAAAACTCGTATGCCGGAATTACCAACCGGTTGCTGGCGAAAAAAGCAAGCAAAATTTGCGTGGCTTACGATGGAATGGAGAAATATTTCCCCGAAGAAAAAATCCTTCATACCGGAAATCCAGTCCGAAAATCACTCATTCCCAGAGAAGACAGAAAAGCCGAAGCTCTTCAACATTTCGGACTTGATGCAAACAAGAAGACTATACTTAGCATTGGAGGCAGTCTGGGTGCCCGATCCATAAACGAAAGCATCATTCATAACCTGAAGATGTTTGAAAACGAACAAATTCAGATACTCTGGCAATGTGGCAAGCTTTATCATGAAAAAGCATCAGAGGAATTAAAGAAAATTGACCCAAAAAATATTGTACTGAAAGATTTTATTAACCGGATGGATCTGGCTTATTCAGCGGCAGATCTCATTATTTCAAGAGCAGGGGCCGGGACGATTTCCGAACTGGCGCTGGTTAAAAAACCGGTTATTCTGGTTCCATCGCCCAATGTGGCTGAAGATCATCAAACCAGGAATGCCCGCTCGCTGCTAGACAAAAATGCCGCCATACTGATTAAAGATAATGAAGCTATAGGAAGACTGATTCCTGAGGCTTTCAAGTTGTTAAAAGACAACGAAAAACTAAAAGAATTATCAAACAATATTGAAAAAATTGGCAAACCGGATTCTGCAAAGGAAATAGCAGAAGAGGTGTTAAAACTTATAAATTAAATGGCTGTGAACATTAATCAAATAAAAAGGGTGTACTTTATAGGCATAGGAGGCATTGGCATGAGTGCCCTGGCCAGGTATTTTAATTCTGTTGAAATACCCGTGGGTGGATATGACAGAGTTTCCAAACCTCTTACACAGGAATTGGAAAAAGAAGGCATTATCATCCATTATGAAGATGAACCCAGCCTTATCCCCTCGCCTTTCACAGAAAATAAAAAAAGCACTCTTGTAGTATATACACCGGCGATTCCGGAATATCACAGAGAACTAAGGTATTTCAAGGAAAATGGCTTTAGCGTGATGAAAAGATCCGAAGTGCTTGGAATGATTTCAAAAGAAAAGAAATGCATTGCTGTTGCAGGAACTCATGGAAAGACCAGTGTTTCAGCTATGATTGCCCATATTTTTATGAACAGTGAACTTAGCTGTAATGCTCTGCTAGGCGGGATAGCCAAAAACTACAATTCCAATATAGTTCTTGACCCCAACAGTGATTACCTTGTTGCGGAAGCCGATGAATTTGACCGGTCTTTCCTTCAACTTGCACCGGATACAGCGCTTATTACATCAATCGATGAAGATCATCTGGACATATATAAAAACAAAGAATCGATCAAAGAGGCATTCACTGAATTTGTATCAGGATTGTCAAAAAACGGCAACCTTATCAAACACAAGGATGTGGAAATGGTTCTGCCTGATGATAAAAAAATCGCCCGTTATACATACGGTCTGGAAGGAGATGCGGATTTCCGGGCTGAAAACATTTCTATTGTGGAAGGAAGGTATCGCTTTGATTTTGTAACACCCAAAGATACGATCACTAATTTTTCCCTTGCTGTTCCGGGCCTTCTGAATGTAGAAAACGCCATTGCTGCTCTAAGTGTAGCTTATCTGTATGATATTGATCGTACAACGATGGTGAACAGCCTCTCCCAGTTTGAAGGAACAAAAAGAAGGTTTGACATACAGTTTAATAAGAATAACCTTCTATATATCGATGACTATGCTCATCACCCGGAAGAAATAAAATATACACTCCACTCCATACGGGAAATGTATCCCGGAAGGAAAATCATGGGAGTTTTTCAGCCCCATTTATACACCAGGACACAATCCCTGGCTGATGAATTCGCAAGAAGCCTGGAAAAACTGGATGAGGCCATCCTCCTGGACATTTATCCGGCGAGAGAAGAGCCTATCGAGGGCGTAGATTCGAATTTGATAAAAAGTAAAATAATGGATATACCTGCAACCCTGACCAGCAAAGAGAATCTAATTTCTCTTCTGGAAAGCAAAGACATTGATGTTTTAGTCACAATGGGTGCAGGAGATATTGATAAAATGGTTGAACCCATTAAAGAAATGCTGAAAAAGAAAGCACCGGAAGGATGAAAAAGATAAAACACATATCAGTTTGGGTTGTAATAGCAACTTATCTCGTGGTATCGCTTTCATTTGTTTCAGAAAAGCGAAGCAGCACAAGATGCAGCAACATCAACGTTCATATTAAAGACAGTCTGACTGACAGATTTGTAACTGAAACCGATGTAACAGATTTTATTTATGATTTGGAGATGAATGTGCTGGGAGCGCCCGTCAGTGAGATTAATACCCAGGAACTGGAGAATCTGCTTTCGGAAAAAGCCACTATCAAATCCACCCAGGTCTATTTTACTGCCCGGGGAGATATTAACATCGATATTGACCAGCGGAATCCCATAGTACGAATAATCAACAAAAAAGGGCAAAGCTACTATATTGATGAGGAGGGAGCTATAATTCCCCTGAGAGGCAACTATGCATCTCATGTACTGATAGCCAGCGGCGAAATTGTTGAGTTCTTCGAACTGGCCAAAACCGACTGGATGGAATGCGAGAAAAAACAACTTAAAAACAAGAATTACTCAATCTGTGAGATATTCAAAATGGCTCAGTTCATTCATAGCAGTCCGTTCTGGAATGCTCAGATTGAGCAAATCTACCTCAATGAAAAGGGAGAATATGAGTTAATTCCCAGGGTAGGTGCGCATATTATCAAATTCGGGTCTTTTGAAAATTACATGGAAAAATTCAGAAACCTGAAGGCATTTTATCAAAAAGGGTTAAATAACGAGGGCTGGAACCAGTACTTGTTTATTAACCTGAAATATGACAATCAAATAATCTGTACCAAAAAATAATCAAAATGAGTGTTAAAGAAGATTTTGTAGCAGCAATCGACATCGGGACAACCAAAGTTGTTGCCATCATTGGAAAAAAGAAAGAAAACGGGAGGATTGAAATCCTCGGCATCAGTAAAACACCATCCACAGGTATAAAACGCGGTGTGGTTCAAAATATTGATGAAACCGTAACTGCCATCAAAAAAACAGTGGAGGAAGTCCAGTCTGTTTCAGGCACTGTATTCTCAGATGTGTTTGTTGGCATTGCCGGCCAGCACATAAAAACCATCCGTAACAGAGGGTATATCAACCGTGATTCCTCCGAGGATGAAATCACCAAGCAAGATATCGACAACCTCATCAATGAAATGTATAATATATCCATTGACGTAGGTGAGGAAATCATACATGTTATCCCGCAAAACTTTATTGTCGATAATGAAGCCGGACTAAAGAATCCGGTAGGCATGCTGGGCCGAAGAGTTGAAGCCAATTTCCATATAGTCATTGGTCAAATTACATCAGCCAAAAATATTGGCAAGTGTATTACCAAAGCCGGCCTGGATTTAAATGAGCTCATCCTGGAGCCTCTTGCTTCTTCCTCTGCAGTTCTGACCGCGGATGAGAAAGAAGCAGGCGTTGCCCTGGTAGATATCGGTGGTGGCACAACGGATGTTGCTGTTTACTATGACGATATAATCAGGCATACAGCTGTCATACCTTTCGGTGGTGACGTCATCACCAAAGATATAAAGGAGGGTTGCTCAATTCTCCGCAGACAAGCTGAGCTGCTAAAAGTACAGTATGGCTCTGCATTGGGTGACCTGGCCAGAGAAGATGAAGTAGTTTCTATACCCGGTATCAGCGGCCGGGAACCCAAAGAAATATCTCTTAAGAGCCTTGCTTATATCATTCAATCCAGAATGGAGGAAATCCTGAACGCAGTGCTCTATGAAATTGAAAACTCCGGTTATTTTGAAAGACTAAGTGCTGGAATAGTGGTAACAGGTGGTGGTGCTTTGCTAAAAGACCTGCCCCAACTTGTGAAATTTGTAACCGGTATGGATGTTAGATTGGGCTATCCCAGTGAGATGCTTGCTTCTGAAAGTACAGCAGAGGTAAACAATCCTATGTTCTCCACAAGTGTAGGTTTGGTTTTAAAAGGATTTGAATTCCTTGAACAGAACAAATCAAAGATAATGAGCAAGCGCCTCAAGCAAGAGGAAGAGAACCAGGAAACAGAGGCGGATTTGGATGAAGATGATGAAATTGAAAAGAAACCGGAAAAAAAAGGAATTATAAACAGACTGAAGCAAACGCTCAACGACATTTTCGAAGAGAATGACGCTGAAATATAGCGTTTCAATATAACTCATTTGATTATTAATGGTACAACAAAAACTTGAGAATTATGGCTGAAGAATTAATCAATTTTGATCTACCCATAGATCGTTCCTCTATGATAAAGGTGATTGGTATTGGAGGCGGTGGTGGAAATGCTATCAACCACATGCTTAGCGAAGGCATAAAAGACGTTAATTTTGTAGTCTGCAATACCGATGCACAGGCCCTTTCAAAAAGCTCAGTTTCCATCAAAATTCAACTGGGGGAATCACTGACTGAAGGGCGCGGAGCAGGAAATAAACCTGAAATAGGCAGACAGGCTGCTATCGAAAACCTGGATGATGTAATGGAAGTGTTGGGCAATAACACTAAAATGGTATTCCTTACCGCTGGCATGGGTGGTGGAACAGGCACCGGGGCCATCCCTGTAATAGCCAAAGCAGCTAAAGAACAGGGTATCCTGACGGTGGCTATAGTCACTATCCCCTTTAGGTATGAGGGCCCGAAAAGGTTGAACCAGGCTATTGAAGGCATACATGAACTTGGCGAACACGTTGACTCACTGCTTGTCATAAACAACGAGAAGTTGCGCGAAATTTGCGGAAACATGAAGCTTTCCGAAGCTTTCAACCACGCGGACAATGTTCTTGCCACAGCCGCTAAGGGAATTGCCGAAATTATCACTGTGCCCGGTTACATCAATGTCGACTTTGCCGATGTCCAGACAGTACTCACAGAAAGTGGTGTGGCCATTATGGGAACAGGCACAGCCGAAGGAGAAAACAGGGCGATTAAAGCAATTGAGCAGGCATTGAACTCCCCTCTCCTGAATGACAACGATATACGGGGCACAGAGAATATTCTCCTGAATATCACATCCGGTTCGGAAGAAATTACTATGGATGAAATCAGTGAAATCATGGATTATATCTATGAAGAAGTAGAAACCTCCCCGAATATTATCTGGGGGACAGGCACAGAGGAAAGCCTTGGCTCAAACATCAGTGTTACAATAGTTGCGACTGGTTTTGCTGACAGCAGTATCCCCGAACTTTATGCAAAAAAATCGCAAAAAAAGAAAAAAGTTACACTCGATGATTACTCAGGCCAGCAAAAACAAAAAGTTACTCAGGATAGTCAAAAAGAAGAGCAGGATGAATTCGAGATTAAACAGCGAACCATCAATTTTGATTTGACCAAAGACCGTGAAAAAGAAGAATTTGTCCTTAAAAACAAGGCCAAAGAAGATACATATACCGAAGACGAACACTATACCCTTGATAAAGAAGAGGTAATGGAACGGTTAAAAGAAAACAGGGATCATTCGGGTGAACCGGGTGAAAACAGCCTGAAAAATATCAAAAACATAGAATCACTGGAAAATGAACCGGCTTATAAACGGAAGAAAATTAAAATTGAACACCCCAGGTACTCCAAAACAAGCAAAATAAGCCGGTATACACTCTCAGACGATGAAAACGAAAAAGCCAAACTGAAGGAAAACAACTCCTATTTGCATGATAATGTTGACTAAACTTTTGCCTTATGATCATTGTTACAACAGAGTACATTCACGGAAAAGAAATTACCGAAAGCCTTGGAATGGTTCGTGGCAACTCAACAAGAGCCAGGTTTTTCGGCAGAGACATTGTGGCATTTTTTAAGAATTTTGTAGGTGGAAAAGTGTCTGAATATTCAGACCTGCTTTCACGCACCCGCCAGGATGCCCTCGAAGAAATGATCAAAGAAGCGGAAAAGCTGAATGCAGATGCTATTGTAAATGTGCGGTTTACCACATCAAACATCACACAAGGTATTTCAGAAATACTCGCTTTTGGAACAGCTGTGAAACTGAAATAACCAATATAAGTTATATTTTCGTAACTTGGAAAAAATTAAAACAAATCGCTATGGGATTAATGAATAAAATTGAAGCAGATCTAAAAAAGGCATTAAAGAACAAGGATCGAGACAGGTTGGAAACTTTGCGATCCATAAAAACCGCACTCACCATTGCCAAAACTGCAAAAGGGGCCAGCAAAGAGATATCAGAAGAGGATGAAATAAAAATCCTTCAAAAGCTTGTGAAACAAAGAAAAGAATCGGCAGAGATTTATGAGCAGCAAAACAGGAAAGAACTGGCTGAAAAAGAATCCAAAGAAGCAGAAGTCATTCAGGAATATCTCCCGAAGCCTATGACCGACGAAGAACTTACCAGCGCAATAAAAAGCATTATTGAAGAGACGGGAGCCAAAAGTATGGCTGACATGGGTAAAGTAATGGGTATTGCTACAAGACAACTGGCAGGCAAAGCAGAAGGAAAAGCAATAGCCGGCAAAGTAAAGTCCTTATTATCAGGCAATTAATTCGTATCTGTATGAATAAAGGTGTTCTTTTTGTTGCCCTTATTACACTTTTTGCAGGAACTGCACATAGCCAGGGAAAAAAGCAAATAAAGAACTTCAGTGAGCTCATGGCTTCCTTGGAGAACGGTTCTGAGGTTAATGCGGTGCTTCATTATGCTAAATGTGACCTACAATATTTTGGTGGCTTCCTGGGGTTTTGGAACCTTTACTACAAGCACACGTAAATCTGAATCGCTTTCATTATACCAGCAATGTGGTATTTTTGCAGGGCTGTCTATCAATGTATCCTTTTCAACTTCATTTTTTTCGTCCCCTATTTCTATGATTCCGGTTCCTTCCAGCACATAAAAGAAAACATCTACAGGTGTTATATGTCTTTTAAGCTGCTCACCCGGCTTTAATGTTATATGGGTAGCCATGGCATGCTCACTATCGTATAATTTTCTTGCATCAATACCATGGGGATTTTTTCTGGCTTCGGCTTCTGATATTTTAACTGTTTTCATATTGCAATTTTCAAATTTAACGTGAACTCGATATAAGATAAATTTGTATATAGCTGGTATTCAGATAGCCCCGGCTTTTAAGCCGGGGTTGTAAAAGGCTCAGTGTAAAGATTTTTGATAATTTTGTAATTTAATTTACAAAATTATCAAAAATCACTGGCTCTTTATTATAGACGACCCCCACCTAAAGGCGGGGGCTATCTGAATACCAGCTATATTGAGCGTTCGTCTTTAAATCGAACTCAGGATAATTTATGGATGAAAGTGCCTTCGCGGAATTCATTTATTGCCACGAAGACACTATTTCTAAAAAATGCACTAAAGGATATTTACCATCAGGCTAACATGGCTTTCATGTCTTCCTCAACCGTATTAATTCCGCTGATTCCGAACTTATCAACCAGTACATTAGCAACATTGGGTGATAAGAAAGCAGGGAGTGTAGGACCAAGCTTAATGTCTTTCACCCCAAGATATAGCAGTGCAAGCAGAACAATTACTGCCTTTTGCTCATACCAGGCAATGTTGTATTCAATAGGTAATTCATTGATGTCATTGAGTTCAAAAATTTCCTTCAATTTCAATGCAATTACTGCCAGTGAATAGGAATCGTTGCATTGTCCGGCATCCAGGACTCTTGGAATTCCGCCAATATCACCCAGGTTCAGCTTATTGTAACGGTACTTGGCACAGCCGGCAGTCAGGATAACTGTATCCTGGGGCAATTCATCGGCAAAACGGGTATAGTATTCACGGCTCTTGAAACGTCCGTCGCATCCGGCCATAACAAAGAATTTCTTAATGGCCCCGTTTTTAACCGCATCCACAACTTTATCCGCCAGTTGTTCTACCTGGTTGTGGGCAAAACCTCCTACAATCTTACCATTTTCAATCTCCTCAGGAGGATCACATTTTTTGGCATGTTCTATAACCTGTGAGAAATCCTTTGGCTTGCCGTTTTCTCTTTCCGGAATGTGAGTAGCTCCTTCCAAACCGGAAGCGCCGGTGGTATAAATTCTGTCCCTGTAACTTGCATTTTTGGATGGTGGAACGATGCAGTTTGTGGTAAAAAGGATCGGACCGTTGAATGATTCGAACTCTTCTTTCTGCTTCCACCATGAGTTCCCGTAGTTTCCTATGAAATGATCATACTTCTTAAAGGCAGGATAATAGTTTGCCGGGAGCATTTCACTGTGAGTATAAACATCCACACCTGAATCTTTCGTTTGTTCCAGCAATTCTTCCATATCTTTCAGGTCATGCCCGCTGATTAATATGCCTGGTCTATCTCCTACTCCAATATTCACTTCCGTAATCTCGGGATTACCGTATGCTCCTGTGTTTGCTTTGTCAAGCAGAGCCATTATATCAACGCCATGCTTACCTGTATCCATAACCCAATTGATAAGCTCGTCTACGCTCAGATTATCGTTTGTGGTAGCAACCAGGGCATCCTGCATGAAATTATAAAGTTCATCGCTCTTCTGATCAAGATTGTGAGCGTGTTCTGCATAAGCAGCAATTCCTTTTACACCGTATGTAATAAGCTCTCTGAGTGACCTTACATCTTCATTTTCAGTGTCCAGTACACCAATCGCTCTACCTTTCCTGTCGAATTCATCCGGTGTAAAGCCTTGCCATGTGGCTGCATCATGCAGTTCATCATTGTTTATCTCTACACCAGCATCCAGTAACGCTTTTCTCACATTATTCCGATGATCAAGAGCTTTTCTAACGTATTCAACTATGGCATTTTTATCGAAGTTAGCATTTGTTATAGTTGCAAACAGTCCGTCGATGACAAAACGGTCAACTGCTTCTTTATCGTAATTTACCTTTTTCTCCCTTGCCATTTTTGTAAAGATGGAAATTCCCTTGATTACATATATCAAAAGGTCCATCGTATTGGCTTCTTCGTCTGTTTTGCCGCATACACCTTTTATTGTGCATCCTGTATTCTTAGCGGTTTCCTGACATTGAAAACAAAACATCTTAGTGTCCATAATCATTTGATTTTTTTTAGTTTATACTACAATTTAAATTTATAACCATTCTTCTGAAATAATCTCTCCTTTTATACCAACTGTTATTCCCTTAATGGGCACTTTTCGCTGAGCATTTTCAACAGCCATTTGGGACATCTGGAGGATACCACCGCAGCATGGGACTTCCATTTTCATAACAGTAAGTGTATTGATTCGTGCTTCATTGATGAGAGCAATCAATTTTTGTACGTATACTTCTTTGTTGGAGTCCAGCTTAGGACATGCAATTGCAAGGGCTCTTCCCTTCAAATACTGTCGATGAAAATCACCCATGGCATAGGCCACACAATCAGCCGACAGCAACAAATCCGCACCTTTAAACTGCTCAGAAGCGGGATTAATCAGGTGCATCTGTACAGGCCAGTGGGCAAGCTGAGAAGAGACAGGACCTTCATTTTGCTGAGCACTCTCTGGTTCAGGAGAAAAACTCCTGGAAGCACTTCCTGGACAACCTCCTTCACCATGGTTGTGTCCACTGTGACAGCCATCATTCTGTTTTTCTTCATGCACGGCTGGTTCTGTCTTTTTATCCCCTTCTCCGTGTACTTTGGCAACAACCTCTGAGAGATCAAAATCCAGTTCATCCTCGTGCTCCTTAAGGTATCTCACACCTTGCTTTAAAAACCCGAATTCCCTGTAATCCTTCAGGTGCTTCAGGTGGGCAATGATGGTATTTTTTCCTTTGGAAATCATATCTTTTATAACCTTTACCTCATCGTAAGGAGCAGCTTCCCGCTCTTCGATGGTTATAGCGCCCATAGGACAATGACCGATACAAGCGCCGAGGCCATCACACATTAAATCACTTATGAGTCTGGCCTTACCGTCGATAAGCTGCAAAGCGCCTTCATGGCAATTGGGAATGCAAAGCCCGCATCCGTTGCACTTTTCTTCATCTATATGGATAATCTCTCTTTTCATTTGTAAATTTCTATTTGTATATTTAAGTATTCAAATACCAAAATAAACAAATAGTATTCAACCGGCCAAATAGTAAAACAAAAAATTAATAAATATTCTATAATTTAGAATTGTTCTAAACATTAGCTGCTAGCTACCAGCTTGTTATTAAAATAACAGTAATTAAACAAGAAAAAAAGCTTTTAGCCCGAATAATACAGGTTAGTTTTTACAAACCAATAGTAATAAAGAAATGATGAACCCTGAACAAAAGAGGTTTATTGATCAAAACTATTATGATATTCTGATTCTTCACTAAAAACCGACCTTGTTCCCTGCCGGATATATTTCATTTAGCCTTCTGTCTCCTCTTCAGGTCCTTTAGACAATTTATCCAATGCATCTTTCAGATCCTTAAGCGCTTTGGCTGCCTGGTCGAAATTGCCTTGTCCTGTCGACTCCAGGTAGTTATTCAGGGCATTATTAGCTGCATTGATGAGTTCCTGCTGATTCATTACAGGTGCTTCCTTGCCTGCCTCTCCCACGGCTTGCTTGGCAGGGGCTTCTCCGAATAATCCCTTTAGGGCCTCATCAAAGCTTTCTGCATAGCTGAGTTTGTCGTTATGCATAATGGCTACGAGCCGCAATTCCGGATAAGCAGCAGTTTCTGATTGCAGATAAATCGGTTCAACATAAATCATAGTCTCTCCCACCGGGATAGCCAATACATTACCCCGAATTACCTTTGAACCGCGTTGATCCCAAAGCGAAAGCTGACCAGAGAGGTAGGAGTCCTGGTCGATTTTGGTTTCAACCTGTTGCGGACCCAGTATTCGTTTCTCTTTTGGAAATTTGTATGCCAGAAAATCTCCATAGTTCTTACCATCACACATGCCAGCAATCCAACCTATCAGTACTTGTCTGTTCTTCGGAGTGAAAGGCTGCATAAGCACAAATTCGGGTTCATTGCTTTCAGGGCGTTCCCAGATTACATAATAGGGATCCACCGGCTTGATTGTGTTGTAATATTTCTCTGTAGCTCTTATCCAAAGGTCCTCCTGGTTGTAAAAAACAGTCGGATCAGTCATATGATACTTGGCATAAACCTGCCCCTGCACCATCATCCTATCCACCGGATAGCGGACATGTTTTTTTAATGCTTCTGGCATCTCCTCTCCTGGCTTAAACATATCGGGAAAAATATTCTGCCATACCCTGACAATGGGATCATCCTCTTCATAGGTATAAAGTTCGACGGAACCAGTGTAAGCATCCACAACCACTTTCACTGAGTTACGTAAGTAGTTGACGCCATGAAGGTGAGGTGCCACTTTATTGACCAATTCTCTTTTAGTATTCCCTTCCTTATATTCAATGACCTCAGTAGAGTTGTAATGTTCACTGTAGGGGAACGAAGTTGAAGTGGTATAGGCATCCACAATCCAGTAAAGCTTCCCATCCGCAAGCACGATATACGCATCTTCATCGAATTCCAAAAACGGTGCGACCTTGTTAATTCTCTCCTTGATTGCTCGGTTAAACAATATCCGGCTGCTATCCGTTGGGTAACTTGAGAAAAAGAGCCGGGTTCCGTCAAATTTCCATCCAAACAGAAACTTCCTCCACGAATTAGAGATTTGCACTCCACCATTTCCATGGTATTTGGTATATACATTTTTGTCCCCACTCGGGTAATCAAATTCTTCCGTTGCGGAATTTGCAATAACATGAGATTGTGTAAGCTCACCATAATAGATTCTTGGCTCTTTAACCTCAAGTTCCGGATAAGCACTCTTAGGCGGGATATCTTTAATCAAAAGATTGGGCAATCCATTTTCAGTAAATTCATTCACTTTGGTAAGGGTTATTCCGTATCCGTGGGTATATTTGAAACGTCTGTTCACAAAAGTCTTACTCTGTGCTGGCAGATTGGATATTTGCATTTCCCTGGCAGAAACCATTACCTGTTGATAGGAAGAGTCAATGGTGTACCGGTCAATATCTACGTCATCAAACTCATAATAGAGTCTTATTTCCTGGAATTGCTTGTAAACCTCATCCAAAGCCCTCCAATCCCATAGCCGGATATTATCAAACATGCTTATATTCTGTTCCACCGTTTGCTTCGTAAAAGTTTCGGAAACAGGATATTCCTTTTCAGCCATATCCTTCAAATCAAAGCCATACCGGGTAAATTCAATATTATTGGCAATATAGGGTTTCTCCATTGTGATTTCATTGGGTTCTACTTTCAACCACTGGAAAATACCCGGCAGAAAAGAAAGTACAATCAACCATACCACCAGAATAGCCCCGAATAAAGTTCCAACAACAGCAGGCATCAAATGCAGAGCTTTCATCTGTGTTTTCTGGTAAAGCCTCAGTAACCTTTTCCGTGTAGCAGGGAAAGCAAAAATGATTGCTATGATGAATGTAAGAATGGCTGAAATAGTATAACCCGGCATCCGGATATGAGCGTCGGTCCAGCCGGGACCAGAAACAACACCCCAATCAGAGAAAAGCAAATCATATCGATCCAGATATTTTTCAAAAGCCAGGGCAAGGAAAAAAATTGTTCCCGCATAAATAAGGGATCGACCTTCTTTTATACCATAAGTAATTTCAAAACTTTTCCCGGAAATTTTCTCCTCATTGGTATATATTCCAAGCAAGACTGCAATACCTGATATGATAGACAACACCATCAAAAAACTAACCAACTGGTGGTAAAACGGCAGGATAAACATGTAAAAAGAAGCATCTTTATTGAGAATGGGTTCAAACACGCCTGATTCCACGCTGTTGAAATACTTCAAAACCACTTCCCAGTTGGATGTTCCCCAAGAAGCACCATAAATTACTGCAATAATGAGTGCAAGGTATTTATAAAATATACTTTCTTTAGCAATTGAACGGGTAAGGAGATGTACAAGCAATGTGGCCAGACCTGCTCCTATAATCAGCAGAGTCGCCTTGGTCAGTATCTCAACCCAGAAACGATCGCCATAACCAATGGCATCAAACCAGAGCTTATCGCCCCAAAATCCCATAAACCAGAAAAAGGCTGCCGTCAGGGCAATAATTACACCGCCGGTAATGAGCCGGCCTCTTTTTTTCTTTTGTATTCCCACGTAGAAAAACCAAACACTAATGCCTATAAGAACCAGAATAATTGCAGTGTACATAATGTATCCTCTTTTAGTTTAGAATGTTCAAGATATAAATTATAACGCAATATAGCAATGGCATGCGTTAATTATATATTGAAAGGTAAGAATTTAAATAAATTATTTTGGTGAAACTCTAATATATGCTTGATTATTAGTATAAAGTTGCTTCCTTTATGTACCATTGAGTTTTAGAGTCTTAGTGGGATTCTGATTTTTACCACAAAGAAAGTTATAGATAAACATCAACCATGTTCTGGAATTTAGCGGTTATCTTCAAATTTTTTTTCCAAAAACTGCATCAAAACAGATTTTTTCCCGTCCTTTTACTAACCTGCATTATTCATAAATTGCTGACAATGAAAAACCTTTAACAACCCAGCTCATGTTTAAGAATTATATGTTAATAGCCATCAGAAACATCAGAAGGCATGTTTCGTTCTCTGTCCTCAATATTCTAGGCCTTTCCATAGGAATTGCAAGTTTCATGATTATTCTGCTTTACATACAATACGAACTCAGTTTCAACAAACATATTGACAATATTGAGAATAAGTACCGGTTGGTTGAAATTCAGACTGAACCGGGTGTGGGAGAGCAGCATGTAGCGGTAACTATGGGCCCAATGGCTGAAGCATTGCAAAGAGAGTACCCGGAAATTAAAAGCACTATGCGTATCATGTGTACACATGGGCGAACAGTTCGGTATGAGGACAAAAGCTTTAATGAGAACTGGTTTGCTTTCGCTGATTCCACTGTATTTGATATGCTTAATGTCAATCTATTGATGGGTGATAAAAAGACTGCACTGAAAGAATTAAATTCAATCATTCTCAGTGAAAAATTAGCACGCAAATATTTTGGCAGCCCGGAAAAAGCTATGGACAATATGCTTACTGTAACAGACGAAACTTTCATAGTCAAAGGGATCATGGAAGATTATCCCGAAAACAGTACAGTATATTTTAAAGCCTTAATGCCGTTTAAAACTATTGCTCAAAGGTATGAATCCCTCAGAAACTGGGGAAGCAATTCGGTTGACACATACCTTGAACTTCAGTCCAGCAGGGATAAAAGTCAATTGGAAGATAAACTACCTGAATTTTCTGAAAAATATGTTAGTGAAAGCTGGGGCAGTCCTTTGCCCCTTTACATTCAGCCAATGAAAGATATCCACCTGAAATCGGGACATATAAAATTCCAGATATATAATTATCAACAGGGTGACATCAACCAGGTCTATATTTTTTCAGCAATTGCCTTATTAATACTGATTGTTGCTTGTATCAATTACATTAATCTTGCCACCTCTCTTGCACTGAGGAGATCCAAAGAAGTAGGCGTTCGGAAGGTAGTAGGAGCGAACAAGCAAAAAATAATTTATCAATTGCTTGGAGAATCGTTCGTTATTGTTATAATTTCAGCTATTCTTGCTCTGGGAGGCATATCCCTTTTTCTGCCCGTTGTAAACCAGATACTGGGCCTGGAACTTACGATGAGCATTGGTAATCCATTGTTTTCCCTCGGTCTTATCGGCACAATGATTGTTGTAGGTTTTATTTCAGGTTTATATCCTGCCCTCTATATGTCAGGATTTAGACCCACCGTTATTTTCAGTGGTTTTCGATCCTCCAGGGGAAAGAGTAAATCCGTAATACTACGTAAAACCTTGGTTATAACACAGTTTTCAGTTTCTATTATTATCATTATAGCAACAATTATTGCTATCAGCCAGGTTCGGTTTTTTCAGAAACAGGACAAAGGCTATAACGATGAAGCGGTATATACAATTCCACTGAGATTCCCAGATGATAAACGGATAAAAAATACTGAACTGTTAATCAGCGAATTGAAAAACCAGGCGGATATTAAAGCCATCAGCGCTACCTCTTCTCCAACTGGTGTAAGCGGTTCCCAGGGAGCCATTTTTGCTGTGGATTCGTCTGAAGCTAAACTCATGACCCGTTTTGGATATTTTGATCCTGAATACCTGCCTCTCATGGACATTAAAATTATACAAGGAAGGAATTTCAGTGATGAATATGCTATGGACAAATACCAGGGGCTCATTTTGAATGAGATAGCAGTGCAAAAACTCGGTTGGGATAATCCCATTGGTAAACAGTTCCGTCCCAAATGGAGCGATTCAACAAATTATACAGTGATAGGCGTAATACAGGATTATAATTATTATTCGTTGCGTTCACCTATAGAACCTGCTGCCTATTGGTACAGACCCGAAAGGTTTGGTCAGGTTAACATAAAGCTGAATACTATAGATTTGCAAAGTAGTGTGAATGCAATAAAAGACAAATGGAGTAGCTTGTTCCCGTCCACCCCATTTGACGGATATTTTATGAATGAACGGTACGAACAAATCTATTCAAATGAGATCAATACCACCAAAATTTTTGGAATCTTTGCCTCGTTGTGCATTTTTATCAGTTGCCTGGGTTTATTCGGACTTATATCTTTTGTAGTAAACCAAAAAACAAAAGAAATCGCCATTCGAAAGGTATTTGGCTCGGATGTGAAAAAGATTGTTGCGGTAATAAGTAAAGAATTCATTATGCTTGTATTAATTGCCAGTCTGATAGGTATACCTGTT
The DNA here is from genome assembly GCA_964585385.1 of uncultured Bacteroidales bacterium. GTDB lineage: Bacteria > Bacteroidota > Bacteroidia > Bacteroidales > UBA12077 > JAGXLC01. Next base: position 38,531 of record CAZPDP010000028.1, read on the forward strand.
GCCTATCATTACATGGGCCAGTGGTTGAATAATTTTGCTTATAAAATCTCATTAAGCTGGTACTATTTCCTAATAGCAGTTATTCTGGCGGTAATTATTGCATTCTTAACCATTATATACAGAGCCGTATCGGCTGCCAGGACAAATCCTGCTCAAGCATTGAGGGATGAATAAAAGAACGGCAAAATACCTGTCTTTGGTTTGATTTTAAACCAAATTGAGCCATTTACGCTCACGAAGACAGGTTTTTTTCATGTTTTTCGTATAAGTATTCGGGGTTTTTATAAGCTAATAGGTAACGGTTATCAAGGGAATACAACTTTTTTTTCATCTCTTGCGTTAAATAGATGAAAAGGACCAGAATGATTATAATCACTATGGAAGGTCAATATGATATAAAGGCCGCAAAAACAGATAAAGAAATCAGCGAAGCTAAAAAGCTCTTCGCTGAATATTTTGATCACCTCCGTATTGACTATGAATTCAATGAAAAGGAAAACGATATTGATAATATTCGTCAAACATACTTAAGTTCTGACGGGGCTCTCCTTATTCTATACAATAAAAAAGAAGCCATTGGTTGTGGAGCTCTCAGAAAACTAGACAAAGAATCCGCAGAGTTGAAAAGAATGTATATCAAGTTTGAATACCAGGGGCTTGGACTAAGCAAAGAACTCCTGGAGAAACTGATCCAAAAAGCCAGAGACATGGGCTATAAACGAATTTATCTCGATACCCTCCCTGCAATGAATACTGCCATACACCTGTACCAGCAATTCGGATTTACTGAAACCGAGCGATTTAATGAAAACACCGTTGAAGATGCAAGGTTTTTCAAACTGGAGTTGGAGTGATTCGTTTCAGAATGCCATTTGAAGCAAGCTGTGGAAGGAATAATAATATCATTCGCGCATTAGCGGCTATCCAACAATTTAACAGTAGAAGAACGAGAAATGAGCAATTACTCCGTTATCATAACCACTCAACGTATTACACGTGAACTCGATATAAGATAAGCTTGTATGTTGCTGGTATTCAGATAGCCCCGGCTTTTAAGCCGGGGTTGTAAAAGGCTCAGTGTAAAGATTTTTGATGATTTTGTAAATTAAATTACAAAATTATCAAAAATCACTAGCACACTATATTATAGACGAACCCCCACCTAAAGGCGGGGGCTATCTGAATACCAGAATGTTGAGCGTTTGTCTTTAAATCGAACTCAGGTTATTACCTAAAATCAATCACATAGTTTTCCAAAAATTTATTTACCTTTAACCGTTCTACTTTACATCAACAATTAATCGTAAAAAAGCTAAACCATGACTGGATTCTTATCAAAAATCAAAGGTTTTCTGTCCGATTCCGGTAATAATCTTATTGAATCGGTAGCCGACACGGTAGATCGCTTTGTGCAAACCAAGGACGAAAAGGCAAAAATCAAAGAAGAGTTGTTCAAGTTGCAGTCTGATTTTCAAAAAAGTCAGAACAACTTTATACTTGAAGTAGAGCGCCTGACCCAAAAGAGAGAAGCTGAAATTGAACAGACCATTCGCAAGGAGCTGGATGCTAAGAAGGAAGTATTACTGGCTGAGCTCAACCAGGGCGATAAATACACCAAAAGAGCCCGTCCAACGGTAGTCTATGTTGGCCTGATATTTATCTTGCTTGAGGTTGTTGGCTTGCGTCACCTCATTCTTGAAGCTGTGGCTGATAATGGCGAACAACTAAAAACCCTGCTTGCCAGTTCAGATAAAATTTTTAACACTTTCCTCTGGGCCTGGGGCGGTGTCCTGGGTATTTACAGCATTGGACGTTCCGCTGAAAAAAGAGGTACACGTAATGCGTGGATATCTTCAATAACCGGAAGCAAGAAACAAAAAAGCGATCCTACCGGGGAAGCTATGACAAAAGACATTCGTAACAAGATTAAAGAAAAAATCCAATGGTAAAAATTATTCTGCATTGTTCAGCCTCATCCTTTGGAAATGCAGCTCTGATTTCCAGGTGGCATGTACAGGAAAGAGGATGGAGCGGTATTGGGTACCATTATGTTATCCTGAACGGCTGGATAACTAATACTGTATATCATCCCGATTACAATGGGCATATTGAAACAGGTCGTCCCCTGGATAACGACCCGGTGGTAAAAAATTCGGAAGTGGGGGCTCATGTGAGAGGACATAATTACAAATCTGTGGGTATTTGCCTGATAGGAAATACAGGTAATTTTTCTGAAGAACAATTGAATAGTTCCCTTCACCTCGTTAATAAACTGGAAAGGCAGTTTCAAAATATTCAGATCCTCCAGCATAGTGACCTTGATGAAAACAAATCCTTCTGCGCCGGCCTGGATATGGAGAAATGGAAACAAAATTATGAATTGTACAAGGAGTTAGTGAATATTCCCGAAGGGGAGTTTTGGGTATAACACATAACCGGGCTTTCAGCCCTCCGGCTTATCGGTACATTCTTGCGCACAGGGCTCCATTTCATTCCGCCCTGTGCTGTTACATCTTAAAGGCTTGGAAGCGGCCAAAAGGGCGAAGTCCTGAATTGTAAAAAGACAGGGTGAAACGCAGTGAAACACTGTTTATTGAAGCGAAACAATTTACAAGTTATGAAATAACGATTTTTAAATCAATTCAGCATAAATAAAGAGATTATGCCACAATCATTAGCTAAAGTATATATACATTTAATATTTTCAACAAAATACAACAAGTCAATTATTAAAGAGAAATACAGAAAAGAATTACAGGCAATTATTGTAAGTATTCTAGCTAAAGAAAACTCTTTTACAGAGGAATTATATGCTAACCAAAGTCATATCCATATTTTGTGCACATTACCAAGGACAATAACAATTGCACAATTAGTATTAAAGGTGAAAGCTAAAACCTCCAGATGGTTAAAAACTAAAGGAATAAGCAATTTCAAGTGGCAAGATGGATATGCTGTATTTAGTGTAAGTTCATCGAAGGTTCCAGTTGTAAGGAATTATATTATTAAACAACCCGAACACCATAAAAAATTAACCTATAAGGAGGAGTTAAGAGCATTTTTTGAGCGATATCTGGTAAAATATGATGAACGGTATGTTTGGGATTAATTACATAGCCGGGCTTTCAGCCCTCAGGCTTATCGGTACATTCCTGCGCACAGGGCTTCATTTCATTCCGCCCTGTGCTGTTACATCTTAAAGGCTCGGAAGCAGCCAAAAGGACAAAGTCCTGAATTGTAAAAAGACAGGGTGAAACGAAGTGAAACCCTGTTTATTGAAGCGAAACCTTTTCATGAGCTCTGAAAGAGCGATATGTAAAT